>NZ_CP009279.1:2460321-3075401 GCF_000758545.1 Paenibacillus sp. FSL H7-0737 | reverse complement strand
CGATCCTCGATCAATTCACTCGTGAACACATCAGTAATTTGCTCGCGGCTGAACATATCAATCCCCGAGAACGGTTCGTCCATTAGGATGTAATCACAATCCAAGGCAAGTCCGAGCAACAAATTTAACTTTGCAGCCATCCCCTTCGACAATGAAGACACGCGATCTTTAGAGCTCAACTGGAAGAACTTAAGCAATTCCTCTGCACGTTCAGCGTTCCAATTCCGATAAAAGTCAGCCATAAAGCTGAAGCAATCAGCAATTCGCATATTGGAGGGCATCGTTAACGAATCTGGAATAAAAGTCATTTTCTCATACATCGCAGGTGTTAGTGATGCATTATCGATTAAGACTTCACCTTTGTATGGTGTCAGTCCCATGATGGACTTCAGCACCGTTGACTTTCCGGCACCATTGATTCCGATCAGGCAGGTGATCTCTCCCTTGGCAGCAGTGAAGCTAACGCCATTTAGTACCTTCTTGAATCCGTAATTCTTCACCATCTGATTCACTTGGATCATCTTGTGTCACCACCCTCTGGAGATCGCTCCGATGTATATTTTGTCTTTATGATGTCTACCAGTTCTTCAACTGGAATTTGAATATTCCGAATGGAACCGATGAATATATCCACTGCACTTTCGATTAATTCAGCACGAATCGAGCTTAGTATTTGCTGATCCTGTGTAATTCGACTTGGGGAATTTCCTTCTGTTACGATCAAACCCTGTTCCTCCATTTCCTTATATGCCTTCTGTGCCGTGTTCGCATTAATCTTCATTACTGATGCCAGCTCACGCCGTGAAGGAATCTTGTCTCCTGCTCCGATTTGCCCTGTAGCAATCTGTTCTTTAAAGTAACGGACAACTTGAATATATACCGGTTCTCGAATATTAAAGCTGACACCTGATTTTTGTTCTTCTGTCATACAACCAACTCCATATACTAAGTGTGTGTACTAAGTGGTTCATACATCTTATTTATGTACTATACGTGTAATACACTTTTGTGTCAATAGTTCGGATTTGAGCTTAGACTTGGCATACACATACAAGGGTTATGGGTTTATTTGCAGTAAATCTCATAAATATATTGACGTTATTAAGTAAAAAGCACGAGGATATACATAAAATAAAGGCGAATTCTTACTCGAAATGGAGTGAGAATTCGCCTTAATCTAATTGTTATTCAGCAACCTTTTTATCGAGCTCATGCTTCTAATTTTAAAAAACGATAGTTATTTCTTATGTAGTTAAATCCTGAATAGATAGTTATGACTAGTGAAATATAGATTAGGATTTGATCGATAGGTATATTCGTAAAAAGGGTGAATGGATGGTTTGTAAACATAACTGCAGTAATTGCTACAACTTGCGATACCATTTTAACTTTTCCGTATCGATCAGCTTGCAACACTATTTTTTGAGTGACAGCAACAAGTCTAATCCCTGTAATGATCACTTCCCTCGCTACAATAACTAAAGCAACCCATGCGTATAACATCTGCTGACTTACCAGTAGAATCAACGCAGCAGAAATGAGCAACTTATCCGCTAATGGATCAAGTAACTTTCCAAGGTTCGTAACCTGATTATACTTCCTAGCAATATAACCATCTAGTTTGTCAGTGGCTGAAGCGAGTAAAAAAACAATAGCTGCATAATAAATCCCCTCTGGCCAATCAGGATATTTTGAGAAAAGCACTATAAAGATGGGGATTAAGAATATTCTGGCGATTGTTACTTTATTTGCAAGATTCATAATTCCCTCCTGAATTCATTTTCAAGAATATAACCTTCATTGGAATTTTTTATAATGATATCAAAGTTTCGATGAAAAGGATGCATAAATAACTCATATTGAATTCTACGGTCTTCATGAGATTTTCTTAAATATTTGATGTCTGTTCCTCTTTCAGAGACATCACGTATACTCCTTCTCATCAATTCAGTGTCTCCATCCGTATATAAGTACACCTTCAGATCAAACAAATTCGGGTCTGCAAAAGCAACGCTCATGCCCTCTACAATATTCACTCTGTTTTGTGAAGCTATCATTGCACTCTTTAAATAATTGGTGTCTATTGTATAAAAATCTAAACCATCTCGCATCATTCGGATGTCTCTCTCTAGAGCAGATATATTATGAGCAGAAGGATGACAAGCTGTCATTTTATTACGATGACGTTCATTGTTATAATCATAATCGATTACAGTGTACTTTCTAAGATGAGAGCCGATAATATAGGGATCAGTATTCATATAATTCACTTTCTCATGACCCAGAAGCTTTAAAAGATTATGGGCAAATGTTGTCTTTCCAGATGCACCATGACCCGAAATCCCAATAGTAACTCTTTTTTCCTTACTGCTTATCAAATTGGCTATTTCATTTAATATTTTATCCATAGTTAGTTTCCTCCATCTTGTCGTTATATGTATGCTCCTCCATTCTAGAGACTTGTTATACCAAAAATAATCTTAAACGCGTTATAACTTTTCTTACTTTTTTTAAAACCTTGCTTTAAGTCTAGGATTACTACAGTTTTACTAATCCAAATCCTGATATATAGAGAATGGAACCTTACCGGTTTCACAATTCCTTTTTCTTCAAATTCACTTCCATCCTCTAACTCCGTTTCGGTTCTAATAAACCATGTATTACCTAGACCAAATTCAATATATTTCATATATCTAGCACACTTTCCTCCCAAGAGATTAGATGAGCCCATTCATATTATCATACTAATTAGGATTAATCTGGTAAAGAACAATTATTGTTAAACTGCCTTAACTGGTAAAAGAACAGGCTGCCGAATAATTGCGGCAGCCTGTTCTGATTGTGTTATGAAATTATTTCCCTTAGATAAAACTCATATAATTGATCAATCGATGAACTTGAAAAGATAGACGTAGCTTGTTCAATTTTCTCACGTTTCCAATCAAACCAACGCATTTCCTTTAACTTTTCGATTTCACGATCTGTAAATCTTTTTCTAATCTCTTTAGCAGGATTGCCACCTACTATTGTATATGGTGGAACGTCTTTTACAACAACCGAACCTGCCGCAACAATAGCACCTTCCCCTATTTTCACACCTGGCATAATCATTGCATTCATCCCAATCCAAGCATCACTTTCTATGATCGTATCCCCTTTGGGTTCGTAAGAGGTTTCAATCTGGTCCGCAAAAGGATACACGGTAATCCATTCCGGATGATGATTGTGATTACCACCCATTAAAATAATTACACCACTTGCAATACAAACATAATTTCCTATAATCAATTTATCTAAATGCCACCCAAAATCTTCGATCGGGTTAAATAACTTTCTTGACGTTTCGTCTCCCCAAAGATATCTGACGCACCCGTCTTCAAAATGATGATTATCGTAATACCCAGAGTAGTACGAGTAATCCCCTACCTCAATCATTGGGTTGGTGACAATATCCTTTAAATACTTCGTTTCTGACCAGTGGTTAAACAACTGTTGTTTCATTCTTTTCCCTCGCTTCTAAGTAATTTATAGCATTTATACTTAGAAGCTTGATACAGTAGCGACATTCTTAAACCGTTTCAAACGACGAACCATCGTCCTCATCCTTTTCCTAATTGATGGGGTCATTGTAACAAATGAATGATTTGTTCGTCAAATCAACCTTACGGTTTCCTTCTACCATACTGATAATCTTGTTCTGAAGTCATTCTCATTCGTAATGTACTGAACATCTTCATATCCATTTGAAATTGCGTTATGACACAGTGCTTCAAGCATCCCCTGGTCTTTGCAATAAACTGTAGCATATTCACTGTCGACGACTAAAAGTACAAGCTGGCAATCACTATTTAAGAACTCCTCATAGGTCTGAACATCAATTACATCCTTCTCTCGTAGAAAAGCCTTGAAGTTCGCAAAGATGATATAGTATTCGTTATTCTCCAACAGTTCTTTCAGGACTCAACAAAAAACCTATGAATGAAATCCATAGGCTTTCTTGAAGAAAATCTCTGTCAATTATCATACTTTCGAGCGATTGATCATTGCTTAACTATGCACTCGCTCTTTTCCACCTAGACCCAATGTAGTTGCCGTTAATGTGTGCACTTCATGCAAAAGCTCTGGATTTTCCAGTAGTGACAGGCCATAAGAAGGAATCATTTCTTTAATTTTCGGTTCCCACTCTTTTATATGCTGAGGGAAACATTTATTAAGTACTTCAAGCATCACGTGAACAGCCGTAGAAGCACCTGGGGAAGCCCCAAGCAATGCTGCAATCGAACCATCTGCGGCGCTAATTACCTCTGTACCGAATTGAAGGATACCTTTGCCATCCTCTGTATCTTTGATTACCTGTACGCGTTGGCCTGCTACAACTAGATCCCAATCCTCTATTTTGGCATTCGGGATAAACTCTCGTAATTCCTCCATGCGTTTTTCTTTCGATAACAACACTTGCTCGATCAGGTATTTGGTCAAAGACATGTTCTTTGCACCTGCCGACAGCATCGTTAGGAGATTATCGGGTTTTACGGAAGTGATCAAATCAAACATTGAACCGGTTTTTAAAAATTTTGGTGAGAAGCCAGCAAACGGTCCAAATAACAACGATTTTTTGTTGTCAATAAATCTAGTGTCCAGATGCGGAACAGACATTGGAGGCGCTCCAACCTTAGCTTTACCGTATACTTTTGCATGATGCTGGGCTATAACTTCTGGTTTATTACACACCATAAATATTCCACTTACCGGGAATCCTCCAATATGTTTCCCTTCAGGAATACCGGATTTTTGCAGGATATGCAAGCTTCCTCCCCCGCCACCAACAAAGACAAATTTTGCAGTATGGTGTTCAATAGTACCGCTGTCGTTCTTCACTCTCAAGTCCCACGACCCATCGCTAGTACGTTTGATTCCATCTACACTATGTTTATAATGGAGATCTACATTCTTACTCTTTAAGTGATCAAATAACATACGCGTTAAAGCGCCAAAGTTAACATCTGTGCCTGAGTCGATTTTTGTTGCTGCTATAGGTTCATTCGATGGACGATTTTGTATAATAAGCGGTATCCATTCCATTAATTTGCTAGAGTCATCGGAAAATTCCATTCCTTGGAACAAAGGATTTTTTGATAGCGCTTCAAATCTTCTCTTCAAAAAAGCTACATTCTTCTCCCCTAGTACCAAACTCATATGGGGCAAGGGCATGATAAAATCCTGAGGATTATGTATCAACTTACGATTTACCAAATAAGACCAAAATTGCATTGAAAGTTGAAACTGTTCATTAATTTGGATGGCTTTACTTATATCTACAGTTCCGTCGGATTTTTCGACAGTGTAGTTAAGCTCGCAGAGCGCCGCATGTCCAGTTCCTGCATTATTCCATTCATTAGAGCTTTCCTCACCTGCATTTTCGAGCTTTTCAAACACTTTAATCTTCCAATCCGGCACTAATTCTTTTAAAAGTGTTCCTAAAGTCGCACTCATGATTCCAGCACCAATTAAAATGACGTCTGTTTCAGTTGCACTTTTGCCCATTATTACCATCCTTATCCCCTGAATTTTGCAGAAAGGATGTGGGCGCTCCTTCTTAGGCGTCACACCTTTTCTGTCTCAATTATACCCTTATCCGAGTGTATTACAATTATTTATAAATTTAATATCTACTATTATATGAAAAAAATAAATTATTTAAAAGCTTGCAAAAAAGAGAGAAATAAGTCCTCCAGGTTAAGGAACTTATGCTACAGCCATAAACCCGCTTCTTGCAAGGATTAATAACAGTTAATCATTATAAATAAAATAAATGAACATACCGCCCGCAGCAGCAAGATCAACAATTGCCCATAAGAAGCTTTTTCGAATTAGCATGAGTAAAGCAGCAATTACACTAACAAAACAAGCTATGAGCATAATAAAAAAGGTGGTGAATAATCCACCAGAAAGAAACATCAGTACGTATAATATGACAAAGATAAAAACAATGGTCTGCACAATGGAAATTAGCTTGGTGTTCGTTCTAATGTTCAGTAGTATTTTCTCCATATTGTATGCACCCTCCAGATATCTTGCTGTTAATAACCTATACTTACTTTAGATTATTCCACTAAGGAGAATTAATCAAATCCATCTTCCTCTGCAAGTCGTAGTCTTCTTAGTGTTTAACCAAATGCGGGAAGTCCCTAAACACGAAAAAGCTGCCTCATTCGTAGATAAATCTACATATGGAACAGCCTTCGCTATATTTATGACTTATTTGTTCCTCTGCGATGAGCTATAAATACGCTTCACCAGTTCCAGCGCCTTTATCCCCTCAGGACCATCCAGCCAAAACTTTGATCCACTGAAAATATGGTCATAGAAGTCCTCAATTAGTCTCTTATGCCCAGTCCCCCAATACGATTTGCCTTCCGCAGGACTGAACATAGGCTCACAAACCAAGGTTTCCTTCCCATCTTTCCAAAGATATAAGTGCTCTCGACGGAGGTTAAGCGTCCCCTCTTCAAAAACTAGCTCCAACTCCACCGGAGAGTTCTCAAGATAGGTATTCGTGCCATAAAACAGCCCGCGAACATTATTGGCAAAGTCGATACAAGCATGGGCAGTATCTTCTACTTCAATGACGCCATCAAACACATCCGTGGTAATACTGCCTTTCACGGATTTAATCTCACCCCCATACCACTGTAGTAAATCCAAGGTATGAATGGTCTGATTAATTAGAACACCTCCGCCTTCCGTGGACCACCTTCCTCTCCAATTGCTATCTTTGTAGTAACTTTCGTTTCGATGCCAGGTTACGACACCTTTCATACAAAGCAGTTTCCCTAAATCACCAGAATCTATAGTCTTCTTAATATAAACGGAAGCATCATTATAACGATTCTGGAACACCACACCAAGCTGGCCGGAGCTCTCTTGCGCTGCTTCCAGCATGCGCATGGCTGAAGGAAGGTCAACGGCGATTGGCTTTTCAGTTAACACATGCTTCCCCGCACGTAATAGCTCTTCAGCCATTTCTGCATGAAGATGATGAGGTGTACAGAGATGAACAACATCAATACGATTATCATTTAATATTTCTCTATAATCATCAGTGGCATCGCAGGCATATTCTATTCCCTCTCGTGTAGCTTTATCAGCATCAATATCTGCAACTAGAAGTAGATTTACATCTTTTATTGCTGATATTGCTTTAGCATGGAGAGGAAATATCGCCCCGCAGCCAATAATCGCTACTCCAAGTTTGTTCATCTTTACCACCTCCATTCATTATTCCATTCGCTATTTTAGTTGATTAGGAGTTAGATTCATCGCTTGGGCTTGAGCCTTCAAACATAGTTCAGCAGCTTTGAAGACATGTGCTTGAGTCATGGACAGCTCCGTCCGGTTCAGACAATCGAGGATAAGTTCACCAAAGAACGGAAATCCAACCTTTCCAGCTACATGTTCGTAATGCTCCCCTTCCCCGTTCACCCAGTACACATGATCCGGTGTATTTGAACGCCCGATATCGCTGTATTTGCGCAGTTCAATGTACCCTTCAGTTCCCATGATCATTGTACGTCCATCTCCCCAGGTTCCGAGTCCGTCTGGCGTAAACCAATCTACACGGAAGTATTGGGTTGCCCCATTGTCCCCAACAAGCATCGCATCACCGAAGTCCTCTAATTCAGGGTAAGACGAATGATTATAATTAGCTACCTTACTGTGAACAACTAAAGCATCCCGACAATCTGTATAATATAAAAATTGTTCAATTTGGTGGCTGCCAATATCGCATAGAATTCCGCCATATTTCTCCCGCTCAAAAAACCATTCTGGACGGCTAGATGCATTTAAACGATGCGGCCCTAATCCAATGACTTGAAGAACACGACCAATAGCCCCCTGACGGATCAGCTGTCCCGCATAGATTGCGCTTTCAACATGAAGACGCTCACTATAGTAAACCATATACTTCTGATTGGTTGCTGCGACCATAGCTCTAGCATCATCCAGTTGTTCAAGTGTTGTAAAAGGGGTTTTATCCGTAAAATAATCCTTCCCGTGAGCCATAACCTTATTTCCTAAGGGGCCTCGTTCTGAAGGAATAGCTGCCGCTGCAACTAAGCGAACTTCTGGATCTTCCAATATTTCATCCATAGACTCAGCAGCCCTAACTCCAGGATATTTGGCTATGAATGCTCTAATTTTCTCTTCATCCGGATCATATACCCATTTCAGCTCTGCACCAGCCTCAACCAGCCCATTACACATCCCGTAAATATGACCGTGATCGAGTGCAATAGCTGCGATGATGAATTCACCTGGCTTCACTACAGGTTTAGCTTCATATGTGGGTGCATAGGTCATCCCATCTATTCTATTCATCAGAATCCTCCTAATGGTTTCTTATCGATTCTATAATAAGCTAATGAGATAGCGCAGGCTCATCTCTAAGCTCTCAAAAGGATCACGTCTACAAACATCCTGCTCCACTACGTACCATTCAACACCCGTCTCACGACAAGTAGCAATGATCTCCGCATAGTTCATGTTTCCTTCGCCTATTTCAGCAAAAACCTGTTTTCTATCAACTATCGCCATATCCTTTAAATGTACAACCTGCATTCTGCCTTCAACTTTACGTATCCATTCTTCCGGACTCGCGCCACCTGCCTGCACCCAATATAAATCAAGTATGAAACCAACTGATGGATCAGTCTCATTGAGCAGTACTTCCATTCCAGTAGTACCTTCAAAGCGTTCAAATTCAAAATCATGATTATGATAAACAAATTGCAGACCGTGTTGTTCTTTTAATATTATTGCAATTTCAGATATCAATTTCGCAAAGTTCCGGTAGCTTTCAAGTCCCGTACGAAATTCTTCTGGTAAACTTCCAAGTCCAATATATTTGCAATTCCACAGCTTATGCTCTGCGGCAAGCGCATCCAGATCATTCACTAACCGATCCCAGGACACATGGGTCGCACATATAGCCAGCCCCGCTTCATCCGCATATTCTTTAACGAGCATCGGATTAATCGGTCCAATGGATGAAATCTGAATGCTCTCATAACCCATTGCCGATACCTTTTGAAAAGTTGATCTTAAATCCTCCGCAGTTTGAGTATAATCACGTAACGTGTACATTTGAGCCGCAATCATCGAACGTTTCATAGGATTCAACCTCTCTCTTTCGATTTAATGAGTTCCTTTAACATTCAATGTTTTAGATTCTGAGGTTTCCTTTTGGAAAGTCGAGTTTTTTACTTTTTCCATCAGCTTATCGTAGAATAAATCCGAATCTATCGGAAGCTCCACCCAATTGTCCGTCCAAGCCGATAAATACATGGCATTTGAAAGGGTTAGCCCCTTAATCCCTTCCTCCCCGGGAGCAAGTAATGCCTCATCATGCAAAATGGCATTCGTAAAGTTCCGTAGAATTCCTTTATGCTGCTCCCCTCCGCCATCTTGTACAGGTATCTCACATTTCCAACATTCCGGACTACCGAAACCTCCCGTAAACTCTGCGTTGAACTGCGGCTCTGGTGTACGTAAACGCCAAAAGGTTATCTTCCCGTCTTCCACTACGATTTTTCCATTATCGCCATTGATTTCAAAACGATTAGTTCCCGGTGCCTCTCCAGTTGTAGTAATAAACAGACCTGTAGCGCCATTCTCGTATTCCACATAAGCGGTTACATCATCTTCAACCTCGATGTTGCGATATTTTCCAAAGTGGCAAAATGCTCTTATCCGCTTCGGCATCATGCCTGTCGTCCATTGCCATAAATCTAGCTGATGAGGATCTTGATTAAGCAATACCCCGCCACCTTCACCCGCCCATGTCGCCCGCCAGCCACCAGAATTATAGTAGTTCTGCGATCTATACCAGTCGGTGATAATCCAATTCGTCCGGCGGATCTCACCTAACTCACCAGACTGAATAAGATCTCTCAGCTTCTGATACAAAGGATTAGTACGCTGATTGTACATGATTCCAAATTTGCGGTCAGACTGTGCTGCAGCATCGTTCATCTGTTGAACAGCTTTCGTATAAACACCTGCAGGCTTCTCCACTAGTACATGATAACCATGCTGAAAAGCTTCGATTGCAAGTGTAGGATGATCATAATGCGGAGTACAGATTAATACCGCATCCATGATACGTGACTCGAATAATTCCTTCGGCGTAGAATACTTCCTAACATTCTCAGGTAACTGCTCTTCAGCCCATTTCAAACGTTCTTCTCTTATATCACATACGGCTGTAAGCTCAGCCCCCTTAATCTCACTCAGCAGACTTTGCGCATGTGCGGTTCCCATATTTCCAATACCAATAATCCCATAACGAACTGTACCCATCTCTGATCACTTCCTTATTAATGGTTATGGTTAGAGGATATACTTTATTTAAGGACATGAACATGATCGAAATTAAGAACTATTTGTATTTGAGTAAGATGTTTTAGTTAAATGAAACCGTTATAATGAGGATACAAAAGCTTTAAAGGAGTTAAATGATGAACAATTCAGGGAACTTATCAGGACGTCTCCTGCAGAATCTCAAGGTTACTGTGACCCATGCCCAACTTAGTAATAGATATCCCGGATGGAACCGCACGCTGGAAACCCCCGCTTTTAATCGGCTATATTTTATTGATGGGGGTGAGGGGAAAGTAATTATAAACGGGATCACCTACTATCCGAAGCCAGGTCAGCTAATGATCATGCCTGCGGGGAGCACACAAACTACCGAAACTTCTATTGATGATCCCTATATCCGTTATTACTGCCACTTTGATGCTGACATTGGAGAATGGCCCTTATTCCATGCGGAGAAAAAATTATACATCTGTGATTCGCCTAATCCAGATTCAATAAGGGCAATTTTCGTGGAGATGATCGAACAATTTCAAAAAGACGATGTCTTATCTATCCTTCGCACACAGGCTTGTTTGCTTAATCTCATTGCCACTTGTCTTGAATCGAGCGACAGTAGTCATACAGATTTTATGATGCAATTCATACACACCGGAGACCATGGTAAGCTGGCTCATGTGCTCCATTACATCGATAATTGTCTAAATAAGCCCATAGAGATTGATGAACTAGCAGAGCTTGTCCACCTGCACCCGAACTATTTTATACCTTATTTCAAAAGATTCATGGGGGTGACTCCAATGGCCTATGTTCAATTGAAACGTATGGAGCACGCTAAAAGACAGCTTTCTTACACAGATTACAGCATTTCAGATATTGCGGAACAAGTCGGCATGGAATTGGCTCATTTCTCTAAATATTTCAAAAAGACGATGGGTCTATCCCCATCCACTTATCGAAATAGTACGAAGTAATTCACATAGAGATGTTCCTCTGAATGAGATGAACTATAATAAAAAACAGCATGAAACAACATTTTTTTAAGGTGGCGGATGATCATACATATTAGGACAGCTACATTTAGCGACACGCAAGATATTGCAAAACTATCCAGTGAGCTCGGATATCCTTTAAATATCGAACAGCTAGCAGATAGACTTCAAGATATCAGAAATCGTAAAGATCATGCTATTTATGTAGCAGAGTCGGATAGCCAATTAATCGGATGGATTCACGCCAATGTGCGAATGTTAATTGAATCTCCGCCCTTTGTTGAAATTTGTGGTCTGGTGGTCGATGGGCAGTATCGCGGAGAAGGGATCGGCAGACAACTTGTTGAAACCTGTGAACGCTGGGCAGCACAAATTGGAGTGAACAAATTAAGAGTGCGCACCAACCAAACTAGAGAAGATGCGGTATGTTTCTATACACGTATTGGATTTTCGCAGAAGAAAGCTCAGTTCGTGCTTGATAAGGAACTTTAAATACATTCGAGACTTTTAGTGAGGGAATTCTATGATTGTGGATACATTACGGGTTTTCGTTACAGTTGCTGAGCAAAGTCATTTCTCTAAAGCAGGAGAATTACTGAATCTATCTCAACCCGGTGTCAGTCTACATATCCGGAATCTTGAGAATGAACTAGGCGCAAAGCTTCTACACCGATCTCCGAAACAAGTAAAATTAACCGAAGCAGGTACAATACTTTATAATCACGCCAAACAAATATTGGCCCACTTCGAAGAAGCTCATCAGGAAATACAAATGCTACAGGATGAGGTTACTGGCAGTATACATATTGGTGCGAGCTTTACGATTGGAGAGTATATATTACCTTCAAGACTTGCGGAATTTGCAAATCAATACCCACAAGTCAAGCTTCAGGTGACGATCGGTAATACTGAAGAAATTATTGCTGGGGTAAGAGCCAATGAAATGGATATTGGGTTTATCGAAGGAGAAGCCCATGAGAATGATCTGATCGTTACACCTTACATGAAGGACGAGATGATTATGGTCTCCCCGGCCAACCACCCTTTGTCAACAATAGTCTCTGTGGAGCAAGGGATGCTACAAAATCAGGTTTGGGTTCTGCGAGAGCTTGGCTCTGGAACGCGTGCTTTCAGTGATCATTTCATTCAAGAAGAAGAGATTTCTGTCAAAAGATCCTATGTCTTCAACAGTAGTCAAGGAGTTAAGGAAGCCGTTGCCTCCGGTTTGGGAATCGCGATGCTCTCCAGATGGATTGTGCGCAAAGAATTAGCAAGTGGTGAAATCTGTGAGCTTCCCATCCGACATCATCATCTTGAAAGACAATTCTCCATCATTCGCCATAAAGAAAGCTCCTCCTCCATGGCTACCCATGTCTTTATTCAAAAACTACTTGTCTCTAGAAAAGATAAGTAGTCAGGTAAATCCAATAACTATGCCGGTCAATCTCCTAAAGATTGTCCGGCATTTTGTTATTTATTCATCTCTATTATCATGTAATAAAATATAACATTAATATTATATTTCACTTTAATAATAATATAATAAAATTCATAGTATACACTAGAAATCAATAGATATCCTTTATTAATAGTGTATTTAAGCGTTTTATTAATATGTTAGCAAACTTGTCATTATAATATATTCATAGATATAATCCAATCATGAATCACGTTTATGTAATATAAAATAACATAAACGTGAGAATACATAATCAAATGGGAGGTTACATCTATGAATGGATTACAATCAATGCTCGCCAAAACTACTGTTGCCGCAGGACTCTCTTTCACTCTACTCTTCTCTGCTACAACAATGCTTCCCGTTTCTACCACTTACGCCGCTGAGGTTACCCAAACGATTGAAGGAACGGTTAAGCTTCCAAAGGTCCAAGTCATAGCAACCGGTGGTACTATTGCCGGTAAATCTGTGGATGAGACCAGCTTCCAGAACTATAAAGCCGGGACTTTGTTAATGGAAGATATGGTTAAAGCACTGCCTAACCTTAAAAAGTTCGCCGATGTAACTAGCTATCAATTTGGGAATGCAGGCTCTGGCTCGTACACCATGCAACAACTATATGATCTCTCCTTAAAAGTAGATAAAGCACTAGAAACCCAAGATGGCATCGTTGTTACTACAGGTACCGATACGATGGAGGAAATTGCATATTTCCTTGATCTTACAGTGCGTAGCTCCAAACCTGTCGTAGTAACTGGCTCTATGCGTCCATGGACAGTTATCGGAAGTGACGCTCAGGCCAATCTATTTAACGCTATTAAACTAGCAGCTAGCGGAAAGACGAAGTATTACGGTACTGTGCTCATGCTAAATGACGAGATTCATACGGCTAGAGAGGTTACCAAGACGAATGCCTATCGTACAGACACTTTTGAATCTCCACAAATAGGAATCCTCGGATATATCGATGAGAATAATATCAGAATTTATCGGGCGAATTCCAGAGCACTATTGACCGCTGACAAATGGGCAACTCCGTTCGACCTAACGAAGATTAAGAGCAGTGATATGCCTAAGGTAGAAATTGCTTATGCTTATCAAGATGCCGGTTCTGGGGCAATTACAGGTTTTGTTCAAGATGGAGCAAAAGGTATTGTAACTTCAGGAACAGGGGCTGGCGGCGTATCTAAAGCTATGGGAGAAGCCCGTACGAAAGCTATTAAGGAAAACGGAGTTATCTTCGTGTCTACCACGCGTACGGGTTCCGGTTCCAACTATGCTTCAAGTGACGGCATAATTGCCGGAGATAATCTGAACGCAGCCCATGCCCGAATTCTATTAGAGCTGGCACTGTCATTCAGCAGTGATTTCAACACGATTAAAGGCTGGTTTGACACATATGGCTCAGGCCAAGTCACCATAGCTGACAAATAAGAACAAACTATTGTTCACACACAAAAAAACGATTCATGCCATAAATAGCATGAATCGTTTTTTTACTAAATTTTGCTTAACTCATGTTCAACCAAATGACCATCTTCCAGATGCAGCACTCGATCACACCATTCGAGCATCCGTTCATCATGAGTGACCATTACGGCAGCTTTACCCTCATTCTTTACTTCGTCAGCAATCATTTGCACAACTTCTCTACCTCGTTTGAAATCTAAGCTTGCTGTTGGTTCATCTGCAAACAAGATTGCAGGTTTATTCATCCAAGCTCTTGCGATAGCTACACGTTGCTTCTCCCCACCTGATAGTTGCTCAGGGTAATGGTTTCGACGTTTCCAGATATCCAGACGCTTCATCAAATCAGCTGCCCGTTCCTTAGCTTCTTTAGAACTCATCTTCCCCTGTTTAGCTACAAAGAGAAGCTGCTCTTCTACCTTCAAGTAGGGCAATAGCTGTGCGCTTTGGAACATAAAGCCTATCTTCTCTAATCGTAGCTCAGTCAGCTCACTTTTACTTTTATCTGTAAGAGATTCTCCGTCTATAAAAATTTCACCACTGGTTGGCGTAAGAAGCGCCCCCGCTGCTGATAGGAATGTACTCTTCCCTGTTCCAGATGGTCCAAGGACAGCAACGAATTCCCCTTCATTGACTATAAGATTCAAATTGTTCAGAACAGATACCGTTGTATCGCCGTCTCCGTAAGTCTTGGTTACTTGCTTCATCAATAATTTAGCACTCATGCTCCAGCCCTCCCAATTGCTTCTAATGCATCTACTTTTGCCACTTTAGCGACAGAAATAAGTGATCCTAAAAGAGACATCCCCACGAACAAGCCGCTGGTTAATAGAATCGTAGAAGGTTCCAGTTGGAACGGCATAGTGTCTGGTAGTACCTGATTCATTCCAAAGGTTAGCAGCAAGCTAATGCTTAGACTTGCAATAGCCAATATCATGACCTGCCCTACAACGCTCCAAGCCAAGTAAGACATTTTTGTACCCATGGCTTTCAGAATGCCAAACTGGCTTGTTTTCTGAATTGTAATGACATAGAAGAATACAGCTAGAACAAAACCAGCGATTACGAACAGGAAGGCAATCATCATAAGCAGTGAACCTTGTTCTGATGAATAACCCGGAATATTAGAGATCGCTTCTTTTTGCGTAATAACTTCCACATTTTTCGTACTAGCAGAGATCTTATCCACTTGCCCTGCGTTTGCATTAAGCGCAATTACATTAAAAGGCGCTCCAGATGTAGCCTCACTACCTTGATTAACACCTTGTCTCATTTCCTGCCAATCTTTATTGTTAATATAGACTACTGGGGTATGGCTGTATGAGCTATTCTCAACATATCCTGTAACTTTAAATTCCTTCCCAGTTGCCTGATCTTGGATCGTGCTACCAATCTTAATGCCCGACTGTTCCAAGTCACGATCAACGATGACACTTCCCTGCGTATCATTCGTAATCTTGTCACCTTCAATCACTTTTGGAGCCAGTAAACCGTTCATATCCACTGCGAAAAAAGTTACGTCTGCTTTAGTATCCGTATCGTTCGTAGTCACTGTACTCATCTGTAGAGCGAGTGAAGAGGCATTATTATCTCCTACTACTGCTCGAACACTATTAAGCTCCGTATCCGTTAACTGAGAACGTCTAAACGTCTGATCCGCATCCTTCTGCACCACGTAATAGTTTGCCGGCATATTCTCTATTGCTGAGATATTAGCATACGCTAATCCTCTGGCCAGCCCCGTTACGAAAAGTACAAGAAAGGAAACCAATAACATGATTACCATTATTAACAGGTATCTGGCTTTAGAATGTCGCATTTCTCTTAAGGCTAGAAACATATTACCACTCCTTCTAATCTGTATAGTCACAGTTTAGAAGATGAAAATGAACGGAGTATGAATAACGAGTTACAAAAGCGGAAGAGTTACAGTAAAGGTCGTGCCTTTGCCAACTGTACTGGATACATCTATAGTTCCGTTATGTGTCTCTACAATTTTTTGCGTAATCGCCAGTCCAAGACCGCTACTATGCGTTTCTCGTGTACGTGCCCGGTCGACTTTATAAAAACGGTCAAAGATGAGTGGTAATTCCTCAGCAGGAATACCTTCCCCAGAATCCAAAAAGGTTACTACACAGTTCCCTTCGTCAAGCTTTGCGGAAATCATAATGGATCCCTCAGCAGGTGTATATTTGATAGCATTAGTAATGAGGTTCATCCACACCTGATACAATAGATTGGAATCGCCATGTACGCTAATGTCCGCAAGACTTAAACGAACCGCTAATTGCTTCTCTGTTAATCTCCACTCCATGATTTGTACAACCTGCCGAAGCTGTGCACGCAAATCTATAGGTTTCTTCTGCAAGGAATTCGGATCATAATCGAGGGAAGATAACGTTAGCAGCTGTTTACTAAGCATCGATAGACGATGGCTTTCTTGATCAATAATATTGAGGTACTCTATCCGTTCATCCTCTGGTAATGTAGGATCTTTAAGGGTTTGGGCAAATCCTTGAATAGAAGTTAATGGCGATTCGATTTCATGAGACACATTCGCAACAAACTCTTGACGCGCACGATTGGTCCGTTCCAGCTCACGACTCATAATCATAAAGTGTGAGGCTAACTGGCCAATCTCATCCCGGCGCCAAGTATTTAATTTAATATCATATCTACCTTTTGAAATCCGTTTTGTTGCCGTTGTCAAACGTGTAATGGGTCTGACCACATGCAGTACGCTGATCATGACGAATCCTAGACTGAATAACACGGTAAAACCGATGATGACAGCAAAAAACACGCGCAGTTCACCGAACTGAACCTCTGCATCCGGCCGCATGAATAACGCAAAAGTCTCATTATTGACTTCAATAGGTACGCCTATCGTATTGCGTAATTGATTGTCAAAAAAACCTGTAATAAATGCGCTGTCAGGAAACTCAGCAACACCGTGATACACTTGTCCATTCAGGACCTTCTCTAATTGTTGCGGATCTAAGTCCTCTTTCCGAAATGGCTTGCCGTAAAATCGGGATTGGCCCTCTACATTGGTTAAATAGATCTTATATCCCAGTACAGCTACACTTCGCAGGTAATCCTCCATAGATTCCGGGTGAGATTCTGCAAACTGCTGGATATCAATGGCCATCCCCGTAAGCTTCGCATCGTTCTGCGATTTAATCTGAGCTTGATAATAAATATTAGATACCAAGAAGCCGAGAAGGCTGCTCACCACAATGGCCGAGCAAAAGAGAATGCACATTCTCACATACAAAGACTTCACGAGCTCACCATCTCCAATTTATATCCAATTCCCCGTACCGTCCGAATCACAAAGTCATTCTGATAATCCAAAAACCGTTGACGTAATCGCTTGATATGTACATCCACCGTGCGTTCATCACCTTCATAATCCATTCCCCATACTAGTTCAATCAGCTCACTGCGTGAATACAGTCTTCCTGGATATTGTGCCAGTTGCGCGAGCAGTTCAAATTCCTTTACCGGTAACAGTAGTACTTCATCACCATCAGTGATCTCATAATTTTTACGATCAATAACTAGTGAATTTAAACGAATCCGATCATCCGAAGCGATGGAATAACGCCGAAATAAAGCTTTGATCCGAAACAACAATTCTTCCGGCTCAAAAGGTTTCGTTACATAATCATCTGTCCCCCGCAAATAGCCTTGTTCTTTATCACTTAGCTGTTGCCGGGCTGTTAACAAAATGATCGGTATATCATACGTTTCTCTTATATGCTGGCATAGCTCCAACCCATCCACATGCGGCATCATCACATCCACAACGGCTAAGTCCGCAATGCTTTCTTTCAGTTTATGTATCGCGTCCCGGCCATCGCTTGCCTCCATTACTTGGTAACCTTCTCTGGTCAATACATGCTTTAATAATGTACGAATATTACTATCGTCATCTGCTACTAAAATCTTTTTCATCGTTTACACTCCCTGAATAACGGATGAACCCATAGTATCAACTTTAAAGGGTTAGAACAACTAAAGAACCGAAAGAGACCATTTTGGGCATTCGTACATATACTACTCTAATAATAACGAACGAATCAGGAGGCAGTAAGAACTATGTATTGGACACCTTTATCTCAGAATAGATCTGATTTCAAACCTATCTGGGCAACCTCTCTTCCTCAAGCATTAAATTTAATCAAAGAAGCTGTGCAAGGTGAACGAAATGATGAGCTTTTCTATGATGAACTTATCAAACTGGCCCCAAATTCCGAGCAAGCCTCCATCATCACCTCAATACGAGATGACGAACGGGGTCACAACTCCATGTTCCGCGGGATGTTCAAAGAAATTACGGGTCAAGATATCACTGGAATTAGTAGTGAACAATATCAACGGATCAGTTCCTATGAAGAAGGTTTAGAAAAAGCACTCCAAGGTGAACTGGCTGCAGTCGAAAAGTATCGCAAAATATGGTTTGGTCTGCCTGTTGGAGTATACCGCGATACTGTTTATGGGATTATATTAGATGAATTAAAACATGCCAGTAAATATAATTATTTACTTACTTTAGATCGAACCACTATATAGTTGAATTAGTCAGAGTCATTATTTAAACCTGAAGGAAAGTGATTATACTTTCCTTCAAAGAGGTAACAGGCCGTCCCATTAGTCTCTCCATATCTTTTGAAGTAGAAGCTGTATCTATCTTCCCGAGGAATGAATAAATCCAGTGCTGAATGCTTGAATCCTGCCGATGAACGATTCTTTTTCCTGTCAGCTCGGATAATACCTCCGTTAGTTCGCTGAAGTCCCAAGAGCGCGGTGCGGTTAATTCATAAATCTGATTAATATGACCAGTAGTTGTAAGCACGACCGCCGTAGCTAAAGCGAGATCCCTTCGTGTCACCGAATTAAATAGCCAGTTTCCCGGATAGGTGATTAACTCACCGCTTTGGATCGCCTCTTTCAGACCTAGTACATCCACAAAATCCATATATAAAGCGTTGCGTAGAAACGTATAGTCAATACCTGATTTAAGAATCATCTGCTCTGTAAGTAAGTGAACATGATTAGCTGGAATTTGTCCTTTAGGTGGAAATGCGAAGCTTGTATACAGCAAATGCTTCACCCCTGCCTTTGATGCTGCATGAATAACCTCAGAATGTTGAGTTAATCTGACGTTATCATCGGGATGTGAACTAGAGATGAATAATAGCTCTGCTACACCTGTAAAAGCTTGAATTAGAGAATCAGGCTGATCATAATCGCCAAAGCGAATCTCAACCCCTTTTTCCAAAAGATCATTTGCTTTCTCACGATCACGAACACATGCGATTATCTCACCTGCCGGCACAAACTGAAGAAGATTGTCTATAATCAAACTTCCTAATTGACCAGTAGCCCCAGTAACCATAATTGACACTACACCCCAACCTTTCTGTTCCATGTTTTCAAGACCACAACATTATTTATATTTAGCCATTGCTAAGCTTTTCTAATAAAACGATGAGTTGCCGAAGCTCTCGTTCATCTAGACCCTGCATACGTTCAGCGACCGCTTGACGATTTCCGGGAAGATGCTCCAAAAGTAATCGTTGTCCTTCAACCGTAATTGTAATAACGCTTTTTCTACCATCCTGAGTATGGTTCGAGCGGGTAATCCAACCATCTTTCTCTAGGGGTATCAGCAACAGACTAATATTAGCTTTGGTAACCCCAATATTGTGAGCCAATGTAGAAGGTAAAATCGTTCCGCCCTGTTTAGATATTTCTACTAGGATACGAATTCTTGCGCCATTTATTCCTTTCGACTGCCAATATTTATCAGAGACAGAAACTAAGCTTGCAGTAGTATCAACTAAAGTGAAAAATGCCTGAGTATGTAGCGGCTGATTCAATACCAACGGTTGTAAATGATCCATCTTAGATTTTTCAACTCCAATTTAGTTAAGTACTTAACTATATTAAACCATACTACAAGCACTACTAATTGTCAAAAAAAAGAAGCTGCCTCAGCTCGCAGAAAAATACTACGAATTCGGGCAGCCTCATATCATTAAAGATTTCTTTTAGATTAACACCGTCTTTGTAGACACGGCTTCTTCACTGTATTGTTTAGTCCCTTCTAACACCACTTCAAGCTTAATGATCTCCGAACGGCTGGCTAAACGGATTGGAGGTCCCCAGGTCCCATATCCAGAGGAAACAACGACATGCAATTTATCCTTGCGGAGGTAGCCCCAGTCCAGTTCGAACAACCGCTTGGTGATCCAGTGATTAGGAGCAATCTGTCCACGGTGCGTATGACCTGAGAGTAGAATATCTACGCCTTCTTGGGCAGCGACATCAAATCCGGTAGGCTGATGATCCATCATGATCACAGGACGCGTCAGATCGAGGCCATTCAATAAGGAGTTTACGCTTAATCTACCTCCGGCTTCCATCGTCTCGGCAGTCTTATCTTTTCGACCTACAATATACGTTCCCGCCACTTCTTCAACCTCATCCTGTAGGACTTTAATGCCTATGCTACTCATTAAATCGGTATATTCCTTAATCGAACCACCGTAATATTCGTGATTGCCCAGTACCGCGTAGACCCCATGGCGTGCTTTTAGCTGCTTTAGCTGTTCACTCATACTATTGCGAATAAAAGGCTCAATACTATCGTCAAGTACATCCCCAGCCAGCAAAATCACATCAGGCTTCATAGCATTCATTTGAGCAACCATTTTTTTGAGATGCCGATTGCCGACGATATTTCCTAAATGCAGATCGGATGCAACCGCGATGGTAAGTGGCGTACTAGTTCCGATAGATTTATCAATGGGAATAGGATGGGTACGAACTACTGTACTCCAAGCGTTGATCGAACCCCAGACTAGAAAAACAACCAGTAATATTAGCAATGTACCACCCGCTTCTGAGACGTAGTGCGTTCGATCGACACCCATCCAGCCCAGCAGCACATATAACAGATCAGCTAATGGCAACATGATAATAGCGAATTCCATGCAAGCTAGATAATACGACCCAATCACCTTAAAGAATCTGGCTAACGGCTTCACTATTGTAGGCCACGGTATCATTCCAACGACATACGCAAAGGCAACAAGCAGGAATAATGTCCAGAACAGAACAGAGGAAGCACCTGAGAACCATTCATGGACAAGCAGCCAACCGTGATACCCAATGTAAAAATTAACAAGGCCCAGAATAAGCAGCATTGCAAACCCTGAAGCTAACATTCGTAATGTTTTCATCGTTCCACTCCCCTTTACCATACTAACTCTATACGTCTTATCTCAAATCATAACACAAACCGTTAACCCAGTATAAATTACGATGCTGTCTTCGGAAAATGGATCAAATAACGTACTATAATTCTTTATCACATTCCCCGTCAAAAAAAAGAAAATGCCCGTCGGCATCTTCGTTGGAGGTCTTCAATTATACTGCTCTATCCCGCGTGGCCATACATTCGCCAATTAGCTTATCGCATTTATTAATGTGATTCAGAAGCCAATCGGTTAACGTACGGTTAAGCTTAATCGTCGAGAGAACGGAGACTCCCTTGGTTTTAATCGTTTCTTCTAATTCAAGAACGGCTTTCACAAAATTAGCGTGCGTCTTGCGATGTTCCGCCAATTCAGGAAAATCGATCTCTTCCATCAATTGCTCTTCATTGCTAAAATGCTCGATGGTATATTCCTTCAAGAATTTGAGCGTTTCTTCGATCTTCTCTTTACCCTGCTGCTTACTGCAAGCATCAAAAAATTCATTCAATTTCGCCAGCAACTGTCTGTGCTGACAGTCTATTTTCTCAACACCGATATCATAAGAATCCTTCCATTCAATCACGAAATCACCATTCCATTTCCTGAAATTAACATATCGATAAATACAACTAATTCTCCACCTTTCCGCACAAAAGATCTATTAACAACATCACAGGGAAAATCCCATAACCATCCAAGGGAAAGTCACAATTCATTGTCCGTTTCTACTTCATTACAGGTTCTATGTGGACAAGCACATTTGAAACTTGGTGCCGATCTTTCAATTGTTCTTCGATTTCTTCCGTAATATCATGGCTCTGCACCACACTAAGCTCGGAATCTACTAATACAGTTGTATCTACTAGTACGTTATTTCCGTGGATGCGAGCTTTAATATCTTTAATGGATTGCACACCGTCAATTTCAGCAACGGTTTCTTTCATGAGTTCAAGCTCTTCCGCATCAAAACCATCCGTTAAATCATGTGTAGCTTTACTAAAGATATCCCATGCCGTCTTGCAGATAATCAGGCCGACAATAATCGCTGTAAGCGGATCAAGCCATGGAATTCCAAATCCAGAAGCCACAATTCCGACAAAAGCACCTATGCTAACTAAAGCATCTGATCGATTATCTAGTGCTACTGCTCGCATAGCGTTACTATTAATAGAGCGGGCCAGTCTAATGTTATACATATATACGCCCATCATTATCACAGCACAAAAAACTGCCGTCCAGGCTGCTATAAGATCTGGACTTTCCAGTTCGGGTTGAATAAATTTGTTCACGCCCTGGTACAGCACTTGAAGCCCTACAACGATCATAATAAATGAAGCAATTAAGGATGCCACGGTCTCTGCTCTGAAATGCCCGTAGCTATGATTGGAATCCGGCGGTCTCCTGGAGATCTTAAGACCGATTAGTATGGCGATAGAAGCGATAATATCAGTACTGTTGTTCAGGCCATCTGCAAGCAGCGCTTGAGATCCCGCGACCGTACCAATAAACAGTTTGATGGCGGACAGGAATATGTAGGCAACTATGCTTAGCCATGCTCCTTTTTCACCTTGTTTGATGTCGTTGTAATTTTCCAAAAAAAAGAACCCCCAAAGAATAGTATTGTTCTATACTACACTCCGAGATTCGGGTGGGTCTAGAGAAACAGTGTTGCTAAGAGGCGTAATAGTTCCCTCCGTCAAATAGAGTTGCTAGGTCATAACTGTTTTGCGGAGCGTAACATAGTTTGCCTTAGTTCAACTTTAAGTATTATATTTCTCGCTTAAACGCTTACCGTCCTTAAAAAAAGCCGTAGGCGTTTATGCTTGTTCTACAGAAGTAGTAACTTTTTGCCATTTATAATGTCTAATTATAGTAATAACTATTTTTGAGGAGCGTGAAACGATGATTCAGTCTTTGCACAAGACAATGATTAAAGTTTTAGCTGTTACATGCATTGCATCCCCAATAGCTTACAACGGATCGTTATCCGACATTTCCGCGGAACAAGC
This sequence comes from Paenibacillus sp. FSL H7-0737, assembly GCF_000758545.1. Classification (NCBI taxonomy): domain Bacteria; kingdom Bacillati; phylum Bacillota; class Bacilli; order Caryophanales; family Paenibacillaceae; genus Paenibacillus; species Paenibacillus sp. FSL H7-0737. The sequence continues at coordinate 3,051,829 of NZ_CP009279.1, read as the reverse complement.
AGTTATAAGTACAAGCAATCCCTATTACAATGAAGTCAAAGCACCTATTCTTGTACCTGTATGGTCATCACCGCTTGCCATCTTAAAAGAAGATAGAATCACTGGGCAGAACGTTACAGCCCTTGCCGAGAATGGGAAAGTCTTTGCCTTGCAGCGGAATGAAAAACTAGTCGCATTGAATGCTACAACAGGTAAAAAAATGTGGGAATTCGGAAGTGCATTAGCCCCGTTGTTCACGTACAGTAATGGATTTATCTATGGTTTGACTAAGAGTGGCTCTCTGTATGCCGTTAATGAAGCAGGTAAAAAAGCGTGGTCAGCTTCATTATCACTACCTAAAGCCACCAGTATACAACGGTTAGGCTCCACCATCTATGTAACACAAGATAGTCAACTGGCCGCTGTCGATGCGGTCAGCGGGAAGATCAAATGGAAGGCTGCGGAGGAGAGCAATAACTTTACAGGCTTATCGGAACTTATGGAAACGGATGGGGTTGTTATTCGAAGTTATCTCTCACAGGGAGCATTAACAACTGGCGCACTTGCTGCTTATGACAGCCTGACAGGAAAAAAACTATGGGACCATACCCGTCAATGGTGGCCACTAGCAGTAAAGGACGGCCTCCTCTACTCCATTACCAATACGTTAATGATGGATGATGACGCTGTGAATCGTAATGTTAAAATTTCTGTATTCAACGTTAAAACGGGTGAACTTAAAGGAGAACGTTTATATAAATGGACAGATACCGAGAATAAAGATGGAGCATTCACATTTGGTGGTGTAAATGGGACCGCATTCTTGGATGGAAATGACTTCTATATTTTTCAGGGCAAAAAGCTTGTGAAATATGATTTTTGGAATTACTCAGCGGAAGGTAAGCCAGTTCAAACCTGGACTTCTATGGCAAAAGAGAAAGATTATCCTCTAAACCAAGTCCATCAGCAAAGAATGTTATATTCCAATTATGATACAGGTACGTTATCCGCACTCAAACTTGGAAATGGTCAGGCGGTAGTCCTCAATAATGGTGAGAATCCTGTAGTTCAGACGGATCTTTTTGGAAATGTGGTTTATAGCGGACAATCAGATGGCCTATTTCACGCTTATGACATGTTGACGTTGAAGCCTATTTTTACCGTGAAGACAGGATCTCGTAACTTTGCCCCTTCTCTTAAAACTGGAGGCATGCTGATCATCCGAACGGATAATAAGCTGCTGGCTATTAAACTGCCTTCATCAATTAAATAAAAAAAGCCTGATTTCTCAGGCTTCTGATCTTAAGTAACTTTACTTACTCAGCAGGAGCTGTAAAAGTACGTGTAGCAAATTCAGCATCCAGCATGTAGAAGGCGTTGCTATCTTTATCAATTCGTTTCAGTTTACTAATGATGTTGCTAAAGAGCGCTTCCTCTTCTACTTGCTCGTCAATAAACCATTTCAAGAAATAGATCGTTGCATGTTCACGCTCATCCAGCGCCAAGTCAGCTAAATGATAGAAGCGTTTCGTGTTTTGTTGCTCATGCGCGAATGCATGTTCAAAAGCATCCAGCATCGAAGAGTATTCGTTCTTTGGCTCTGGTAGAGCTTCAAGTGTCGCCCGATTATCGCGATCATTAAGGAACTTATAGATTTTCATGGCATGGAATCGTTCTTCTTCTGCTTGAATTAAGAAAAAGTTTGCGAATCCATCGAGACTTTCACCGGAACAATAGGCTGCCATAGCAAGATAAACATGAGCGGAATAAAACTCGAAATTCATCTGTTCATTAAGTGCGTTTACTAATCCATCTTTCATTTGACCGTCACCTCATAATTCAATTTTAATATGTAAAGATTTAAGTTCATCTTATCACCGTGTATCTAAGTCAGCAAGGATTCATCCTTCTGACATCTAAATAAGCAACGAAGGGACGACTATTCTAATGACCAGATTTACACGCAACATCCTTAAACCTACATCCTCTGCTAGCTTTTTAATGGCTTCTGCTATGGTATCTATGCTTCTGTTAACTAGCTGTTCCAATAGCAGTAACAGTTCCCAAGCTGCCGCTACAAATCCGCCGACTGCAGAATCCACATCTTCACCTGTTACGAGTTCCACAGCAGCTCCCTCCTCAGAGAGTGATCCAATTGCTGTTCAGGTTTCAAGTATGAGCCTTGAAGAGAAAATTGGACAAATGCTCCTTGTTGGCATCGACGGAACCGTTCTGGATGATCAAGCAAAAAGGATGATTGCCGAAGACAAAGTCGGTGGAATCATCCTTTATAAGAACAATATTCAAGATCTGAAGAGTATGGTCAGCCTTGTTAATTCCATGAAAGAGAGCAACAGCGGCAACCCTGCCCCTTTATTTATGAGTATCGATCAGGAGGGCGGAAAAGTCAGCCGAATGCCTAAGGAGTATGCTTCCTTCCCCTCTAATGGAAAGGTCGGTACCCGTAAGGATGCTAACGCTGCCGAAATGATGGGCAAGCTGCTCGCTAGAGAAGTATTGTCAGCAGGATTTAATATGAACTTCGCTCCCGTCCTTGATATCAATAGCAATCCAGATAATCCTGTAATTGGAGATCGTTCCTTCGGTAGCTCCGCTGAACTAGTCAGTACGCTAGGGATTGCCGAAATGAAAGGAATTGAGAGCGAAGGTGTTGTTCCTGTCGTCAAACATTTCCCTGGTCACGGAGATACTTCCGTCGACTCCCACCTTGAGCTGCCGATTGTGAATAAGACTGCTGAAGAACTCGCTAAATTAGAATGGCTCCCGTTTCAAGCTGCAATAAAAGAAGGAACCGATGCCGTAATGGTCGCTCATATTTTGTTCCCGAAACTTGATCCTGATAAACCCGCATCTTTATCAAGTAATATCATTGGTGAGCTACTTCGCGGTGACATGAAATATCAAGGACTCGTAATCACAGATGACCTGACTATGGGTGCTATCATGAAGAATTATGACCTTACCACAGCAGCGGTAGATACTATAAATGCAGGCAGTGATATCTTACTTATCGCTCACGGCTATGATAATGAGAAACGGGTACTAGAATCGCTTCTGGACCATGTAAAAAAAGGTAAGATACAGGAATCACGGATTGATGAGAGCGTCTATCGGATTTTAGCATTGAAAGCTAAATATAATCTATCCGACGAGCCAATTCCGGTTCCTGACCTTACCGAGCTAAATAAAGATATTAAATCTTGGCGACTCACGATTGAGAAATAGGCTTAGGTCTATTTCAATCTATTGAAGCACAACAACATCTCCAACCTTTAACCCTGAGACGGCCTCTGTTTTGTCTGCCGTCTCCATGCCCACTTTGATATCTCTTCGTTCATATTCCCCATTGCCTTTATCCACCATCACGTAGGAGAGATCTCCTTCATGCATTACTGCGATGCTGGATACAACGATGGCATTTTCCTTGCGAACCGTCTCGATTTCTCCGCTCAAGCTTAGTCCACCAATTAAGCGCTCGTTAGGTTGCAGTGAGATTACCACTTCAAATTGTGGAACCGAAGTAGCAGTAGTATTTTGACCCGAAGCAGTCTTAGCAAATTTAGATACCTTAGTCACTTCTCCAGACAGCTTTAAATCTTTTAAAGCTGTCATTTTAACATCGACCTTCATTCCCGTCTTAATACGGAAGACATCTTGTTCACCTACAAGAGCTATGAATTCAAGCTTGTTCATATCTACAATTTTGCCGATGTATTGATTATCTGTTACCGTTTGCGGAATTTCACTCGCACTGTCAAATAGAAAAACACCTGTTGCAGGAGCATGGTAGAGGGCTGTATTTAGCTTAGCCTTCTTTTCTTTTAATTCACGAGCCTGTATTTCAGCATTTACTTGGTTAAGCTCATCCCCTATTCTTGCTGATTCTTGGGCTGTAAGTGCTTTTATACGTTCGGCTTCTGTTGCACCAAGGGCTGCGTTCTCCTGGTCCTGCTGACTAACAAATTCATTTAATTCCGCTTCTAGCTGTGCCTTTCGAATGGTTGCCTCTTGTGTAGCAATTTCATTCTTTAAGGCTTCCTGATCGAGGGTAAACAGCAAATCCCCCTTCTTAACTTGCCCACCATTCTCAACCTTCCACTTGGTTACCTTTGAAGCATATGGTGCATATACAAGCGTTTCCTGCTCATAATGTGAATTCCCTTTGACCTGAACAGAGTTGGTGATGGTTTCCTGTGTCACTTCAAAAGTTATCGCCTGTGGTGGTTCAACAGGTTCTAGCTGTGCCTCAGGTTTATACATCTTGTTGTATACAAAATAACCCGCTGCAATAATAATCAATACCAATACAATCCACTTGATTCTCCTCTTCATCACTTCTGCTTCCTTTCAACTTAAAAATAGCTAATCCCGTTTTATCGCCGTGAGCGCATTCGTTCTGGACGCGCTTATCGCAGGATAAATTCCCGATAGTACGCCTGTCATTACCGCAAATGCGATCCCTATTGGAAGGGTCATCAGAGGAATAGTGATTACTAAGGGCTCACCCATCCCCATTCCTCCTGTGGAACCAATCAGCTTATTTATGCCAAACACAATCAAGTATGAAAAGCCTATACCGAGCAACCCACCAAGCATCCCGAGCAATGCCGCCTCTGTAATGAACATATTTCGGATTTGCCCCATATTGGCGCCTAGCACCTTCATAATACCGATCTGGCGACGACGCTGATGGGTGGACATGGTCATCGCAACGATGATCGAGATCGAAGCGATAATTAGAATAAATATACCAATACCAAGCGCTGCTTTCTTGAACATACTGAATGTAGAAGCCATCGCCTCTTTTTGATACAAATTCGTACTAGTATTTAGTGTAAGTTTCTGGATAAGCTTCTCCACTTGTACGATGTTGTCCGTACTGTCAACTTTTACAATGGCTGAGTTGTAAACATCCTTTTGCCCAGCAGTTCCATTCATTAGTTTCAGTTGTTCCACCAGACGCTCACCAGTCTCTAGCGAAACATAAATCTTCTTGTCGTACATCGCCATATCAGGGTTCCCAGTACTATCCAATATCCCAACAATTTGAATGGGTGAGCTGATTAGAGACTGTCCAGTTTGAGAAGCAGGGTCATATGATTGTAATTGAACCTGTTGTTTGAACATATCCGACGGAAGCATGCTTAAACTGTTGTACTGTTCCATTATTTTATTATTGTAAGGATCAGTACTCAGTTGTTCAAAAAGACGCTGCCGAGTCTCGACATCAATCAATCCTACAGTTGCTCCATAGTTTAGTACTGCCATGCCAACCGAATCAGAAGGACCACCCTGCTTAAATTTATGGTCATATTTCGTTAGTAGTCGAAGATCCGTTCCGATTAACTGTACGTCCGTAATTTTATTATCGATAGTAGTCATTTGTATGTAGCCAAGCTCTTGAAAAGGTGCTGCTGCGGTAACATGCCGCAGGCCTTGAACAATTTTCAGCTTCTGGCCCGTTAGCCTGCCGGGGTCGAGCTTTGCATCAGAGGCAGAGGCTCCTTTTCCTTCTCCGCCCCCTTGTGAAGGGATGCCGCTATTCGGAGTCACCGTAATTTCATCCATTTTGAAATTCCGGTTAATTTCCCGCTCCGTATAGCTTTGCGCGGAATCTCCTATACTTAAAGCAACAATAATAGCAGCACAGCCAATCGATATACCTGCCATACAAAGACCTGTGACAACTTTCCGTCGTTTGACTTGCTCCCAAGCCAAACGTGAAATATCACTAATCCTCAATGAGTTTACCCCCTTCGAGTTCTGTATCCGAAGAAGTTTGTTTCTCAGTAATCATATATCCGTCCTGAAGCGTGAAAATCCGTTGCATTTGTTCTGCTACTTTGAGCTCGTGTGTTACAACGATGAAGGTGGTCTTCATCTTCTTGTTCAGGTTAAGCAGGATATTGATAATTTCCTCTTCTGTCTTCGAGTCCAGATTTCCGGTCGGTTCATCTGCGAAAATAACGGACGGTTCTGTGATCAAGGAACGTGCAATACTGACCCGCTGCTGCTGTCCGCCAGACAACTGTGAAGGGAACAGGTCGGCTTTATCCGGAATGCCGACCCCTTCCAGCAAGGCCAGAGCTTTTTGCTTACGTATTGATGGTGAAACGGATTGGAACACAAGCGGCAACTCAACATTTTCACGGACAGTCAAGCTAGTAATCAGTTCATAAGCTTGAAAGATAAACCCGATATGCTTCCTACGAAATTCAGATAGCTTGTTTTCGCTCATCTTCACAATATCTTGGTCAGCAATGTAAATGTGGCCTTCCGTAGGCTTCATCAGACCTGCCATCAGGTTGAGCATGGTTGACTTACCGGAACCCGAGCTCCCCAGTAATGCAACCATCTCCCCCTTTTTCACAGAAAAATCTATTTGATGAAGGACTGCCGTCGTTTCATTACCATTCTTAAAAGAATGCGTTACATTTTCCACTCGCAACATTGGAGCTGCTCCTTCTCGTACATTAATAGATATGAATTCCTACTTCTCGGTTACTGTTCTATCAATCTTTATGCTATATGCCTGGCTGGCCAGCTCGATCCGTTCTCCTTGGAACTCATCATACAGTGTGATTCTGTAGGCGCCACCTGACAAGTTTTTATACATATTATTGGTAAATGTTGCAGTATAGGAGTTGTAATTCCCTTCAAGAAGTTCAGTACCGATGTTCAAGCTTCGTTCCTGTGATAGACCATATGGATCTGTCATTTTGAGCACCAGCTTATGAGTGAAGGTTCCCATGTCATAGCTACTGTCACGAAGTAAGTTGTAATTCATTACGATATCTATAGTGGTACTACCTTGCATCGATCGCCCTTCCGAACTCAGAACAGACATCGTGTACGGATATAGCGCAACCTTCGTCAAATTATTCTCCGGTGGAGTAGAAACTGGATTTAGACTCAATGAAGCAATGTTAATGAATCCTGTTGGTTCCTGACCAGGTTCAGACAGCTTATTCCCAGTAATTCCTGGACCTAGATACATACTTACGTCTGATGGAATAACGGATTTAGGCAATTTTGCCCAGTACGTTATTAATTGCTTACCACCAGGTGTAGCTGAAGTATCTGGCTGATTCACTGTAGCTTCGAATAGCTGGCCATCTCCTGTTTTAAAGTAACCCTGAAGGCGAGCCATTTTGCTTTGTCTTTTTTCCTCACTGCTAAGCAGTAGCTCTGTATATACGATATTAGAATTGAGACCTTCATAAATAATTGTTTTGTTCTCTTGGACACTAGCGTTCTTGCCTTTACCGGTGATTGCATAACTTCCCCCACGTTCAATAGTCGCTACAGCATTCATCGTACTGTTCGTGCTAAGCGACAGGAACGAGCTCTTCTCTTCTTTTACCGTTGTAAAGAGATTCACTTTTAATTTATCGAACTCTTGTGTGTAAGGGATTTTGGAAAATACATAGATTTCCGCATTTTTTCCTGGTGCAATCGTCGAGGTTTCCTTGTCCATAAACAGTTCTGTAGAGGAAGACACATCATCATTGTCTACTTGCACAGATCCTTTTAATTCTGGAAGTGTTAATGCCACCGATTGCGAATTCTTAATATTTATTCTAGCAACAACGATGTCATCATCTTTCCAAGGAAAGCGCTGTAAAGACAGCAAGTTATAAGTGAAAGAACCATATTCATTGGATGCACTATACTCCACGCCTTTTTGAATCTCAGGTCGTAATGTATAGGAAATTGTGTAGTAAGCAACAGGTACTGTCAGCTTGGCTGTATTGCCCGTACTTACATTATTCCCTTCAGATCCTGTTCCCTCGCCTGTACTGCTCGTATCTGGATTAGCTGGAGCTGAAACAGCCTCTATCATTTGCAATTGCAGCGAACTCTGCTCAACCTCAAGCGGAATTTGTGCGGTAAGTGGAATGATTTTTTCTTCCAAAGGTTTTATGGTTAAGCCGCTCAATCCCTTCGCATTGATCGGAAAGGTTGTCCCTGTTGAAGATTTGACGGCAAGCTCATACGTTGGCAACGTAACGGCCGTCTTCCCAACATTTTTCACTCGAAGCTGGAAGGTCCAAATCCCTTTATTATTCTCAGCGTATACGTTTGCGTTGTTTAACTGAGTTTCTATCGGATTATTATTAATGGTGATTTTCTTGGTCACACCTTTACCTACCACCAAATTAGGTGTTGTAGCTGCCGGTAGCTTGTACGAGGATTTAGCGATCTCAAGCTTCAGTGCTTCATCTTTTTGCGTAAATTGCAGCTTCATATTATCCGTCTTCATATAAGGAGGAATCTCGGTAAGATAATAGATAGTCTTCTTCTCCTGCGGCTGAATCTTGTAACTAATCTGAGAACGATCAAGTGCTAATTCATACGAACTGCCACCTGCAGAAAGTAAATAAGCCGCATAACCAGGATCACTGAGTACCTTACTGCCCTTATTGGTCAGGCTTATACCCACCTTGGCATAAACCTTCCCATTATATTTATAGAGCTCTAAGGTCTCACTTTTGGCGATGACAGGAATGTCATTCATTGTGGTGCTAACATTTTTTCCATTTACAGCAGTTGGGGAATAATTAGCTGGCACAGTAAAACTTCCTGCATGCTTTAAATAACCTTTGGTTTTGGAATCCCATACATACATGGGAATCTTAATCCCTTTTAACGAATTGGTCTTGCCTATGTTGACGTAATATGTAACCCGCAAGCTTTCTTTAGCACCAATCTTCTTCTTAGTCGCGTCAGCGCTCAGTGGGTTACCCGGAATAACAGAACCCCCTGGTGTCGTCACTCTCGAAAAATAATACATTAGGTTTGCGTTTTTACTGCTCCCATTTGAATAATTCAGGGTATAGGTTAAAATATTTCCGCCGGGTTGTGACCAAATATTGACATCTTCTAATGTAGCTTTGATATTTGCTCCTAATGAAATGGAACCCAGATTACTAGGGGGTGTTACTGTCGCCGCAGCTACAGCTGGATTGGTACGAACAGCATTAGCGGATGCCGCTGAAGCGGTATGACCAGTCAGTTGACTGATGACAAAGGTACTTAATAGTAAAACAACATATGTACTGCTATGCTTTCTCATTTACTTCCCTCCACGAGTATTTTGCTAGAATTATTATAGTGGTAAGTACAAAACCAATTGTATCCATGTTGTAACACTTTTGAAGCGTTTGTAACCTATTTGTTCCTATTTGCATGAATTTGAAGAATATTCTATTCTATAATTTCAATTCATCTTTCAATGCAGCCACATCATTAGCAGAAGGATTTTCTTCTCCATATCTAACTTTTTCATATAATTCAATCAATGAATTCGACGTATTAACCGTATGTTCTTCGCCCTTATGTTTAACCTTGTTAAGAGCAGTCCATTTAATAATATCGTCTTCTGTTTCCTTCGGCGTAAGATAACTCTTAACTTCATAACCATGATCGTGCTTCAAATGAAGCCAACGCCGATATAACCAGCGAACACGCTCCGTTTCACTATTCATCTGCTCCCAGCGGTCTTTTCGATGTCTTGGCGTAAGGCGAGTACTCCAGAAATCCTTTAGACCTTGAAGCGTTTGCTCCCATGTAAATACACTTTTTTCCTCATCAAGATAAGTTGTATTGTCCTTTGGCGTATGTTCCCTGCGCAGCATGGATAGCAAGGCATCCATGGCTCTCTTTAATTTCCCACCGGCATTTCTATACAACCACCGAAGTCCATAATAAGCTGCAACTCCCAATAACACAGCTCCAGCAAAATATAAAGCAACATCTAATATAGCAGCTAGTAGACCAGGCTCTTCATCTCCAACAAAAGGTAGTTCAGGACTCGCTTGAGGCTGTTCTACTGGCGGGGGTAGCGGCTCACTTGACCCAGAGAATAAATTACTAATCCATCCAAAGAACGAGCGTACCATATTCCTTAGCAGTGTCCCTATAGCTTTTCCGACTCCTGCCGCTAATACGGCCGCAACAATTCCTATTCCAATGACATAAATACGGTTATTCCTTTGTAATCCTTTTGGCAAAGCTTTGCCCTCTTGAGAAAGCGAACTATACTGTAAATAGCTACTATTAGAAATAAATAGTGTGAGCAATAGACACAAACTACCGCACCAGGTCAGTAGTGTAACACTTCCCTCCAAATCGGGAATTCTACCAAATGCAATGGTCGCAACAAAATAGATTACAATACCTATCCAATACTTCTTACTGGACTGATCTCGAGAGTCAGCAGTCATTCCGAGAAAAGCGCATATAAAACCTGCGACACCTAAAGGCAGACTCTCGATAGACAGACTTCCTGCTGACAAAGCCCCAACCACCGTCCCAAGGATTAGAGCAGCCAGCAGTTGCTTCCATCTAACACTACACTGTTTTCGTAACAGAATACCCACTAATGATATTAGTGGTATGGCAGTCAGCCACATAGGTTCAACTTGCTTGGGCAGTACATAAACCTGAAACAGAATCCATACAGGTAAAACTAATAATAGTTCTAAGATAGAGTATATCCAGAGTTTGACCGTATTCCATACGTAACCAGATAACGGAAGTTTCATGCGCTCTCTCCTCCCTGTTCCGGAATATCCAGCCATTCTATACCATTGCCCAACACCAATAGGAGGTCAGCAGCCTCTTGTAATTCTGCTCCTCTATGACAGCTAATGATCAGAAAGTCTGTATCACTTATTCCGCTCTCGGCCTGCAGGGCTAGCAATCGACTCATAGGAAGCGTTCTGTCTAGCTCCAGCTTTGCTAACAGCTCTAGCAAGTCTTCCAGCTCAGCCATAGGTTTTGCTTCAACAGGATCTCTTTCGCCCCCGTCATCCAATCTGCCGTTACAGATAAATCCCGTCTCAATTCCATGGCGCATAGCGTATTCGGCGATAGTGGCTGCATATCTTATCCCTTGCTCGATACGTTCCACATCCGTTACCGCTCTCCACATGGAATCACTGTCCTCTATATTCAAGCAAATGACGAGTCTAGAATCCGCAGTGTAGTCTTTCTTATGTACCTGCATAGTCCCTGTGCGCGCTGTAGCCTTCCAGTTTATAAGTCCCATAGAATCTCCTGAGCTATACTCGCGAATACCTGCAGTCAGGAAAGGATCTTCTACGATCCATCTTTTCACTGGAAGTTCACCCAGCCAGCTATGTATCGGTAGCGGAAGATCGTCTAGATTCAGCAAATTAGGATAGACTAATAACTCTAATTGGAGAGGATACGTTTTATTTTTCCGGATCAATCCAAAGGGATCTCCAGTGGTCATGGTGACTGACTCCAAACGGTATATCCCACGCCGTTCGCAAGTTACTTGATGACGCCGTTTAATATGACGGTAAGATTTAAGAAAGAACAAGCTGATATGATTCTGGTAGATTTCACCCGTGCTAATACCGAGATTATCTTGACTTCCAAATTCCAAGCCTCTTGCAATACTAGATTCCAGTCGAAGCCATGGTAATGGCAGAAGTTTCGCATTAACGATCTCCTCGATCATCTCAAGGTTATCCCCTTCATAAGCGACCTTCGTTGAAAAATACCGAGTATAACTAAGCGCTTTCAGACCATTCCGTTCATAGATAACGGCAAGAAGGAACAGGAGAGCTATTGTAATGAAAATGAACCAAGGCAAAGCCATAGCTCATTCCACCTTTCCGCCTCTTAAGGATGCAACGAGTTCTGTCGGCACCTCTACCTCACGAAGCACTTGTAACACAATTTCCGCGGCCTGTCCCTCTTTTGAACCCAATCCACGATGAAGAAGTAGACGATGAGCAAGCACCGGAACAGCTACGGCTTTAATATCATCTGGTGTAACGAAAGATCTGCCTTGGATTAGAGCATATCCTTGAGATGATCTGAGCAATGCTCCACTCGCACGTGGACTCGCCCCTAGTTTTACTGCCGCAGATTTGCGAGTAGCTTCCGTAATCCGAACGATATAGGCTAGCAAATCATCACTTATACTCACGGAAGCAGCCAAACGCTGTGCAGCTTGTATATCTTGAGCGGCAGCCACAGCAAAAGTCTCTTCAAGTGGATTATTCTCGCGGAAACGCTGCAAAATATGAATCCCTTCGTCAAATGAAGGATACCCCGTAGTAATCCGCATTAGAAATCTATCTAATTGAGCTTCAGGCAACGGAAAAGTGCCTTGGTTATCAATCGGATTCTGAGTAGCAATAACGAGAAAAGGTGCTTCTAGGCCATGAGTCACACCATCGATCGTGATTTGCCGCTCCTCCATACATTCCAGCAGACTGGATTGAGTTCTTGGTGTTGCACGGTTAATTTCATCAGCCAACAAAATATTCGCAAATACTGGACCTGGTCTAAACTGAAATTCACCTGACTTTTGATTATAAAAATTAATGCCGCTTAAATCAGAAGGCAGCAAGTCTGGTGTAAATTGAATACGTTTAAATGTACAATCTAAAGACTTTGCAAGGACTTTGGCTAACAAGGTTTTACCTGTACCCGGAACATCCTCCAGTAGAACATGACCATTGGCAAGTAATGCGGTTAATAGCAGGTCTACTCCATCTTCTTTACCTACAATGACTTTAGCTAGATTGGTTCTAATAGATTTGATGAGTTCAGTAACTTCTTGAAGATTCATGTAAATACACCATCCAATCTGAGGAAATTATTGTAATAAGTCCTTTAATCATAACAGAAAGTGTACCCAATATATAATTCACAAGAAAAGACCCTGCCTATTAAAAAGGCAGAACCTAAATTTCCCCTCCTGTTTTCATTTACTTCGCAGTTTTATACCGATATCGAAAGAAAGCCGTGATGGCATAATAGATCGGTATGCTTTCAACGATTAGCCAAATGACAACAATAGCATAACTATTATAGTGTTTATAATAACTGCCTATGTGTCGTGAATATAAAAAAGCTATCGTTATTGAAGCTATTGTTAAAAAGGGAATGTACATTTTTCTAGCTTTTGTATTAAACAAGCCGGATACACATCTAGAGGCTACATAGATAAGAAAAGAGCTGTGAATGAACATAGAAGACGACCATATTCCAATTAAGAGCGGATCCGAATTACCTAGCAGATTATCTTGTTTGGCGCTGCGCACCAATTCAAGGAAAGGATATTGCAGTTCCTGACCCAAATGTGGACCAAAACTCATCATCGTCAGTGACCAACCAATTAAGACAGTTACTAAGACAAATATCCCCGTAAGAACTAATCTTTTCAGCATCTTCGCTTCAAGCTTCAGATCGGGCACAACAAACAAGAGGACAATCCATTCCCCAAACCATGACATGACTACAATAGAGTCCTTCAGGGCAATCCCGGGATCATGATAATGAATGAAGGCTGGCAGCATATTGAAATCCGCATTTGGGAGAAATAAATTAAATAAAATGATCATCGTGATGAAAAAAATAAGAAAAAGTCCATCCGCCATATACGCAATCGTTGTAAAGCCTAAACTTGCAGTATACATAATCACTAGCCCAATCACACATTGAATAAACAGAGGTGGAGTTCCCCTCAAATAATTAGAACCAAAGAATAGCACAAAGTTCTCAATATCAAAGGATGCATAATAAACACACCAGCATAAAAGCATAAGAAGCATGAACTTGTGTGGCCATTTACCTATGATATCTTTTCCAAAGCTAACCCACGCTTGATTAGGCCGCATCATACCGACGTGAAAAGTAAACCACAATAATATTAACCCTAATAAAGATCCCACTATTAAACCAATCCAGCCTTGATAGGATGAAGTAGCAATTAGAGTCGGAATCAAAAAAATAGTGGTTTGGGAGCTGAAGAAAATAATAAAAAAACGGAACAGCTGCCATTTCGATGTTTGCATAACTTCTCCCTCTAAACGTCTTATTTTGCTGTTCCAAAATCCACAATGCTAAAATCTGTCTTCACTTTAATATCAGCCTCTTGAGCATAATAATTATCCCACCGCTCTCTAAGCTGTTTCCATTGCTTTGGATCGTTCCATTCTAGTAACAATCCGAGTTGCAGAACATCGGCACCTGCTTTTTGGGTATTACGAATAGCTTCGTTAAGATTATCAGAGACTTTCTCTTTAAGCTTCGCAATGATAATTTGGCCGAGTTCCTCTGCATCCCTATTCTTAGGATCCCTTAAATAAATTACACTAGCTTTCCCCTTTAAATTCACTGTAAACACAGGACCCTTATCCGTTTTATTTAACTTCTTTGATGATTTTGTGCTTACAAATACAACACTTGCGGCGCTTTTTCCCTCATCCCAATCGACGGAGTAAACTGCCAGCTTAAGACTGCCTGCCGCCCAAGCTAATGCCCTTCCCTCTTTAAGCTTAAGAACTCCTTTCATCTTATCTTTTTGAAACAGCATTGCCCCTTGGATTCCTGCCCAGAATTCCGGTTTTCCATCTTTAGATGTTTCTTCTTTTTTACCAAATGAAAGATTGTTTATAGCAAATCCAACACCGGATGCCTCTGCATACAGGCAATCCTTAATCGTAGTAGAAAACAAATATCTCTCTGATCCAAAGTTCCTTAGTACATCCGAGGGTATTTGCTCGTAAATAGGTGTTAAAGTATTCATCTCTTTTGCACTTCCCGGACTAGCCATAACAAAAGCACCCAGAGGAAGACTTGGTTCTCTTTCAATCCATAATAGTAGTTCGCTGATTCCTTGTTCAGCAAAGGTCTTCCCTAAGACAATTACTTTTAATTGAGCAAGACTAAGCTGACGTGTTAAGTCTTTTTGTATTAACAGCATGGCATCTGCAATCGTTTCTGCGGTCTTAGAGACGGTAGAATAAGTATTACCGTCTCCTCCACCGCCATTTGAAGGTTGTCCAGCTGCGTTAAGACGATTGGGCAAGGGTGAGTTAATCGTAATTTCAACAGTATTTGGTTCTTTGCCTTCATCGATAAACATTCCATATACAAATGTTAGTTCATCCAACTCAACCTTCGACGACCAACAACCTGTTATATTTAGGAGCAGGATTACAATCACTCCTATCTTCAGGATTCTCATTTCTCTTTCTGTCTCCTTTTATTCCTATCAGTATAGAGATTGCTGCGTTTCGTCATAAAGTTCGAGGGAAAACGAGCTAATGTATCCTTCCAGTCCCGTAACACAAGTGGGGCAACGGGTTGCAAATATGGAGCACCTAACGGTCTTAAATTAGCTAAATGACCGTAAATCAAAAAAGCTGTAATATATACCCCGAGCAGCCCCATTGTTCCACCCATAACGAGTAACGGGAAACGAAGTAGCCGGAAAGTCAGACCTAGCTCATAATGTGGAATGATGTAGGTGGCAATTCCAGTAATAGAAACAACAATAACCATTGGAGCAGATACAATTCCTGCTTGGACCGCAGCCTGACCAATAACGATACCCCCAATAATTGAAACCGTCTGTCCTACAGGTTTCGGAATTCTAGTCCCGGCTTCTCTAAGCGCTTCAAAGGTAAGCTCCATAATTAAAGCCTCGGTAAGCGCTGAGAAAGGAATGTTCTCTCTCGCAGAAGCAATTGTAATTAACAGGTTTGGTGGAATGATTTGAGGATGAAAGGTTGTAATCGCTACATAAAGTGATGGAAGAATCATGGATATGATTGAGAACAGAAATCTAACAACACGAATCCAGCTTGCTGCATAAAAGCTTTGGTAATAATCCTCAGAGGATTGCAGCATGGTGAAAAAAGATGTCGGAGCGAGCATTGCAGTAGGTGTGCCATCTTGTAAGATTCCGATTCGGCCTTCCATTAAAGAAGCAGCCACCGAATCAGGACGTTCTGTATATTGAAATAACGGAAATGGCGTGAGATTACCATCCCTTAAATATTCTGATATATAACTAATCCCTAGTATCCCGTCGATATCTATTTCATTTAGTTTCTGTTTTATCTCTTCAAGAACTTCTTTTTTGTAAAGTCCTTCAATGTAGACCACATACACATCAGTTTTTGTATATTTACCAATCGAATAATGAATGGTTTTTAGATCCGGATGTTTAATTTTATGTCGAATCAAAGAGAGATTCGTTTCAATATCTTCAATGAAAGCCTCTTGGGGACCAATCACAACAAGTTCGTTTTGTGATTCGGTCACTGATCTTTTTTGATATTGGGTAATTTCAAAATAATAAACATAAGGAAGATCCTCTATACAAAGCACTACTTTTCCAGCAACGATCATATCTACGACCTTCTGTAAGTCAAATGCCTTGAGATATTGGATAGGAAAAACAATTCCTTGATCTAACCGTTCTAAAAAATTCGCCCATTCGAGCTTTGCTTCTGCTTCTGTTTTTAGCGGTAAAGCAATACTTTCATGAAGTGTCTTAGAATCGATGATGGAAGGGATATAGATCAAAAGACATGTGTGCCCATGAACAGAAATGGACTGATACACCGCATCACTGCATCCCTCCAGTTGATCTTTAATAGTTTCTAGAATTCCTGACATAGGCTGTATACCTCCTTGGTTGTGACTTGCGAATCTGGCTTAGTTTGCCAATTGTTTACGAGGTTTATACTTCCTACTCCATTCAGCTGTATACGAAAAAAAGAACCGATGTGAAAAATCGGTTCTTTCTTGCTTTTGGGTATGAGCTTTGTAGCACATCAACTTTGGATTAAAGGCTTTAGTACTTTCAAAGATGCTTGCAATTGCTCTGAGCATTGTTCGTACATTTTTTTAGCTTTTTCATTTTCTGTCGACAAACTGAACATTTCCAGATCCGCTTCACATTTTTTTAGCAAAGCATATAATTGTGGTTTATCTTGTGGCTGTGGAACTTTAAAGTTGTCGGCATACAAATCGACTGTCAGCTCTCCATAAGAATCAACTTGAGCGAGAAATACATTCTCGACGGTTAGCCCCATTTTCTCTAGCGCTCCATCAAGCCAGCTGCGAGTCAGATTTAAGGTATCTAACGGTTTATCTAATACTTTCCCATCCATAATGACGGCTTGTGACTCTTTCTGTGGGGCAACCTTCACACCCAGGTCTTTTGCCGATAGAGGGAGATACTCCTTCTTAAGCAGAACATTAATCGCTCCATCAGACTCCATAATCGCAAATTCCACTTCAGATATATTGAATACATCCTTTTTACGTAGCTCTTCCAATAATTCATCTGTTGTTAAACGTTCCTTTTTCATATGATCTTCAAGTATTTTCCCGTCTTTTATAAGAACGGTGGACTTAAAGTCAATGAAGTCTCTTGCTTTTTTACTCTTCATCTGAAGCCATTCAATTCCTAAAGAACAAGCGACCCATACAATCAGTGCAATGAGTCCTAAATGCCAATACTTATCCGTATCCAAAGAAATATAGGCGGCTAAGCTGCCGACGGTTATCCCCGTAATATACTCGAAGAACGAAAGCTGCGATACTTGTCTCTTCCCCAGTAATTTAGTTAAAAAGAAAAGCACAACCACAGCAAAGAGTGTTCGTACTACAACCTCCAACCACTCCGGCATCACAATTTTCCTCCTTTTTTAAATCAACACTTGTTTATTAACACTCATTATTTGTCAAAAAAGGTCCATTCAATCCTGAATTAGACTACTTATTTATGGAAATCGGTTAACATGTAAAGCTTCTATTTTTTTCCTGCATAACTAAAGTAACGGTTGAGGACAATAGAAAACGTCATGCTAGAAACTTAAAACAGAGGAGAGAAACCTAATGACAGTAGCCTCACAAGTTAAAACATGTTTATCTTCTTTAAAAGGCGCTCAAGCGAGCTTGGAGCAATTTGCACTTGAAACACAAAACGAAAGTGCAAAAACTTTATTCACAAATGCAGCTGAGCAAACGCAACAAATCGTTACACAGGTTGAAAATCGGGTAACCGAATTAGAGTCAGAAGAACCTCAATACAAAGGTTTCTAACGATCACTTGAACAATCAAAGGGGTCATTAAGCTAGCGATAACTAGCTTAATGACCCCTTCTCTACATCATCACTGCTATACCGCTTACTTTCTTTTTTTGGCAGGAATCAGGATCTGAACTGATGTTCCAATTCCGACACGACTAAAAATACTTACGCCATACTCAGGTCCATATTGCAGCTTAATCCGTTGATCCACATTACGGACGCCATAACCTGTATTTGTGTGTCCCTTCGAATCGAAAATTTGATCAATACGCTCTTGTCTGATGCCAATACCATCGTCAATAATACGGAAGAGAATATTATCGCCTTCCTTACGTCCTACAATCCGTAAATGAATGTGATCGCCGCACCAAGCATGCTTCAGGACGTTCTCGATAAAGGGTTGTAGAATCAGTTTAATGGTCTCATAAGGCCAGATCTCAGTATCAAAATCAAACAGAACCTCTAAGCGGTCACCGTATTTAATTTTCTGGATTTCTAAATAGGCGTTTGCTTGCTCAATTTCAGTTGGAACCGGGATCATCGTACGGCCCTCATTAAGCGTTAAGCGGTAAAACTTCGCTAATTCCATCACCATCTTCTGCAGCTTCTCATTTTGACCAAACTTGGCTAATTGAATAATAGACGACAAAGTATTGTACAGAAAATGTGGGTTGATTTGCGATTGTAGGATTTCAAGCTCCGCTTCCTTCTTCTGGAGCTGCGTCAGATATACCTCTTTAATCAACATATCAATATTTTCACCCATATCATTCAGTGCGGTTGCTATCTGAGAGAATTCATCCTTCCCTCGATATTTAATACGCTTGTGAAGATCACCTTCCCGATAGGCATTAAGCACATATACGAACTTATTAATCCGAATCGAAAAATAACGGGATATAAATATACCTACAAAGCTAAAAACCACACAGCATATGAGACACATTAAAATAATAAACAAACGTACCTTCATTGCATCCTTTTCAAGGATTGCAATCGGAACAAGCGCGATTAATTGCCATGCTTGGTTAGCAACCATAATCGTTTCTTTAATCGTCAGGTAATCCTTATTTAGCTCGGCTTCATTAGTATAGTTCTCCGGTAATTCACCCGATTGATACATCGTTCTTCCAAACTCATTCTTTATAATTAAATTACTTCCTTTTCCTATCTTCGTATAATTGACACTGTCAAATAGATCTGGAATCCTTACATTAATCCGCAGGAATCCTATCTCTTTAGGCTTAAGAGGCTCGTATGTATCAATTAGTCTACGGAGTAACGAGATGCGATTATTCTCTACATCACTCTCGATCTGCCACCATTTCATAGTTTCAGCGTATTTTTCAGTTGGAAAATCATAATACCAGGACTTACCTTCAATCCGTTTCATGTGGTAGAGATGATAAAAGCTACTATTATCCAAATAGCCCTCAAGTGAATTCGAATAGATCTCAGGGATCGATTCATTCTTTAAGAATAGCGACATCCCTATCTTCACACCAGTAGATTGAATAGCTACGTCAAGCTTTGGCAGCACCTTCTTAGACATCCGATCGTAATTTTCCCAGCCTTCCTCATAACTCCGAAGATTCCGATAAAAATCAAAATCACTGTATAATTGCGTTGATATTCGAGTAACTTCGTCCATTTTATAATCAATATTGTCACGAATCTGCAATAACGTTCCTTTAATATTCGTATTGATATGTTCGCGTAATGAATCATTATACATGGAATGAGAGACGAACCCTATCAAGGATATAGGAATAATAATAAAAAACATATACGTCAGCATTAACTTATAACCAATCGGCACATACTTATGTCTTCTTCGTAATTTCATAGAACATCATCCCCCATCACTTGTCGCGCTTACGATACTCCATAGGTGTCATACCATAAGCCTCTTTGAACTGTCTGCTGAAATAAGGGAGATACCGATAGCCTACCTTGCTAGCGATTTCATAGATTTTGCAGGTCGGATCTTTTAAAAGCTTGCCTGCTTGATCCATTCGAAGCTGTGTAAGCACTTCACTGAACGTTTTCCCTGTTTCCTCTTTGAATAGATAGCCCAAATAGTTAGGGGAGAAAGAGAACTGCTGCGCAATATCTTTAAGCGTAAAGTTATCGCTCATTCTATCCTGCATCGTTTGAATGATTTCTCTAATCAATTTATGGTTCACTGAATCTGATTTACTACGCAGGTACTCGGAGATCTCAAACGTTTTGAGTACGAGCCACGAGCGAATATCACTGATCGTATCGAATTGGTGTAAAACATCTAAACTATGTATTTCCATACCTAAAATTTCAAATAAATCCTCACTAACATCCTTTAACTGCTGATCCAGCTTCCAAATGATATACATTGCCAGATTATGAATAGTGAATTTGGATCTCAAACTACTTACAGAGCGGAATAACTTGTCAATCTCATCATAAATAAGAACTAGCTCATACTCTTTCACCGCTTTAAACAGCGTATCCATACGGGTATCTAACATACGAGCATCGATCATCCCTGGTTCACTGCTAACGGTCTCATACATTATTAGATTGCCTTTGCCAATAAACATTTTTCCGTCCACAGCTTCCATAGCTTGTCGATAGGAGATATGAATCTGTTCCATAGAAAATGTTGGTTTGCCTACACCTACAGTCATTGTGACTGGAAACTTCGCACGAATCGAGGCGTAAATATCTTCAGTGAACTTTTCCATTTCCTGCTCGTTAATCAATAATGCAATCCGATAGGACGATACCTTGTAGCAATGTGGCATTCCGTGCTTCTGACCTATTCTATTCACTTCATAAAGGAAGTCCTTAGCCATTTGATGTTTAGATAGATTATCCTGTCCTTGAAGCCAGTTGAAGTAGTCAAGCTCCAAGACAGCTACACGAACAGGCCAATTCAGCTTATCCAGACCGTATGACTTCACAAGCGACAACATTCCGGCCTGGCTACCCTCTTCCCCTTCCCATTCCCCTTCGAATAAGCGTATCAACAAATCATTTTTGGCCATTGGAATCATATGCTGATAGGCTTCTTCAACATCACGTCGTTTACGTTCATCGTCTAAATCCTGCCTTACTTTCTGAAGTGCAGCAATGAGTTCGCTATCATCCATTGGCTTAAGGACGTAGCTATACGCCTTTAGTGACAGTGCTTGCTTAACATAGCTAAAATCTTGGTAACCGCTTACAAATATCACGCGTATATCCTTTTTTTTCTCTATAGCAATTCGAGCCAGCTCAAGGCCCGACATATTCGGCATATTCACATCGCTTACGATAATATCAATAACATGCTGATCTAAAATATCGCACGCGGTAAACGCGTTATTTGCTGCCTCTACAACTTCCATACCAAGCTCATTCCAAGGAATAAATTGTCTCATACCTTCTAGATCCAGCATCTCATCGTCTACTAATAATACGTTGTACATCAACAAGTCCCCCTTTGAAATGCATAAATCTGTCCCTGTAAATTCTACCATTACTCTTTCCCAGTATACCATTCATAAATTTGTCTACCAGCCTATAAACAATGAGTCATCGGAATACAACGTAAAAACGAAGGCTTGCCTAGTAGCAAACCTTCGTATTACTAATTATTATTTTCCTAAAGCTTTCTTGTTTTCTGTCCATACTTTTGTAACATAATCAAGGAATTTCTCATAACCAACCTTCATGGAATCATCATGTGCTTTGTCAAGAATGGCTAATGCTTCTGCATCGGTCTTAGCATACATTGATTTCGCTCTAGCAGTTAGCCAGATATCTCTAACGCTTTGTCTGATAATACCTTCTTCACTGTCTGGAGCCGGATCCCAGTTTAGGAACTCCGTAAAGTCGCCTTGTGAAGCCCACGTTACTTCCATCTGCCAACGGTTACTAAAGTCGATCTTATCAGCTGGAAGGGTTTGCAACATCATTTTCTTCGTATTATCCAAGAAAACCGTGTTTCCTACCCAAACCAAGTCACCAGCCTTACCGCTGATTTCAGACAATGCTTCTGGCTCATTTAGATATTTATCTTTATTAAATTTAGGAGTAAGTCCATCTGCTTCAAAGCCATCCCAGTAAGCGTCTGGTCCTGGAGGGCCCCAGTTCAGAACCATAGAACCTTCTGCACCTGTCATCCAATCAAGCATTGCGAATACAGCTTCTGGATTTTTAGCGTTTTTAGTGATTGTAGCCACGTTCCAGCCTAACTGATTGTACGTTCCCGGAGTGATTTTACTTTGATCCAAGCCCGGTTTGTAGATTGGTTTAATAAACATATAACCATCTTCCGGATTTTTCTTCTTCATCTCTTCATCAGCAGTAGCGAGCAACTTCATCGGATCGAATGTCGCAATCACAGCGAACTTACCGTTCATCGCTTTCTCTCTGATTTGGTCTTCTGTTTGGGTATTCGCATCCTGTGTCATAAGCTTCTCACGCATTAATTTAGCACCAAAGACAACGGACTCACGGAACCCTTCATCTTTGTAAATGGAAGCCATTTTGTCGCCATCAGGTACAGCATATATTCTAGTATACGAAAGGTTATTCTCTTTAAAAGAGGAGAACAACTGGTCAATACCGTTACCATCTTTCGCTAAGCCAGTCTCAAACGGAATAACATCTGGGAACTTCGCTTTAACAGCATTTAAGTAAGCATACAAATCATCCGTAGTCTCTAGCTTAGGAGAACCGAGTTCTTTGTAAATTTTCTTATTGATCGCATAACCGGCATTACCGTTTGGCTGTGTTGTATAATAATTCGGCAGCTGATAGATTTTACCATCAGGAGAACGAAGCAATTCCAAATGTCCAGCTGTTAAGTACTTTTTAAAGTTTGGATATTTATCAATGTATTCATCCAAAGGAACTAGCATATCCGCTTGACGAAGACGCTCTACGTCAGCACCTTTCTCAGTCCATACAATATCCGGTAGCTCATTACCAACGATCATCGTTTGCAGCTTCTGAGCATTATTACCACCAGAGCTAATTCCAGTGACATTGATTTTCAAATTATCTAAAATCCATTTAGAAGCAGCATCTTTGCCCCATTTCGGCATTTGATACCAGCCGTAGTTTCCGTAGAATGATACTTCAAGCGGTTCTTTCCCTAACTCATACAAATCAGCCGCTGGAGCTTCAGTTGCTGTGTTAACCGCTGTTCCTCCTTCTTTCACTGGTTCAGCAGTTGCAGCTGGAGCGCTTGAATTGTTGCCACCACAACCCGCCACCACAGTCGACAATAGCAAGGTAGACAACGTTCCGAGAAGCATCTTTCTCTTAGTCTTCAATGTATTTTCCCCTTTCAATTTGTAATCTATGTTCAAAGCAATATGCTCTAAACCCCATCTCATTCTATCATCCTACTCTTTCAATGATCCGACCAAGACACCTTTAACGAAAAATCTTTGTAGGAATGGGTATACACATACAATCGGAATGGTTGCAACCATGATCGTAGCCATCGTTAATGACTTCGACGTTATTTTCTTGGCTGAGTTAATATGAGCAATGGAACTTGCATCTACATTAGACAGCTGTTCTGAAGCAATATTAGAGAACAATATCTGTCTCAAGATGGTCTGAATCGGCATTAACTCCTCTTTCGTAATGTAAATACTCGCTACGAACCACTCATTCCAGTGATTGACTGCTGTGAACAATGATAATGTTGCGATGACAGGCCCTGACAAGGGAAGTACGATTCGGAGAAAAGTTCCCCAGTATCCGCAGCCATCAATTTTTGCTGACTCCTCTAAACCTTGCGGAAGACCTTGGAAGAAGGTCCGGAATATGATCATATTCCATACGCTGACAAGTGCAGGAATAATAAACACCCAAAATGAGTTGAAGAGGCCTAAACTTCTGATAAGCATGTATGACGGAATGAGTCCCCCACCGAAATACATTGTAATGATACACATAATCATGTAGTATTTGCGACCCATTAGTTCGCGCTTCGACATCCCATAAGCAAATATCGAAGTGGCCAATATCGCTGTTACTGTACCAATTACCGTCCGCAATGTTGCAATGACGAATCCACCCATTAAACGAGAATCTTCAAATACGATCTTATAATTCTCAAGCGTGAACTCACGGACCCAGAAAGTAATTCCGCCTTTGGAAGTATCCATCCCCTCATTAAAAGAAATCACAAGTGAATTCCAAAATGGATAAAACGCGGAGAATGCCAGTAAGGTCAAGAATACATATATGAATCCAATAAACAATCGGTCTCCTATGTTAGTACGTTTCATAATTCAGTCCCCCTATATTGAGTAATTCATTACCACAAGCTGTTTCCCGCTCTTCTGGCAATGAAATTTGCAAAGGTAAGTAATGTCACACTGATAACGGCCTTGAACAATCCGATAGCAGTCGCATAGGAGTACCTGAAGTTATCTATACCGACACGTACAACATATACATCAACTGAATCTGATACCTCTCGTAGAGCCGGATTGGAAGCAAGGATCAAAATATCTTCAAATCCTGCATTCACCAGATTACCGATCGCCAAAATCATAAAGATGATCACAACTGGCATAATGGAAGGCAACGTAATCAAATATATCTGTTTAAAGCGACTCGCACCATCCATCGAAGCAGCTTCGTATAAGTGCGGATCAATACCAGCAATGGCAGCTAAGTAAACGATTGAGGCAAATCCAATTTCCTTCCACACATTGGTTGTAACTAAAATGCCCCAGAAATATTCGGTCATAGACAGGAAGTTAATCGGTTCATCGATAAATCTCAATTTCTCAAGCAGCATATTTATACTGCCATTATCTACGGATAGCATCGAGGTAACCATCGAGCCGATAACCACCCAAGATAAGAAGTGAGGCAAGTATGTAACGGTCTGAATAACCCGTTTAAAGAACATCTTACGAACTTCGTTCAGCATTAACGCCAAAATAATCGGTGCAGGAAATCCAAAACAGAACTTCAGTAAGCTGATTATGATTGTATTTTTCATAACCACTTCAAATTCAGGAGCATTAAAGAAGTAAATAAAGTGCTTTAATCCAACCCAATCACTGCTAATAAAACTATTACCTAACTTGTAATCTTGAAAAGCGATTAGAATACCGTACATGGGGATATAGGCAAAAATAAAAACTAAAACAAGTGCTGGCAATACCATAAGCTGCAGATCTATTTGCTTAAAAAAGCGTCTTATCCCGCTGGTCCGATGCTTGCCGATATTCGGTCTTGATGTCTTGTCTGGTGCGACGCTTGCGTTCGCCATATGTAAGTCCTCCTAAACCTAGATTCTTATAAATAAAGCATCTTTCATGGCTTTCTCTCTTTTTGCAGCCTTGGTTCTCCTCTACTCTCCCTCCGTTGATTTGCTATCTTATGAATTAATCTTAATATCTAAGCGCTTTCAAAGGTATATGACAAAACAACTATTATTGATACTTTGACACTTTCTTGAAATAGCTCGTCCAATTAATAAAAGCATAATTAAAAAAAGCCCTATGCAGAGATATCTGCATAGGGCTTTTCCATCAATTCGTTAGAGCATTCAATATGTTATCACTTATCTTATCTGTAATTACCCTTTGGATCTTTCCATCATCTAGATAAACTATAGAAGGTACTGAATCTATTCCCAGCTTGGCAGCAAGTCCGGGTGACTTATATACATCTACCTTTGTGACCCTGATCTCAGTATGGGATTGTTCAAACGCCTCAATGAGTGGTAATAGCTCCCGACAAGAAGGATCAGTTGCATTCCATAAATAAACAACGGATGGTTTTCCTTGATTTAGAATTTGATGCTCATAGGTCTCACATTCAGAGATATACTTCTCTGCACCATACCCTGCAATGGCACCATCGCCAACAGCTGTAGCCACTTGCTTAAGGAACTTATCACATACATCGCCTGCTGCGAACACACCAGGTATATTTGTTTCCATTTTTTCATTGACTAGGACATATCCATTTCGATTCAACTCAACTACACCTGATAAAATTTCTGTGTTCGGGGTATATCCAATAAATAAGAAACATGAATCAACCTTTACGTTTTGCAGTTCATTAGATTTTAAATTTTTCAGGACGACGGAATTCAAACGTTCCTCACCTTCGAAAGAGCTTACCACCGTATTCCACATGAATTCCATTTTAGGGTTTTCTAGTGCCTGCGTTTTGGCAATTTCATTACAATCCATTTTCCCATGATCATGCATAACAGAAACGATTACTTTATCTGCAAACTTGGTCAGAAACATTCCTTCTTCAATAGCTGCATCACCACTGCCAACAACCATAACCGTCTTTCCCGTATTTGCTGCAGCGTCACAGGTTGCACAGAAAGAAATTCCTTTATCATATAAGAACATATCTTCATTAGCTGCCCCGGTAATTCTTGGTTTTCCCCCACTGGCTATAATAATGACCTTGCACTCATAACGAAGCCGAAAGGTCTCCACTACCTTAATATCTTCCGCTACCGAAACAGATTTTACATCTGTCATTTTAAAATCCACACCAAATTTCTTAGCTTGTTTATGAAATAATCCCATAAGGTCTGTACCGGTCGATCCTTCAGGAAAACCAGGATAATTTTCTATTTCATTAGTATAAGTGGCAAGACCACCTACCAGTGATTTTTCCAAGAGGAGAGTCTTTAATTTTGCACGTCCACAATAGATTCCCGCTGTTAAACCAGCAGCCCCGCCACCGATAATGACGACATCATACTGTTCTGTCTTCTTTTCCATTCCTTTTGTCCCTCCTGTGAGTCTGTGCCTTAATAAAATAGGCTGACTCTCGTCAGCGCTACAAGCTCAGCCTATTTCACTTTTACATAAAGAATTTGGCTAATAATTTACTGCCTATAAATGCGCCAACCAGCAGGAACAATCCAAATATCCATCCTGAAAGCGATAAGGAAGCTATAGCCGTAAACAATGCACCAATATTACATCCATTAGCCAGTCTAGCTCCGTACCCCATGAGCAATCCGCCAAGTACCGCTGCTACAACCTGCTTTTTGGACTTAATTTTCTTAAGCTTGAACTCGGAAGCAAACAATGTCGCTGCTAATGCACCTAAGATAATCCCTACATTTCGAATGGACCCACCATCATTTAAAAATCCGGAAGATAATGTTTTTTGAGCTTTCTCCGTACTAAAGTAAGCCCAGTTATCTACATTTCCTCCTACCAGTCGATACGCCCAAGCTCCCCAGTCCGCGAAGGCGCTGGTTACTCCCCATCCTTTTGAGAAAACAGCCAGATGTGCTGTAGCGAACACAGCGAGAAGTACAGCTCCAGTTACATAAGTAAACGGTTCTTTGAGCAATTGCTTGTAAAAGCGGTTAGACGATATCTTCAACCAGAATTCGTTCACCGTTTCCTTCACCGTCCTTTCCTAGTAACCGATCTTATTTTACCTTCTCAATAACAACTTCCCATTCGCCATCATCAACCTCTTCGATTTCCACATTATGTCCCTGTTTTCTCGCCCATTCTGGAACGTTCTTCATTGCGCAGCTATGATCAATAGCTACTACTAGTACATCACCTACATTGAGTTCAGTCATTTTCTTTTCTGTTCTCATTAACGGAACCGGACAAGCTTCTCCCATGCAATCAAGTGTAAATTCAGCCATTTTAAAAACCACCTTTATATTTTTTTGGAATAACAATAGTGAAAATATTCACGTGATAATCTAAACTAATCTGCGCTTCCCATCTTTTTCTCTTGCCATTTAACAGCTGCAATGTATAACAGAAGAATAATCAGGAACTGAACAACCAGTGCTCCAAGCCAACCAAAGACGTCTGGTAAAAATACAGTTGGTGCATCCTTTATAACGTTAGCTCTCCACCAACCCATATCATGTGATCCCCAAAGTGAACCAATGACAAAAAACACAAGTGAAAGCATCTGCATCGTGAATCCTTCACCTACACGCATTAATGTACCCGAAGCGCATCCACCCGCGATAACCATGCCAATTCCGAATAATACAGCACCAATGATCAAAGCTAAGCTGATCTGACCCACATTGTCCATCCCAGGAATCGGTTTACCTTCCAGGAACGCTGGATACTTAATGGCTGTAAATCCGATCGTAGCGAGAGAAAATGCAATCAGAACCGCTCTTGTAACTGATGTGCTGCCTGTAATACAGGGATCTCTAAGTGATGCAGTAAAGCAGAAACGTGATCTTTGTAAAATAACGCCAAACGAAATACCGAAAAGCAGGTAGACAACCATTTTATCGTGGGAATGGTCTAGGAAAAAACCAAACCCAATAATGAGAGCTGTGACCAGCAACGCGATGGGCAACTGACTCTTTTTAGGTTTTCTAGGAGCTCTGGTTCGGGTTGATCTCGTTTCGGGACTTACGGTTTGCCCCATAGTCTAACACCTCCATCGTTTTTATGTAATTGACTATGTGAAAATAGTAACATACTTATTTGTGCTGTGGTTATCTGCTTTCTTTATGCTGTATAAGTGTTACTAATGGCACAGATGGAGCGTAATCAAGTATGCTATAGTGTGCACTAACAGCGGGCAACAGGAGGAATAGGTATGAATATGGAAACGCTTAAATTATTTTTAGATATCGCATCGTTAAAAAGTATATCTAAAGCCGCTCAGAAATCTCATATCACCCAATCCGCACTTAGTCAGCAGTTGAAATCATGGGAGAATACCCTAGGTTCTGAACTTTTTGTGAGAAGTAATAAAGGCGCTAGCCTAACCGAAGCAGGGATTATTGCGGAGAAGTACGTGGAGCAAATCTGTAAATTGTATGATGATATGATCACAGAAATCAATCATTTACAGCCAACACAACAAGAGCTGTCTATTTATGCAATTCCGGAGGTCTGTAATTATGCTCTCCCTTGTACCTTGTATGAGGTAAAAAAACATTTTCCCAATTGCCATATCACTTTAAATGAAGGGGCATCGTCCTTAGTAGAAGAACGTTTACTTCTTGAAGAAGGTGATATCGGGTTTATTTCCGGTCCCTCTCCAAAATCCGAATTAAGGTCACATATGGTATTTTCAGATCAAGTTATGTTGGTGGCAAGCAATACGACCGTTTGCCCTGATAAAATCACATTGACTGAGCTCCCGAATTATCCTTTAATCTGGTCCTCACAGCTTCATTGTGTGCAAAGAGCTTTGAATGCAGTGTCAGTGGGCGAGCTTAAATTAAATATACTCTTTAATCTAGACTCTCTTGAGGCGGTAAAGCTTGCTGCCATTAGAGGACATGGTCTCGCCTTTCTCCCTTATATGTCCATAAAAAAAGAGTTGTATAGTAAACAACTCAAGATCATTCCTATTGATCAGTTCCAGGTCAATAACGATGTCTACATGATAAAGAAACAAAATCAGCGCTGTCACAACGATACGAAACAATTAGTTCGATATATTGAAAAGACTTTAATAGATACTTTGTGTTGAGCCTAAACCTCAATCGTAATTTCCCATACTCCATTAATCACTTCTTGAATGGAACATTTTAGATTTGAACCACGACAGTAATCCGTGATAGAAACTTTTGCGCAGCTATGATCAGTAACTAGCATTACCTTTTCACCCTTCTGAATGGCTTTTTGATGTTTTTTTAACATCATTACTGGTACTGGGCAGATTTCACCCAGACAATCAATTTCAATCATGAAGCTGCCTCCATTCCTTAGATCATTAAAGTTCTAATAATGACCCAGCATTATTTTCTTCACAAAAGGGGTTAAAGCAAGGTTGTTTAGTTGTTTGATTTCTATCCACTGTGCCCCATCAGAGTCTTGTCCGTCTCCATCAGTCTTAAGCTCAAAGTTCACATCTAATAATGAAACATTATATATGATCCCTATATGGTGTAATTCTTCTAACTGGGTATCACTGTATGGATAAATTAACGTATAGGAAATGGAATCATGAAGCAATCCTTTTAAACTTGTAATTCCGGTCTCTTCCCAAAACTCCCTCTTAAGGGCCTCATACGGCTCCTCTCCAAACTCAATAGAACCCCCTGGAAAGTCCCACTTCCCCGTATGAGGGCCTCTTGCTTTCTTAATTAGTAATACTTTATCGTTCTTCACTAAGACTCCATACACTCCAAGATGAGTATGTTTTATCATCTCCATAAATCCACCTCCCCCACAAACACCGCAGTTCCAGAAATAAACACATCCATTTCACCGGATTCATTTCGATATACTTCTACGTTCACCTTGCCGTCCCTACCCATTTCCAAACCCTGTTCCACATCAAATTTTATCGAGTCCAAATGCGGATTAATATATTTTAAATAAAAAGCCCCCATGACTCCCGATGCTGTACCTGTTACTGGATCTTCAACGGTTCCCGAAAAAGGCGATGAGAAATGTCTGGCATGCATTAAAGCGTGCGGATCAAGCGTTTGGAGTGAAAATGGGTGTACAGATGCTTTTGGAACCTGCGTTAAAATCTCCGGAAACAACGAGTTAATCGGTTTCATTTTATTAAAGCTATCTATTCTCTTAATCGGGACTAATAGAGTCCATGCGCCAGTACAGCCATAAACAGTAGGCAGATCCTCTTCTATCTCATCAAGGGTTAAACCTATGGCGTGTGCAAGGTTCGCTCTATCGCCGTTAAATTCAATAAACTTCGGTTGATTTTGCTTCATTTTTATTAGTAAGTGATTATTGTTGTCCATACTGAATTGGATGGGTAGCACACCCACGTTTGTTTCGATCTTTATCGAGCTAGCCTCTCCAAGAATACCCTTTGTTTTTAAAGCAAATAAAGATGCCATTGTAGCATGTCCACAAAGATTGATCTCATGGCCTGGCGTAAAATACTTAAGCCTTAAATCAGCTACATCTGATGGGACTACAAAAACTGTTTCGTTAAATCCGACCTTATGAGCTATTGATTGCATTTCACTTTCGCTTAAATGATCAGCTTCTAACACGACTCCCGCAGGATTCCCTTTGTTCGGATAAGGCGAAAAAGCATCATAATGAAGCACTTTGATGTTGTTCACTGGTAAGTCTCCTTTCAATTTATTTCAGTAAAGCTTGATAACATCATGAAGTGAGAAACTCAGCTGTAAAGATTTCTATTTCTCTTAAAACTTCTTGGCGCTTTGATATCGAATTACATATATAAAAACGTTCTTTATTGTGCTCATGAAACTGTTTAATTACATTAGGCTGCATATTGAAGAATTCTTTATAAAGAGCTTCACAATCAATTTCAGGATGAGTATCATGAAGTTCCTTGAGTTCAAATACAAGGACATCTTTTTTGCGCTGGATTATTTCACAGACCACATCTTTTGCGTATATACCGTGAGTTAATAAGATTCTTAATGCCGAAAGATCATTGGCTTTTTCCTGTGAAATCTTAATTAATTCTGCTTGTATCTGTAGGATTTGTACCGTATTCCAATGATCAATTAAATCATTAAAAATCCTGTACACCCATTCTTCATCATCACTGTGTTGATTTAGTACATCTTTTACATATGGAATCATCGGATCCCCTATTTCAAGTAAAAAAACAGCTATTTCCCCCGCACCTGGCCAATTTATATCTTGTATCCATTCAAGTAAACCCGACAATATGCTTTTCACACGTGGATATCCTAAACGTATGACTGTTTCAGCCGCTCCATCCCAATAGTCTTTTGATATAGGTTGTACTAATAAATGCAAATCTTCATCCTTTATGTATTGTAGCTTATTAATTACATCTTCCTTTTCTTCTTCGGATAAATTCCATGATAACTTTTCGATTAAACTCGATATGTCTTCTATTACATCCACCTTCTCATCATCATTTCGTCATCATTGCAAGCTTCATGGATAACCTAATCGGTAGTGCAGGATTTCCCATCTGCTTCAGAGATTTCTTCTCTTAGGCAGGGGCTTGGGTCTGTTCTTATAATGTTGAGCTGTTTAGATTGAGCTTTTTCCACTTACGAATCTTAGAACGAAAAGTCTTAAACGGTGCTACTGAATTAATATGAATCCATTTGATCATAGGCCATCTCGGATTGTTTCCTGTCCATTTCCGCACGCCTTGCGTAAAAAGTTCTTCATCACTTAAAGAATCAATCCAGCTCTGCCACTGATGTTCTGTCTCTTGAAATAAAGATCTTAACTCGTCTAATGAGTAGGCAGCATATGTATGATAAAACGATTGATATAATCCGCCAAGCTGATTCCATTTATAATCCGGTGAAGGTGTAATAACGGTTATCTCTGCTTTTTCATCCTTATCCCATTTCATAACAAGATTCAACCAGCCCAATTGATAGGCAAGGATTTCTGCTGGAGTACGATCGACGCCTTCCATACGAGTGTCTTTTTGAGCATTCTCAATGCCCTCAAATTCAAGATCGAGAGATAGATAGGCAGTATGTATAGCATTTTTCAATACCTCTTTAGATGGGTAGTCGTGTGTGGACATCATAACTCTCTCTGACTCCTCTCTTATCAACATAAATCACCTTGAAAACCAATCATCCACCTTTAGCTCTTATAAAGTAATATTCTCACCCACAACAATACACTTACTGTCACTACCATGCCCGATCTCGTCCGTCTTCACGATAGGAATCCCGCTGATTTCCTTCAAGTACGCTTCTACGATTGAAAATTCATTATAGCTCTCAAGCTCAGTAAACGACCCAAGAATCACTCCAGCACATTTATCAAAAGTTCTAACTTGCTGAAGCTGAGCAAGTAAAGAGACGATTTTGTTAGCTCTGCCACTTAAACTCTCTAAGAATAAAATCTTGTTCGAAGGGTCTGGAAAATAACTTGTTCCTGCCAGCTTCATATAACATCGAATATTGCCACCAATTACAATCCCACTCATCTGGTTCCCACGGACCCAATGAAAGTCGAAATCGTAAAGATCGTTATGTCCTTCGAAAAATGTTCGATAGAAAGCAGCTTGCTGCTCCGCCCCATCAGAAGATACGAGATTCATCAACTGATAGTGATAGGATTTTGAATTACTTTGTGTATGTAAAGCGTTCAAAATAACGGACAAGTCACTCATTCCGAAAAAAGGCTTCGGATGCAATCGAATATTATCGTAGTCGATATATTCCAAGATCTGGTTCGCGGAATCCCCACCTGAAATATCAAAAATCGCAAAAATTTCATCATTATTAAATAGACGATTCAACTCCGTTGCTCTTTCCTTAGGATTGCCACTGAAATAACCATCTCTTCTAAACAAGGTGTTAGACATTACTACCTCTAGACCAACCGAGTTCAGAATTCTAATTAATTCTTCTACTTTAGGCAGGTTCTCCACTCTCACACCATCAGAACAAGCGATAAGTCCTACTTTATTCCCTGGAGTGAGTTTTAAAGCTTTGCTCATCTTAGTTAATCCTTTCATTTCTAATATAACCGATTCTCATAGCTATCCTTTAATCCCTTTGATACATCCTCTTGAGAAATCCCAAGCTCTTTTGCATGTTCTGCTATGATAACCGAAGGTTTAGGCAGCTCTGCTTTCAATGGCCAATACGTATCATCCCATAGATGTGATCTTTTAAAAGCTTTAGCACAATGCATATAACACTCTTCCACTTCAACGGCAATGCCCAATTTCGGCAGTTTACCTTGAGCCTCCATATGAACCATTATTTCTTGATCTTTGATAATCCTTGCATGTCCATTTATTCTTAAAGTTTCTTCAAGACCGGGAATAATAAATATCAAACCCACTTTTGAATTTAAAAGGATGTTACGCAAAGAATCAAACCGTCGATTACCAGGTCGCTCAGGAATCACTAAATGTTTGTCGTCTAACACATATACAAAACCTGCAGCATCCCCACGCGGAGATACATCACAATTGCCAGCTGAATCACTTGTTGCTATAAAGAGTAACGGTGATTTGGATATATAATCTCGGCAATGATGATCGATGAAGGTTATACTCTTGTTGTTTACCAATTCACTGGGATACCCATACATTGACCTTAACTCTTCTTCAGAGTCTATAACTTCTTTGAAAATGTTATGGTTCATCTTTCTCCCTCCTACTTTCGCAGTTTAAAAACCAAAAAATCGCTGCAACGAAAATCCTCTTCAAAAGACGGATACTTCGCAAGCATTTCAGCAGAGGGCTTCGGTTCAATCATTTCTTCGATTTGAAAGCCAGCCCGTACAATCGTATTTACATAACTGGATAACGTCCTATGAAAAATCAAAAACTTTTCCTCTTGATCTATTGGGAAGTTCTGATTATAAGTGCCCTCGTAAAAATAATTATCTACTTTCCAATAAAGCTTCTCTCCAGTATCCGACTTCACCCACCCGCTACCAGGGGTTACAAAGCAAGGATGTGGAATTGAGAATATAAACGTCCCTCCATCGACTAACAACCGATACATTTCATGAATCGCCATCTCATAATCGGATAAATCATGAATCACCATGTTAGAAACGATGAGAGCATAACTCTCCTTCTGGAGAAAGCTGAGATCTTCACAATTGCCATGATAGAAGTTTATCTTTAATTCCTCTGGTGATTTACTCTTGGCTATCGTTATCATGTTCTGCGAGTAATCAACGCCAGTGACTGAGGCACCTGCCCTAGCTAACATTCTGCTTAAATATCCTTCACCACAGCCTGCATCTAGCACCTTCTTATTTTCAACAGAACCCATGAGACTGAATAAAGCTGGATTCAAAAAAATTTCTCGATGGATATCCCCGTTTTCGCCGTACGAAGTTGAGATTAGTTCTGCGTATCTATCCCATCTTTTTATGGCTTCTTTACTGCCCAATTCATCATTCATTTGATCACCTCTAAATTTCTAAAATAATCCATTTTACTGTCGATAAATCCATTGTCAAAGTCAGCTGCACCAATAAGCTCACCTTCACTGAAACATAAAGCAAATAACCAAAGCTGTCTAAGCGCAACGAACATAGGAACAGCACTAATATCATTGTCACTGAGATTTCTTAAACTTTTATATCCATTTAAAAATGCTGCCCATAACCGTTCTACTTCATCTTTATCATGGCCACTATGAATCTCTCTTGCCAATCTAAACTCTGCGATATCATAGGCTCTCCATCCGTAACCACAAATATCGAAATCATAATGAGTTAATTTCCCTTCGTCCGTGAAAGTCACATTCGTATTCCCATGCAAATCGCCATGGCAGATGCCCCAGTCGAGCCCCGCTTCCAGATATACTTCAATCTGTGCTTTTAATTGTATGGCCAGGTCATACAGGAATTGATAATCCTCTTGTCGATGGTTCATATGCTGTTTGATCGTATGAAGCGGTTTCTCAATTAAATGTTCAAAATCAAGCTTACCTCTTACATGTGCACTCTTAAAGTTGTCCGTAGCTGTGTGAATTTGTGCAACTGACTGACCAAATAAATAGCTGTCTTCTACCGCATGAATAGGCTTTTCATTTCCTACAGCAAAACTAAACATAACGCCATACTTCACACCCTCAGGCACCAAAAATTCATTAAATATGATCCCATCTTTTCGAGGAATAGGAATGGAGACGTTTACACCTTTTTCGTGCAAATCGTTCAACAATTCTAATTCAAAATCAATCTCCGATCTACTCCGTCTATCCGCACGATAAACACGAAAGATGTATTTTTCCAATGCCGTTTCTAAGATGTATGTATCGTTCATGCCTCTAAGAAAATACTGCAGCTGTACTGGTTCTGGAATCTCATAATGCTCTTTAATATGTAATAATAATGCGTCTGTTGCCAACAGTGAGTATGTAATAGGAAAAAAAATCAAGTGTATCCCATCCCTTTAGGTTATTGATAGTAATACTTACACCATACCATATTTAGGGAATTGAATCATTTCCTTCTTGAATTCGCGAAACCAATGTATGGTAATATAAGTATAATAATACAGAATCAATTACATGGAGGTGTTCGAATGCGTAAATCACCGTTGATCTTGAGTATGATTTTATTATCCCTAACGTTAATTATGGGCTGTAGTTCAGAAGTGGATGATGCCACTAAAGCCGCTGAGAAGTACAAAAATGTTGAATATACCATTAAGGTTTCTGATGATTTATTTTCAGAGGAATCCATTCTAGCCCGAAATGAAGAAATGAAACCGTACTTTACTGAATACTATACCGAAAAAGCTATAGGAAGCCGAATCACAACTATCCCTTTTCAAATCGCTAATAAACAAAAGCTTTCTTTAAAACCAGATAATCTAAAGTTCACCCTTTCCGAACAAAAGAAAAATATTGTTGAGTTAAAATATACTTGTGATCTTGTTATGTTGGATAAGGATGACAAAGAAAGTAAACGTGTCCCTTTGGAGGGAATACTGACTATGTTTGATGTGGATGGTCAATGGTTAGTGCAAGGAGATCGTTTTGACTCGGAGGCTTTAATGAAATTGATTTATGACTAATCACCCTTCATATACCATATTATTACTGGAACATATTGTCTAACAATAGTAATATTAATTTCCAGTACATAGTAATATGATAAGGAGCTAATGAGTCATGAAACGAACTGCATGGATCATAGTAACATTACTTTTATTATCGGGGAGTATTCCAATTACTGCGTCAGCAAAAGCAGCAACTGCAAAATCATGGAAGACACTTTACTCTGAGTATATCAAGAAAACGTTAATGGATGCTACTAGAGATAGTTCTTATGACGGTGACTTCAATTATTTCACTTTAGTAGATTTGAACTTTGATGGTACTCCTGAACTTATACAGGGGTATTCTTTACGATTCATTCAGCCCATCAACACTGCTCTAACCGTCCAAAATGGAAAAGTCATTCCATTCAATTATCAAGGAAAACTGAAGGATATTTCAGAGGGTATATTTAATGTAGGTATGGGTGGATTTCTACCACGCGATGAAAATCGTGGCCTGCATCTCTATAAGAACAAAAAAGATGGAACATTACGTTATATCGCTTTTGTAGATGGCAGCGGTTCGTACAATTCTAATTTGCAGGTTTTCGAGATTAGTTTCCAAGGAACCAAATTTAATGACAAAGAGATATTCTTGGCCGACATTCCAGATCAAGAAAAAACGGATGATTTGCCAAGCTATTATGTAAATCAAAAAGAAGTGAATAAATCCGCCTATGATAAGGCGTATAAGCAATATTTTTCAAACTTGACGTTAGTACCAAGTAAAGTTATCACTGCAAACTATACAGACCTGTTTAATAATGAAGTTAACAAATTCGTTCCAAATGGAATCGCTAATTTTATAAATCGTTATTCTTCATCCAAATAAAGCTTGTTGATTGATCCTCCTTCATTAGATAAAAAAGCAGACTGCTCACCATAGCAATCTGCTTTTTTGATTAAATTAGCTTTTTACTCATCCGATAATTAACTAAGTGTACTCCTTTTCGTTCTACACTTTGTTTCATCATAAGCTGGTATCCCTGTCGTTCAAAAAAGGGTCTAGCTGTAATACTTGCTTCGGTATCCATTTCATGAAGACCAAGCTCTCTCGCCTTCATTTCAAGCTTGTTCACGAGAGCAGAGGCTACGCCTTGGCCTTGGAAATCTTTGTGGACATAAAGACGATCCAAATGTCCTTCCAACGTCATATCCGAAAAGCCAACTATGTACCCGTTAATTTCGGCTACATAAGTAATATTTTGACGTAAAGAAGTGCTCCAAGCATCAAGTTTGAGGGTCTTTTCCTCTTTAGGTGCCCAAGCATTAAGCTGTTCTTGTGAATAGTCTTGTTTGTTTACGAAATGAACTGTCTCATAGAACAATGAGATAAGCTGACTAATATCCGATTCTTGATAAGCTCTAATTTCCATTGTGTGTTCTCCTTGCTGGCATTGCTACAACCCCACTACATCTTTAAGCTCCAGAAGAGAACTAATCATATAGTTAGGCTTGAGGTCTTTAGGAACCTCTATATTCTGGCGATTGTAATAGCAGAAGTCAATGTCAGAATTCACAGCACCATGGTAATCATCTTGTAAAGAATCCCCAACGAACAGCACTTCATGATTGCTTAGCTGTAGATCTATTAAAGACATTTCAAAAATCCTTTTATCAGGTTTTCGGATGCCTACCTCATCAGAGATCATTATGGATTTGAATATTTCATAGATCTTACCGGCTTGCAGTCTTTTTCTTTGTGCCTCACTGATCCCATTGGTGATAATCCCCAGAGCATACTTATCTTTAAATGAAGTTAAGATCTGTTCCGCTCCTTCTTCAAAATAACAGGAATTGCAAAAATAATCCCAATAAGTATCTGACAGTTTGCTATGAAAAAGTTCCTCCTGTTTAAGAGTGTCTCTAAAAGAATACCTCAATACCTCTCCTATAGTCTTCACCTCACCACCACCCACAAAGTTCATCCAATGGCGAAAATTATGACCGGAAAACTCTCCATAAAATAAAGACCACGCCTCAATATCTTCTACAAAGAGATTATGATCGTTACAGGTTCTTTTCATCGCTTCGATTTCACAAGTACTATAATTTATTAATGTATTATCTAGATCAAATATAATGGCTTTGTACATAATATCCTCCCCGAATAATGTTCTTATCTATCATAACATGAACATTAAAGTTTGGATAAAATTAACAAAAAGTTTTGATCACTCTGAGGTACTCATGAACTCTACTAGATCAATTTTCTGACCTGTTTTAGCACTTTCCAGCGCTCCAAATACCATTGCCATACTATACCGATTATCTCTACAATTCGTCTCTGCTGAACGCTCTTCTGCTAGGGACAGGAACATTTCCTCCAAACATCCTTGATGGAAGGTTTTGTCCATATCAACAGCTTCTCCATTTACACGCTCAACATCACGAATAAATTTATCACTCTGATCTCCTGCTACGACTACCTCTGCATACGGCATGTCATGACCATCCCAAATCGCAGTTCCTTTTTCCCCATTCAGACGCCAAGCTGCTTCCCAAGAGGTAGAGGCACCTTCTGCACACCAAGACCCCTGATAAGTAAATACAGATCCGTCCGACATCTCAAAGATACACACTGCCGACGCATTCCCCTTATACCATGATCCGGGAGGATTAAACTCCTGACAGTAAACGGAAATCGGATTGGCTCCACTAATAAATCGGGCCTGATCAAAGGTATGAATCGCCATATCCAGCAGCAGAGGACTTTCCATGACATCACGGAA
Source organism: Paenibacillus sp. FSL H7-0737 (assembly GCF_000758545.1). Classification (NCBI taxonomy): domain Bacteria; kingdom Bacillati; phylum Bacillota; class Bacilli; order Caryophanales; family Paenibacillaceae; genus Paenibacillus; species Paenibacillus sp. FSL H7-0737. The sequence goes on along the minus strand of NZ_CP009279.1, from coordinate 3,012,755 downwards.
CCCTCCGAAATGAGCGCCGAGGAAAAAGCTAGAACTGATGTATCCTACTCTACCAATGGTGTCAGACTCGATTAAGTTGCGTAAAGAACGAATACGCGGATCATATCGGCGATTTTGCATCACAGCATGAGCTTTTCCGGTTCTTTCTGAGATCTCAACAATCTTAGTGCACTCTTCCATAGTCTCGGCCAGTGGTTTCTCACTAAACACATTACATCCGAGTTCTAATGCAGTGCTAGAAATGCTGTAATGGCTTCCCGGAACTGTAACGTCAAACACAAGATTAGCTCCAGTCGCCTGAATCGCTTCTTTAATGTCAGTAAACGTTAGACAGGAAATCTCATGCTTTGCCGCCATCGCTTGTGCTGACTCCAATCGTATATCTACAAGAGCAACAATCTGAGTATCTGAACGTGATAAAGCGTATTCAATCCAGGCGTTAGCCATTCCTCCGCAACCTGCAACCGCTACACGGTACTGAGCTGTCATCATTCTCCCCCTCTATGGTTACAGCGGATTAGGTACAAAGCTACCGCCCCGGCATTGTTTCAAATAATTTAAAGCATGTACTTGTCCCATCATTTCCAGCTCATCCCGATAAACAGGATCATGCCAGCCTTCAATATCAATCGTACCTTTATAACCTGCCTGACGCAAAATAGAAATAACATCAGTCCAGTTCGTATCTCCAAAGCCGGGAGTACGGTGCCATACATAAGGATTGGGGCCATGAATTCCATATTCTTTTACGATATCCCAAGCGATGGTGGCATCCTTACCATGTACATGGAAGATCTTATCTGTCCATTTACGAAGCTGCGGAATCGGATCAATCAATTGGACCATCTGATGACATGGCTCCCATTCGAGTCCTATATTATCAGCAGGCACAGCATTGAACATCTTTTCCCAAGCTAATGGATTGTGAGCAATATTCCAGTCACCTGATCCCCAGTCTCCACCCATGGAACAGTTCTCGAAAGCAATTCGCAAACCGCGATCCGCTGCTCTTTTGGACAACTCTCCAAACACCTCGGTGAACTTCGGAATAGATTCATCAATGGATACCCCTGGTAACCTTCCTGTAAAACCTGATACCATATCCGTTCCGAACAAATGAGCATGATCAATCAGTCGCTCCCAGCTCGCGATTGCATCGGAATTATCACCAGTATTCGTCAAAGGATTGCCGAAGATCCCAACAGATGAGATCACGAAGTCATGTTCTGCTGCAAGCTCTTGCACACGCTTTCCAGTTTCCACGAGATCTGTTTCCCCTGTTGTTTGCCAGAAGGTTAAGCTAAAAGATTCAAATCCATGTCCTACAATTTGTGGAATCACTCTTACAGCGTCGCCGCCGCCTACTAATGTTCCAATTCGCATTGTATCCTTCATCTTGTGACCACTCCAATATTGGTTTATAGTAAGTGCTACAACCCGAGTATATACTGCTTCTGAGCTTAAAACTCTTATTATCTTGTGTTTATATAGTCGTATCTTGTGGGAGTTGAGTGATTTATGAGTTACCCTAATGATCTTAAAGAATATCCTCAATTAGAAGAAAAAACGTATCCATTCCGATTATTTTTTAATGAATGCAAGAACGCAAAGATCGGTCAGAATATCCTGTATTTACACTGGCACGAGCATTTCGAAATCATCATTATGCAAGAAGGCAGCGCCATTTTTCACATAGACAGCAAGCCCTATGAACTGCATGCCGGAGAGGTATTGTTTGTTCCCTCTGGAGGATTGCATGTTGGGTACAGTCTGCGGGATGATCATGTTCGTTTTATCTCCGTCGTATTCCATAGTTCTTTATTTAAGGATTGGAAGCAGGATCCTCAGCATGAGCAGTTTGTAATCCCTTATTTAGAGAATCGTTATCAGCTGCCGGTCAAACCTGCAGAGCTTGTTCCGACCTGCTCCACATATTTTTCTCTTCTGGATACCATCGTTGATGAAGTACTGCAGAAGGGACCTGCTTTTCAACTGGTCATCAAGAATCAACTGCATTTACTCTTTGTGCTGCTCTCTCGCACCTTTCTACCTGAACAAGTATCCGGTAGAACGAATGAGCGGCACTCCTTTAATCGCGAACGTTTTAAGCCACTTCTAGAGTACATGGAGAATCATTTCGATGACAAAATGACCGTAGAAAGCGCCGCAAGATCCGTAAATCTAAATCCATATCATTTCTGCAAAACCTTTAAGAAGCTAACAGGTCGAACCTTCATCGATTATGTTAATCTTTGCCGAGTAAATGAAGCAGAGCGATTGCTGCTCGAGACCAATTTTACAGTGACTGAGATTGCAGGTAGAGTCGGCTGCGACAATCCCAATTATTTTACCAAGCTGTACAAGCAGTATAAAGGGATTACCCCTTCAGGGGTTCGAAAATAGGCGATTCTCTCTATTCACGAAAAATAGCACCGTTTGCCTCTCCCAAACGGTGCTGGCTATTGGATTATTCCGTAGCATTAAGCTGTAACCTCCGCACACTTGCAAGCGCGGGAAAAGATTCATCCACCATACCGGTACTCCATAGCTCAACCTGCTGTCCAACCTTCAAATCCTTAAAGCTAATCGATTCTCCAGCTTCATTAAACAATGTTGACTTCTGATTGAATGAGAACCAGTAAGAGGGATCTTCCATGCCAGGTTCAAGGATGAGAATCCGCTTCGCCTGTTTGGTATCGATATCTACGATTTGACCTATTACATGTGGTTCGCCTAGCTCTGAAATGTCGTAGGTCAACATATCCGGAGCGATCCATTTTTCTATCTCAAGTATGGCCGTGTCAGCATAATCAGATGGAATTGTGATCGTTACTTTATTACCAATCGTGTCCACACCGGAACCGTATAGATTAAGCTTCTGGTAGAGTTCTTGCTTATGCAAAAGTTCTTGTGCAGCTAATAACTCTTGCATCGAATATTTAACATCATGGAGCTCATAAGTACCTGCCGCGAAAGTCTGAGCAAACCGCTGCTCAATCTGCGAGTTCAAACCCACTATATTGATATGAACCTTATTATCCTGTAGATAGATATCTCCGTTAGGAATCTTCTGAGCGGATAGGAAAGCTTTAATCGCTTCAGGATCACTGGAGTAAAGTACTTTTTCAGCTTTAGGATCTTCTATTCCAGCGCTCGCAGTAGGCAAGATATCTGGAGTTGCAGTAATTGCAGCAGCTGGAGCCGGCTCCTTATTCGATTGTTGATCTTCTGAACAACCAATTATGAAAAGAATAACAACTGAAATCCATATCCAGCCACCAAGCCTCTTACGCATCCTTGTCACTCCCTCACTCTTTATCTTCTCAAACGGAGATTGGAAGTGATAGGTTGCAGATTCAGAATGAATTCTCTAATCTAATGTGTAAGGAGCGAGTCCAATCGGAAGAGCTTCAGGACGGGTGCAGGTACTCTTCATTTCGTAGAATGAATGAGCATCTGAAGAATCATGGAATGCCCACATCACTTCTAGTACATGATAAGCCAATTCTCCACTGGCACGGTGCTTTCTTCCCGTCCGAATGGCATAAGCCATATCCGCTGGACCAATTCCGCGCGTATTTTGATCATATCCAGATAACAGCGTTTGCTCTGTCCATTCATTCTCACCCATGAGCCGGAATTTCACCGGACCGCCAAAGTTATTAGGATCCGGCACTTGAATCGTTCCAAGTGTTCCGTAGATTTCTATATGTGGCAGGTTACTGCCGCCAAAGATATCAAAGCTTGTAATCAGCGTTGCAATGGCTCCATTCTCAAATCTTAATGTTCCGGCAACGTGAGTTGGAATTTGAACAGGAATTTTATTACCCGATTTCTTCTCACTTGTAATCGTGCGTTCGACTAGCGCTTTACCAGTCATCCCGCTAACCGTACGAATTGGACCCAATAACTGCACCAATGCTGTCAAATAGTATGGTCCCATATCGAACATTGGACCTCCACCAGCGGCATAGTAGAATTCTGGATCTGGATGCCAATGCTCATGTCCACGCCCCATCATAAATGAGGTAGCTGCAACGGGTTCGCCAATTACCCCCTCTTCGATCAGTTTCAATACGGTTTGGATGCCCGATCCAAAGAATGTTTCCGGTGCGCTGCCTACTAGTACGCCCTTTTCTCGAGCCGCTGACAGAACTTGGCGTCCTTCTTCTCTCGTCACAGCAAGTGGCTTCTCAACATACACATGTTTACCCGCTTCGATAGCTTTCAGGCATACATCCGCATGAACAGCTGGAATCGTCAGGTTGATAACGATCTCTATCTCCGGATCATTCAGTAATTGCTCTGTGGTGTAAACGCTTGGAATATTGTATTTATCGGCTTGTTCCTTCGCTCTCTCCAAGTCCAAGTCCGCACATGCAACTAGATCAAGAATCTCGAACTTCTGACAGTTCTCCATATATATGCTACTGATTTTACCGCATCCGATAATTCCTACTTTGACTTTATCCATTCGTTGATCGCTCCCAGAGATTATTGACTGTCTGCCATTCCGCTATAGCTACTACTAACCGCTGAAATTTGGGATTGTGCGCGAACTTTACCCTCGGCAGCCCATAGCAGTCCTCTGCGCATCATTTCCTTTACCTGTGGCATAGCTACAATATCGGCATGATGTCCGAGTGAATTATAATACACTCTGCCATGACCCCACCGTTTGGTCCAGGCTACTGGCATATCCACGGCTTTGTTGAAGGAATGTGGGCCTTCAACAACTGGAAAACGAGTCGTTGCAAGTACTTCTACAGCGGGATCTACATGCAGATAATATTGCTCTGAACAAACGGTGAAGTCTTCTAATCCTTCTACGAGAGGACTTGAGCTTTGGCAAATCTCTACGGTGTAGTTCACACCATCATTGCCGGGATGAGCTACCCATTGCCCCCCGGTCATAAACTGCCAATCCACATTATTTCGGAAAGAATCACACGTCCCGCCATGGCAACCCGCAAGACCCGTTCCGTTCTGAACAGCTGCCGAGACATTATTCACAAGATTCTGTTCGATTGTACCCATCGTCCATACCGGAACGATCAAATCTAGTTCAAGAAGCTTCTCCGCATCGGCAAAAGCCTCAAGTGTATTCGATACCTCAACTTCAAATTGTTCCTCTTGCAGTACCTTAGCGAATATATCAGCTACCTGTTCAGGCTCATGACCATCCCAACCGCCCCATACTATCAATGCTTTTCTCATCTTTCGCACTCCTTCTAATAGAGATTGTTCAAACACGCATTTTTGTTGATTACATCTCAGAGATATCGACCCACCGGCGCTGTTCAATAGAGCGTTCTACCGCTTCTAACACAGCTTGGCATTTCACTCCATCATGGAAATTAGGTACAGGCTGACGTCCTTCTTCAATCGCGTTAGAAAGCTCCAACATTTCGTGAATAAACGTATGTTCAAAACCAATCGTATGACCCGGCGGCCACCAAGCCTCCGCATATTCATGAGCAGGGTCCGTTGCCAGCACACGCCGAAAGCCCTGTACATCCTCAGCATCTGAGGTTAAATAAACCTCGAGTTCATTCATTCGCTCGAAATCAAATTTCACACTGCCAAGGCTTCCGTTGATCTCAAAAGAATTGGTAGAGCGATGACCTGCTGCGAATCTTGTAGCTTCAAAACTACCTAAGGCACCGTTATCAAAACGGGCTAAAAACAATGTGGCATCATCTACAGTTACCTTGCCCTTAGGAGCATCCTTATCCCCTTTGGCACTTAATCCGGTCATTTCAGCAGCAAGTGGACGTTCTTTAATGAAGGTCTCACTCATACCGATTACTTCCTTCACATCACCTACTAAGAAATGTGCCAGATCAATGAGATGCGCACCCAAATCACCATGTGAGCCTGAACCCGCAATCCCCTTCTGCAATCTCCACACTAACGGGAACTCCGGATCAATAATCCAGTCTTGTAGAAACCAAGCCCGAAAATGATAGATCTTCCCAAGCCGCCCGCTCTCTACTAGCTTCTTAGCAAGTCTAACCGCCGGTGAAAAGCGATAATTAAAACCAACCATATGTGTAACCCCTGCATCTTCAGCGGCTTGCAGCATTTCACGAGAATCCGCTAAGGTCAGTGCGAGTGGTTTTTCACAAAAAATATGTTTACCAGCTTTGGCTGCTGCCAGAGCAATCTCCTTATGTGCATTACTAGGGGCATTTATATCAATAAGATCGACATCCTCACGAGCGATTAGATCTTTCCAATCCGTAACACAATCCGACCATCCTAACTGAGTGCCAGCCTCTGCAAGCGCTTCGGCATTCCGTCCACAAATCACAGACATCTCAGGTTTAAGCGCTTTCGGGAAAAACATTGGCAAACTGCGATAAGCATTACTGTGCGCCTTACCCATAAATTTATAACCGATCATTCCAATGCGAAGCTGTTTCATCTTATTCCTCCTCAGATTTCTTAGATTTAGATGAAGCTCGTATTACTAGTTCAGTCGGTAATTTAATCTGGATAATTTGGGAGGGGGGTGATATTTCTGAGCGACTATTCCCGTGCAATTCTAATACCTTAGATACAGCAATTTCTCCTAGCTCATAAAAGGGAACACGCACACTGCTTAAGGCTGGTGTAGTAAGCTCAGCAGCATCTGAATCATCATAACCCACCATGGCTGGGATGCGATCTCTTGGGATGCCTAGTTCCTGTAGGCCTTGCTGCAATCCAATGGCCATTCGATCATTGGCCGCTACAATGGCATCAATCTCATTCAGCAGAGGCAACATCTTCTTGGCAGCAATAGCACCGCTTTTACGACTGAAGTTACCTTCGAATAGAAGTGATTCATCTAAAGGAAGGTTAGAATCCTCCAAAGCGCGCAAATAACCAGTTAAACGATCTCGGCTGTTCGAATAAGATGCTGGCCCGTTTAGAAAGGCAATCCTCGTAAAGCCCTGATCCAGTAAGTGCCTGACCGCTTGCCAGCTTCCTTCGAAATGATCAGCATCCACCTCGTGAAAAGCCTCTCCTTCAAAATGCTGATTAATCAGGCAAAACGGATGACCTTCCTCCTTCAAACGTCGAAGTGAGGCTAGCTCACCTGGATCCTCTTTAGCACCGAGTACAATACAAGCATCAATCTTCCGCATCTTAAACAATTCGTTATAGTCCACTCTCTCTTCGGCATTTCGAAACAGCATTAACAGATCATAACCCTCTTCTCGCGCCTTACTCCCAATTCCACTTAATATTTCTGAAAAATAATAAGTGGAGAACAAGCGTGCATTTGGCAAATAAGGCATTACTACACCAAGGTGCCCACTTCTTCTACGAGCAAAGCTCTGCGCGAGTGAACTAGGGGTATATCCCAGCTTGAGCGCAGCTGCCAACACACGTTCCTTCGTTTCTTCCTTGAGCGGGCCTACGTTGTTTAACACGCGGGAGACTGTGGCTTCTGAGACTCCGGCAAGCTCGGCAACCTCTTTACGGCTGGCGATAAAAACCCCTCCTACGAAAGCGCATTCAATAAATGTACGCGCGTACATTCTCTCATGAACAAAGTCCCTCGTCAACCCTTATTTTGGATATTCATTCATAATAAAACCCCTGAATTAATCAGGGGTTTTGCTCATTCTAAACGGTGTATTCTTAGGGTTCAGGGATGCCCCATCAACCACGCTTGTACATGCTTTAGGAACTTTTTAGTGGCGGGAGATGCGTATTTCATAGAATGTACAGCGATTCCAAGTGATCTGAAACTACGTTCTTCCAATTCAAGCATCGTTACATTATAATTCTGACGGGTTAATACAAGCTCTGGCAAAATACTAATTCCGAGTCCCTTCTCCACCATGGCCATAATGGCATAATCATCACCTGCTGAGAACTTAATATTCGGTTTGATGCCCGCCTTATCCAGTACACGCCTAACATCATAATCTGAACCTGCCTTCGGGATGATGAAATCCTCTTTAGCAATTTGGGATAAGGAGAGAAAAGGTTCTGCACTAAGCGGATTTTCTTTGGATACGATTCCTAACATCCGGTCCTTTTTTAAGGGAATCACTTCGAACTTCTCACGCGTAGGCAGAGAAATAAAACCACAGTCAACGACTCCAGCCTCGATCCATTGTTCAACCTCTAAATAACCACCTTCCATCAACCTGATTTCGATATAGGGGTATTCACTGCGAAATTGCTTAATCATTCCTGGCAGCCAATGCACGGATACACTGGTGAATGTTCCGATGGTAATGGTCCCAACCTCTAGCCCATGTATATCTGCTACTTCCTGCTTCAATTTTTCATTCCACTTCAGAATTTCACGGATAGGCTGTAGTACTTGCTCCCCGTTTACCGTCAATTTAACGCCAGATCTATTTCTAATTAATAACGTGAAACCAAATTCCATCTCCAAGCTACTAATCGTGTGGCTAATTCCAGATTGCGTAAAGCCCAGTACATCTGCTGCTTTTGTTAAGCTACCTAGCTCTACAACTTTTAGAAAAATCTCATACTTATTGATGCTCAACCTCTATCCCTCACCTTTTAAATTTACATAAGTTTTACTCATGTATCCTATGATAAACATTCAGTTACCTTATGTATAGAGCCGTATTATACTAAATTGAATTGAAAATGAAGAAGGATGGATGACGCGATGAAACCGCTCAAAGCTGAGCTGATGCTGTTAGTTGTAACATTATTTTGGGGTTCTTCCTACATATTTATGAAAATGGGGTTAGGTACGTTAGGCGAATTCAATCTGATTGCACTCCGCTTCGGACTTGCTTTTATATTAGCCACAGTGATCTTCCACAAACGTTTACGAAAAGTTGACATCAAAACATTGAAATATGGTGCTCTACTCGGATTCTTACTCCTCGGCGTGTTCACATGTATAACGTTCGGACTGAAGACTACGACAACCTCCAACGCTGGATTTTTAGTAGCCTTGACGGTCATATTTGTACCGATAATAGATCGTATACTTTTCAAAAAAAGAGTTGCACCTCCGCAAGTCTTTGGCTCCGTACTCGCTATAGCTGGCATTGGACTTCTTACATTAAATGCTACCTTAAAAATTGGACCAGGTGACTTCCTCTGTATTCTTTCGGCGGTGTTCTATGCGGTACAGATCTTATTTACAGGCAAGGCTGTAAAAGAGTGTGATTCACTGAATATTGGAATCTTACAGTTGGGTTTTGCCGGAGGGTTTGCTCTAGTGTTATCTGCGCTATTCGAGACACCTTCGCTTCCTTCGACCTTACCAGCATGGATTGCGATCCTCGCACTTGGGATTCTCTGTAGTGCCTGTGGCTTCATCCTACAACCCATTGCTCAAAAATATACTTCACCTACACGCACCGGACTGATCTTCTCCCTTGAGCCGGTATTCGCCGCGTTGTTTGGCTATTGGTTCGCCGCTGAAAAGCTATCGATACAAGGATATGCTGGTGCAGCTCTTGTTCTACTAGGCATTGTAGCATCGGAGCTACTCGGTAAAGTTACATTCAGCCCTAGGTGGGCTCAGAAGAAACCAGAACATCTATAGGATGATTTTCTCATGCAAAAAAGGCGTCGTTAGCTATACAAGCTGAACGACGCCTTTTTTTATTATCTAAGATTATCGTATAAATTAATGTCCCATCATCATTGCTGCATCTGCTTTCTGACTCTCTTCGGAGGAGGAATCATTCGAGGAAAGCTTTGGTTTGCGCAGGATAATACTCATAAGTACACCGACTACAGCTATACAACCAGATAGAAAAAATACATCATCAAAACCTAGAACTGCTGCTGATAAAGGATTACTTCCTGCTTTCAATGCTCCCATATGCACAGTAATTTGACTTGTCAGATAACCCGTCAAGCCTGCTACGGCAAAGGCCACAACCACCTGCTGTGCCGCTGCTGTAAGCGATGTGACCCGGCTCACCAATTCACGCGGCGCTGCATTTAGAACATGTGTATTGAGTGGCATCATCGCTATACCCATCCCAAATCCTAATAAAGCAAGATACATCATAATGGTGTTTAGACTTGTAGTCATCGAAATCCCAGACAGTAGGAATAGGGTAACTGTAATGATGCTCAGACCCACAAAAGCCAGCGGTCGTGCCCCTATCTTATCAAACAATTTACCACCAAGCGGCATGCCGATTACACAAGCTAAAGCTTGCGGAAGCAGAATCAGCCCCGTCTCTAGTGGTGTATAAGCCCGAATCTGCTGTAAGTATAGCGGCACGAACAGCATGGAACCAAACAGTGCGGCTTGCATGACCCATGTTAAAATAATGCCGCGGGTGAAATCTGAGGAGCGAAAGACGCGCAGATCCAGCAAAGGCTGTTTATGCCGCAGCTCAACGATTATAAATAGAATCAGTGCAACGCCCCCAACAGATAATCCAAGGATTGCTGGAGTCGATGACCAACTATTCGACCCACCTTCATTTACTCCATAAGCTAGCATGGAAAACGCAATCGGTGCCAGTATAATGCCAAGTATGTCGAGGTTGCCTTTACCGATCTTCTCCGTCTTGGGCAAATATTTAACACCAAGAATAATACCAACAATCCCAATCGGCACGTTAATCAGGAAGATCCAATGCCAGCTAACATATTCAACAAGCCATCCGGACAATATCGGGCCAAGTGCAGGTGCAAGCAGCATGGGAATCCCAAGCATTCCCATAATCGATCCTCTTCGTTCTGCTGGAGCTAACTTAAACACCATAGCCATCCCAATAGGAGCTACCATCCCCCCACCAAGTCCTTGGATCACACGAAAAATAACAAGCTGCGAAGAAGTTTGAGCCACAGAACATAACATGGAGCCGAGAATGAACAACGTGAGCGTCACCAGAAACACTTGTTTAGAACCGAAGCGATCTGTCATCCAGCCTGCGAGCGGTATTACAGCAGCTAAAGCTAACGTGTAACCTGTAATCGCCCACTGAATCGTTTTTAAATCTGAAGAAAAATAGTCCACCAGTTTGGGTATAGCCACATTCACGACGGTTCCATCCAGAATAACCATAATCATTCCGACGATAATAGCAAGAAGCGGGGGAAGGATCGCTCTTAGCGAGAAGGGCCGTTCTTCTGTCGGGCTACTCTGAGTAATTGATTTTGTCATCCAGTACTCCACTCTTTTCTCTAATTTAGTTAAATGCTTTAACAATTATTTCAAATTTTAATTTACCTTCGATGAATGTGAAAGTCAACAAATAAAACCCTTTTTTACAATAAAAATACATTGCAATCTCAGTATGTTTATTGAATCACAAAAAAGGCTATGCATGGCTCCAAGAAGAAATCTCTTCTTAAGGGACGCACACATAGCCTGTTGTTCTAAACCTAAATCTTTATTATTCTCAAGATTAAATGGAAGGAAGGTTTCCTTTTAATTCAACAATCTTACCAGACTTATTGAGAACAAACTCAAGGGACGCATCCGTTACAGCAAAGCCAAGTACACATTGTATTGACATTTGATCTTCTTTTTGAATACTTTCAGTAGACTTTATCCCATGGTAAGTACCAGCTCGTGCAGTAAAATCAGCCCAATATTTCTGTAAACCCGTAGTGGAAAGCGAACGCTTCATTTCATCACTAAAGAATCGATTCTCTAACTCTTGAAATTGTCCAGTGCTCAGCAGTCCCGCTATCACACTTGCTGTAACCTCGGGCGCATAAACTTCCACTAGATTAGCTTCAGCATTATAAGAGGTTACCAGTCCAGCACTAGTGAAAAAAGAGAGCGGAACATATAAGTGTTCCTTCCTAAACACAACATTATCCTTAAAGTCTCTTTTCTCTTTATCATTAATGGTAATATAGTCGTTTCCTACTTTATATTCAATCTTTTGTTTGACTCCGCTTAATGTAATGGTGTCCGTACTTTTTTGATAAGTGGTTTGATATTTCAAGACGCTTGATGCCTCTCTAAGGGGTAGCATGACCGTAGAACCGTTTGGATACGCTGAATATTGATCTGATTTCAGAACCTGACCATTCAAAACCACCTTGACTTCACTAGCATCTGCCCAAGCCGTAGAAGAGGTAGTTCCTCCAAATCCATTTACCAATAACAGTACACTTAACACTACAACAACCGCGATTTTGTTCATCCGTTCGAAACCTCCCTTTTTTTGACTATTAGTATTATGTGCGTTTCCAGCATCTGCTAATCCTAATGGTAGTAAAGCTCAACAAAAAAAGTGAATCGCTTCTTACATGGACATTCAAGTTCTAGGTTATTCCACCTTGAAGTCAAAATATTGTTTAGGATAAGGTTCCTTGATCAGCGTAAAATGCCACCATTCTTTACTGTAAGGTTTAAATCCCTGTTTTACCATCGCCTCTTTGAGGATCGCCCGATTTGCTTTCTGAGTCTTGTTGATTAAGGACGTATCGTAATAGGAGATGTCTCCGAAAAAATCAAAAGGGCTTCCCATATCTACTTCAGCTCCCGTTTCTTTATTTACGATCGTTAAATCGACGGTGCTACCTCTGGAATGGCCTGATTTTTTAGCTATAAAACCAAGTTTAAATAGATTACGTTTATCCAGTCGCGGATAATATTGCTGTTTCATTTTAGTATCTACGGCATTCTGTGACCATCTTACAAAATGATTCACCGCCGTCTGCGGACGATAAGCATCATAAATTTTAAGAATATACCCTTTGTCCGCTAAATCCTCACTTACAGCCTTCAAAGCTGTTGCCGCTGTCCGCGAGAATATCGCTAAAGGCGCCTTGTAGCCATCAATCCGCTTCCCCACAAAATTATTATCTCCGTAATATCGAATCTCATATTGTGCCGTTGGAATCACTTCATCCAGATAGACAAAATCTTGCGGTAAATGGTTCTTCTTCTCCATATGCATTTGCTGCAGCACAGAGTCTGTTGAAGAGCCGACATAAGCAGCTTCTGCGCTACCCATAAACATAGTGTTTGTCCACAACAACAGCACAACTGCGAAAACTGGAATTCTTATTCCTTTTGATCCTAATCTCAATTAATCCAGCCTCTTCTCAGATGTTGTCTTGTCTTTACATACTCTAATAATTACGAGTTTACGGTTTCAACTAGAAATTTTTCTATTACAGGAGTGAATTTATTATTCGTGGAATTAAGTAATTGTAGTAGCTTTTCTAAAATCGAAAGAATTCTAGTATCAACTTTGCTATTTTTTAGTGCATTCTCATACGCCTTTTTTACTTCTGGTTTGATAACTTGCTCATCATAGTCATATGCAGGTGTATTACTTGTTCCATACAATAAGCGAGACGTTGCAATGAGAAGTTCTTTCTGAAGAGCGGTTGAACGGTTAGAAGCAGGATATTTCGTCACAAAATCCTCTATTGCAAGCGCTCTATTTGTTAACTCGGTCCAACTGATTACTATCGCTGCATCAGATACACTCGGTTGATTAGATTCGGTGGCCATGATGTCAATATATGCTGCGATGTCCTTCGTAATATACGGCTTAAAGATCTTAAATCCCTCATAATGCATCACCGGATAGTACATGCCCTCACTGGTCTCCAGCTTATATCCCTTATCCCGGCCTTCAATTAACACTTTGCGTACGTTGGCATCTTTGATCGTATTAAGGAGTGAGGTATAGGTTAGATTTTTGCTTTTGGAAAAAGCACTGTTTATCTCTTTCTGCATCTTGTCCGGAAAAACCTTTTCTGAGTATACAGATAAATGTGCCTTCTGTGCATTCTCGAGCTGAAGTGTCATCTGAGTCGCTGTCCAGGTATCCACTTCTTTGATATGGTTAATTAAATAATTACGTGCGTTAGCAAGAGATGTCGGCTTCTGTACATACTGCTGGAATTGATTATAAACGCCTGCAGATTCCGTTGCCGTTGCGGCAGATACTGGCTCTATACCCAAAGTACTGAATCCTGTCACTGAACCAAGGGCTATAGCAATACTTAACAAGCCGGATTTTTTCCAGTTCAATAGATGACCTCCCTTTTGCCATATATGTAATTGTACTTAATATTTAGACATACGGGAATAACCTGAAACTAATTGGTTCATAGTACCCATTCCAAACAATCCTCAAGGAACAAGTGATTTATGATTTCGATAAAGTTACCTGTATCAAAATAATATATATTGACACAATATATATCTAACCGATATATTATAAGCGTGATATACAAATATTTCTAAACAACAAGGAGGTTCTATTTTGAACAGTCAGGATGTTATTTTAGGCATGCTTATGAAAGAATCGAAGACTGGTTACGAAATAAAACAGTTATTGGAGGATGTATTCTCTAATTTCTATAGTTCTAGTTATGGAACGATTTATCCCACACTTGCTCGCATGGAAAAGGAGGGTTTGATAACTAAGGAAAATGTACAGCAGGCAGGTAAGCCTAATAAGAATCTTTTAAACATCACGGATAAAGGAAGAGATAGTTTTAACGCCTATTTACTAGCCCCACTAGAGGCTGACAGTATTAAGAAATCTGATTTTATGATGAGGCTATATTTTGGTGAATTTGTTGGGTATGACAAGGTGATTCTTTGGTTGAAGCAGGTACAGGAGGAATCACAACATAAGTTAGATCAGTTACTTGCGCAGTATTCACTTTATAAAGATGAAATGCATCCAGCGCAGATCATCTGTATCCAAATTGGCATTGAAGAATATAAAGCAAAACTCAAAATCATTGCCGAAGGGTTGTCAAACATGGAGCAGTTAGTGCTTACGAAGTAAGTTTTGTACGTACCAAGTGAAAATGTAACGCTCAGAAAACTTTTGGGAGGAATTGTTAATGAAAACAATTTTTATAACGGGTGCTTCTTCTGGCATTGGGAGAACTACAGCAAAACATTTTGCTGAAAGAGGATGGAACGTCGTAGCCACGATGCGTTCCCCTGAACAAGAAAGTGAACTTATTACACTTGATAATGTATTGGTTTTACAGCTTGATGTTGAGAAATCAGATACAATTCAACCTGCGTTAGCGGAAGCGATTAAGCGGTTCGGTAAAATTGACGTTCTTCTCAATAATGCTGGTTATGGAACAATGGGTCTTATTGAAGTAGCTACAGATGAGCAGATCAGAAGGCAGTTTGAAGTGAACGTGTTTGGTCTTATCAGTATGACTAAAGCCATATTGCCACATTTTAGATCTAATCAAGATGGTTTGCTAATCAATATCTCTTCTATGGGTGGAAAAGTAACCTTTCCTACAATGTCTCTGTATCATTCAACGAAATTTGCCGTTGAAGGTTTTTCTGAATCCGTATCTTATGAATTAGCATCACAGAACATTAAAGTTAAGTTAATTGAACCAGGTGCTATTCAGACGGACTTTGGTGGAAGATCGATGGAGTTCTTTTTTAATGATACATTAACGGATTATAAACCCTTTACTACTGCATTTTTGGGTAAATTGGGTGAGATGGAAAAACAACCTACCTATGCTTCGCCTCCAGAAATTGTTGCGGAAACAATATATCAAGCCGCCACAGATGGGACAAGTCAATTCCGGTACATTGTTGGAGAAGATGCAAAAATGCTCATTCATATGAAAGAAAATACAGATGATGCAGAGTATCTGACTAATATAGCCCAGCATTTTTCTTAAAAAGAAGTTAGGTGGCGGACGCTTCTCGGTATTCTACCGGGGAGAGGTCCCTCTTTCTTGTTATGATTAAAAAAATCCCCTCCGATTAACAGTGGTATGTTCATATGTACATGAACCTTCTCCACTATCTACCGTAAGGGGATTTTACAAGCTTAATGATTAATGCATTGGTGTATTCATTTTATGATTAACGACTACTCTTTTCACGAAGAACGCAAGAATTAGACCTACAATCGCCATACTCATTCCGAAAATAAATGCATTTTGTACACCTTGCGTGAATGCAGGCAACATATTAGCTGGATCGGCAGGATCGGCCACAGTCTTCAAATAACTCTTAGAACCTGCGGACATAATGCTGACAGCTAATGCAGTACCGATCGCACCAGCAACCTGCTGCAAAGTATTCATGATCGCTGTACCATCTGGATATAATTCTAACGGCAGCTGGTTAATTCCGTTGGTTTGTGCAGGCATAAATACCATCGACACACCAATCATAAGCGTACTGTGAAGTACGATTACGAATACAACCGTAGAAGCAACAGTAATACTGGAGAAGAACCACAAAGCAGTAGCTGCAATAATTAGACCCGGAATAACGAGCCATTTGGGACCGTATTTGTCGAACAGACGACCCATGATTGGGGACATCAATCCGTTAATAATCCCCCCTGGAAGTAGCAGCAAGCCTGCCTTGAACGCTGTATACCCTTGACCCTGTTGAAGATACATTGGAAGAATCAACATGGATGACAGGATAACCATCATACAAATAAATACCATAGCCACACCAATAGAGAACATTGGATATTTAAAAGCTCGCAGATTAATCATAGGCTGCTTCATCTTCATTTGGCGCAAACCAAACAATAAGAGTGATACCACACCTACTACGATAGCAATGATTACTTTTGGACTTCCCCAACCAGCTTCTTCACCGGCGCTACTGAAACCAAACACGATTCCACCAAACCCGATTGATGATAACACTATGGAGAGGATGTCGATCTTCGGCTTCGTAACCTTCGTTACATTCTGCATGAAGAGGATCCCGAATATCAATGCGATCACCAGGAATGGCAGTGACAGCCAGAAGATCCAGTGCCAGCTAAGGCTTTCAATTAGAAGACCGGCAATAGTAGGACCGATCGCTGGTGCTACCATGATAACCAATCCTATCATCCCCATCGCGGCACCACGTTTTTCAGGAGCAATGATAATAAGGATCGTATTGAACATAAGTGGTAAAAGAAGCGCTGTACCCATTGCTTGTACCACACGCGCTGTTAATAGGAACTCAAAACTAGGTGATACTGCAGCTAAAAACGTTCCAAGTATTGAAAAACATAAAGCAGCAACAAACAACTGTCTAGTCGAGAACCACTGAAGCAGCATACCCGAAATCGGTACTAGAATTCCCAGTGTAAGCAGATAAGCCGTCGTCAACCATTGTGCTGTTGCTGGAGTAATTTGAAGGACATTCATAAGATCACTTAAAGCTACATTCAGTGCGGTTTCACTGAACATTCCGATAAATCCTGCAAGTAGTAAAGAGACTAGAATCGGAATGGTTTTAAACTTCTTTACTTCCTTTTGTTGCTTTCCTTGCATAGTTGCTTCCACTCTTAATCCCCCTGATGTTCTTATCTATTGTCTATCTCTAACCAAGTATTGCTGGGATAATCTTCGCCGCCGCGAGAAGCGGCTGTTCATCCCGTAAAGTCAGCGTCTGAAGAAGCGCTCCTTCAAATAATGAGACTATTACTGAAGCCTTATCGGCTGCAGTGTTGCTCTCCACACCTTCTTCCAGAAGGCGTTTCTTGATCACATCCTGCAAGTCCATAAACACAGATTTACATGCAGTCCGCAGCTCCTCACTAATACAAGAGGTCTCCGCCGCTAACCAAAAACTAAATGGAACAATCCCCTCAAATGAAGATTCCACTGCATCCATAGCCATGCCTAGAATAAAATCCTCCATTGCTTCAGCTGCACTATTGCTGCTCTCCATATGACAGTTCAGTTTCTGAGCGACTGTTAGACTAGTCCGGTTAATGCATGTTAAAGCCAGCTCTTCTTTACCGTGGGGGAAGTAATAATAAAGAGATCCCTTCGGTGAATCGCTGTCTTTAATAATCTGATTTAGTCCTGTTGCATGATATCCCTGAGAAAAAAATAATTTCGAAGCGGTGTCCAGAATCGCCTCACGCGTATTCGGCTTGTTCGACAAGCTGACACTTCCTTTGCATTATAACAATTGGTCTACATAATAAAACCATATTTTTAAGAGATATGTCAACATATAAATTACTTAAATTCAAAGTAATCTACTTCCCATTCCATCAACCTCAGCGTATACTATAATTATTCCAATAAGAAAGGTGTGAATAAAATGCAAGTCGTGCCCAAAGGAATTCCACGACCATTAGTAAAGACTAATCAGGCGTTTATCGTCATTTCTGTAATATTGACATGGCTAACAGGACAGCACTGGATTCTTGCGCTGCCCTTGTTTGCCGGATTGCTCGGACTCTTGTTCGGCTATAATCCCATTATTAAACTGGCTGCTAAGTTTCTGACAAAAGAACGTTCGCACTATGTACTCGAAGACTGGTCACAGCAACAGTTTAACCAAACGATTGCTGTCTTCTGCCTCACAGGTGGTCTGATCAGCTTCATCGCGGGGTGGACGATTGCTGCCTATATTTTCACAGCGCTAGTTGCAGTGGCAGCCACTGTTGCGATACTTGGATTTTGCATCGGATGTTTTATCCATTATCAGTGGAGAATGTACAATTACAGACGTAAACAGAGCAGCACACATTAAATCTTAATCTTTCTCTTCTCCAACAACATCCCAGCGATGGCGAAATTTTAGTAGCCTTGGATGAAGTGATGAAGGTGCAGATGGCAGCAATAAGCGGATCTTTACAATCCATTCTTCAAAAGAGGAGTAAGACGCAAACTGATTCGCCACCTCAGGTGTTAAATACAAAAAAATCGGCGAAGGATAGATTTCTGCAAGATGTCTAAGCGCAGAATCAAGCGGAGTATATTTCTTTCGCTTTCCCTCCAAACTCTCTACCGTGATGAAGCTAAGTCCTTGCTCCCTCTTCCATTCATGCAGCCGGTCCTCACGCTTATAATAAGCGCTCACCGGCTCTTTGGTCATCCGTCTCACCGTTTCTTCATGAAGCGGATATAGCACTAGCTTAGTGAAACGCCGATCGGTGGCCGTTTTTGCCGCGATTACAAGCTCCTGATCTGTTATATGTTCAAAAGAATCGTAAAACACTAACGTCCCTTTACGTTGTTCAACCGGTGGCTCATAGCCGTAGGGAACATGCTGAATGTCTCTTTTCATTGAAATCCCTCCTGCTTGTTCTATTTATAAATCATATCATGTGACAATAGCAGGGCTATCATTCTTATCTTACAGCTTAAGCAGTTCTCATTTCCCACCTACCTCAAACAATTCCTGCTCTATCCCAAGCTAATTTAAATTCCGCCACACTCTGATACCGCTGCTCACGCTCCAGGCTAACCGCCCGTAAAGCAACCTCGTAGTGAGCTTCGCTCGCTTCCCATTTTGCAAACGACCGGTCGGAGGCTCCTCCTAAAAGAACAAATGAAGTTGCGCCCATATTGAATACATTGGTAACTTCATCAATCGGTGCACCCAAGATAAACTCTTCCGGTGACTTGAATCTCGATGAGCCCCAGAAGTTCTCTCCCAGGTCATTTACAGTTGGCTTAGCTCTATAAAAATCAATATCACAAATCCTTGTTTCATCGTTCGCGAAATTATAAAGAATACTTCCATCGTAAAAATCGACAGCGACATACCCCTGCAACTCAACATGTTCATGAAATGCAAAGATTACGTCTAAGGACGCTAAACGTTTTTCAATAGATAGTTGCTTATAGCGGTAAAAAGGCGATTCCGGATGGTTCAACTTAGCTTCTCCCGCAAACAGCCAATGCGAATGCAAACATTCACCTTCAAACCATTCAAACACTGCTGCATATCCCACTCCAACTTCAAAATGTGACACCAGATAGATCAGCACTTCAGATTCAAGCTCTTTATATACCGGAATAGCTTTAATCAAATTATCAACAGCATCCGAGGGGTTTCCATTGTAAGTCAAAGGCTTTGCACCAGCAAATTTCACAAAATACCTCTGACCTTCCTTCTCCACACCAAAAGAAAGATTGCCCGAATCCTGCTGATCGAACACTTTGAACACCCTGCCAAGTTTAGATAACCAAGCAAAATCACAAGGCTCTTGCAATTGAAAAGTTACTGCATCGATTTCGTATGTAAAATATTTTTCGCTCAAATGTACCTCCACATTTACTAACCTAAGTTAGCTCTATTTTCATAAAGATTCCGGCGATGATTGTTTCATGAGGACCTGTTCTTTTGACAATTTCATACGGCTTAAACCCTAACCTGGAGTATAATAACATCCCTTTAGTATTCACATTATGACAAACTAGATGTAACTCTTGAAGCTGTAAGTCCTCTTTAGCAGCAGCAAGCATGGTACGAATCAAATACTCCGCGGCTCCCTTACCTCTATAATCGGTTGAAACAATAACATTTCCTAGCCAGTACAAATCTTGTTCTTGTCATATTGCGGCATAATCCGTAGATGCGGCTTTTCGATAACTGTACGTCATTCCGTTTCCTACCTTCTTAACTTTAATCATTATCTTGCTCGATATTTAAGCACTAGAATAATAACCAGCAACACAACACATAAGGACATCGTATTCGTAATCAAAAAAGCTAAACCTACTCCCGTAACCGCCAAACTTATCGCGTATGCTTCCATTAGACTAATCCCGAGCAGCATAAGTAAATACGACTTCAAATTTAAATCGACTACGGATTTTGATTTAAGGATTTGAATAATTTGAGGAATCCATCCCAAAGACAGGATCACCCCACCTATTAATTGCATGATTGCAAACATATGAGCACCTCCACGGATTTTATTACTGTTGTATTCCGGGCGGCTCCATCTGGTTCCAGTTCATACTAATTTAACAATTATTTTTAGCTACTCTGCTTCTTTAAGCTTACTATATGCATAAGAGGCCGCACCAATAGTTCCGGCCCGACTTCCCAGCGAAGCTTGAACAATTTCACACTTACTGCCAGATAGCTTCAACGCATGCTGACTTACAGTTTCTCTTACAGGTTGGAGCAACTTATCACCCGCTGCCGCCATCCCCCCACCTACAATAATAAGATCAGGGTTGAGCATATTCACTACATTCGCTAATCCAAAGCCAAGTATAGTCCCTGTCTCCTGCATGACCTCCATAGAGAGATCGTCTCCGAGTTCGTAGGCTTCAGATATCATTAGCGCGGTAATTTGCTCTTCTTGATTATTTGCCCAGGTCTGAATCATGCTGGTTCGGCCTTCCTTCAGCTTCTCTTTAAAAGTGTTCACCATGCCAAGCGCGGAGACATATCGTCCCAAGCAGCCCGAGCTCCCACATTTACAAGGTCGTCCGTTCCTGTACATATTCATGTGCCCAATTTCACCAGCGCTATAAGACGTGCCGTAGATTACTTTCCCGTTATTCACAATACCCGATCCTAAACCCGTTCCCAAAGTAATCAGAACTAGATTGTTATAACCTCTGCCTGCACCTTGCTGCCATTCTCCATACAGATTAACCCTCACATCGTTATCAATGAAAATAGGGAAATCATAAAACTGCTTCATCTCGTCAACAACATATACTTGCTCCCACCCCGGAAAATTAGGCGAGAAAAAAGAAATGCCCGCTACCGGATCAAGTAATCCGGGCACTCCGATTCCCATACCTTCTACTAAATCTAACGAAATATCCGCTTCAACCGTAATCAAACGTACAGCTTCTCTAATCCGTTCCAGCACATGTAACGGGCCTTTGGCTGCCTCTGTAGGTGTAGATATTTCTTTTACAGCTATAAAATCGAAATCGTAAATTCCTGCTTTAATATTCGTTCCACCGAGATCAATTCCTATAATGTAGCGTTTCATAAGAACCTCCAGAATTAGAAATAACTTCACCTTTTATTATGAATGTCTGAAGGCTGAAACTATAGAGGGAACATACAAGTTATATGATAAAGTTCCAACATTTCTATTACAAATGACTACTACTAACTGTCGCTTCTGCTTCGGCTAACATCAGTCTGTTCACACCCATCTTAATCTGATTCTCGGTAAGATTAGAATAGCCTAGTAGAAACACAGGTCCCTTAGGTTTACTCTCCAGAAAATAAGAAGATGCAGGATATACACGAACTCCGTAATGGAGCGCCACTTCAGCTATACGATTCTCTTCGGCATCCGACTCCAGCTCAATCAGTAAGTGCAGCCCCGCTTCCTCGCCATAATATCGCACACGACTCCCAAATTCAGTATTCAAGCTATTTACGAGACAGGCTCTACGTGAGGCATACAGCTTACCCATCTGTGTAATATGCCTTGCATAGTGACCATTCTGTATAAATTCAGCTAACGCTTCCTGATCCAAAGCAGAAGACATGCGATCTGTAATCCATTTAACGGCCAAAAAAGGTTGAAGCAAAGCCGGAGGCAATACAACATAACCTATCCGCAGAGAAGGAAATAATACTTTACTAAAGCTGCCTACATAAATGACTCGACCTTCAACATCTAGACCAGCAAGCGCAGATAATTTCGGACCCTCGTACCTATATTCACTGTCATAATCGTCTTCAATAATAAAAGCATGATTAGCTTTCGCCCAATCCAACAGCTGAACTCTTCGTTTCAAGGACAGTGTCGTCCCAAAAGGGAACTGGTGAGAAGGCGTAACATAGACTAGCTTTGGCGATTTTTTAAGATTACCTTCTTTATCGTTATCACTGTTTGTC
Source organism: Paenibacillus sp. FSL H7-0737 (assembly GCF_000758545.1). Taxonomy (NCBI): domain Bacteria; kingdom Bacillati; phylum Bacillota; class Bacilli; order Caryophanales; family Paenibacillaceae; genus Paenibacillus; species Paenibacillus sp. FSL H7-0737. The sequence goes on along the minus strand of NZ_CP009279.1, from coordinate 2,990,236 downwards.
TGGATCTCTTCCACACAGATGCCATCTTGATCTACTTTAACAGGTATGACCTCTACCCCAGCAAAAGAAAATATTTCACGCACAACGCTATGTGATGGATCTTCAACAATGACTTGATCACCTTTAAATAAGAAAATCCTCGATAAAATATCAAGAGCTTGCGTAGCTCCAGAAGTAATCACGATTTGTTCTGGAACAACGGGCATAGACCGCGTGGAACGTAATAAACGAGCAATTTCTCTGCGTAGTCCCAGTGAACCCTCCGCAGGGCCATAGCCTAAAGTATCCGGTGAAGCGCGGCGGCAAGCATTCATTAGAGCTTTTTGCCATTGATCCATAGGAAACGCATCCCAAGCAGGTACACCATGTCGAAAATCGCAAAATACCGGGTTCAAATGATCAACTTCTCTAGTAGCAGGAGGATTAAGCGTAAGGATATCAGGTCCCTTCGTTATAAAATTGTAAGGGCTCTCATAATCTTTTGTAATTTTCTCCTCTAACGTCAACTCCGCAATAAACGTTCCCGCCCCTTTTCTCATCTCCAGATACCCTTCTGCCTGTAGTAGCTCATAGGATTGAAGGACCACGCTTCTGGATACTCCAAGCTGATTGGCCAAAGTTCTAGACGGAGGCAGGGGGTCCCCCCCGCTTAAAGCTCCTGAATGGATAGCATTTCGAACTTGCTCGTAAATTTGACGGCTAAATGGTATCTGTCGTTCTTTATCGAGTGTGATCAGCAAATCATGCTTCATAAGAGGTCCTCCCCTTCTTTTCCGACTTTTGATTTAAAAATATAGGGTTAGCATTTTTACGAGTATTGCTGCGGAAACAGAGCCTAGAATCACGAAGAGCAGCGGAATTTTTCTAATTAATACCAGTATAACAGCGACAGTCCCTGATGCGATACCCACAAGATTAACATCTGGGTCTACCTGAATGATTCCAGGTACCGTTAACGCACTAAGTACCGCTATGGGCAAATACTCCAGTAGCGCTTGGACTTTGGAAGAACCATTCGTATGGTTCGTAAGCAGTAAAGGCACAAAACGAAATAAAAATGTAATAACAGCCATACCTATGATGATTAATATAGTCATATGGATACCCCCTTCTCCGCTTTGACTTGCCCTTTAATTAAGGAACCCACTGCCATGCCGATCAACATAGCTATAAGAATCGATGAGTTTCCCAGCAAAGGGTTCAGTAGCCAAGATGATCCTGCAGCTGATATACATATAGCCATATTCCGTAAGCTGCCTTTCAATTGAGGTACAACAAGTGCAATTAGTAAGGCATATAATGACGTGTTTAGCGCCGGTAGATATAAAGCTGGGATATAGGAGGCAAGGGTGATCCCCGAAGCTGTTGCTATCAGGTTAGCGACATAGGGAGGAATTTGTAGGCCTAGCAGATAAGGAAGTCCTAAGGGCTGGTTCATTTTTTCATTCTCCGTTTTACGATTTACTCCTTCTCGAGGGATCATACTAACGGCATATACCTCTTCTGTTAAACTGAATCCAATCCAAGTTCTCGCTAGTACACTGATGTTACGATTTAACTGCCCTCCAAAGGATAAGCTGATAAACAAATATCTTAAGTTAATGATCAGAGTAAGCAGTAAAATCACTGGAGCGGCTGCTCCTGCGGCAAGCATTTTTACACCGATAAATTGACTAGCCCCCGCAAATACGAGCGCTGACAATAAGAATACTTCCAGACTTTCTAGACCTAACCCCTTACCGACCAATCCAAACGTAAAGCAAGCTGGGATAAATCCTGCAACAATTGCGATAGAATCTTTTAGCCCTGTTCTAAACATTACTTTTTGATCATTCATAAGCTTCTCTCCCTTATCGTTGTTACTAGAGAGAGCATACTTGGATACAGTTCCAGTGGAAATAACCACATTGGTGCGTATGTACCATACCAATTTCTTTTCTCACAAAAAAAGACCGCCCTCTAGAGAGCGATCTTAAATGTAGGTTTAAACCTCCAGTGGACTTTCAACAATCTCGTTGATTTCCTCTAAAATCTGCGATTTAATCTGGTCTACACGATCAAAATTCAGGGTAGAAGTATAGATTTGCTTTAATGCAACTAGGAATACTTTTGCGTCTGTAAGATGTTGTGTGGATTGCTTCATGGTACTCGAATATCGCTCTTTAATGCCGGCAATAGCTTCGGAATATTCTTCATCTGTACCAGGCAGTATACAGCGGGAATACATATCGACGATCTCGTCGGTTGCCTGATCTGGGTAGTACTCGTGTGGAGCCGTACTATCAAAAATAGCAAAGCCAAGCTCACGCACAATAATCATATCAAGGCTATTTGGATCGAAGCCACAGTGGTAAATTTCAACATCGAAACCACGTTTGATGCCTTCAGCCGCTATTTTCTTCAACAATGTAGATTTTCCGGAGCCCGCACGTCCTTTAACCAGATATCTTTTTAGTCCTGAGGTTAGATTAGGAACAAAATCCACGGCCCCCTTAGGCGTCGCCGCACCTAAAAAACGATGATCTACCCGGCTGGATTTATCAGATTTCTGATCACCATACAAAAGCTTAATATACTCCTGTGTCAGCTCATCAGCTGCTTGAAAATCCATTTTCGCGATATAAATTGCTTCCCATTCGTCATGAATGCGAAGAGCTTCAGCAAAGCCAGCATAAGCCAATTCATGTTCTTGTTTAATGGCTCCGACTAAATTATCGATTTCCAACTTCTGCTGACACAACTGGAACTGATCAGCGGCCTGCTCCAAATCTACGAATACGATGGACTCTTCAGGCAGTTCAGGGTTTATTACTCGCGGAGCTGTTCCATCCACAATTCCTATATTTAATTTGGGAATAATCACACCGTCGAATGAATCGTTATCTGATGCAGTGTGGATGAACCAGATCTCATAACCTTGTTGATTCAACTGCTCTCCAATTTCTCTAATCAGTTTGGTCTGCCCCGTACCTGGGCCTCCTTTTAAAACATATAGACGCGTTAAACTTTGCAATGACGACTCATAGAGGCTGTAAAAGCCGTGAGCCGTATTCCCGCCAGCAAAGAAATTGAGGATTGTTCCGTTCATAATCGCACACCTTTCCGGGCTAATGTCATGGTTCATATTTCATCGTATTATGGTTCCCTGGGAAAGGTGACACTTTAAGTGAGATGTGGTCTTACTTCATAAAATGATCCATAAATCTCTTAATGACTGGAACATCAGGAGGTGATAACTCGCTAGGCAATTCTCCATAATTAAAAAAACGGACTTCTTGCACTTCAATTCCATCTTCTTTAAGCGCACCGTCAAATTCTGTACATAGATAAGCGGCTACAACATTATATACTTCATCACCGTTTGGATATTTGTAATAAAGCTCTTGTCCAGAAAACATGTCGAACAATTCAAGTCCTCTGGCTTGTAAACCTGTCTCCTCAAAAAGTTCCCTTTTAGCAACCTCTTCCAAAGTCTCCCCAAGCTCCATCGAGCCACCTGGCAACCCCCAGCAACCGTTGTCCGTTCTACGTTGTAATAGTAATTGCTGCTCGCTACACAACAAAACACAGGCTCCTGCCATAATAAGCGGCCTGGTACCTACTAGTTTTCTTAGCTCCATAATATAATTGCTCATTACACAGCATCCTTTTCCTTAATGGCTTGTTTTTTTGTTCATCCCCAAATATAATCACAGGAACCATACCACAATATTACATTTATAACATTCGAAAGCAAATAAAAAAAGCTACCTCATGGTAGCTCTATAAATCCTGATTACTAGATAATCATTTCGTTTTTGGAACATGAAAACCATTGTTTTGCGCGTAATTTTCAATACTCCAGATGCCGATTCCCTGCTCTCTTGCTTTATCCTGAATAACTCTAAATTGATCAACGTATTTCGTATTAGGTGCAAATACATATGCCACACGTGCATAACCCTGCTCTAGCAGAAGCTCATTAAACATTTTGCCATCGATATAGAGATAACAGAGTAGACGACCATATTTATCTCGTTCTGATACATCTAGTTCAATTTGCACATCTTTATTGGTAAGCATCTTTTTGGCATAATCAGAGGCTTCTATCGAAAATGGCTGTGGCTCAGGAATGTTCGGATTAACGGATTCAGGGGTATCGACTAGTAGCAAGCGTACTGTTTCTTTTTTACCGTCGATAGTCAGCTTCATGGTGTCACCATCAACTACCCGTGTTACCTTAGCATCTAATAAACGTCTGTTATCCTCTTGTGTATTCTTTGCCGTAGCATCAGATTTAGGGCTAGGACTTGTTGTTATAGATGGAGCTTGATCTGGAGTAGACTGCTCGGCGAAAGTGCAAGCGGTAGCTGTTCCGAGTATGAGGGTGATGGCTAAGCAGATTTTTAATAGATACGTTTTACTCATGGTTAAACCTCTTTCTTATACATATGTAATAGCTTCATGGGGTCTAATTAAAATAAATCAAAATAGTAAAAAACACAAGTTTGTAATATTTAATATAGAAAACAACGACAGCTATGTACCAGAAAAATAAGATACATGGCTGTCGCCGTTTTAATAAATTCATAATCTCCGTTAATCACCCAGTTTAGCTTCTGCTACGTTTAAGTTGGAAATTTTTATTTTGATTATGATCGATAAGAAAGCAAGCAGGGAAAACATAATTCCGATCCAGATGAGCTGATGTATTCCTGCATGAGAAATAAACCAACCACCGATAGCAGTCCCTATAGTAATTCCAAGATTGGAGAATGAAATAAACAAGCTGTTACCGAATTCGGGAGCTTCTTTCGCCTCGGTCGTTAACCATGCTTGACTGACAATGAGTCCGCCGGAATGCACTGCCCCCCAAATGATTATGATAATAACCATCGGAATGAAATAAGATCCTAGATAATAAACGAAGAGGTAAGTTACCGCATATAGCAGAGGAAACATGATGACGGTCTTTGAAATGCTTTTATGCAAAAGGCCCCCAAATAAAAAATTCCCAAAAATCATGACTATACCAAAGGCCATCAACATGATACTAATCCATGATCCATTCATATGTGTTACTTGTCCAAGATACTCAGCGAAGTAACTATATACAGAAAACATAGCTGCAAAAATAAAAATAACAGTCACAATATTTAACCATAATAGGGGTTTGCGTAGTATACCAAGCTGCTTGCCATAAGACATTTTTTCTTTAACAGGCATGGAAGGAAGCCAAGCGAGTATCCCTAAAAAGGCAATTATACTTACAACAGCACCAAACAGGAAAGCAACTTCTAATGATATTTTGTCCGCAAGATAAGAAGTCAAAGGCACACCAAAAGCAAACCCGACTGTGATTCCGGCGAAAACCTTTGTAACTGCTTTAGTACTCTTTTCTGGTGGGACAAGTTGAGCAGCGGTCACAAGAGCAACTGAAAAAAAGACAGGATGAAAAATAGCAGGGATAATACGAAAAATCAGCATTACTTCAAACATAGTTGTATAAGCGTACACAACATTTGAAATTGCAAAAATAAGTACAGCCGTTAATAGAATAACTTTACGATTAATACCAGAAGCCAGTAATGTTAGAAATGGACCAGAAATGGCAACGACTAAAGCAAATATACTTACAAGCCATCCAGTCTGTGAAGTCGATATATTAAATTTTTGAGTTATCTGCGGAAGAACACCTATAATCCCCATTTCCGTAGTGATAATACCAAATACACCTAAAGCCAAAATAATAATAAGCAACGGGTTAATCTTTTTCATTTTTAAAATAATCCTCCATTTATATTTACATATACAGAATTGTAGATATGTATTATCAAAAAAAAGTCTTCCCTCCTCTCATTTATAGTTTCTGTTTAATATACTCGGAAAATTCCTGAATTGTCTTCTCGTTCCGACGATAGTACGTCCACTTCCCAATTCGCTGAGATTCCAACAATCCAGCTTTTTGCATTGTCAACAAATAACTCGAGATAACAGACTGTGCAAGTCCCGCTTTAGCTTGAATATCTCCCACGCATATTCCAGTTCGAAAACTTAGGCCTTGTTGTAAATAAGGCTTCTCATCAAAGAATTCCTCCGGAGTTTTTAACCACATCATAATCTGACTACGTGTCTCGTTAGACAAAGCTTTAAATATCACTAAAGGTTCCATGCATTTCATTATATCTACTTTTATAGATTTGTAAATGTAAAATTAATTTAGTGCATAAGATATTTCCAAATTAACCAGCAAATCAGTACGGATACCCACGAAATGAAACCGAAAATCATCACGATTTTATTTTCGCTCCATCCGTATTTTAAACTGAAATGGTAATGAATCGGAGCCATTCGGAACAGCCGCAGCTTATTCCGTTTATAGTACCAAACTTGTAATATGACCGACAACTGCTCCGCAAAATAGACGAAAAACAAAATCGGAATCAAAAGCTCGACCTTCTCTATGACAGCTAAAATGGAAAGGGAGCCACCGATCGCCAGTGATCCTGTATCGCCCATAAAAGCTCTTGCCGGATAAATATTATAAAGGAAAAGCCCAAGCAGACAGCCGATCATGACAAGGGAAAATGTCTGCACTTCAGGTTTGTCCGAAATCATAAAAAAGAAAAAATACGTTGGAATGGCTACATTGATCAGTAGCCCATCAAGACCGTCCGTAAAATTGATAGCATTTGCGGAGCCCACCACAAACAGCAAAATGATTCCGACATAAAGGTACAAAGGCAATTGCAAATAGTGCCCTTGAAATAACCCAATATCGCTCGTCAGGCCGAACGAATGGAACAACATATACAAAATGGTTCCAGTAAAAATAAATTGTAACACTAGTTTTGAGCGACCGGTGATGCCGGACGGATTTTGCCAAAAAGCCTTTTTGAAATCATCGAGAAATCCGACTGAGCTGAACAACAAAAACGTGACGCATAAGAGTAACATTAGAGGTCCGGGATGAAACTGTAACGAGATCGCTATCCCGATAAGCAGGACCAACCCTGCCATAAGCGGTGTACCACGTTTGGCCTGATGATCCGCTGGTAACTCGGAGCGAATTGGCTGCGTTAGCCTCAGCCTGTGCAGTGTCCAGATCAACAACGGCGTAAATATCGCCACTAGAAGAAAAGACAGGCCGGAAATAGCCATAATTCCAAACATATAATAAACTGCCCCCTCTTTGAAAAACAATATTTTAATATTTCCACTCCAAATACTCTACTCTGGAACCTAACTCACACTCACGAAATTGATTTGAGAGTTATTAAGATCGCTTGAATTATGTAAAGTTTTATCCCTCTCACTTGTATCTTTAGTAAAATGATATATGTAAATAAAACTTTGATAAAGAGAAAGTAATCTGTTTTTATTTCCTATTTTCGCTCCTCATTAAGAAATACTTCCGATCAATAAATAAAGGACTGCCTATCGGCAGCCCTTCATTTATTTCGCATCCCCCTTTGTTTTCAAAATCGATAATTACCTAAGAGTCTAGCTTTGCTAACTCCTGAAGGATTTTCTCAATATCACCATCAGGATTTAACGCTTTAATCATCTCTTTCGTAATAGCTGCACCCTCATAAACTTGTGCAACAACCTCTAAGGGGAGTGTGAGTTCAAAATAACCTTCGGCAAATTCCACAAAATCCTCAGCTGTGCGGAAAATAGTTCCTAGCAAAAAGTCCGAACCATCTTCTGTCCCCGCTGGAATCTCTACCTTCCCCTTTTGCCACGTCAAGTCATTATTTTCACGCCAAAAACAAAAAGTAACATCATCCTTTGTTATCGCCTCATCTTCCAGTAAAGACAATAGTGAGGTCGGGACTTCTTCATAGATTCCTGGCCAAACTTCATGTTCGTCGCGCGCATATGGACTTACTTCTGACTCATGATCAAATCCTTTAATTATCGTTCCTTGAGGTGAAAAAATAATAAACAAATGATCATCTGATCCATTGTCAATCGATGCTAAGGAAACATTCTTATCGAATTCAGAAACAAAACTATGATAGCGAAGCCATTCCTCTGGACATAGGACAATATTTAGAGAAGCAAGTATTTTCATGAGTTTTTTTAAGTTTTCGGGTGATGGTAAAATATTTAACACATTCATTTATGATTCCTCCCCATTGTAGTTATTAATGATTTTAGCATATTCATGAATTAGGAGTGAAAAAAAAGACTACCCGAAGGTAGCCTTTCCAACTTAAGAAGACACTAACTTAGCTTAAGATCCCGCGCCCTTATATCTTCTAACCCCATAACTCCAAGCTAACAGACCAATCCCAAGGAATATCGCACCTACAACAGGTGTCATCAGCGCCAGGCTCGTCATTTCTTCACGCTGCAGGAAGAGCGCTGCTGGATAAACTCCGACGAATGCAAACGGGATAATCCAAGTTAGAAGTACCTGAATAGCACGATTGTAAATCGTTACCGGATAACGGCCATAGGTCTGAATATTGTACATTAGAGGAAGAATACCCGTTGGTGCATCAGAATAGAAAGACAATGAAGTCAATGTTGTATAAATCCCAGTATAGATGGCGACGGCACTTAATGTAAGAATGATCAGAGCCGGTATCGTCCACCATTCAAAGGGAAGACCCAGATTACTACCACTGATGGCCATAATAATAATACCTATGAATGAGCCCATTAGTGCTGGTGGATCAACATTTTCCAAGAAGATCTGGAACAGATTATGCGCCGGACGTGTCAAAATACGGTCCATCTCACCTTTGACGATATAACGCTCACTAAATCCCCATAGATTCACAAAACAACTAAACACCCCAAAAGGCACCATAAAGAACCCATAGACGAACACTACTTCGTTCTGATTCCAGCCGCCAAGGCTATCCGTATGCATGAAAATTACTAGTATAAAGATAAAGTTTGTAGCCTGAAAGAGCAAATCTGATATGACCTCTACCCAAAAATCGGCGCGATAGGTGAGCCGGGACTTCATATAGTTTTTAATGTATTCAATTAATAATCCAAGGTAATACACGTTTCCTCAACCTCCCTGCACGAAGAGACGCTGCCGCGCCGCATGATATAACCAGACAATTGGAATCAGTAATGCCAGGAACCAAACGATCTGTATCCCTAGTACATTCCAAATCCCAACCCCTTGCACCCGTCCTGTAAATACAGAACCTGGCAAGTAAGTAATCGCCTGAAACGGCAGCACCTTAAGTATAGAAGATAGCCAGTCAGGAAACAGACTGATCGGCACGATCAGACCAGAGAACAGATCAACAATTACCCGCTTCATACGCATCATGCCCTCATTATTCTCAACAAAGAAAGCCGAGAGCCCAGTAATAATATTGATCTGTGAATTAATCAAAAAGCTGAAAAAGAGCATTACAAGAAAACCCGCCCAAGCAGATGGTGCTGTCGGTAATTGAACCGGGAACAACAACATCGCTATAGCCATACCCGGAATCATAAACAAGAGGAAGCGGAACATTCCCTCTCCGAGTCCTTGCATCATTTTGACTAAGACATAGTTATAAGGCCTTATAAACTGGATAGCGATACTTCCGTCTCGTATATCCGTAGAGATCTCACGATCTAGATTATTAAAATAAAAGGCTCGAGCCATCCACGACACAGCAACATATGATGTCATTTGCGTTGCAGTAAAGCCACCCAATGAATCCCCATTACCATAGATGGCCATCCAAGTGAAATAGTTAACCCCAATATTCAGTGAATAGATAAGAATACCTGAGTAGTAGTTAATCCGATAAGCAAGCATGGTAAGGAACCGGATCCGTATAAAATCTAAGTACGCCCCAAACAGTAATCTACGACTATTATCTGGAGGACCACCTGAAGACGAACCTCCTGAGGACGAAGACATAGCTGTTGCAGCATTAAGCTTATCAGACATGTAAAGCCTCTCTTTCATCCTTCAGAGCGGCAGCTTGTTTCTCTGGTTTATCCGCAGACCCGGATTGATAAATACTGCGAACAATATCGTCCGTATTCGTCTCAATGATTTTGATATCAGTAATGTCGGCTTTCCCTACTACCCGTCCCAAAACATCGGATACATTTATATCCAGCGGTATCCAAACCGATGCTCCAAGATCGTTGTCTGCAGACCAAGTAACCGGCATCCCTTCAGTCCAAAGCTCAAGCAATTGCCGTTTCGTTGCATTTCCGAATTGAAATTGAACTTCACGTCCGGTTCCCCAGCGCTGTTTCAGATCTTCTAGGCCGCCGTCATAAATAATTCGACCATCGTCAAGCATAATCACCCGCGAGCAAAGGGCTTCAATATCTTGCAGATCATGTGTAGTCAATAGTATGGTTGTTCCATGCTCACGGTTCATATCTTTAAGGAATTCACGGATCTCTGACTTCACCACAATATCTAAACCAATGGTTGGCTCGTCCAGAAATACAATCGAAGGGTTATGAAGTAATGCTGCGACTAATTCACAACGCATCCGCTGACCGAGACTGAGCTTACGAACAGGACGATTCAGTAGTTCTTGCAACTGCAATCGTTCGACTAATTCATCCAGCCGTTTCTTGAAGTCTTGTTCAGATACCCGGTATACCTTGCGCAGCAGCTGGAAGGATTCAATGACCCCAATGTCCCACCATAGCTGGCTGCGTTGCCCGAACACCACACCTATATTCTTCACAAATTTCTCGCGCTCCAAATAAGGAACATAACCACCCACCGTAAGATTTCCTGAAGTTGGTACGAGAATACCCGTGAGCATTTTGATCGTGGTTGATTTCCCGGCACCGTTCTCGCCGATGTAACCACAAATCTCACCTTCGGGAATGGAAAAGGAAATATCCTTCACGGCAGTTACTTCCGTATACTCCCTTTTAAACAAATCAGCGAAGGCCCCTTTGAGACCTTCGCGGTTTTTTTGTACTTTGAATGTTTTGCGTAAGTCTTGTACTTGAATAGCAGTCATATTGTACCTCACTAAGCTTAAAGTTGGGTTCCAGTAACCCATTATAATTGAAGAAGTGCAAAAGCACTACCTCAATTTTTACTTAGCCAGTCTTCCTACAATTGGATTCCCTTCTTTCACTGCCTCTAAATGTCCTGAACGAGCCACTTTGGTGCGTAAGTATTTCTCGTTAAAAGAAGATACATCTCCCCACAGCGCTACTCTTTTCACAGCATTCATACCTGCAGTCTTGAGAGCTTCCAGTTTCTTCGGATTGTTAGTAATTAACGTGACTGGTTTTTGACGTAGCTGTTGTAGAACGCTGATCGCTTCTTCATAATTTCTTGAATCATCAGAAAAACCCAGTTCTAAATTAGCCTCAACTGTATCGTATCCTTCTTCTTGTAAAAGATACGCTAAAGATTTGCTAAACAGTCCAATGCCTCTACCCTCATGGTTAGCAAGATAGAATAACGCACCTGAACCGTGTTCGACAATCATTTTCATGGACTGATGCAGTTGGAAGCCACAATCACAACGTTTGCTGCCAAAAATATCGCCGGTATGACAAATGCTGTGCATCCGAATCAATGCTTCATCTGAGCCTTCGAAATCACCATATACTAAAACACTGGATTGCTGACCATCTGCGAGGCTCATGGATGGTAACTTTGAAATCAAAGCGGCTGTTGCTTCACTATTATCACCAAGAAGCTCTGCATCCGTAGTGTTCAGCCAGTTGTACCATTTAAAAGTAACAGTCTCTCCGTCTAAATTCACGGGTAAAGTAATCGGTCCAACTAATATATTTGTACTGTTTTCTAAAGGAATCCGAGTAATTTTATTTTGTAGGATAGAAATAATATCTGGTTTTGTCATGTGTAACACCTTCCTCAATTTCATCTGGTATAGCTATAGCTATACATAAGGATCGAATATTAGTTAAAATATAAGTAACTATTTGTAAGTAAGTTTATCATTGTAATATAACTTCGTCAAGTTATAATATATCTTTAAATATTTATAATTACTTTATGTAAGTTTATGATATAATGAATGTCGAGGTGATATTATGAATGATTTCAACATGTGTCCTCGCTTTGAAAAAGCGGTAGACTTGCTAAGTAAACGTTGGGTCGCGCTGATCGTTTTCGTGCTTATGCCAGGTCCACGTCGTTTTGGCGAAATAGAAAGCTGTCTGTCCAATCTAAGTGGTAAAGTGTTATCTGACCGATTAAAAGAAATGGAAATCGAAGGTATTATTGAGCGAACCGTATATCCAGAAATGCCAGTACGCATTGAGTACTCCCTTACTCCAAAAGGAACCGCGTTGGCTCCTATACTTGGTGAAATTGGAAATTGGTCTACAGACTGGATTGAGCTTGGTGTTACAAATTAATCCGACTTATACTAACTTGAAGAGCCCTTTTTGTTCCGTAAATCCGGCAACAAAAAGGGCATTTTAAGTTCTTCGATATATTGTTAAACTGCTATAGATCCTTCCGTTGAAAACGATACAATCCGATTAAGAACGCGATTAGTGTATAGAAGATCGCATAGACGATAAATGAATTAGATGGGACTGAGGTGAAGTTATCTAACCCAAACAGACTATTGGAAGCGTTAAACATTCCGTTCATTTCGTTAATACTAAACAGTTCAGCAGTCATTCTGCGCTGTAACCCATCTACAGGCATAAGTAAGGACATTATACCCGTCATATTATTTAGAGTGCTGAGTGCTTCGGGCTTAGATAATAAAGAACTACTTACCTTGTCAATCATTCCTCCTAGCCATCCTGCTCCATAAAGCATCGTCATAAAGACTCCATTCCCAAGGGCTGAGAAGAATCCTGAACCCAGCATAGAAACAGTTATTAGCAACGGTACGATGGAAGAAAAGAGCAAAAATGATTTAAATAACGCTAATCCATCTCTTGGAATTGCGGTATGGGCTTGCGTAATTAGCAATATAGAAACAAATAAAATAAGTGCATAACCTATTCCTAGAGTTACATAACCAAGCCAGCGACCTGCGTACCATTTCCAGCGTGGAATTGGTCTTGGAAGCAAGGCTTGCATCACTCCCTGCTCTGCCTCACCTGAAATGGCGGAAAACGAACTAAAAATTGCTAAAAAAGCAATTACAAATGCTCCGAAGAAAAATCCAAACGATAAAATAAATAAACCATTTGTAAAACGAATAAGGAGTTCTTCTCCGCTAGGAAAACTCGATCCGTGAGACATAGAACTTTGCCCGATCGTACCCGCAATAAACCAAAACCCAATAAGAAAGACCACGGTCATAATTAATGTCAGCACCATTACTCTTTTGCGCATCAGTTCTTTCCAGGTCATACCCATTATAATTCTCATTCGTGTTCACCTCTGTGGCTTAGTCCTGATACAGCATTCATAAACCACTCTTCCAGACGTTCTTGCTGATGTGAAACTTCATATAAGGTCATCCCTTGTTCTATAATCAGTGTATTCAGCCAACCCACCTGCTCTTCACTTTCCAGCTCCGCTTCCAACCAAACCCTACTACTGTCTATGGATTCTTCGGTATGGGAAGACACCCGGATCTGCAAGCCTGTCTGATCTTTTAGCCACGACAATAAAATAGGCGCAAAGCCGCCTACTTTAAATCGCCAGCTCATACGCTTGTTTAACACCTCGGACACTTTACCATGCCGGAGAATAACTCCGTTATTAAGTAGCGCCATTCGGTCGCAAAGTACTTCAACATCCTCTAACAGATGAGAGTTTAGAAATATCGTAACCCCTTTTTCTTTTAGATTCTGTAATATACGCCTGACTTCCTGACGTCCGATTGGATCTAGTGCCGATGAGGGCTCATCCAAAAATACGATAGCCGGCTCATTAACAAGTGCACAAGCTAAACCCAGTCTTTGCTGCATTCCCTTAGAGTAATGCTTCACTCGGTCACGTCCGCGCTTACCAATTCCAACCTCATCAAGAAGTTGTGGAATTCTCTTATCTGCCACAGACCGCTGCATTCCGCATAGTCTTGCATGCAGCCTCACTACCTCCTCACCCGTTAGCCATTCCTGATAACGATACAATTCGGGTAAATAACCGATTAGTGATTTAGCTTCTAGCGAACCAATCTTATGCCCGAACAGAGTTCCACTGCCACTTGATGGATGAATAAGACCTACAAGCATTTTTACAAAGGTGCTTTTACCTGCACCGTTAGGGCCGAGGAAGCCAAAGGCTTCCCCTTTCCCTACAGTAATACTTACATTTCGACAACCGCGTCCGTTATCATATTCTTTAGTTAGGGACTTGGCTTCAATTGCTGCAGTACTCATGATTCAATCAGCTCCTGAACCTTGGTGATAAGCTTCTCTTTACTCGAATAGAGCTCACCTGACAAATTGAATAGCTGTCCATCCTGAATCCATGTGGCTTGATATACAGGACCGCGGCTGTATTCATAATTGTCAACTATAACTAAAGTGTCACCCACAGTTATTTGCTCCGTATTTTCACCAGCGATTAACGGCATTGGGATTTCTCCGGATAAGACCCTGCTTTGCATTAAGCTAGTCTTCAAGTAATCTGGGAGCAGTGGGAAATTCATTACAGCTTCCAAAGCCTCTTCCACTTTAATAGAAGGATCAACGTTAAGTACAGGTGCATTCATCTGCGACAGACTTGCCCAGTGTGTTTCGTCAGATGAGAGATTGTAATTCACAAATTCCGGGATATGAAGTGTAATTGGTTTACCGTCAATCGATTCGGGCAGCAGATGTTCTGCTCCAATTTTCTTCAGGGCTTTGTTCACTTCGTCCACTTTCAGATTAAGCGTGATATCTTGTGAAGCACCCACCGTAACTGAATTATGCCCTTCCACTAAAGCAGCGGTTTTCGCTGGATAGCCTAGGGTAGCCTTCAGTTGATCCGCAGGCAACTCACCAATGTAAGCCCCGCTAGCGTTTGTAAACTCACCGAATTGATTAATTGATCGATTAAGTTCACCGTCTTCAGCCACCTGTGTGAAAATATTACGCAGATCACTCTCATGAACAACCGTAACCTGTTCCATCCTGAACTGATTCAGAATGGATGCCATTGCTGTGTTTCCTATTGGGGTCGCGAGAATGACTGCAAAAACAGCTACACTCGCAGCTACAACTCCTAGCTTCCGACGACGGTTCATACGCAGTCGACGCGGACGTTGTACTTTCTTATCATGGGTAGTTATAAGTATGTCCTGTACTACCGTTGGAGTTGACTCTGATTCAAGGTTCTCTAGATTTTCTACCTGACTTAAGTTAACAGAATCCTCAGTTTGAGCTTCCGTATTTTGACTCCATTTTGCCCATTGAGGATTATAAGGTTCATTCTCTAACTTACACTGTAGCTTGGCCCAGGCTTCGTCTGTACTTTGCTTATCTTTATCTTGCTTTCCTGAATAGTTATTCATTATTATACCTCCTGATTTTAAAGATTACTTCGTAACTTCTCCTCAAAAGAAGTCTACTTCGTCTGGGGTATCGCCTTCGTTGCATTTTGTCTTAGTTTTTCTGTCGCTCGGTGAAGCAGGGTCCCTACTACTGGAGGTCTTACTCCAAGCTCTCCTGCGATTTCCACATAACTGTACCCCGAGTAGCGAAGAAGAAGCGCTTGTCTGTCTCTTTCAGGCAATTCATTCAGCCAGATGTGTACATCTTCCTGATCTAGCTTACTAATAATGACTTCTTCACCTGAAGGGGGAGATTCACTAGCATCATAAAGCTGCTCTTGTTTATTCTGCAGTCGCCGTTCCCCTGCTTTTTTGTCCAAATAATCATATCCAATACGAGTTAGGACTCTATGAAGCCAGGCACCCAGCGCTGCTGGATCATCTGGTGGATTACGGTACAATCTCAGAAAAACTTCTTGAGCTAAATCATCAGCCGCCGATTCATCACGTACCAAAGCGGCAAGCTTACGGCGGACAACAGGGTAATGTTCATAAAATATTGTTTTAAAAATTTCAGATTCCGGAATTTCCATCGTTTAAATCCTCCTTATCAGCTGCAGCTATAAGTAAGACGACTGTCAGTACATTTTTGTATCAGAATTCTTCATAATTATCATAATCCATTATAAAACATACAAAAAGACAGCCCCTAATTAATAAGGTAACTGTCTTCATTATTGGTCTTACCTATCTATTTTGATCCCAATTATCGAATTCGAATATATCGGTTAAGAATCTTCTTGGACAAAATACTCCGCTCCAGCTTAAGCTCCAGCAGCTGTTCTTTCCAATGTAACACTTCATCTGATTCTTCATTCTTACGCAGCTTCTCAAACAACTTCATGATCAATATGTTAACGGAATCAAACCGTGACCATAATTCTATCACACTTTCTTCTTGAACCTGAGGTTCTTCCGATACTGTGTTAAGATTCTTTAAGCTCTCTATGATGTCAGCCTGCCACTGTCCATCGTTAATTGCTTTGGCATAATTTAAAAGGTCCAGATAATCGTCGACTGACATATGTACCGACTCCTTTGTATGGTTATACCAAGTATTATACTAGGTATTGTGTATATTGCAACACTTTATACCTGTAAGTATACAAAAAAAACAAGGGCTAGTATGCGGACTAGCCCTTGCTAATAAATTTAAACGGAGTACGTTAAGTTATAGTAACTTCTCGATTTCCTCTTTGTATTGCTCCGATTTCGGACCAAATACGATTTGTACAGCACCTTGACCAAGTCTCATTACACCGGAAGCACCGAGTTGTTTCAGTGCGGAATCTTTAACGGCTTTTTCGTCTTTAACGATCAGACGTAGGCGTGTAATACAAGCATCGATATTTTCGATGTTTGAAGGTCCGCCGATGTGCTCAAGAATTTGAGCAGCCTTGGAAGAAACAGCTGAACCTGTTCCGTTACCTCCAGTTGGTGCTACAAGCGCATCATCATCATCTTCGCGACCAGGGGTCTTAAGCTTGAACTTCGTGATGATAAAGCGGAACAACACATAGTACAGAACGAAGAAACACAGACCTACAGGGATAAGAATCCATGCATTGGTGGATAGCTTCATGTTTATCAGATAATCGATCAAACCAGCGGAGAAACCAAAACCAAGCTTAACATCCAGAATGTACATTAACGCCATCGAGAATCCTGTAAGTAAAGCATGAACTGCGTACAAGGCTGGTGCCAAGAACATAAAGGAGAACTCAAGTGGTTCTGTGATTCCTGTTAAGAAGGAAGCAATAGCAGAACCGATGAAGATGGAAGCTACCATTTTACGTTTTTCTGGTTTAGCTGTATGAATAAATGCAAGCGCTGCACCTGGAAGCGCAAACATCATGATTGGGAAGAATCCAGTCATAAACATCCCAGCTGTTTTGTCTCCAGCGAAGAAGCGATTTAAGTCACCGTTAACCAATTCACCCGCTGCATTCGTAAAATCACCAATTTGGAACCAAGCAATCGAATTAAGTACGTGGTGAAGACCTGTCGGAATCAACAAACGGTTAGCTGTACCGAAAATGAACGCTCCAACTGCGCCAAGTGACACTACCCAGTTTCCGAAATCACTAATTACATCTTGTACAGGGCTCCAGACCATCCCAATTAATACTGCAAGGACCATCGTGGAAGCTGCGGTAATGATTGGAACAAAACGTTTACCCGCGAAGAACCCAAGCCAATCTGGCATCTTTATATTGTGATATTTCTTATATAGAAATGCTGCCCAGGCACCGGCAAATATACCCCCAAGCACACCCATATTCAACTTTACAGCATCATCAATAAAAGAGAACTGAAGGGGTACGGCAATCAGAATCTTGTCTAGTACTAAGTATGCAATTACTGCTGACAAGGCTGCTACGGCGTCCTTGGCAAATCCAATGGCAACCCCTACTGCGAAGATTAGAGCAAGATTTCCGAAGATAGCACCCGAACCGGCATTTAGAAATGGAACAAAATAATGGTTCAGGAATCCACCTATCGTTGCCCCCAGAGGTATATCTTTTTCGTAGTTAATCAGACCTAATCCTTGAAGAATAGCTGCCGCAGGCAAAGTTGCTACCGGAAGCATAAGCGACTTACCTAATTTCTGTAGAAAACCCAACATAAAATATCATCCTTTCGATTCAATAGTAGTAATGCTGTATCAGCTTATTACTTTGAAGCCACTGTAAGAATCAGATCCTGTCCTGCTGTAACCTGACCATAATGTCCGTTCACTTGAGGTGGTGTTTCCTCCGTACTAGTCACGATTACAGGTGAAATTGTGTCACAGCCTGCTGCGCGAATAACGTCCAGATCAAATTCGATTAAGGTTTGACCTGCCTTCACTTGATCTCCAGAGGCAATATGACTAACAAATCCGTTGCCCTTAAGACTGACAGTATCGATTCCGATATGTAACAGCAATTGCACACCGGAGGAATGTTCCAGAATAACTGCATGACTCGATTTCACGATATGAGCAACCGTGCCATCAAAAGGAGCCTTTAGGATCCCCTCAGAAGGTCTGATTGCAACTCCGCTACCCATATGACCACCAGCAAAGGTTTCATCCGGAACCTCTGTTAATGAAACTGCTTCTCCACTGATTGGTGCCATGATTTCGATTGTATGTCCAGTATGTTTCTCTTCTTTTTTTGATTTCCATTTGGAAAACATATGCTCCACTCCTCTAAAGTTGTTAGTTTTGTTTCACTAAAGTCTGAAATAATCGGTGTAAGTGCATCGCTAGGAAACACAGCTCTTCTTCCGGGATATCTACACCAAGAGATTTTTGCATCACTTTACCGAGCTTTTGAGATAACTTGTATTCCTCTTTGTATTCCTTCTTAATATGTTTCACAAAAGGATTATCTATTAGTGATCCTTTCAAAATACGTTCCAGCGAAAACCGCAAGTGGATCATTAATCGAATATGATTCATACTGCCATGCTCAAAAGTTATATTCCGTTCTTGCTGAATCATGTCTAGAAGTTCACTCACGATATTAGATGCTTTTACTAACTGACCCACCGATACATTGTTAACTGCGGAGTACACATGATAAGTTAGAAATCCAACCTCGTCTTCGGGAATTTGCACCTGAAATTCAGCATTGATCTTCTCTGATGCCTTGTAAGCGATATCAAATTCCTTCGGAAAAGACATCTTAGTTTCTTGTAAAAAAGGATTAATAATATCCATCCCGTTGCGCAGACGGTAAATGGTGAACTGAATGTGGCTCGGGAGTGCCAAATAAATCTTGTCGTTTAATTTGTCAGGAAATTGACTTTGGATATCAGCAATTATTTCATCAGTTATTCTCATCACTTTGGGATCTATGTCTTCCAGCAATATTTGATACTGACTCCAGGATTCGCGGTCTTCTAGACGAAACAATTTCTCAATACGAGGATCGTTTCCTTCAATCACACCTGAACCTTTCACAGCAAAACCAATGCCTTTACCGATAATGACATATTCCTTGCCGTTCTTGCTTCCCTGAACCATTACAACGTTGTTCCCAATCACACGCTGTACTTGAAATTGCTCGATCTCCCGCGACAAGCTCATCACTCCTTTCCCATATTATCGTCAATTAGGAACAAAAAAAGCCAAGAAATGTCTCATCGAGATGAAGACAATCCTTGGCTCATGCCCTTAACGGTAACACGCCACTAAAATATAAATGATCATTTATGAACATATCATAAATCATGAACTGCTAACTCGTCAATGGTAAATTTATAAATGTCAAGCGCAGCTCCTGAAACTCAAAAATCCACGAGTTATAAATAGCTTTCAATTTGGGGAAGCTTTTCTTTAAGCTGACGGACATTGGTCTCTAGTTTTAAAATGACCTCTTCTAATTCCTTTGGGTCGATGCCTCTAAGTACTGGGACCTGAATAACCTCTGTGGCTTTGGTTTCTGATTTTAATTCTCGCATCTCCAGCTGCTGTTCTTGCCATTTATCCATCAGATCAGCAATTGTCGCATAAAAACGCTCATAATCCTTGATTACGCTATCTAAAAATGTATCCACTTCCTCCGCATCGTAACCACGAAGCTTCATACTGAATTCTTTTTCATGTATGGTTAGAGCATCTAGAGTGATGCCAAGTTGGCTGAATAGCTTACGTTGTTTGTCCAATCGACGTTTCATATGTTCATCCATCATTTGTTACCTCCAAGTATATACTGCAATTATCCGGCAGTAACCATTATAACAGGGTGAGAGCATCCTGAAAATATAACTATAGTTCCAGTTCTAGAAGTTATCCGCAACCGCCTTGTTCAAAATACCTAAGCAGCGATCAAGATCCGTCTTCACCTGCTTCTTATATAGCTTCGCTTTCTCTTCTCCATCAGTTGTGAAATGGTATAAGACGATTTCTTGAAAATCCACCTTCGGGTCATTCCCTTTTAGCTGTTTAGTACGATATAAAATTCCTTGCTGTACCAGCTCATGCAGCGCGCGATAAATTTCGCTCTGTGGAGGGGAATATCCATGTGCCTTGAAATCTCGACGTAAATCCTCAAGCATTTGGTATCCATACCCGCGATGTTGTTCTACCATTGTTATAAGATACACCTTGATAAAAGCCCGTTGAGCAATCATAAACGCCATATAAACCCTCCTCATGTTGTGTTTTTTTTGGTTAATCTTACCTTCTATAACTCTAGTATAAGCACTATTTTCCAACTTTCACAACCTGAAATGTGGTAGTGGGTTCACTTTTTCCGATTTGTATAGAAATTTAATAGGGATAGATGATGAATTTATTGAAAGTAACTAGATAGAGTTGTTTATTTTGTGATTTTCTATTGTGAATTTTTCATATGATGAAAGTTGGTTTTCTCGAGTAATAAATAACGGCCATTGAGAACTTAACCATAAAGTTCTCGATGGCCGTTGAATAATGAGTGAACAATCCCTTAGCGTTTATTGGCCTCATGCCATTTAGCGAGTAATTCCTCTCGGTTCGCAGCAGCGATATCGAATCGATACGTAATCATTAATTTTTCCAGCTTAACAGAAGACAAAAGCGGATGGATCTTAATATTCGGCATCACAGGTAAGGAAAATGCGGAATTCATATAATCTGTCTGAGCATCTGTTGACAGTACAAAATCTACCAGCTGCTTAGCAGCAGTCACGTTGTTCCCACCTTTCAAGATCGACACTGCACCTATCTCCCATCCAGCTTGTGGAGGAATAGAAGATTGTATAGCATATCCCGAATTCTTAAATCGAAGCTGGTCGCCCATAAAGCTGATAACAGCAGCAACTTCACCTACTGCAAGCCGCTGGGCAGAACTAATTCCTGAGAATGTAGTTGATGAACTCTGCTTCTTAAGAGCACTCACCAATGCTAGAGCTTGCTCCTCCCCACGTTCTTGTGCAAGAGAGGCTAGCAATGTGTATCCTGTACCTGAGGTTTCTGGGTCCGGAATTTCAATTTTCCCCTTGAGCTCGGGACGTAATAAGTCTTCGTAGCGTTCCGGAAGAGGTAAAGCTACAAGCTGAGGATCTTGATTCCAGACCTGCTCATTTACACCAATAGCCAATGCACCCATGTATATACCTGTCCAATAGCCCATTTTATCTTTATAGATGTCGGGGATCTCATCAGCAACATGTGATGAATAGCGAATTAATTTCCCTTTGTTCTTGAGCTGCTCATGAAGATCAGCAGGCCCACCGAGAACAACATCAATGCCTGTCTTATTGATCGACATCAAATGGTAGCTTGCCTCACCGCCAGACATGCGAATAAGCTCATAAGACTGTCCCGTCTTCTTCTTATATTTCTCCAACAGAATACGCGCTTCATCCTCTTGAAAAATTACATATACTTTGAGAGGCTGATTGCTTTTCTGGCCAGGATAGAAATATATTAGAAGAAGTATTGTTACCGCAACCAATGACAGGATAATTACCTTTGTTCTCAATTAGAACGTCTCCTCCCGCTAAACTAGCCTATAGCCGCCGTTCTATAAAAAAACGATACGCCAAAAAAGGAAAACGACTGTTTTCCTTTTTTGGAACATCTACTTCAGTTTACGGACTAACCTTTTTAATAATATGAATTTTGTCTATTGCCGCACTCATCCGAACTTGACCATCGAAAGTCTTTTGACCAATATCATAAGCATCGACAATCCATTCTTTGCCCCATTGATCTGCAAGGAAATATCTTTCCTTTTCTCCTAGAAACATCGAGGATTGGACTACTCCCATGATGTTAAATCCGCTAATGTCCGGATGATTTAGTCGCAATGATTCGGGGCGAACACTCAGAAGAACTTCCTCACCCTCTGTCAGCTTTTCATCTGTAGTAATAGTAACATTATCCCCTCCAAAGCCGTAGCTAACTGTTGCCGTACCCTCTTTACTTTGCATGACTACTGCCTCAATAAAATTGGTAGAACCAATAAAATCAGCTACATATTGTGTACGAGGTTTATAATATATTTCATGCGGCGTACCGTACTGATCAATAGCTCCTTTATTAAAAACAACGATCTGATCTGACATCGACAAAGCTTCCAATTGATCATGCGTTACATATATTACGGTTAGTCCAAGTTCCTGTTGAATTGTTCGCAGCTCAACGCGTACCTCTTCACGTAATTTAGCATCTAGATTACTTAGTGGCTCATCCAGGAGAATAATCGGCGAATTCATCACTAAGGCACGAGCCATAGCTACACGTTGCTGTTGTCCACCAGACATTTCATGGGGATATCGCTCTTCAAGTCCGGATAATTTGACCTGAGCCATAACAGCCATTACCCGTTCCTGTACTTCTGCTTCAGGTCTTTTCTTAATATCTAGTCCATAAGCAATATTATCAAATACCGTCATATGCGGGAACAAGGCATATTCCTGGAACACCATTGGAGTGCCCCTTTTATATGGAGGTAATTCATTAACCAAATTCCCGTCAATCCACACCTCACCATCATCGATGGTATAGAAACCCGCGATGGAACGTAATAAAGTCGTCTTCCCACAACCACTCGGACCAAGGAAGGTGATGAACTTCCCTCGTTCAATCTTTAAGTTGATATTTTTCAAGACATGGTTATTGCCGAACACTTTATTCACATTTTTCAAATCTAGTAGTATGTTGGATTCCATCGTACCCACTCCCTTCAAAATCATTAGAAATCAAATATTTTCACTTTGGAACGGAAGATCAACTTGATCACTCCCAGTGTTCCAAGCGTTGCACCCATCAAACCCACTGCCACAGCGGCTGCCCAATAATAGGTTCCCGTTTCGGCATAGTTAAAGATCGATACTGCTGCAACAACCCATTTAGGGGTAATTAGGAAGATTATCGTACTCAAAGTATTCATATTTTTCATAAACGCATAGACAAAGTTCGCTACGACGGTTTTTTGCAACATTGGAAATACAATCGTTGTTAGCGTCTTACGGCTACTCGCACCCAGATTGGTGGCTGCTTCTTCGATCGATTTATCCACTTGTTTAAAAGACGCAGTCAAGCCCCGATAACCTACAGGCATCTGTTTAAGTAACATCGCAATGACAATCAATGCTGCAGATCCCTGCAAAACAATCGGACCTTTACTAAACGCAACAATCAGTGCAAGACCAACGAATGTTCCTGGAAGCGCAATTGGAAGAACCGCGCTGAAATCTAGTAATTTTTTTCCTGGAAAAGGTTTGCGAACTACTATATAGGCGAGCACTAATGCAAGAGCCACCGCCAGCAACGCACTAATTAGCGATAACACTAAGCTGTTCAAAACGGCTGGACTAGATGAACTAAAGACAACTTTCATTATATGATCCAGTGTGAATGTATTATCTCGACCAAAGTTTTTCGTAAAGGCGAAAAGAATGGTGATCGCAAACATCGAAATAATGAACAATGAGATTAAACTGTTAAAAGAGAAAAGTAATGCATCTGTCTTCTTAGACGTAGTGATCCGTTTCAAACCAGATACCGGCTTACCAGTTATCGTTGAGTAGGAGCCTTTAGATAAAATCTTATTCTGAACCCAGAATACAATCAGTGCAGGAATTACTAAGATAATCCCCATGACCGAAGCTAGTCCTGCCTCGTTATTAATGATTTCTCCGTAAATTTCAACTGCTAAAAGTGAATAGTTACCACCAATTAGCTTTGGATTTCCGAAGTCAGCGAAGCAGTTAATCGCTACCAGCAAGAATGCGTTAATAACACCTGGAAGTGCAAGTTTCAGCGTAATCGTCCTGAATAATTTGAATCCTCTAGCTCCAAGATTCTGTGCTGCTATCTCCAGATTCGGTGATATAGCGCGGAGCACACCCGTTATAGTCATGTAGGCAAGTGGAAAATAGGATATCGTTTGAACAATCCACAACCCCGGTAATCCATACAAATCAAGCTCAAAATTAAAGTTGGTATTTAACCATTGTGAGATCATTCCCCCACGTCCAAAAAGCAATAGGAATGCTAAACCACTCATAACCGAAGGAGCTAATAATGGAATAAAGGCTATAAATCGAAAGAACTTCTTTCCTCTGATGTTACTGTAGTGAATTGCATACGCGTATATAAATCCAAACACTGTTGCTGTAAAAGCGGATAATGATGAGCTAACTACCGTATTTAATAGCGCTTTTCCATAACGGGGTTTACTAAAAAACGTTGCCCAATTATCAAATCCAGATGTAAACACAACGATTACCAGCGGATAAATAACAAATAGAATGAGAAATGCAAAGCTAGTCAGTACAAGTACGAGTGACGACGGATCTTTAAAGAGCCTGTTGATCGACTCCCCAATGCCTTTTTTTTCTTTCATAGGGGGCGACTCCCACCTTTCTGCCATCCAATTTGAGGGGCATTACAGTCATCATATATGGTACAGCCCTGCAATACCCCTATTGGCTCTTTTATTTCAAATCTTTTAATGCATTTTGCAACTCTTTACGCTGCGATGCTGCTTTTAACAAATCATAAGCATCGTTGTATTTCGTTGTTTTAATATCAATGCCACCTTTAGGAATCGGTACTGATGCTTTAACGGATACTGCGTATGCAGATTGCGTATACAACTCACCCGGTTCATTGGTAAGCATATAGTCCATAAGCTTCTTCGCAGCCTCTGTATTAGGCCCACCCTTAACAATGGATAAGGCTCCAACTTCATAACCTGCTGCTTCTGGAACAACACTAACAATTGGGTTGCCTTGGTATTTAATCTTCAATTGATCGCCTAGGAAAGTCACGCCAATTGTATACTCCCCTTTAGCAGCTTTCTGAATGGGCTCAATGCCAGACTTAGGTCTTTCCTTAAGGTTAGGCAGCAACTGTTTGATATAGTTCAACATCTCATCATCACCCCATACTTGGGCTAAAGAAGCTACTGCTGTATATGCTGTACCCGATGTTGCTGGATCGGACATACCAATTTCACCTTTGAATTTAGGATCAAGCAAATCCTTAAAAGTTTCAGGGTATGGATCACTACCATATTTCTCTTTCCAACGTTCTTCATTAATACCTATAGCGATTGGATTTAGATAAAACCCTGTCCAGAAGCCATCTTTGTCTTTCATATTGTCAGCGATGTCAGAAGCATTCGGAGAATCATAAGCTTCCAATGAACCTGCCTCTTTCAGTACTTGGTGCGAATCCGCTGGCCCTCCCATCAGAAAGTCGGCTTGTGGATTCGACATTTCATTCTGTACACGGGATACCGCTTCTCCACTTGGTAAACGTAGGATGTCATAGTCAATTCCAGTTTCAGCTTTGAATTTATCCAGAATTTTACGAGCCTCTTCCTCTTGAAAAATGGAATATACGGTGATTTTTTTCATTTCTTTACCGCCAAATACTCCTGATTTATACATGAAGAACCCCGCTACCAACACAACTACTATGACTGACAATAAAATGACTGACTTACTGTTTTTTTTCTTTCTCGCCATAGACTAAACCATCCCTTCAAGATCAGTATGAGGCATTATTTAGTTTGAAATAGACTCTTTGATTGGTCTCATCCAGAAGGTCATAGACCACGAAGTAAGCGCCGTTATAACGATCCACATGGATCCAGTGCTTTTTCACTCGATAATCATTCGTGAGCTGAATGACAAAGTGAGCATCGGGTGTACGTTGTAAGTCATCAAAATGGCTGAAATCGATAATACGCTCTGCTGCACGAATCTGCGATATCAACGCCTTCCTCTCAACCTGAGTGAGAGCTGTAAGTACTCCCTGCTGTAGTGTGAACACATCATTAATCTTGTTTTCCACAGCAGATCCAATACTCGACGTTGTTAACATCTTATCGATGAGTGTACTTTGCAGCTTGCGGATAGTTGCACTTACATTAAGCGAATTAACTGACTCTGCACCGAAGTGAAACGCATTCGTTTCCACTTGAAAAGGAATATCTTCTTGATCCAGATAGGCCATCGTTCCCGTCAACAGAAGTCTCGGAACTAACTGTTGTGGACGCTGCATTCCTGATGATAACAACCCGGAAAAAGTAGATCTCAATTTCAGCAATTCCTTCGGATCCTCAATGGATATCGTCCCTAGGCCTGGATACGTAATATCCACGCGCATCGGAACGCCAGCAATCCGGTCAAGTTGATCCTCCTGTCGAGGTACAACATGTACTTCATCAAGAGGTATTCGAAAAGTGTAAGCGCACATGCCGATTAGCAGACTGCCTATGATGACTTGTAACAAGATGAGGCGAAACCATGAAAGCCCTTTCTTATCCTCTGGCACTTACTTTAACCTCCTCATATATCAGAAAAATTTTAAATTTGTATCAGTTTTGTAACAGCGCTTACATTTGTTATGTTAAGAGGAATCTCAGCTGAATCTCTGTCCCCTTCTTCTCCGAGCTAGTAATGACGATACTCCCTCCTTGAAGTTCCATAAACTGTTTACATAGAGGTAATCCTAACCCATGTGATTCGTTTGAAATAATACGATCCTGTTTCTCTGCCGAGGGTAGAAATAATATACTTTGCAATTGTTGTGATATCCCTCTCCCGTTATCTATGATACGAACCAGCCCACAGTCCCCATGCTCCGTTAACTCGATATAGAGATTTGTACATTCACTATGCTTAATAGCGTTATCAATCACGTTAAATAGAACTTGCTGAGTTCTCTTGGGATCTAAATTCACTTCACAAGATGAGATCTTTAGCGTGGTAACAATCGCGGATTTTTGAAGGGTCGGCTCTAAGATACGTAGACTATCCATAATGACAGCCCCTAAATCAGTACACTCCAGCTTGATACGCCAAGCCTCATCACCAATCAGTGAGGTCTGTAACAAATCCTCAACCATATTTAACAACCGAGTACTCTCTTTACGGATATAGGTATTACATTCCTGTATATCATCCTTCTTATTCATTCTTTCAATTAAATCCGAAAACCCGATAATCGAAGTTAATGGTGTTTTTAATTCATGAGTTATGTTGTCGTAGAAAGCTTTCTGCTTTCCCTGTTCATACTTTAACATTTTGATATGATGTTGCAGCGCATCCGACATATGATTGAAATCCTTGGCTAATTCTCCTACCTCATCCTGACTACTCGCCTGTATCTTTCTGCTAAAATCGCCAATGGATACAAGCTTAAGCGCCTGCTGCAAGGCATGTAGAGGCCTCACCAACAAAGATGAGAATGAATAGCTGACCATAAGCGAAAAAATTAAACATCCTACAGCTGCAGCGATGAACCATGTGCGCATCTGGTTTAATGTCTGCAAATTCTCATGGAGGTCCAATAAATATCGAAATCCACCCACAATTTCTCCTTCATACCAGAAGGGAACTGAGTAAATTAGATATTGTGTACCTTCACCTGCAGTTATGACTGTGGCAGCATTACCAGTAAGCGCTTTCTGAATATCGTTACGTTTAAGTAAGTTTTCTTTATCGCTGCTGCTCCCAACAATCGTCTCATCTAGTGCGAATAGTTGTACTTGAAAATTGCTGTTTGACGCCAAATGCGACGCAATAAAGGGGGCGTACTTACCTGAAAATAATTGTTCTATATTAATTTTCTGATCACTGACAATCTTCAATGCCTCAATACGATGCAAGCCAAAATACTGACTTAACGTCTGAGTATCCCTTTTAATCATACTTTGGTTAAGCGTATAATTAACGATAAAAAACATCGCTGTGAGCAGCATAACAATCGTAACGGCATGCTGAATAAACATTTTATTTCGCAGCCCCATCTTCTATACCTCCAGCTTATAGCCTGTCCCATGTATAGTGGCGATCAGATGCTCGTTGGGTTTCATTTTCTCCCGAAGACGGTTTACCACCATGTCCACGGATCTTGTATGCCCATAATAATCATAACCCCAGACCTGATCAAGCAAGTCTTCGCGTGTGAAAACTTTCTTAGGATGAGCACATAAGAGCCACATGAAGTCAAACTCTTTACTAGTTGTCTTAAGCCATTGTTCCCCTATCTTACAAGTACGTCCATTCTTATCAATTTCAATAGGTCCAATCTTGATCACTTCAGGAGGCGCTACCATCTTCATTCGTCTCATAACTGCCTTAATGCGCTCGATAAGTTCCCTTGTCTCAAAAGGTTTCGTTAGATAATCGTCTGCTCCCAACTGAAAGCCAAGGATTTTATCATTCATTTCATTCTTAGCGGTGAGCACGATTACCGGGACTGACTTATACTGTTGTTGAAGCATTTGAAGAAGCTCGAACCCGGAACGGTCAGGTAACATAAGATCTAACAGTATTAAATCGGTAGACCATGTTGCAAGTTCATCCCATGCCTTAGTCACCGTTCCTACAGCTTTCGTCTGATACCCTTCCACCTCTAAGCTCAATTTTAGCAGCATTTGAATGCTGGGATCGTCTTCAATAATTAAAATATTCATATGTAGCCCTCTTTTCCTTAGATGCTATATTACACTGAACGTTCATATTTTTAGTTACCCTCTTATAATAGCGGATAACATTCAATACGAAAACGCTTTCCATTTATCTACAATTAGAAATACAAATCAAATAATTGACTATAAACTTACAATTTATATGTCTAGTATAGTAAGAAAAAACCACAAAAAAGCCCCCATATAATGGGAGCTTTACGGATTCAGGATTTTGTAGAACGGACTATACCACTCGAAAATCTCTTAATCCAGCGATTGTGTTCATGATTGCTCATCTCCGTTTTTTTCCATAAATTCATCCTTCGTCAATCCAAACAATATCAAATCATAATATCGTCCGTTCGTGTAAATGACTTTCCGTCGCACGCCCTCTTGCACACAGCCGACTTTCTTTAACATCCCTATAGAACCTTCATTACCTTCAAGCGCACATTCATTGAATTTATTTAGCCGTCGCTCGAAAAAAGCATATTTTAAGAGGATGGTTATAGCTCTCGTTCCATACCCTTTACCTCGATGATCTTTATCCACCTGCACACCTATGCTGAACGTACCATTTTTCTCGTCAATGCTGTTCAGATTTACGCCTCCAACATTTTCACCATGCAAATCTTCGATCGTAAACATTAGTCTATCCGATGAGAACTCAGCGTAAGTCTCCGCAAAATTTTTGGCTTCGGCAATGGTAGGTGGTAGTTCAACTGCACATTGTAAGAGTCGCCGCGCTGGAGTATCGAATCGGTTCGTATAATAACCTTCCCAATCTCCTTCTTGTATTGAACGCAATCTAATTTGGTCATCTTTCCAGTAATAATTGCTATAATCTATCTCTCTCATTTTCTAGCCTCCAAATAATATTGGGATTGTTTTTTTATAATAAACATTACCTAATAACCATGTAGTAAGATATAACCATTAAACGTGACTATGAAAAACACTTTGGAAAAGAGGCATACTTATGAGTGATTACCAATTGGTCAGTGATTATAAGCATATCGAAAAATATAAAGAAAGCTTTAATTCCTTAGCTAAATCAATCTTCGGAATTGATTTTTCCCCATGGTATGAACAAGGAGGCTGGAGTGACAAGTATATTTGTTATTCCTACATCGATAGGGACCATGTGATCGCTAATGCGTCCATAAACAAAATGACGATTCTCATAAATCAAAAAGAGTATAACGCCATTCAAATTGGCACTGTAATGACACATCCTGATTATCGCATGCAAGGATTATCCAGGAAATTAATAGATCATATTATCGCGAAATACGAACATGAATTTGACTTCATTTACTTATTTGCAAACGACAGTGCTTTGGACTTTTATCCTAAATTCGGATTTGAACGTATGCAAGAAAGCAGCTTTTCGATTAACGCTTCTAATCTTAGAAATCAAACGTCTAAAATCTTCTCTGTGCGTCCCTTATCTATGAATAATTCCGTTGATTTCACCATAATAAAAAAATTCGCTGAAGAAAAAGTTCCGGTGTCCTCTATACTCAGCGTTGTAAACAATGAACATCAGCTGCTGTTTTATTTTATCCTTCCTTTCCATGATTCTTTTTACTATATTGAAGAAGCTGACGTCGTAGTGATCTTTAGACATGAGGAGCATCAGCTTCATATTTTTGATATTATCAGTACTTCACACATAGATATCAGCGTGATATTGAATAGCATTATTTCACCTGAAACGGAGGTTATTCATTTTCATTTCACACCAGATTTCAATATAGATCACATGGAGACCGAATTTATTCCCGAGAGTGAGGATGTGTTATTTGTACGTCCACTTTTAAAAGAACTACCTAAACATTTCATTTTTCCCATAACCTCACATGCCTAGATAGGATGAAGAAGGCTGCCCTCCGGCAGCCCTTTTATTAATTTTAGAAATTATAAATTCCCCGCCTATACTCGCTTAAACGCTTACCGCCCTTAGAAGAACGCAGAAACGTTTATGCTTGATCGTTCACTGGAATATACATGCTCTGTATCTCTTGTACTCCTGGAACAAATCCTAGATTCGTATAAACAGACTCCGCATCATTACCTTCCATGACATATAATCTAAGGAAAGGATACTTATCTTTAAGGAGACTTAGTCCTCTTTTCAACATCAGTGTCGCTATCCCTTTGCCTCTATAACCGGGCATTACACCAATACTATAAACTGCTGCGTAATCTCCTTGTAAGCCCAAGAGACAATTCGCAATTAACTGTCCCGATTTCCTATCATACACAAGCGTTGACGCGGTAAGTAATGCTTCATTCGTATAATTCGGTTCTTCACTTGGAATAAAATCTTCATAGGAAAATTGCTTTCTTCTGGTCGCTTCGAGACTTCCGGCAAAGCTAGCGTAGCTACATTCGGCGATCTGATCTTCAAGAATAAAGCGTTTAGCTCCTTTTCCATCCTCTTCGATCTGTGGACTTTCAATTCTAAATTCTTCGTTCCATTCCACCTCAAAATGATCTGTAGGACGCTGCATCCAGCGACATCTGAATTCATCAGGCCAAAATCCTGCCCGCGCAAATAAATGAACTTGATCCGGTAGAACCTCAAATGTTTTTATAGGCTCCGTTCGGTCAGACCAATATATCAAAAGCTTTTTTAGAAGTTTAAGCACCACAAATGTATCGTTAAAAGGTGGAATAACAAATAAATGATAGATCCGATTAGGTGACATCCTTACTCCACCTATTTTCGCCTCCCCTTTATAGATCCAAAAAGCATTCTTTTGGGCAGAATTGAACCCATCTTCTCTAAAAAAGCCAATATATTGAATATTATAATAAATGGAGCAATACACTCCCCACTCTTCCGATTCAGCCTTACGAATTGAATAATCATTACTTAGCTCATACGATATTTCATCCTCGGACCATCCCATTAATTGCATGTACAATTCCTCCTCGCTGCTACTTCAACTTCTATTTTCTATAGTATCACTTCTTAAAGTAAATGATTGGTAATAAACACTTATAATGATTATTTACTAAACTACAGCAAGTGTAATTGCATCTGGAAGTCCAATATATAAGAAGAAACCTTATAATATAAAAAAACTGCCTATTGGCAGTCTTATCCTCAATAAATTCTAGAGCATAGCCAAATGGCGGTTCCCACAGCGATAATACCTGCTAACGTTACAAATAGGACATACCCTCTCTTTGTTCTAGTAACCGTGTGATTATCATAAAATTCAGGTTTTCGTACGATTCCAAACCATAGATCCGCGATTAAATTCACGACCACTAGAGAGAATTTTTTTATTACCCCCACGTCATCACTCCTTTTCAACTTTAGCTAGCCAAGTTTATTATTAATTTCACTTAGTGACTCATTCATTTCGTCCATTTTCTTGATCATCGCATATTGATTGCTAATCATCATGATTAAACCAATAAAGAACAAAATCACAAGAAGTAAACTCATACTGCACTTCCTTTCAGTAGCTGAATTCATTCACTCTGGACATTCAAGCTCCGAGCAAATCCTGATCTCCATGACGGGTATAGTGGACTCCATTCGTAATCCATTCGAGCTTTCGTATTGGAGGCTCCCCGTTCCCATCCTGCTCTGCCTTCTTGAACATTAGGAGCAGGAGCACCTATGGTATCTGAATAAGCTGATAACCAATCCAATCCTTTAGCAGGCTCGTCGTCTACGATGTTCACAGGGCCTGAAGGCCAGTTCAGAGCAAGCACCGCTGCGTTAGCTGCATCCTCCACATGTAGGAATGATACAACGGCATCTGTCGCTGTCATTCGTTCTTGACGAATTTCCTCTGCCATATAGCCATTAGTGTCATACCATGTTCCTTGGCCGTACAACATTCCATACCGCAAGATCACATGATTGGGGATCTCGGCAACTGCTTTCTCTAGTGAGTATATACCTTCAATCGTTCTTCTCCGAGGCTCTAAAGCCTTAAGATCTAAAGGAGTTTCCTCCGTAGCTGGCACATCTCCAGCTTCATAAGCCCATGAAATACTTTGTGCAACGATTTGTTCCACGCCAGCTGCAAGAGATGCATCCACAATATTTCGTGTTCCTTCTATTCTTATCCTGGAATTATCTGAGAAATTCCGCTGACTTAGTGAAGTTAGCTGATGGATAACCACTTCTGGCTGTGCTTTGTGAATGGACGCAAATATGGCCTCTCGATCGAAGACATCCGCGATTACCGCCTGTGCTCCACACTTCTCAATAAATGCTCTATTTTCTTCCTTATGGGTCATTCCGACAACCTCATGCCCCGCTTCTAATAACTTAGGTAGCAATAGCCGTCCAATCACGCCCGCCGCACCGGCTACAAATATCTTCATCTACGCCCTCCTTAAGAACAGCCTCTAAGTATAAGATTGCTAGTTACTTCTCAAAATCCCAATTATAATTTGGATTATTATCCATATCATACCACATGTATGTATAATAAAGACTGCACCTCACAGCTTATCGCTAGGAGGTGCAGTCTTTAATGGATTGTTTATAGTAAAAGTAGGTCGATTAACATTTTAGATTTTATCGCGGTTGTAAACTTCAGCCGTTCGGTCTGCTCTGTTAGCCATCGAATTACCCAGTCGAGTGTCTTCGTTATAGACGCCTTCGTAACGCTGAGCATTTAGTGAGCGATTGTCTCGGAACACATCATGCGCTTGATACCCTCGTCCATTATCCTCAACAAGCACAAGGATCTTGCCACTTTCAACGTATCCTTCGTACTCTTTTGCCTCGTCCTCAGGAATGCCAAGACCGATCAAGCCACCAACTAAGCCACCTGCACCTGCACCCACGGCTACACCTGTTAACGTTGCCACAATAGGTCCCGCTGCCAGTATAGGACCAATCCCCGGAATTGCGAGCGCTCCGATACCTGCTAGCAGTCCGGTAACACCACCCAATACGCCGCCTGTAGCTGCACCTGTTGCAACACCCTCGGGCGCTTTTGTGCCTGTATCATCCGAAATATGTCTTAGCTCATCGCGATCACGTGTGATTACTGATATTTCATCATTACTAAACCCTTGATTGTGAAGTCCTTCAATTGCTCTGGTTGCTTCTTGTTCTGTATCAAAGATACCTACGATTTTTTTAGTCACTTGAAGCCCTCCTTAGTAATTGTCTTCGCTAGTTAATTACCCTGTAAGCTGAAGACAAAACATCTAATTAAAATTTCAAGTGCACGAAGGACCTTATTATTTATTGGGACGTGTTCGATTGGTCGGAATTGCTTGCAAGGGATCGTCTGGCCAATAGTGCTTAGGATAACGTCCTTTTAGATCCTTTTTAACCTCAAAATAAGTACCACGCCAAAAGCTTGCAAGGTCAGAAGTCACCTGCATCGGTCTTCTTGCCGGTGACAAAAGATGAAGTAAAACAGGTACCTTCCCCCCTCCAATTCTAGGGGTGTCTAACTGTCCAAACATCTCTTGCAAACGCACAGCCAGTACGGGAGCAGCTGGATTAGCATAGTCCACGGGCACACGCGAACCACTAGGAACTGTTATATGTGTCGGCGCTTCCTGTTCAAGAAGCTGTCGCTGATTCCAGTCCAGCAACCCCTCAAGCGCACGGGATAACGGGATTCGCTGAAGGTCACGCAAATTACGCATACCGTGAATGTAAGGTAATAGCCATTCATCAAGCATCTCAATTAATGCTTCATCAGAGACATCCGGCCAATCTGAACGTAAGGCGTGCATAAACATTAGCCGCTCACGAAGCTGCAGAGGTCCCTTTTCCCACGGTAAGATATCAATCCCATCCTCTGCGATTACACTTAGCAGTACTTTCGCTGTTTCTTCTGAGGAGGGTCTTTCATGTGACGTTTCTTTTAAGACAAGAGCTCCAAGCATCGTTCGACGGCGTTTCTTCACACTTCCACTTTCTTTATCCCAATACACGTCAGAATCCTCTGTGATGTGATCTATATGATATTTAAGCAATTGTCCTTCTTCTAGCTCAGCTGCCAGCAAGATTGCACCTTGTGTGGCTCGATCGTCAACAGACGCGGCCACAATATAAGCGGATCGTGCCAGCGGTTGCCCTTCCCGCATGGCCACGCCACGACCGGCGGAGAGCAGAAACGCGCCATCACCGCGTTTCTGCCCGATCCGGTCGGGATAGGCGAACGACAGAAGCAGCCCGCAGAAGCTGATTTCGTTCACGGTCCCGCCCGGCGCTGCTTGCAGCTGCGCCAGGAAATTGCGGCTCTCGCGCACCACCGCGCGCAGAACCGCAGAGTCCGCTCCGCCCGTGTCGGCGGAGCGTTCGAACCGGAGCAGCGCCTCTACGCGGAGCGTGAGGTCGCAATCTAGTGCCGCGGGACCCTTGAACAGGTCCCGCTCTTGCAGCAGCGCCGCCAGCCGGCAGGCGAGCGGTGCTGCGCCAAGCTCTGCCGCGCGCAGCAGCATATGCGCGGCTCGCGGGTGCGCGCCAAGCGCGGCCATGCTGCGGCCGTGCGGCGTAATGGCGCCCCCGGCGTCCAGCGCGCCGAGCTGGCGCAGCAGCGCGGTGCCCTGCGCATAGGGCGCAGCGGGCGGCGCGTCAAGCCAAGCTAGCGCGGCAGGATCGCGCACGCCCCACAGCGCCAGCTCCAAAGCGAGCTGCGCAAGATCCGTCTCCATAATCTCCGGCACATTGTCATCCGGAAGGCGATTATGCTCCTCCTGACTCCACAGCCTGTAGCATACGCCCGGAGCTGTCCGCCCGGCCCGTCCTCGCCGCTGATCGGCAGAGGCTTTCGATACCGGAACCGTCGTAAGACTTGGCATTCCCGTACGCGGAGAGAAAATCTGCGTGCGACGCAGCCCTGTATCAATTACCGTTCGCACACCTTCGATTGTCAAGCTTGTCTCCGCAATGGAGGTCGCTAGTACGACTTTACGTTCGCCGTTTATGGATGGAGCCACTGCAGCATCCTGCATAGCCTGTGGTAATTGTCCGTATAAAGGACGAAGCACTACCCCGACAGGCAGTTTTCCATGTTCCAACTCATTTTGGGTTCTGCGAATCTCCCGTTCACCCGGCAAGAATACCAGTACATCTCCCGGCTGTTCAGCAAGCGCACGTCTCACTGCGGCTGTGGCCGATTTTTCAATCGGAAGATTCCCTGTAGTTGGGGTATAGATAGTTTCCACCGGATAGGTTCGTCCCGGACAATCAATCACTGGCGCATCGCCCAGCATAACCGAGACCCGTTCACTATCTAGTGTTGCTGACATAATCAGAATCCGAAGATCATCACGCAGCACAGCCTGCGCTTCCAGCGCCAGAGCAAGTCCCAGATCCGCATGTAGACTACGCTCATGGAACTCATCAAAAATAATCAGCCCCACATCCCCTAGCGATGGATCACTCTGAAGCATCCTCGTTAAGACACCTTCAGTCACTACAACAATTCGTGTATTCTTGCCTACCTTAGTGTCGTTCCGCATCCGATAACCTACCGTCTGTCCAACACTTTCTCCAAGATTGGAAGCCATGTAAGTTGCAGCTGATCTAGCGGCAAGTCTTCTAGGCTCAAGCATAAGAATGCTTTTACCAGCCATCCATGGCTCGTCCAGAAATGCCGGAGGCGTTCCAGTTGTTTTGCCCGCACCGGGTTCTGCGATCAGAACAGCCGCCCTTGTTGAGCGAAGTATGTGTTTCAGGTCTGGAAGCACCTGTATTATTGGAAGCTGTTTCATTATATCTCTCCATCGTTTGTAATAATATGTTATGATTTCCTTTGATGTGGTCTAAACCCTATTCATCATGTGCGAAAAAACTTCAAAGATCAAGACAATCTGTACTTACCATTTCAAGTATAACTTTATTATATTATAAAAAAGGAGACTTTCTAAAATGCTCGTAACTAAAGCCACTATTTCAGATTTATCTATACTCAGCAAGATCGATAGCATGGTCATTGGCAGCGAAATTCGCAAACCTAAAATTGAACAATATATTCTAAATGAGCAATGTGTTGTAGCATCGATTAACAGTGAGCCTGTCGGTTTTGCTTGTTACGATACCACTTTTTTCGAATGCTGTTTTATTCAGCTCATAATTGTGAATCCCAATTTCAGACGTCTTGGCATTGCCGGTGCACTTATTCGTTACATTGAAGAACACTCTCCAACCCCCAAGCTGTTTACTTCCACCAATGAATCCAATACGATCATGCAGCAAGTGTGTCTTTCTCTAGGATTTGTAAGAAGCGGAATCATTGAGAATTTAGACGATGGTGATCCAGAATGGGTATATTTCAAGCAAGTAAAATGACACTTGTGAAACGAAGCACGCAAAAAGGCAGCTCTTTCGTCTCTTTATGGACTAAGAGCTGCTTTTATTTCACACTATTTATCCTCATGTCCATACAACAGGACCCTAATAAGCGTTATTCTTCTTCCCTAATTATCTGTTCATGTATTTGAACACTGTATTGCATAAAAGCAGGATTACTATCTAAGCCTCGTTCACGCAGAAGCTCTTGCAGACGCAGCCTTTTCAAAGACAATTTTGCCCGGATTGCCTTACCTTCACTAGTTTCAGCGCCTCCGCTATTGTGGCAGGCAGCAAGCAGCCCTTCGAGGGTAACGCATTCTGCACGCAAAGATACTTCCTCGGGCACCAGCCCGGAATTCTTCATAATTTTGAAAGACATGCGCAATTCTTCTGGCACGCCCGATAAATCCTCAAGCTCCAGTGGCTTGCCATGCCCAGGTAAATCTCCAAATTCCCCATTACGCATAGATTCCTGAATCCGCTGCTCAACCAGCCAGGACATCATCCCCATATACGCAGCCTCCTTCACCAATACCACTACTATGATCTATCCCGCCTAAGCAAAAGTATGGTAAGCAGAATTGCGTCTATTTTAGCATAAAAAACTGTAGATTTACATCAAACTGCCGCAATGCATTCTTATAAAAGGCGATCCTTCTCCGTTCTATGAATCTTCCTCGTCATCGCAGATCGTTCGGACTAAGGAGCCCTTATTTCGCAATTTCAGGCTATTTTGCTACACTATCGGACTCAGTTGCACCTATTCACGCAAATACACCCTATTTTTAATAGAAATTGTGGAAATAAGAGCTCTGCAGTCCGAAAAGTCTGCGCATCCTCATATTCGCCTCCGCAGATCGCTCAGGACTCAAGAGTCCCCATTCCGCAAATTCAATTCATTCTGCTACACCATCATTCTCTGCTCCCTGTCCGCAACATATTACAGACGCCTAACCAAACCGTACAATAGTTTTTTTTCATGCGAACAATTGTTATACTCGTTCTAATAAGCCTCAACTCAACAAGAAAACGCCTGACGTCGTCCTTGGAGGTAGAGTTACAAGCTGAGTACATCCGTAATTCCATAATCGTATCCATATACACCTTCGTAGTGAGGTTCCGCTTACGGACCGAATGGCTTTATTTTGATGAAATGAGCACATCTATTAGGGAGGGACCGTATTGCACTTATTCCCTAATAACAAGCCCCTTCCCGGGTGATCTGGGGCGAATAACAGCGCTGGCTCATTTACGTTACCGGCGGCACATTGTATTCGGTTTTTCGCATACATTTGGCTCGTTTACGTTACCGGCGGCACATTGTATTCGATTTTTCGCATACATTTGGCTCGTTTATGTTACCGTCGGCACATTGTATTCGATTTTCCGCATACATTTGGCTCATTTACGTTACTGGCGGCACATTTGTATTCGGTTTTTCGCTTACATTTGTCCGTAGGCTCGACTAAAACATGCATTTCGGAGGATATAAGGTCCGCTCGGTTTTTAGAATCTGATGGATGACTCCTCGTTTATTTCATGTCTCCTGCTTCTTCACGTTCACCCCTCCTTCCTCTTTCTTCGGAGTTATCCACATTTTTTTTGTATTGTATAATTTCCTAAACAATAAAAAAAGGACTACAGCAGTAGTCCAAAGGAGAAATATAACATGATAGCTAACCTCAAAAAAGCAGATGATCATTATGTCGCTCGTTTCGAACGTCAACTAAAACATCCCGCATCAGAAATATGGTCCTTTCTGACAGAGAATGAGAAGCTTGCTTTATGGTTCACTGAATTACGTGTTGAAGACCTGCGTGAAGGGGGATTAATCAAGTTTGATATGCAAGACGGAACCTTTGAGGAAATGACGATTACCGCCCTGCAACATGAATCTGTTCTTGAATTTACGTGGGCTGAAGATTCCGTTCGCTTTGAGCTATATCCTAATTCAGAAGGATGTTTACTCGTCTTGAATGAAACGATCCGAACGCTCACGCCACACACACCCCGAGATTTAGCTGGCTGGCATGTATGTCTGGACGTGATCCAGCATCTTCTGGATGGTACGACGCTGGAGTCACGAAAAGCTGAATGGAACGTTTGGTATGAACGATACCGGGAAGCGATCTCTAAATTAGGACAATAAGGACTCTGCTCCATCAATCACAATTTGCGCACCTGTAATATGAATAGATTCATCGGAAGCCAAAAAAGAAACTAGATCGGCAACATTATCCGGTTTACCCGGCCCATCCGCCAGCGGCTGCGCACCATCGGGAAATTCAATCGGAATGACGATCGCTTCTACTTCTTCGTTCATTTCAGTGGTTTCATCTATATTGGTAGCAATCGCCCCGGGGCAGATCACATTCACTCGAATTTTAAACTTAGCTAGCTCAAGTGCAGCCATTTTGGCAAAAGCTACCTGTCCAGCTTTGGTAGTACTATACGTAGACCACCCAAAGCTGGCAAATCTAGTATTCCCATTGATGGAGCTAGTGATGATAATGCTACCTTTCCCTTTATCCTTCAGATGAGGGATCGTATATTTCAAGGTCAAAAAGGTCCCCGTCAAGTTCACCGACATCGTGCGCTCCCAATCACTCAGGCTCAGTTCCTCTATTGGTCCCACCGCACCATTGATTCCCGCGTTAGCGAATACTACATCTAAGCCGCCGAATTGTTCGACAGTCCTGCGAACGGCTTCCTCCATCCCTTTTTCATCTGAAGTATCTACCTCTATGGCCAATGCGCAATCTTTCCGAAACTTGTTCAGCTTATCCGCCAAAGATGAGGTACGTTCAAGATTCAAATCAAAAAGCGCTACATTAGCACCTTCCCTCGCCAGCTTAATAGCGGTAGCCCGACCAATTCCTGAGCCCGCTCCTGTTATAATTGCTGTTTTTCCAATGAATCTTTGTTTCTTAGCTATGTTTGGACTCATATGTAATCTCTCCCTTAAGATCTCTTAGTGATGTACTATGGATCAAGATTACCCAAATACATGCACACTGGAATCATCTTCACAAAAAAACTCCCCGTTCAAAAACTTGAACTGAGAGTTTCATCTAGATCTATACATCTAATTGTCCAGCTTCCGCACATCCACTTTCACGGTCAGAGTGCCCGCTCCACCACGATATACACCTTTTACAGGTACAATATCTTTGTAGTCCCGTCCGTGACCTAACTTAATGTAGCGCCAATTGACCTCAACATTATTTGTCGGATCGAAACCAAGCCAACCTGTACCCGGAATGTGAGTCTCCACCCAAGCATGAGAAGCTTGCTCAAAATTAGCATTACTCCCTTGCAGATCACCAACAAAATGATATCCACTTACATATCTGGAAGGCAGACCGACACTACGGCAGACAGCAATCATTAGATGAGCATAATCCTGACATACACCGCGTTTAAGCTTCAGTGCTTTTTTTACCGTAGTATTTACACTTGTAGCCTCAGGGTCATAGGTGAACTGTTCATAAATCGTCGCAGATAATTTAAGAATCCATTCATACATATCCTCTGCTTCATTAAAAGGGTACTGTGAGGCAAATTCCACTAATTCAGGCGTCACCTCGGTATAACGAGTCGGCAATATAAACTCAATATAACGGTTCTGAAATCCCTCATCATTTAACAATCTAATTTGTTCTTCAAGAGATGTTCTCGGGAGATCTGTCCCCTGAGCTTTATCCAGTGTAACTACAGTAGCTTTAGTGTGGATGACCATCTCCGTATGCGGCTTATTAACCGAATAGGCATGGACCCGATTCCCGAAGAAATCCTCATAGGTTAATAGATTGGCTGGCGGGTAAATATCCACTTCATGGTGATAACAGGATTGGCGATAATTCGTACGTGGCGTGAGTCTGATCTCATTGACACTGTCCGTAACCGGCTCTGGATAGCTGTATGTGGTGGTATGATTGATTTGAATCTTCATACAGACACTCCTTCTCGCCGAAAAAAGGCGCCCTCCATTGTTTTACCAAGTTTCTGACAGGATATCACCAGCGATTTAAGCAAATCTTCCACTAGCTCGCCGGACATTTCTTCCTTTTCCATATAATCCAGTTCTGCTTTTAGCTTACCCGCTTGCCGGATAACCTTCTCATGACCTGAACCTTTCTCTGAGGGATCTAGTTCAAGCTTTGCTAAATGCTCTTCCAGCTGATGAAAAGAAAAACGAATGGAACGCGGAAATTTGGGATTCGCAATCAAGAAATCTAAAATGCTCTCCGGGGACATAGCATCTGCATAATAACGGCGAAACGCCTGGTACCCACTAACGGATTTAAGCACCGCCTGCAACTGAGTATAAACCGCGTCAAGCTCCTTAAATCGGCATGAGGCAATGACCGCCTGCAAGATACGAGTTGTATTCTCTGCCCGCTCTAGAAACCGTCCGCTCTCAATGAAATGCCACTCATTCCCTCTAAGCATTACCGACTGCTCTGCTCCGAGAAACATGGCTGTACGCTCCTTAACCTGCTGATAGAACTGATGTGGGCCGCTCATAATATCTGCAACAGACCGCTCACCAAGCCATAGGTTGAAGCTGTTGACAACATCCCATAATTCACTTGGAAGCTGCTGACGGAGTGTTCGCAGATTATTTCTGGCATGATGTACGCAAGAGAATAATGAATTAGAATTGCCTAAATCAAGTGTGATGAAAGATAGGACATCCTGCTCGGAAAAGGTTTCGAACTGCTGCATATATTCACCTCGAACGCCTAGCGCATCGATTAACCTTGACCATTTATTTCCTTCTTCATGAAAATCCTCTTCCTGCTGGATATGATAATGAACATTGATTAGCCGCGCATGATTCTCTGCCCTTTCAATATATCTGCCGATCCAGAACAAAGCTTCAGCATTTCGATTCAGCATCTCCAGCCACTCCCTTATTTAACAAATTGATGCTGCATTTTGTTAATCATCAACAAGCCTCACTAGGTTGTATTAAGCCATGACCCAAGTATCTTTTACGCCACCACCTTGCGAGGAGTTTACGACCAAAGACCCTTCTTTCATAGCCACCCGTGTCAATCCCCCAGGGATAACATGTGGCTTACGGTCAGCACCCATTAATACAAAAGCTCGAAGGTCGATATGTCTCGGTGCCATAGTCCCACCAGACAATACAGGTGCTCTGGACAGAGACATAATAGGCTGTGCTATATAACGTTCCGGATCTGCGATAATCTTCATTCGAAATTCAGCAAGTTCTTCTTTCGTAGCTTCGCTTCCGATCAACATTCCATATCCCCCGGATAAAGAGGTTTCCTTAACAACCATTTCAGATAGGTTCTCAAGGACATATAAACGTTCATCAGGCCTGCCTAGCAAATAGGTCGGGACATTCCCAAGAATCGGTTCTTCATTCAGATAATAACGAATCATATCCGGTACATAGACATACATCGCTTTATCATCAGCAACACCAGTCCCCGGGGCATTAGCAATCGCTACATTCCCTGCCCGATACGCATTCATCAGACCCGCCACCCCTAGAAGTGAATCCGGCTGAAAAGCTAACGGATCGATGAAATCATCATCCAAACGGCGATATAGTACATCTACGCGGCGAAGTCCGTTCATTTCTTTCAAATATATTTTGTGATCCTTTGCAACCAAATCTCGTCCTTCAACCAAATGTATACCCATCTGTTGTGCTAGAAAAGCATGCTCATAATAAGCAGAATTATATTCCCCAGGTGTAAGGAGTGCTATAACCGGGTCTGACTTTCGTGAGGGTGATAAACTACGTAGAACGGATAAGAAGCGATTCAAGCTATGATCAACATCTCGGATGGAGCTGGCAAAGGACAATTCAGGAAACAACTGATTCATAAGGGTTCTGCCTTTAAAAAGATATGAAAAACCTGAAGGCGTTCGTAGATTATCTTCAAGCACATAATATTGCCCATCATGATGGCGGATCAGATCGATTCCCGAGGTAGTGATGTAGGCTCCACCAGGTACCCTTAGACCAGCCATTTCTGGCCGGAAATAACAGTTAGAGATGATCATACGCCTTGGGACTATTCCATCCTTTACGATGTACTGCTCATGGTAGATATCATGAATGAACAGATTCAAAGCCGTG
Source organism: Paenibacillus sp. FSL H7-0737 (assembly GCF_000758545.1). NCBI lineage: Bacteria > Bacillati > Bacillota > Bacilli > Caryophanales > Paenibacillaceae > Paenibacillus > Paenibacillus sp. FSL H7-0737. The sequence continues at coordinate 2,946,997 of NZ_CP009279.1, read as the reverse complement.
ATACGCTGAATAATTCCAGCCTCTAGCCTCTCCCATTCATTCTTAGGAATAATGCGTGGAATCATATCGAAGGGAATCGTACGCTCCATGGGATGATCCTGAGCCGGATTGTATAGCGTAAAAGTAATTCCTTCCTCCATCATCCTGCGCTGCATCAAATTCTGCTTACCCTGCAGCTCTTCGGAGCTCATTCCGGAAAACATGCGATTCACATGTCTGTAATGCGGCCGGACATTTCTCTTATCTGCATACATTTCATCGAAAAAATGTTGCAGCGGATACGGAGACAGACCTGGCAGAGGATCTAATTTGGACATGAGCCCGACTCCTTTCGATAAATGTTATCTTTACTAACAATTCATACTTTAATTTCTGAAAATATCCAAGAAAATATTGTTTTGTATTCCCATAATACGTAAATCCTATCACCGATGTCAATATATATAACAGAGAAATGCGATCTCTGAATATTTCCGTGTTTTGGAATCGCTTCCTTTCTCTCTTATATAGGTTGCCGGAGCTGAAATGTAGTTTCTTCATTGAATTGTATGCAGGAGTAGTGACAAGCATTACTATTATGAATTTTTCATATGTTGTATTTTTTATATAGTTGTCTGGGAAGGTGATTTCAGTTATATGGTATAATTTGGAGCGTTAGGAGAGTGAACAAATGGATCACAAATATACTATGACCATGGAGCAGGAAGAGGCTAGGCGGGATCATATTTTTCTTTTATTTGGCTTGTCAGAAGCTGGTTCGATGAAGGTAGCACTTAGTCGTGTAGGCAGTCGTCATTTAATAAGAGTACTTTCATTTAATGAGACGTTCTCTGCTGGACCGCTGTGCAAATTACCTAATGATGAAGGGTGTCAAGCCCGTGAGTTATGGTTTCAGGAACGATTTCCGGATCAGGGTTATCATCTCAATCCCCAGCATAAACTGGGAGCCATGATTCAGACCTTAAAAGAAATTCCCGAGGACAAAAAAATCACTATTTGGTGCGGAAACAACTCCCATGATCAGACAGGTTTACGATTTGCACTTTCTGTTCTTAGTGAGAGGAAGCAACCTATTTATGTTATAAATCCAATCGAAGCTTATGAGGAGCTTCCCGGGATTGCTGAACAATTTACCATGAGCTTATCTCCCCAGTCCCTGGGTCAGCTCCCAAACGAAGCTGTGCAAACTATTATCAAAAACACCGAAAATACGCAACCCCTTACCTCCGCGCAGAGAAAACAGTATGAGCTGGAGTGGCAAGAAATCAGCAACACTGAGGATATGCTTCGAGTCTGGTCCAAAGGTCAGCTAACGAATGTACCCGAAACATACTATGACGAAGACATTCTATCCTTAATTCTGCAACTGCAAAAGAATGAACAGGGAGATCATTTCGTAAATGCAGGACTTATTGTAGGTGCAATTATAGGGCAGTGGAATTTATTTATCAGTACCTCATTTATAGAATATCGCTTCTGGAGGCTTATTAGTGAGGGAAAGCTGTTATTTAAAGGGATACCCTACGCGATGCATTTGTACTTTTTAAGAATTCCTTAGAGGTCACTACATTAACAACTAACAAATATTTTATAAAAAAGGAATGCCCTCATAAACTAAATATAGCTTCGAGGACATTCCTTGTAAATATGACTTCTTTATGATCATGTGTAGGGATGGATTACACTTACTCTTCCGATTCTTCTGACTCTTCCTCAGCAATTAATCCGGCAAAAAGAGCATGCACGAACTGCTGAGAATCGAATGGCTGCAAGTCTTCCATCTTTTCTCCGAGCCCTACGAGCTTCACTGGTAAGTTCATTTCCTGACGAATGGCTACTACAATTCCGCCTTTAGCTGTACCATCCAGCTTCGTCAAGACGAGCCCTGTTACCCCACTCTTTTCACCAAATAGCTTGGCCTGAGTAAGCGCATTTTGACCTGTGGTCGCATCTAGCACCATCAGTACTTCATGCGGAGCACTAGGAATTTCTCTTTGAATAACGCGGAAAATCTTGTTGAGCTCTTCCATCAGATTGCTCTTATTCTGAAGTCTGCCTGCCGTATCGCAAATCAAGATATCTACATTCCGCTGCTTAGCCGCTTGAACAGCATCGAACATAACAGCGGCTGGGTCAGAGCCAGCTTGTTGCTTAATTACGTCTACGCCAGCACGTTGACCCCAAACTTCGAGCTGTTCAATCGCTCCGGCACGGAACGTATCCCCTGCGGCCAAAAGAACTTTTTTACCCTCTTGTTTGTAACGATGTGCTAGTTTACCGATCGTAGTCGTCTTGCCTACTCCATTTACCCCAACGAACAAGATAACTGTAATGCCATCCGGATTTTCCTTCAGGCTGTTATCGTCATCGCCGCGCAGCAATTCCATGAGCTTACGGGACAAAATGGGTTGCAGCTCAGCTGCATCTTCAATTCGTTTTTGCTTCACTTCGGCGCGCAGATCCTCGACAAGTGTCATTACTGTATTAACACCTACGTCCGCACCAATCAAGATTTCTTCCAGTTCTTCGTAGAACTCTTCATCTATTTTTTTACGGCGGATAATCAGATCTGCTACCTTCTCGACAAAGCCTTTACGGGTTTTCTCTAATCCGTCGCGGAATTGTTTGGTTACACTTTCCGTTTTGCCGGAAATGCTTTCTTTTAACTTCCTGAAAAAGCTCATTTGTTTCCTCCTAAAAGTTTTGTGAGCGACACTTCATTGTTTTAACTTCGTACAAAACTCGCTTCGAAAGCAGACACTTAAAAAAATCACCATTTTGGCAAGCCGTTAAGCGATCTCTGCTTCCTCATCCTCTAAACGTACAGAGACAAGCTTAGATACTCCGCCTTCTTCCATCGTCACTCCGTAGAGCACATCCGCCTCTTCCATCGTTCCTTTGCGGTGTGTAACGACGATAAATTGCGTTTGTTCCGAGAACTCACGCAAATACTGTGCAAAACGCACGACATTCGCTTCATCTAACGCAGCCTCTACCTCATCCAGTACGCAGAACGGAACCGGCTTCACTTGCAGGATGGCAAACAAGAGGGCCATCGCAGTTAAGGCGCGTTCCCCACCAGATAGGAGCTGCAGGTTTTGAAGCTTTTTACCCGGTGGTTGGGCTACGATATCTATACCTGTTTCAAGCATATGTTCTGGATCCAGCAGCATGAGATCAGCTCGACCGCCTCCGAACAGCTTCGAGAATACCGTACCGAATTGTTTACGGATCGCATCAAAGGTCTGTTTGAAGCGTTTGGACATTTCATCTTCCATCTCACGGATAACTTGATACAGGGTAGTCTTGGCTTCGACCAGGTCATCTTTTTGTCCACTGAGGAAGGTATAACGCTCATGAACACGCTGATATTCTTCAATCGCACCTAAGTTCACTTCGCCCAATGCAGAAATACTGCGTTTCAGACGCTGTACATCTGCTTGTGCGGCAGGCACATCTTCGGGCACAGGATAACGTTGCTTCGCTAGTTCATAGCTTAGCTCGTAATCATCACTCAGCTTACGAAGAATATTATCAAGTTCAACATCGAGACGACCCACAGAAACTTCAGTAGAACGCAGCTTGTCCTCCACGACTCTAAGTGCCTGACGCTGATCCTTGGTCTTGCCCTCCTCTAGCTCAAGCTTACGGGTTAACGCTGAACGTTCCGCCCGAGCTAGATCCAAAGTACCGGCTGTCTCTTCCTTCTTCAGACGATAACTATTCAAATCTTCTTTCTGTTTCACGGTTTCCAAAGCATTACTAGCCAAATCCTGTTCGATCGTATGTAACAGATTTCGATTCTGGCGCAGCTCTTTATCCTGTGAACCCGCATCTTGTCTTAGACGACGTAATTGCTCCTCCAAGGAGAAGATCTCCTGATCGAGCTTGCCTTCCGAAACCTTCATACTGGTCAGCTTACCTTGCAACTCTTCCTTAGCGGATTCATTCGCTTTACGCGCCGATTCGGCATTACGGATACCCTCATGAGCTTCCTTCTCTTCCTTCTCGAGACGTTCAAGCTCAGCAGAGGCTTGTTTCCGAGTCTCCTCAAGCGTGCGGACCTCACTTTCAAAGCCACTACGTTCCGCGCCTGTACTCTCCACTTGTTCCTGCACATGCCGAAGCTCCTGTTCAAGCTGCTTCAAATCGCCAGAAACACGTTGCTCTTCCAGTCTCTTCTCATCACCATCACGGCGCAGGTCCTCTAGCTTCACGCTAGCGTTTTCCTGCTCTTCACGAAGTCTGGCTATGCCTTGTTTCAGCTTAACAATTTGACGCTCGCTCTCTTCGATCTCACTGCTCAGCTGATCCAGCTGGCGTTTACGACTAAGTAAGCTATTGTTCTTCTTATGCTGGCTACCACCAGTCATGGAGCCCCCGGCATTGACTACATCACCCTCTAGCGTAACCACACGATAACGATACTGGCATCTAGCGGCGATGCGGTTAGCCTGCTCCAGGCTCTCAGCAATAACTACATTGCCAAGCAAACTGCCAACAATACTTGCATACTTATCATCGTATCCAACGAGTTCGGAACCAATTCCAACAAAACCTTCAGCATCTTCCACCATTCCTCGGTCGCTACCGGAAATTTGGCGTGGCCGGATAACATCGAGTGGTAGAAAAGTAGCTCGTCCCAATTGACGTTGCTTCAGGAAAGATATCGCTTGACGAGACACGCTCTCATTATCCATAACCACGTGTTGCAGCGATGCACCCAGTGCAGTCTCAACAGCCATTTCCAGCTTCTCAGGAACGGAGATGAGTTCAGCAACCGCACCATGCACACCGTTAAGCTGTCCTTTACGAGCTCCTTTGAGAACTTCTTTAACCCCAAGCATAAAGCCATCGAAATCATCCTGCATTTCTTTCATGGTCTCGTGACGAGAGACTTGTGCTTCCCGCTTCTGTTCCCACTTTCTCAGACCTGATTGCGTCTCTTCAATCAGCCTCTGACGTTTACTAAGTTGTTCACTTTCAGTAATATAAGCACCACGAAGATTGCTTAGTTCTTTTCCAAGCTGGGCAATCTTGTCTTTTAGCCCTTTCTGGTTAGCAGACAGCTCTTCATGCCGTGCAGTCCATTTGCCGCTTTCTTCTTCACTGCGGCTCATACGACGCTCCAGGTTCTCCTTCTGTTGATCCGCGTAACGAATTTCGTTACGTGCATTCGCCATAAGGTTCATTAACTCCAGGAGAGCACTTTTCAGCTTCTCCTCCTGGCTCTGACTAATACCGTCAGCGACACCTTCGAGTCTTGCCTCTTCCGCTTCGATCTGTTTCCGAAGCTCAACAAGCTTAAGCCGGGACGCTTCGAGCTTAGCTTCTAAATCCCCAAGCTCACGCTGTCGGTCCGCAGAACGCTCACCTACAGAACCTAATGTGAGCATTAACTGTTCACGGTTGCTCTCAAGATTACGCTTGCGTTCCTTCAACACTTCCCCGTAACCTTCGCTCTTCTCATAAGCTTCACTATAACGGAGCAATTGCTCTTGCTGCTTCTCGATCTGTTCTTCTAACGCGCGCAGTTCAGCACGTCCGCTTTCCAGCTTGGCATCATGGGCTGAGACAACTGTAGATAATTCCAGTTGCTCATCCTTTAAAGTTTCGAGCTTAGCGTTACCTTCCTGCCAAGCTGTATGAATGCCTTCAATCTGATGCACATAGACTGAAATTTCCTGATGCTTCAGTTGTTCCCGAAGCTCTTTAAAGCGAATGGCCTTCTCCGATTGATCCTTAAGGGGACCAATCTGATCCTCAAGCTCACTAATCAAATCGTGAATACGAAGCAAGTTTTGCTCCGTGTCGTCAAGCTTTCGACTTGCATCTTTTTTGCGCGATTTATATTTTACAATACCCGATGCCTCTTCGAAGATGCCTCGCCGATCCTCGGAACGAGTACTCAGAATCTCTTCAATCCGACCCTGTCCGATAATCGAATAAGCCTCACGCCCGATACCGGTATCCATGAACAGCTCTGTGATATCCTTTAGTCGGCAGGATTGCTTATTAATTAAATATTCACTCTCACCACTGCGGTGAACACGCCGAGTCACTGTAACTTCGCTGAAATCCAGTGGAAGCGTGTGATCCTCATTATCGAGCGTAAGTGATACTTCACCATAATTCACAGCTTTACGCGCGTCACTACCGGCAAAAATAATATCTTCCATCTTGCCACCACGCAGTGATTTAGCACTCTGTTCGCCGAGTACCCAGCGTATGCCGTCAGAAATATTGCTCTTGCCGCTTCCGTTCGGACCCACTACGGCCGTTATTCCGCGCACAAATTCCATTTCTGTTTTGTCGGCAAATGATTTAAAACCAGCTAATTCTATCCGTTTCAAAAACATACTTGCCTATCACCTCTGACCCATTATACCATAGCGTTTATTCGCCTAAAATAGCTTCAAAATGAAGCTTGGCTATTCTTTCGAAAAAGAGCAGCAACGGTCTGAGCTCCGCCTAAACGCCGGTATTCAGACCTTTGCTGCTCTCCTCCGCTTGTCCACATGATGCAAAATTCAGGCACCATCTTCTTTCAGATGCAAGAGTGCAGCTGCTGCAGCCTGCTGCTCTGCTTCCTTCTTCGAGCGGCCGCTCCCTTTACCAAGTGAACGGTTAGTCATTAACACTTCAGAGACGAATTCACGCTCATGCGCGGGTCCCCGTTCTTCAATGATCCGATATTCCAACGTACCCATATTGTGCTGCTGAATTAGCTCTTGCAGTTCCGTCTTATAATCGGTCATCTGCATTTGCAGTTTCCCATCCGTCTCCACAAGTGGAAATACGTGATTATCAAGAAAAGACCGTACAGTTTCCAGCCCTTGGTCAAGATAAAGCGCTCCCACGAAGGATTCGAACACATCAGCCAGCAGGGCCGGGCGAGTACGTCCGCCCGTAAGTTCTTCCCCTTTTCCCAGCAGTACATAACGGCCAAAACCTAAACTCTCAGCGAACTTAACCAGCGAAGGCTCGCATACGATAGCGGCACGTAGCTTGGTCAGTTCCCCTTCAGGTCGATCTGGCAACAGATTGTACAAATATTCAGAAACCGTCAGCTCCAGTACAGCATCCCCTAGAAATTCGAGGCGCTCATTGTCCTGATGCTGATTGAAACGGTGTTCATTCACATAAGATGCATGGGTAAAGGCCTGCTTCAGAAGCACAGAATCGTGAAATTGGATTTGAAGTTGCTGTTGTAACTGCTTCAGTTCTCCTTTCACCGCGCTGTCCCCTTACTGATTATATTTTTTTAGAATAACTGTTGCGTTATGTCCCCCGAATCCAAACGAATTCGACATTACGATATCAAGATCCGCTTTACGTGGAACATTTGGTACATAATCCAAATCACATTCCGGGTCCTGGTTGTCCAAATTAATTGTTGGAGCAATCATGCCTTTTTGCAAAGAGAGTCCGCAGATAATAGCTTCTACTCCACCAGCAGCACCTAGAAGATGACCTGTCATGGATTTCGTTGAGCTAATAGCTACTTTATAGGCATGTTCACCTAATGCTTTCTTAACAGCAGCCGTTTCTGATCGATCTCCTACAGGCGTTGAAGTACCATGTGCGTTGATGTAATCAATATCTTCAGGAGAGATACCAGCATCACGGATTGCCATCTTCATGCAGCGAGCTGCACCATCTGGATCCGGTTCAGTCATATGGTGAGCATCAGCACTTAGACCATAGCCGATTACCTCAGCATAAATCTTCGCTCCACGTTTCTCAGCATGTTCAAGGGATTCCAGAATCAAGATCCCAGCGCCCTCTCCCATAACGAAACCATCGCGATCTACATCAAATGGCCGACTAGCCTTCTCCGGCTCATCATTACGAGTGGACATTGCTCTCATTGCACAAAATCCTGCCATTCCTGTTGGACGAATGGTCGCTTCCGAACCACCGCAGATCATAGCATCCGCGTCTCCACGTTGAATCAGACGGAATGATTCCCCAATGGAATGACTTCCTGTAGCACAGGCCGTCACTGTAGTCGTATTCGGTCCCTTTGCACCGAGGTTAATGGACAGCTGCCCAGAACCCATGTTAGCGATCATCATCGGGATAAAGAACGGGCTAACCCGTTTTGGCCCTTTTTCAAGCAACAGATTATGATTGTCTTCCCAAGTACCAAGACCACCGATACCCGAACCAACAGATACACCGATCCGTTCAGCATCGATATCTTCACCGATCTTAAGTCCACTGTCTCTCAATGCATCTTCACCAGCAGCCACTGCAAATTGTACAAAACGGTCCATTTTGCGGGCTTCCTTGCGGCCAAAAAGCGCCTCCGGATCAAAGTCTTTAACTGATGAAGCAATTTGCGTAGTGTATTCACTGACATCAAACGCTTCAACCATCGATACACCTGATTTACCGCTCATCAGATTATCCCAGAACGTCTCCAAGTCTTTCCCCAGTGACGTAATTACGCCCATCCCGGTTACAACCACTCTATGACTCAAACACAATCACCCCATCTATAGGCTGTATACATTATATTCAGTACTTATATACTGCAAATTATTACTATATGAACAGCGATCACCGCATCATTAAAGCTTCTGCGGTTCTGTTATAATCCCTATGAAGCTGCACATGGCAACCTGTAATACATCTTTAATGCTGTATAAATGAGGAGAAGCCCCGCCCAAGTTGGAACGGGACTCTCAATCATATGACTCTAGGTATGAGATTGTATGTACTTCACAACTTCACCCACGGTCGTAATCGTCTCTGCATCTTCATCAGAGATTTCCATGTCGAATTCATCTTCCAATTCCATAACCAATTCTACTACATCAAGAGAATCAGCACCTAAATCATCTTTGAAAGACGCTTCTAATGTTACCTCAGCTTCATCGGCACCTAAGCGGTCGATGACAATGCGTTTTACACGCTCTAATACATCGGACATCCGGTTCACCTCCTCTTTTGGTATTATACGAGATATGAGGTCAAAATACCATAGACCGCAAAAAACGCTTTCCTGATCCCTCACATTTCATCTTTAAAACAGTGTAATTTCTCCCAAGCATAAACGCTTTCGGCGTCCTTATAAGGACGGTAAGTGTTTATGCAAGAAATATAAGGATAAAGTATAGTGTGAAACTTATACTTTCTTATATTTTCAAAGGAGAATTACATATACATCCCGCCATCCACGTGTAGTGTCTGGCCGGTCATATAAGCGGCGCCTTCAGAAGCTAAGAAAACAACTGTCATAGCTACTTCTTCCGGACGCCCAAGGCGAGCTAGTGGAATGCCCTTCTCTAGCTCACTGCGAACTTCTTCAGAGAGCTCACGTGTCATATCTGTATCAATAAACCCAGGAGCAATACAGTTGACAGTGATGCCCCGCGAAGAAAGCTCCCGAGCCGATGCCTTCGTTAAACCGATGACACCAGCCTTAGCTGCAGAGTAATTAGCCTGACCAGGGTTACCTGTCACGCCCACAACCGAGGAAATATTAATGATTCGGCCATAGCGCTGTTTCATCATCGGACGTGTTGCTGCCTTAAGGCAATTAAACACACCTTTCAGATTCGTCTCAATCACTTGATCGAACTCTTCCTCTTTCATGCGCATAATCAGGTTGTCCCTAGTAATGCCGGCATTATTGACAACAATGTCAATACGTCCCCAGGTATTAAGAACCTCTTTCACAAGGCTCTCGGCCTGTTCACTATTGCCGACATCTCCACGGAGTGCAATACCCTCCGAGCCAAGCTCGACAATACGGGCCACAGTCTCCTGTGCCGCTGCTTCACTTCCTGCATAGTTCACGGCCACCTTTACACCGTGTTCTGCAAGAGCAAGCGCGATACTACGACCAATGCCACGTGAGCCGCCAGTTACAAGGGCCGTTTGGCCCCGCAATGCTGAAAACATAGTCTAATCCCCTTTCAATCGTGATGCTGTTGTCAAAATGTTAAACCATTTCTTACAAAACAGTTTGGACACTTTCAAGTGTATTAATGTTGATTACTTTGACTGTTTTATCTATTTTGCGGATCAGACCTGCCAGAACACTGCCAGAACCAATCTCAACAAAAGTGTCAACACCATCCGCAATCAACCATTCAATACTGTCTTGCCAAAGCACAGGAGAATACACCTGACGAACAAGCAGTTCGCGAATTTCTTCGGGATCTGTTACCGGTGATGCAGTGACGTTAACGATGACAGGTACATTTGGAGTGTTGAAGGTTACTTTCTTCAACTCTTCTGCCAAACGATCTGCAGCAGCTCTCATCATAGAAGAGTGAAAAGGTCCACTTACTTCTAGCGGAATTGCCCGCTTGCCACCAGCTTCTTTAACACGCTGCACAACACCATTAACGCCTTCCTGAGATCCGGAAACAACGATCTGACCAGGACAGTTAACGTTAGCCAGTTCTACAACACCATTCTCTTCAGAGATAGTTTGGCATAATGCTGCCAGCGCTTCACGTTCTGCGCCAAGCACTGCAGCCATTGCACCTTGTCCTCCTGGAACAGCTTCTTCCATGAAACGACCTCTCAAGCGTACAAGTGTTACAGCATCTTCATATGACAACACACCCGCAGCTACTAGTGCACTGTATTCACCAAGGCTATGACCAGCAACATAATCCGGCTTCAAACCTTGTTCACGTAGAGCTTCAAGATAGGCTACGCTTGCTGTAAGAAGCGCTGGTTGCGTGTTTACCGTTTGCTTCAACTCACTGTCCGGTCCTTCAAAAATCAGCTTACTTAGTGGAAATCCGAGAACTTCATCCCCTTTCTCGAACACTGCACGGCTGTTTGGAAGAGCATCATAAACATCCTTGCCCATTCCAACTGCTTGTGCTCCCTGACCGGGAAAGACGAATGCAATTTTACTCATAAGTATGAACTCCTTCCCGTATAACGGTCTTAGCTTATTACCAGATCAACACAGATGCGCCCCAAGTCAAGCCCCCGCCGAATCCAACCATCAGGACGGTGTCGCCTTCTTTCATACGTCCTTCTTCCGCCGCTTCAACAAGCGCAAGTGGAATGGAGGCAGCCGAAGTATTGGCATATTTATCAACATTGATTACACATTTCTCTGGTGGCAAATCAAGACGCTGCATAGCGGATTGAATGATACGAATATTCGCTTGGTGAGGTACGAACAAATCGATATCTTCCTTACCCAGACCAGCTTTAGTAAGCACACGTTCTGTAGCTGAGCCCATTACACGAACAGCAAATTTAAAGACTTCACGGCCATTCATATAAATGAAATGCTTCTTATCTTCAACGGTTTGCTGAGAGGCAGGCAAGCGCGAACCGCCGGCTTCTAGCTTAAGCAAGTTCCCTCCAGAGCCTTCAGCACCCAGATCAAAGGATTGGAAACCACGACCTTCCGGAACCTCACCAATGATAACTGCACCTGCTCCATCACCAAACAAGACACAAGTATTGCGATCTGTATAATCTGTGATGCGGGATAAAGTATCCGCACCTATAATAAGTGCATTGTTGTACATTCCGTTCTGAATAAAGCCAACCGCAGTAGCTAAGCTGTATACAAAACCAGAGCAGGCTGCTGACAAGTCAAAAGCCGCAGCGCCTTTAGCACCCAGCTTATCCTGTAAAATACAGGCTGTAGAAGGGAAAGCACTATCAGGTGTTACTGTTGCAATAATAATAAGATCCAAATCTTCGGCTTTCATTCCAGCGGAATCAAGTGCCTTGAGTGCTGCTTCATACGCTAGATCAGAAGTTGCCTCGTGAGGCGCAGCAATATGTCTCTCGCGGATGCCTGTCCGACTGACGATCCACTCATCGTTAGTCTCCACTATTTTTTCCAGATCGCTATTTGTCAATATTTTCTCAGGTACATATTTGCCAGTTCCTATAATTCCAACCGGTCGCAACTGTCTCATGTCGTCACTCACTTCCCGCTAATTTCCTTGGATATACTTGGCACAAGATCGGCTTGTAGAGCAATCCGCGCTTGTCTTACCGCATTCTTAACTGCATTTCCGTCAGAAGATCCGTGGCCCTTCACTACCAATCCGCTAAGACCGAGTAGTGGTGCACCACCGTGCTCTTTGTAATCCATTTTACCCTTTAAAGCTCTAAGCTCCGGCATCAGCATAGCCGCGCCAAGCTTAGTCTTCAGGGAACGACTAAATTGCTCCTTGAGCAAAGAGAACAAAGCGCCCGCCGTACCCTCAAGAGACTTCAGCAAAATATTACCGGCAAATCCATCGCAGACAAGCACATCGCAATTCCCTGTCAGTACGTCACGTGCCTCAACATTACCGATAAAATGAATACCTGGCAAGTTCTCAAGCAGCGGATAAGCTTCTTTCGTCAGTTCGTTACCCTTTCCAGGCTCCGTCCCTACATTCAGAAGTCCCACACGCGGCTTAGCAATACCATGAACCTTGCTCCGGTAAATGCTGCCCATCAGCGCATATTGTACCAGATGTTCAGGCTTCGCATCCATGTTAGCACCAAGATCAAGAGCCAGTACGCCAACATCGTCAAGCGTTGGAATCATAGGCGCCAGTGCAGGACGTTCAATTCCCTGCATCCGGCCAACTACGAGGAGTCCTGTGGTCATTAGCGCACCCGTGTTACCCGACGAAATCATAGCATCTGCTTCACCTTCACGCACCATTCGTCCAGCTACAACCATGGATGAGTCTTTTTTACGACGAACTGCCTTAACCGGCTCTTCATCAGAACCAATGACGTCTCCTGCATGACGTATTGTCAGATTAGATGGCTTGTCTTTGAGTAGTGGCTCTAATCTGGCTTCGTCACCAACGAGCACAATCTGCGTATCTTTCCATTCCGCGGCCGCGGACAACGCCCCCTCGACATTACATTCAGGAGCGTTGTCCCCGCCCATGGCATCAATGGCGATCAGCACTATGGTTACCCCCTTCACTGTGTTCATCATTTGCGGACCGATACACTATAAAATGGCCCTGAAACACTAGTTCTTCTCCGACATAGGTGAATACGTCCACCTCTGCTTTGCCACCCCTACCGGCGAGTGACCGCACCTGTGCTTTGGCAATACACTTCTCACCTAGCTGAACTGTGCGTACAAAACGTATATCGGCTGAAGCGGTCAGAGCAATTTCATCGTTGATTACGGCAACCGCAAGCGAGTTCGCTTGAGCAAACACATAGTGACCACGAGCGATCCCATTTCTAGAGAACACATGGTCTTCGCGAATCTCAAATATCGAAATCCCACTCTTGTCCAATTGTAAATCCACAATGTCTCCGATGACTTCATCCGCAGGCAAAGAGCGCACCTGATCATAGGAGTGCTCTGCCATTTGCTTCATTCGTTCACGCAGTTCCGGTATCCCCAGCTCCATTCGGTCTAACCGAATCGTCTGAATGCTAACTTTTAGCTGACGAGTCAACTCCCGATCCGTTACAAAAGGATTACCTGCGATTATATGTAGCAGCTGTTGCTGACGTTCTTTCTTGGACATCCGCTCGATTGCGGCTCACCTCCTGGCACGTGCCAAGCATAAACGCCTTCGGTGTCCTTATGGACGATAAGCGTTTAAGCGAGAAATATAAGACATCAAGTATAGGTGCATAACTTATACTTTCTTATATTTTAAAGAAAGCATTCGGCCGCTTGAATGGCCGCTGTTATATTAGGTCAAATAACCTCAAACATTATTTAGAACCAGGTACTAATATGTAGTATAAAGCATGCCGCACCAAAAATAAAGCATTGACTTCTGGGCGGCTTATGTTTGGATAAGCATAAACGCCTCAGCGTCCCTAATAGACGGTAAGCGTTTATGCAAAAAATATAAGGATAATGTATAGCGTGAAACTTATATATTCTTATATTTCAAAAAAAATAGTACTTCACCGATAGTGAAGTACTATTTATTCCGAAACTATTGTTTGATGATTTCTCTTGCTTTGTAAGTTCCGCAAACTTTACATACGTGGTGAGCCAATTTCAACTCTCCGCATTGTTCGCATTTCACCATGCCCGGCACAACCAACTTAAAGTGGGTGCGACGTTTGTCACGGCGTGTTTTAGACGTTCTACGTTGTGGTACTGCCATGTGTTCCACCTCCTTGTGATATTTCTGTCAGCCTGCTCCTCAGAGCAGAATGTGTTTTGTTGTAATGTTTCATTTGAAAAAGTCTTTCAACCCAGCGAGTCGAGGATCGATCACTGTGTTGTCGCAACTGCAGGTGCCTTCGTTCAAGTTCTGTCCGCATTTCTGACAAAGACCAAGACAGTCTGCCTTGCACAATACCGAATCCGGTAAGTGCAGTACGAAATTTTCTTCCACATAAGGAATAAGATCCACAACCTCATCCTTGACGTAAATGAGTTCCTCATCTTCGTCATCATCTGGAAGAACTGGCTGCTTTAGCCACTTGAAAGTCTCAGCAAAAGGAATGTTCAAATCACTTTTGACCTCCGTGAGACAACGTGAACATAACATGTCCACATCTCCACTCAGTTTTCCCACCACGTTCACACAATCGGTTCCCGCGGGCAGCGCTTTAAGGTCCACTGAGAGCGGAGCAACAGCTAGAATATCCTTGCGCCCTTTGACTACCTCGCTGACATCCACAACATCGTGAATATGTAACGGTTCGTCGGCATTCGCTAATTTGCGAAAGTGAATCTGCATAACTTATCACTCCCAAACAAACAAAATTTATTATACCTAGTATTATATACCTTTGTCAACCATTTTCCCTTTATATTGTTTCAGGAATTGGAGAGAATTATGATATAACTATTAGTGTAAATCAAAATGACAGCATATGCGAACTGAGTTTCTAAATATTAATCCTACTAATCTCCACTTATATTTTAAATAATGGTTACATACGGAGGGAAGCAGCAGTGACAACAGTTGGAATAATAGCAGAATACAATCCATTACATAACGGACATGTCCATCACTTCACCGAAGCCAAAAGACTATCTGGCGCTGAGCGCGCCATCGTCGTCATGAGCGGTCCCTTTACTCAGCGCGGCGAGCCGGCGGCGGTAAGCAAGCAAGCCCGGACAGAGATGGCGCTACGAATGGGCGCCGACCTCGTCATTGAGCTGCCGGTGGCCTATGCTGTACAGCCGGCAGAATGGTTCGCCTTCGGAGCAGTTGCACTGCTGGAAGCGACCGGAGTCGTGGACAGCTTGTGCTTCGGCTCCGAAGCCGGCACTTTGGGTTCGCTGCTTCCTCTGGCCAGGTATCTGGCAGAGGAAAGCAGCGAACTTCAGAGCGAGATCCGCCGCCGCATGGCGCTCGGAGCGAGCTTCCCCGCCGCGTACAGCGCAGCGGCGGCGGTGGCCTTTGAAGGGACTCTCCATGAAGAGGAGAGTCCCGGCGATGCTGGCGAGTTGCTGCGTCAGCCGAATAACAGCCTTGGCTTGCATTATCTCATCGCCTTGCAGCGGCTAAATAGCAAGATCGAGCCGCTAACCGTTCCGCGAACGGCAGCCGGATTCCATGATCCTTTGCAAGTTGACTCATCGATCGCAAGCGCCACTGCTATTCGCAAGCTGCTGCAAGAAGGCGGCTCTCCAGCAGCATACATGCCGGATTATAGCGTGTCCATATTAGAAAGAGAGCATGCAGCAGGTAGAGGTCCTCTGGAATTGGAGCATTTCCGAGGTCCCCTCCGTCACCTGCTCTCTACACGTACCGCTGCCGAGCTACGAACCATCCAAGACATGAATGAAGGCTTGGAGAATAGAATCCTTCGCCTTATGCCCGATCTTGAGCAATTCTCTATCTCGGGTTTGCTTCAAGCCCTTAAGAGCAAGCGTTATACGCATACACGACTGCAACGTCTACTACTGCACATTTTGCTAAATCATACAAAGGAAGAAATGACCCCTTCTGTACTAGCGGAGGGGCCCGGATATATTCGAATCCTTGGTTTTAGAGAAAGTGGACGAGTTCTCCTTAAAGAGATGAAACAAAAAGCAACCTTACCCATCATCATGCGGCCGTCACTGTGCTCCCATCCACAACTTGAACGAGACCTTCAAGCCGCGTCTGCTTTCGCAGGAGCTTTTCGAGAACCGCACAGAACCGATCTGTATCGCGATTATTTGGAACCTCCGGTCATGGTTTGACCGGTAGTTCCTCCATATACTTCAGTGCTTCATCCAGTGTCGATACGGGTACCAACTTCATAGATGTGCCGATTTTATCAGCTTTCGTTTTGGCTTCGTCGTAATTCTTAACAGGAACGAAAAAAATCTCCGCCCCTTCTCGATCCGCAGCAACAATCTTATGCTTCACTCCACCGATAGCACCAACCACACCCTCAGCGTCGATCGTGCCCGTTCCTGCAACCCTATGACCTTTGGTTAAATCACCAGGCGTAAGCCGGTTGTAAATCTCCATAGTGAACATCAGTCCTGCAGAAGGTCCACCAACATTCGTATCCACAAAGCTGACCGCTTTGCCTTGTTCTTTAGGTTTTACCTTTTGAACTGCGGCTATAGTGACTCCAAAACCAGGTCGGACTGCAGAACCTTCTTTATCTTTGATCTCGACAAGTGTCACTTGTTCCTTTACTTCCTTACCGTTTCTTTGTAAAACAACAGCGACCTGATCACCGATTTTTTTGGTTGAAAGTAAAGCAGAAAGTGCTTCTGGATCGGGTACCTTCTGGCCTTCTACACTTATGATTCTGTCACCCGGCTGGAATTGTCCTTTATTACTGGCAACCGGAACTGAAAAAACATACAAATAATCCACAACATCCTCATACGGAATTCCTGCAGCATGATAGGCCGCCTGAACGGAGTAAGATTGCGAGCTGTTCATATAAAAAACCTGCTCCGCAGCATACTCATCTTCAGACTTATCTCCTAACCGTGTTTCTTTCCGCACAACCTCTGAATTGGAGTTAAAAACAGAGGCGACCAGTAACGCCACATTAGCGTAACTAGCAGATACTGTAGTCATCATGAAGGTTCCTTCTTCAGCTGGATCAGCATTTTCCACTTTAATCATAGGGGCAACTTCAGAGGCACTACCCGGTTGATATACAATGTACGGGGTGTTCATAAAAACAAATACATACACGATAACTACAAACGTAAAGAGGTAAGCTGTGGCACGGAATCCCGGCCGATGCTTCAACTGCTTCACTACTCTTCCCTTCTTTCCCACGGCACAATTAGGAGTTGAATGTTTGAACTTCATTACCGCTTCGACTAGTGGTTTGGCATGATGGTTGTCTACTCTGCATAAATTGATAACACATCCGCTATGCCTTAAGTTATGAAGAGGTGATTCTAGAAATGAACAATATTAAAATACGCCGGCTAGCTAGTCGCTCCACACCTTTTTTATCTGGGGTGATCGCAATCCTGTTAGCCATTGCCATCATCATCTCACCAGAAAGCTCTTTCGAGGCTTCTCTCCAAGGGTTAAAGCTCTGGTGGACACTCGTATTCCCTGCACTTCTACCCTTCTTGATGTTGTCTGAGATGCTAACCGCTTCGGGCTTCGTACATGGTTTCGGAGTGCTCCTGGAACCATTGATGAAAAAGGTCTTTCGACTACCTGGCGCGAGTGGTTGGACTTTGGCGCTTGGGATCACCGCTGGATTCCCCGGCGGGGCCGGAGGTGTAATGC
This sequence comes from Paenibacillus sp. FSL H7-0737, assembly GCF_000758545.1. NCBI lineage: Bacteria > Bacillati > Bacillota > Bacilli > Caryophanales > Paenibacillaceae > Paenibacillus > Paenibacillus sp. FSL H7-0737. The sequence continues at coordinate 2,929,352 of NZ_CP009279.1, read as the reverse complement.
AGCTTCATAGGCAGGGCAGCATTTCGGACAAGGAAGCCGCTCGTCTTGCTTCACTTACGCATTTCGCCAGTCCAGTAACCCTGCTCATTGTGATTGGTGTAGCTTTCCTACATAGTCCTACAGCAGGTTACTTTCTACTTGCTATCCACTGGGTTTCAGGACTTCTGGCCAGTTATACAGACGCTCTTTTAAATGGCCGGCTAGACAATCCGCAGCCTTCTGTAAAGGAACGCACGAATACCAAACGACCTTCTTTATATAGTCGTGTCCAATTTGCAGCCACTGAAGCCAGATCAAGAGATGGCCGAAGCTTCGGTAGACTTCTTGGGGAGTCAGTAGCTACAGCGGTACAAAATTTGATGGTTGTGGGCGGTTACATGATTATGTTCGCCGTGGTCATCAATATCATAACTACGGTACTTCCTGCATTGCCAGCCGCTCTGCCAGCGAGCTTGCTCGAGATTCATTTAGGAGCCGACGCTATAAGCAAAGGGCTCTCGAGCATCGGAGCCGGAGCATCAGGTGTACTAGGCTTGGCCTTTCTCTCTGCTGCACTAGGCTGGAGCGGGCTCTGCGCGCAGCTACAGGTGCTGACGTTGCTTAAACAAGCAAATGTCCGATTCCTCCCCTATGCTGTCGTACGCCTGATGCATGGCGTTTATGCTTTTTTATTAACACTGCTACTATGGAAACCACTTTTAGTAATAAGTGAAGCCGCTTTGCCTGCGCTCGCTGATTCACAATCCATACCAAACAGAACCATTAATGTAACTGCCATATGGAGCTCTTTTCCTCAGTTGCTTAGTTTGCAATCGCTTCTGCTAATCATCCTACTGGCATTATCCGCAACGATCTATCTCGTTAGCGCTTTTCGCCATCGGCTCGATTAAATTTAAGCTTCATCGCCCGTTCCACCTCAGGCGTCACGAAGTCAGACACATTCCCACCAAAATGGGCAATTTCTTTTACAACGCTGGAGCTTAAATAGGAATATTTCGGATTAGTCATCATAAAGATCGTTTCCGCATCCGGATCCAGACTATGGTTGATGGATGCATTTTGCAGTTCATATTCAAAGTCAGTTACGGTACGAATACCACGTACAATGACTTGAGCATCTTTTTGACGAACATAATTGACTAATAGATCCCTAAAGCTGTCGATTTCCACATTGGGAATATCAGCTGTTGCCTGTCTTAAAAGCTCTGTCCGCTCTTCTACAGTAAACAGCGGGTTCTTACTCAAATTATTAAGCACCGTTACGATTAAACGGTCGAATTGCTTGGATGCGCGCCGAATAATATCCATATGTCCCATAGTCACGGGATCAAAGGTGCCTGGATAGATGGCAACACGTTCTTTTCTAATTTGCTGACTCATTCTCTACCTCCTCATCAGTCTCGCTTTCCACAGAAGGATTAGCTTCATACTGATAAATAGAAATTGTCGTTTCTCCGTATACGGCCTGACGCAGCCTATAAAATCCTGGGATATCCTCAGGATAGGCATAACTTGATTCATGCTCCAGAACAATGATTGCGTCCTCTTGCAGCATTCCTTTTTCTACCATAGATAGCATCAGCTCATCTCCGTGCTTCAATCGGTAGGGAGGATCTAGAAAAACTAAATCAAAAACACGTCCCCGCTTCTCCAATGCACTAAGTGCTCTTCCTGCTTCATTTCGGTACACTTGCGCACTCGCTTCAAGATTAGTCGCCTTCAAATTGGCACGAATGGTGTCAATACTCTTGGGATCCATATCTACAAATACGGCACTTTCCATCCCTCTGCTTAAAGCTTCGATACCCAAACCACCTGTACCTGCGAACAAATCCAGTACCGCTCCACCTTCAAAATATGGACCGATCATACTGAATACAGCTTCCTTCACCTTATCGGTTGTAGGTCTTGTTCCACTTCCCGGCACACTTTTTAGTGGTCTTCCTTTTGCACTTCCCGATACCACTCTCACCGTCAATCACCCGCTCTATGTCTCTGTTTGTTATACCCAAAAGGGCATAAGTCCACGCCTATCGTAACACATTTGCGCGATGAAATAAAAAATTTGTCTAGATATGAAAAATGGAAAGATCAAGACTATTCTGATAAATAAGTCTTCCTTATGTATAAGACTGGGCTTCCAGGGACATCATGTAATTATCGACACCACAAATGTCGTAGACAACCGCGGAGCAGGCTTACGTTTCCCCATAAGCTCTTCGTCCGGTTTCTCCTCTCCCATGAAAGGGGCCCTAGAGATAGGGCCCCGAATTTATGTTTAAAGACATTAAAAGTTATTATTATATATGGAATAACCAATACAAAATTACTAGTATCGGACAATGAAAAACACCCGCCGCCCCCTTAAGGTTGACGGGTTCGCTTAATGTTGTCCTGTCTGGAAGCCATTAGATCGTAGGTTCGTAGGTTTGATTCCTCGCAATCTTTAGAATCTACTAAAAATCCGCGCATTTCATTCAACTGTATCATCACTACCTAATTCATCATCGATTTGCTGTTGTCTTTTTTTGTTTATATTCCGTAACACTAGGTGTGTAAGAAAATAAACAATTGTAAAAGATACAAAGATTAAAATAATGCTCCATACATTTCTTTCTCCCGCCAAAACTATAAGCAACGAAACACAAATTCCGCCTGAAATAATGCTGTTTATGAGCAGCTTTTTATTTGTGTTTCTTCGGGAATCCCAAATATCAACACCAACAGACAAGTGCCGTATCGTTATATATATTCCACTACCAATTAAACAGAAAAACTCGACTGCAAATTGCTCAAACGGAGCATTCATTATGAATTGTTGAATCAGTACTGAAATCAGCAAACAATATACTAATATTTGATAAGCATCACTTTGAATCGTTCTTCTTTGAGATACAATTCGTTCATCATTCATTTTACTTTTTTTCATTATTATCCCTCCCTATAACCAGAATTATAATATATTTATTACATAATGCAATTTATATATTGCATTTAAATGTGAATAAAAAGCAAACTCACACAATAAATTCGCTAAAGAGTATATACATCACAAAAGGACCACCTTTCGGCAGCCCTTTGTTAGACAGTCACGTTCGGGGTTACATGATAGAAATAAAAGCTTCCCACCGTTACGACAATGATTAATACTACAATAATGGAAGAAATCCCGATCAGCATTTTTTATGTACTTCAATACGAGAGTAGAATCCTAACGACGTTTGCTTTGCATGGCATAAATCGAAATAGTACCATAAAAAAGTCTGCTTCCAGCACGAATGCCAGAAGCAGACTTTTTTATATCTTTAGAATATGCATGCGCTCGTAATAATAACTAACAAGATGAACAACACTAAGATTGCGCCTGTGGAAGTAAAAGCGCCACCAACCCCGCCAAATTCTGCACCCATGAGAAGACCTCCTCCGTATTTTAGAATACATCATAAGATATGTAATCATCTTCTTAGAAGATTGGGCGAACGGTTAAAAAAAGACCCCACTGGCAACCAGTGAGGTTAAATGCTCTGCAATTAATCAGAAACTAAAATACCGTCAAAGCTTTCTGGACCCACACGAACTGTGCCGAGTAGATTAGATGAAACAAATGCTGTATAAGTGAGTTGAGGTGTGATTGCAGGTAAGAAATCGTCTGCTGAAAAGGTTATGACTTGCGGAGCCAAAATACTTAGACCAAAAGTTGAAGTAGCAGAATATATAAGCGGATCGGTCGGCAAGGTTCCCCTTACAATCGTAATTGTGATACCCACTAAAGCTAAAGGAAGCGTTACAGAGATCGTTCCTTTAAGCAGCACACGCGGATTTGTAGTCACTCCTGCAGTCAACAACCCAATCTGTCCAAACAGCTGTGGAGTATTTAGAACTGTTATAGGAATGGCTATAGAGTTGGCGAGGCTGGCATTTTGCGACGTTCTTGCATCAAGATAAGTTCCCATTGTTGCACCCCCTTTATAATTGACATAAGATAATATATTAGGGTTCTCGATAGATTGCATAGTCACAATACCTGTATAAAACGATTGTTTTATATAACTGATAGGCCGAGTCTATTTTTCATCTGTTTTGGTTCCATCCCTTTTGTTAAAAGCAAGCTCAAATAACCCCGTCGCCGAAAGTCCTGCTAGCCCTCCAGCCCATAGCCGCAGGATCAGATTCATATCAGTGAACGGATAGGCCACTGCTCCAACCAGCAAGCCAATAGCTAATCCAACAACCGGTACAATATTCCGCGGAAGTCGCACGCTATTCTTCACAAGTTGTACAAGTGCCATTACGAAAACAGCCAGCACGGAAGCAAAGGCAAGCACACTGTTGAGAGCATCATTATACATGGTGTTTAATCCTCCTTATTTCATTTTCCACTACCAGAAGCAAGTAAGCCTGCACGGTTCAGCACTGTTATTATGCGATAGAAGTCATAACTGCCACCTGACGGTGTATCTAGCAGCCCTGCAGCACTCGCTGCTTTTACTGCCGCTTCAGCCCATGGGGGTACATTCATCACTGCTCGGCCTTCGATTAAAGTCACACGATCTGAAAGCATAGTAATCGACTGGCCTTGTTCCTGCATACCTGTTTTTAGCGTATCCTTGCTATCCGTAAGGCTCACAATAAGAGCACGCAATTCCTTTATTTCCGTTTCCAGACTAGCCAGCCTTTGTTTATCCTCTGCCGACATTTCGTCATCACCTTCCTTGGCTTCATCATCATATTTATACAGATTGTAGGTATTCATGATTTGGATTAGCTTTGCTGCATAGTTTGGGTCGGTAGCATAACCAGCGGCAGCAATCTCTTGTGCGGCTACCTTGCCACTAGCACCAAGCACTTTGCTGTAAAGATTACGATTCCACGAAACACCATTCACAATCAACGCGGAATGATCCGCAACAGATTCTCCCCAGTTGTTATAGGCCCGAAAAAGAGCTTCTACTTTAACAGCTTTACCATTAACATATTCAGTAGTTTGCACAGTAATACTACCGGCTGGTCCGCTACCTTTAATCCCAAACAAATTGTTGGCCTTAACAGTCAATCCGCTGCTGCCAAAGCCCGATTCCAGCGCCGCTTGAGCTATCGTTAGCGATGCTGGAACCTTGCTGATCTGCATGTCCTTCACAGCAAAATTTGCGATCTTCGCAATAAACTCGGTCTCCGTCATTTCATCACTTCCTCTCCATTTATTAAATGCTGAGCATAATGAAATGCTTGTGCATATCCCTACTAATAGAGCGTCATTGCTAGATTCCATTCAAAATTAACGTCAAAACACGCGCCCAAAGAGCGCGTGTTAGTATTTGATAATTCGAATGTGACATAAGTAGCTGAAAAGAATTAAATGAAGCATGCAACTAACATAGGGCTATTGGTCCTGCTCACATGAGCAATTTACTTCTCGTAGATTCATAATATGTAATTATAAGTAAAATTGTCTTGAAGTTTCATTAAAACTAGCGTAACATATAGTATTAATTGACTATATAGGAGGGTCTAATAGACTATGCCTTCATATTACTTTAGAGAACTATGGACACCCTTACGCTGGGTAGGCATTAAATTTTTCCGTGATGACGAAGGTTTTCTTTGGATTAAATGGTGGGCCAAACCCAGAAAAAGACTGCGTTAACCGTTAAGCAAGCAAATATACATAAGAAGTTTCATACAATGTGCATATGTATTTCTTGATAACAATCTAAAGGGGCATCAACCGCTACAACATTAGCAGCTGATGCCCCTATTCCTAGTTCCCTACCTTAGCCCCAAAAGAGCGTGCTAACAGTACAGCCTGATCTATATCCATACGAACACCCTGCAGATCCAAACTTTTCAAATCAATTCCTTCAACAATAGCATCCCGTAGGTCAGCCCCCTTAAGCTTGCATTGAGACAGCTGTACACGGCTCAGATCAGCCCCTCGAAGATCACTTTTTTGCAAATTACAACCCATTAGATCGGCCTCAGTAAATCGAATCCCGCGCAGATCCTGTCTGCTAAGATTGGTATGTCTCAGGTTCGTGTAGGACCAGTCCCCGCCGATAAGTGTGATCCCGTCCAAATAAGCATTTGAGAAATCAGAGCCTACCATTTTACAATCTTCAAATTTCGATACGAACAGATTCGCACCCGTGAACTTACAGTTAGTAAAAGCCGTGCCTTTATGGTGTGATGCATTGAGCATGGCTCCAGTAAAATCGCAATCTATAAATCGGCAGCCGATGGAAGTCATCTCTTCCATAGAGCTTCCCTTGAAGGAACACTGCTCAAATGTACAGTTATTTAGTTCCCCGTCCTGTAGACTTCCTTGGTCAAAATTGTGTTTTTGGAACGTTTCATTAAGGTATTGGTACATGTTAAGTCTCATCACCTTCATTAGGATTAAATAAATTTATTCTTATTAAAAATAGCACTTTAGTAGATTGTTCTCAACAATCTCTTTCGATATAATTGCAAATAAACGATATGGAGGGAAATTATGGATGTGTCCAGCAGGAAAGAACCATTTCGCTATGTAATGAACCAGCCGCTTGAATGCTGGATTGAAGTTCCAATAAGTAGTAGCGGTCCGGGTGCCGGAAAGCTAACAGAAGCTGTGTTGCTCGATCTTAGCCGATCTGGCTGCAAAGTGCGCACCCCCCTGAATCTTCGATTCACGGCGGGCGATACAAAGCTAGTAATTCATCTTCAATTAAACGAAGAAAAGCTTCAACTCGTGGGTAGCGTCCGTTGGGGCTGGATGTTCGGACTCGGCCAATACCAATATGGAGTTAAACTTAAATTGAACGAGGACGAAGAAGAACAGCTACATAGAGAACTCGATATATGGACAGCCTCTCTAAATGTAGAGGGCCTGTAGAATTCTACATAACAGATGCCCTTCTCATGGAAGGGCGTCTTTTTTTTGCATAAAAACGAAGACAAAGCTAATCGCTCTGCCTCCGTTCTAAAAAGCGTTATTTCACCGTGTACCTAGGACTCCACTCTTTTTTTAACGAGCTTAACAATAGCAAATACTAGAATCGTAATAATCACAGCTTCGAACAGGGTAGGAAGTAAGCCAAGAACATACTGAGAGATCTCAATATCATTTAATTTAGCGGCCTCATCCGTCACTTCAAATCGAAAAGCTCTTTCCAAAGTGATATTTTTATGATCGAACATCGATGACTCTAATAAAGAAATTATATACTGTATTACAAAAAAAACGGCTATCCCAATCCATACTCTTCCTTTCACTCTCACACTCATTGCAACGGTCATGGAGAACATCACGAGCAACATAGAGTAGGCGGAAGCCCAAAAGACAATTAGCACTGTATATGCGGAAATCAGCCAAAATTTTTCCGGTAAAAACGAAGTTGAAAACATCATAATATCTACTGCTAAATGAATATAAGCGACTAGAAATAAACCGAGTAACGACCCTAAAAACAGCATTACTGGTGAGAGAACGGTATACAGGACTGGTACTGGCACAAGCCTCCGATTGAATAATCTCAGGTTCTGACCGAAGGTGCGCAGACTAAAAAAGAGAAGCACTACACCTGCTACGGCATAGGAAGTGATGTTCATCATGAACATATCTTGATCTGATTGAACAGTAAATCCTATCACAAACTGCACAAGAATGGTGATTACAAAAACAGCAAGAAACTTATCCCTATCTCGTCTAAAATCATACTTCACTAGCTTTAGCATTCTGCGTACACCTCTCTGAACAGTTCGTCTATGCTTTTACCTTGGCGCAGCCGGATATCTTCTACCGCCGTATGCATCACAATTTCTCCCTCTTTTATAAAAATCACATCATCAAAGATCCGCTCGATATCCGATACTAAATGAGTAGAAAGGAGAATGGTGCTGTCCTCTTCATAAAACTCTACTAACGCGTTAAGAATTTTAGTTCTAGCTACTGGATCAACACCACCGATTGGCTCATCCAGTAAATACAGGCTAGCTCGGCGTGATAAAGCAAGTGTAAGCTGTAGACGTTCATTCATCCCTTTGGACAAATCCTTCACCTTATCTTGAGCTCTTAGCTTCATAAACTCCAACATTCGAGAAGCCTTAGTCTGATCAAAATCCGGATAGAAATCACTTTGGAACTTTAGAGCATCCTTAACATTCATCCAGGATTCTGTAAGCGGCTTATCGGGCATAAATGACACTACTGCTTTACTATCTAAGCCTACAGCCCCTCCAATAATGGATACACGACCGGAAGTAGGCTGTGTCAGCCCGGCGATGATTTTCATTAGTGTACTTTTACCGCTGCCGTTACTGCCCAGCAGTCCCGTGATTTTACCCGCACTCAGATTAAAGGATACTCCGCGGAGGGCGTGCTTGGATCTATATTTTTTTGTAACGTCATGAATCTCAAGTATATTTTCCAACTTGCTTATCCCCCTATTCTCCATCCTTGTTTCGGATACTCTCTGCTACTGCCGCTAAAATATCTTCACCTTGAAAACCAAGGTCCTGCATGCCACGAATGAAACGATCTAGTACATCCTTTGCCATTTCTTTTTTGATGGTCAAAATAGTTCCTTCATTACTAGTGACGTATCTTCCCATTCCACGCCGGGTCTCCACGATTTCTTCACGCTCCAGTTCCTGAAAGGTTCTTTGTACTGTATTCGGATTAATCTGCAGTTCATTGGCAAGCTCTCGTACCGAGAGAATTTTATCTCCTGGTTTTAACTTACCTGTGACGATTTCTCCTTTGATGTAATTCATGATCTGAATATAAATCGGCAAGTTGTTATCGAATTCGATTGTCATGATTAAGCAACATCCCTTCGTCTAAAGACGGAGAAGCCTACGAGTAGAAAGACAGCTGTGTATAAAACTAGCATTACTATGGAAAAGGTCAGCGTCATTCCAGGCATAGGTGCTCCTCCACCTTCATAAGCAGCTAAATTTAGGTTGGGAAATAATACATATTTATAAAATTCACGAAAAATAACCAATTTGTCTATCATCAGCATAAACATTGTAGCACCAATTGTAACACCCGTAGATGTTGTCAAAATCCCGATCATAAAAGCAAGTGTTGTATATACAACTGTACTAACTGAGTTATACATTATACTGGTTAACATCTCACGAATACCAGCCTCACCACCACTCAAGCCAAACCATAAAGCTCCTGATGCAAAAACTGCCAACATGCCGACAACTGCCACTGAGAACGCGTAAATCAACACAACAGCATATTTGGACGCAAGTATTGCTGTACGACTTCTCGCACGGATTAGAAGGAATTTGATGGTGCCCTGACTATATTCTTTCGAGACTATTCCCGCTGTTCCGATGATTGCGAGAATGGTAATCACTTGCCCAATCCCTTGTGAAAGCAGCATCATTGCTGAAAAATCATAAGCTGATCCAAACATATCCGGTGAGGCAGAATGAACAATGTAACCTAATAGCATGGATATTAGAATTAATATCAGGTAAGGTACAAAAAACGTACGTTTCTTCGAGAGCTTGAGCCATTCATTAACAACCAAATTATTAAAGCTACGCAATTCGGTTCCCTCCTGTCCATTTCAAGAAATCTTCCTCTAAGCTTTGTTTATTCTCTGCAATCCGGTAAATACCTACCCCTTTATTACTAAAAGTCGACACTAGTTCCGGCACTTTACTGTCATGCAGATTTATTGTCACCTCAGAACGAGCACTATCCATAGACAATAGCTCTGCGTATTCTAGACCTTCCAAGATGTTAATTGCTGATTCTACTGAGCCTACACGAATGGTTAGTTTCACATCTGCAACTGTCTCCTGCTCCCCACCTATCGTTGTAACGGTCACCAATTTGCCGTTCTGAATCACGATGGCCCGGTGACAAATTTGTTCAATTTCAGTCAGTAAGTGGCTGGATATTAGAATAGAAATCCCTTCAACCTCAGCAATCCTACGCATATAATCACGCATTTCTCGTATGCCTGCTGGGTCAAGACCGTTCGTAGGTTCATCTAGAATCAATAACTTTGGTCGGTTCAGTAACGCCTGAGCAATCCCAAGACGTTGACGCATACCAAGCGAATAGGCCTTCACTTTCTTATTCATCGCTTCCTGAAGTCCTACCAATTCCACAACCTCATCAATTCTTCCAGCCTCAATATTATCTGTCATTCTCTGGTATTGCTTTAGATTATCAAGCCCTGTCATATACGAATAGAACTCTGGATTTTCAATAATCGCTCCAATATGTCCAATAGCTTTATTAAAATCACTCTTAACACTGTGACCTTGAACGATCACATCGCCTTCACTCATCCGTATAAGACCCGTCATCATCCGAATCGTTGTTGTCTTCCCTGCACCATTGGGTCCCAATAGCCCAACAATTTCTCCCTTACGGATATCAAATGTCAGCTTATCCACAATGGATTTCCCTTTAATGATCTTGCTTACCCCATTCATTTGCAGCACGATTGAATCCTGCATGCGTTCATCACTTCCCTGCTTCATGGTAATCCTCCCTGCCATCTTTTGTATTATTGATGAGTTTGTTTTAATGTATCGGTGTTATAGTTGAATAGTACACTAATATATTGTTGATGTAAAGCCCGAAATTATGGATTACGCAAAATAAGGGCTTTCTATTAGACTATCTGCCAAACCAAAAATTGAAATGAACATAGATTAGATTACAAAGGAGGAATGACAAATGAAAAAAGAGGTTCATGTATCACAGACTAACCCACGTTTGACTGTATTCAATGAAGAAAATTTTAGGGGTAGCAGTAGAATCTTTACCGGCAACCTTGGCATTCGTAATACGGACAACATCCTCGATGGTATTGAGAGTCTTCGTTTCTTCTCTACCAGCAGCAACGCAACACTGGTACTGTTCACAAGAACTAGGTTTAGAGGGAACTTCCGCGTACTCCGTGGAAACCGCAGCATCCGTGATTTGGACGATTTCATTTCCGGTAATGATGTGGAATCGATTATTTCAACTAATCAACGATTAACTCTCGAACAGATTCGCAATATCCGCAGCAGCGGCACTTTGCCTGCGGGATATCGCCTGATCTAACATTTCCATTCAACAAGAAAGGAGTAATCTGGAGCAAGAGCCCAGGTTACTCCTTTTTCCCAACTTATCTTCTAAGGTCAAATAGTTAGTAAATTCACCTGCTAAATCAATCCAACAAGGAGAGATGAAATATGGTAACCATAAAAGCAGCGTCCGTAATCTATCCCAGATTAGAGTATATAGTGAGGAGAACTTTCGTGGGCTCCGCAGAACCTATCGCGGCAATCTAGGCATTGCAGATATTGATGCAGTACTTACTGGAATAGAAAGCTTACGCTTTTTCTCAACGAATCCGAACGCTACGCTTGTGTTGTTCGATCGCTCTCGCTTCCGTGACAATTTCGTAATTCTGCGTGGTAACCGCAGCATTCGCGAACTAGATGACTTTCTCCGTAGAGGAGATGTCGAATCGCTCATTTCAAGCAATCAGCGTCTGACTCCGGCGCAGGTTCGCGCCATACAGCGCACTGGTAGCTTGCCTTCAGGATATCGTTTGATCTAATCACCTGAGGACGCAGTTTAAGCTATAAGCTTAAGGTGCGTCCTCATTTATTTTCCGCTATAATGACTCCATACATATTAATAGAAAGAAGGTATCTTTATGGAACCAATCGTTTCTACCCGATGGCTGCTTGCTCGGTTATACGAACCTGAACTGGTTATAGTCGATTGCCGTTTTTTACTTACGGATCCGGAAGCTGGGCGTAAAGCCTATACGGAAGATCATATTCCCGGCGCAATCTATTTTCATCTAGAAGAACAACTCTCCGCTCCAGTAAGCGCACACGGGGGGCGCCACCCCCTACCAGAAATCTCGAAGCTAACCACCGTTCTTAGCAAGGTTGGCATTAACAGAGATAGTATTGTCGTTGCTTATGATGATCAAGGTGGTGCCTACGCTTCCCGTCTGTGGTGGATGCTTAAATATTTGGGACATGAACGTGTGTTTGTAATGGATGAAGGCTACTCTGCTTGGAAAAAAGCATCCTTCCCCGTCAGTGATCATCAAGCGGTTAGGATTCCTAGCCAGTATGAAGCAGATGTTCAGAAGAAGATGCTTGTTAGCATGGAAGATGTGCAAAATGTGGTTAACGACGGTGGTGCACTATTGATTGATTCCCGCGAGTCCCGTCGCTATGAAGGGCTGGAAGAACCGATTGATCCGAAGGCAGGTCATATTCCTGGGGCGATCAATAAGTTCTGGAAAGAAGTGCTGGATGAGCAAGGACGCTGGAAATCAACTGAGGTGCTGAAAGAGCATTATGAGGGAATTGATCCTGAGCAAGAAATTATCGTGTACTGTGGTTCAGGTGTAAGTGCCTGCCCGAATGTGCTTGCGCTTGGAAAAGCTGGGTATAGGAATGTGAAATTGTATGCGGGTAGTTGGAGTGATTGGATTTCGTATGAGGAGAATCCGGTGGCGATAGGAGAAGAATAGAATAAAGAACCTGCGGCGCGGATTCTTGTGATTCCCCTGGAAATCAGAGGTCTGATTTACCAGACTGGAAAAATATCGTATTCGATTTTTCGCATACATTTGGCTCGTTTATGGTACCGGTGGCACATTGTATTCGGTTTTCCGCATACATTTAGCTCGTTTACCTACCGGCGGCACATTGTATTCGATTTTTCGTGTGTATTTGGCTCGTTCAGCTTGCCAGTGGCACATTGTGTTCGATTTTTCGCATACATTTGGCTCGTTTATGGTACCGGTGGCACATGTATGCGGTTTTTCGCATACATTTGGCTCCTTCAGCTTGCCGGCGGCACTTTGTATTCACTTTTTCGCATACATTTAGCTCGTTTACCTACCGTCGGCACATTGTATTCACTTTTTCGCATACATTTGGCTCCTTCAACTTGCCGGCGGCACATTGTATTCGGTTTTTCGCACACATTTGGCTCGTTCAACTTGCCGGCGACACATTGTATTCGGTTTTTCGCATACATTTGGCTCGTTCAGCTTGCCGGTGGCACATTGTATTCGGTTTTTCGCATACATTTGGCTCGTTCAGCTTGCCGGTGGCACATTGTATTCGGTTTTTCGCATACATTTGGCTCCTTCAACTTGCCGGTGGCACTTTGTATTCACTTTTTCGCATACATTTAGCTCGTTTACCTACTGTCGGCACATTGTATTCGATTTTTCGCATACATTTGGCTCCTTCAGCTTGCCGGCAGCACATTGTATTCACTTTTTCGCATACATTTGGCTCCTTCAACTTGCCGACGGCACATTGTATTCGATTTTTCGCATACATCTGGCTTGTTTACCTACCCTCGGCACATTGTATTCACTTTTTCGCATACATTTAACTCGTTCAGCTTGCCGGTGGCACATTGTATTCGATTTTTCGCAGACTTTTAGCTCGTTCAACTTGCCGGCGGCACATTGCATTCGATTTTTCGTGTATATTTGGCTCGTTTATGGTACCAGTGGCACATGTATGCGGTTTTTCGCATACATTTGGCTCCTTCAGCTTGCCGGCGGCACATTGTATTCACTTTTTCGCATACATTTGGCTCGTTCAACTTGCCGGTGGCACATTGTATGCGGTTTTTCGCATACATTTGGCTCCTTCAGCTTGCCAGCGGCACATTGTATTCGATTTTTCGCATACATTTGGCTCGTTCAGCCTACCGACGGCACATTGTATTCGATTTTTCATTCACATTCTCACGACGGACTTCATCTTCAAACCAAATCTGGACTTTGTAGCGTACCAATATATTCATAGTAAATGATCCGCTGAGATGAACCTCTTGCTACCGGGCGAAATTTACCTTTATCCACCAGCTGACGGCAGTATTTAATGATCGTCATCGTGTGCAATTCCAGCTCTCTCGCGGCATCAGCCGGGCGAAGGACTCGATGGTGCCGGATGGCTGCCCGCATCAGATCGCGCTCGATTCTGGAATAGGCTCTCTCAACGGTTGTCTTCGCAGACTTTTCTGCTAACAAATAAGAAAAGAGAATGTTCCGCAGCGCGGAGAGAATGAAGGATGGATTTTCTTTTAGCTCATCCAGCGAGATATAGAGCACCGTGCAGTCTTGAGACTGTAGAAAAAGCCCGCGGTTCAAGTCCATCCGGTATTTGCTACGATCCGTTCCATGTGAGCCATAGTCCATGATCTCAAATGCAATACGCGAGGCTCCGATCTCCCACAAAATATCCACAAAATAGGATCTGCCGCGCCAGTCCTTAACTTCATATTCTGGGTGTAATCCGTGAAAATGTCCGGCTAGAGGCCACCACACCCGCTCGACAAACAAGCGGTTTCCGTAACCATGACCGCGTTTAAGTGCATCGAGCCGCTCTCCCTTCCTTTGTTTAAGATGATTACATAACCATTCATTATGCTCGCTCTCGAAACCCATTACCTATCCCCTCGCTCTGCAACGAAATATGTTTTTAATCATACAAAACCCCGCCTCTATTCCAAAAGGAAAGGAGACGGGGCATTCTTTGCCTCGTTTGGTTTTATTTATACATAGTGTGCCACATTATCATTAGAATGCACAATAGGAAATTGGCAGGATCATTCAAAATAAACTCCTCTTTTCTTTTAATATTTTCACTATTAATACATTTTCATATGGCATATTTTATCTTTTCAATTTTGGGTTTACTTTCCATTTTAATCAACTGCCCGCCCGGGGTAATATCGCTGGAGAAGGCCGGATATACGAATATACAACGGTATGCAGTGAGTTAGAGTGATTGGGTTTCGTATGGGGATTACGGTTGCTCTTGAGGAAGATTAAAGTTAAAAGCGCGTGCTTGATATCTGGTTAAACGATTATATGAAAGAGAAGCAACTGTCAGTATACCGGAGTATCCGGCCGCACTTCTGCGAAACGGTCCGCTGAGGACTCCCGTTCCATTCTAAGTAGTGCTCACCCTATCTGAGGACGGTTGGTCCGCGTTGGGTTCGACCAGGATTTTCTGTATAATGGTAAACGTTACGTCGGATGTGATGTTAAACGCACGAAATGACAAGTAAAGAAAGTCCATCCGGCGTTTGAAACTATGAACCGGAAAGGATGAAGTAAATTGAGTTATACGGAACTGCTGGAACGGAAGAGCGAAATCTTGAAGAAAACGGTCGAGAACTGGGTTTTGAAAGAAAATCGCGACGGACTGAACCTTCAAGAGGCTCATATTTACCAGAATATACTCAAGGAATTTCATCAGAACGAACATGAATTGAATGGGGTACGAGACGAGGAAGCAGTTAAGCGTCAGGACAACGGGTCCACGGAAAAAGAAGACACTGTAACAGCTCGCAAACATGAGGCGCAAACGGCTTGATCTCAAAAGACGTACGCGTAAGAATATGAGAGGCTGCCCGGGAAGTTTGGGCAGCTTTTTACGTACAATCCGTTCGCTGCCCGCCTCCGAAGCAAACGCTCTAAAATCCAAACGCTCTAAAATCCAGCAACCTGAGGATATCGCTCTATGATGTTAACCTTGTCTGTGCCAAGTAAACCATTAGAGTACAAAGCTAACTCCTGTGCGTCACGACTGCCCGAATGTGCTGGTGGTACTGGTGGTGGCCCGTATACCTCACACTGGAGTTTCTCAGATATATTCGATATCAACAATTTATATTTATAAATATTTTCATGATAGATGGAAGACCAATATAAAAGTTTGTACTGTTAAGGTAACAGTTCAGCACATAATTTTCTATCCTATTAGGTATTAACGCTTGATGAAACTACCAACCTTCTGGACAATCCTTCCTCTAGTTGTATATAGTGTATAACGAAAGTGGCACATAGTGAGCAAGGTACTAGGAGGAGAAATACAAAATGGCAAATATATTGGTAGTAGAAGATGAACGAGCGATTAATGATTTAATTACAATGAATCTCAAGCTGGTTGGACATACATATAGCAAGGCATACCGTGGACCGGAGGTTTTCGAAATTCTGGAGCGTGAAAAGACTGATTTGATTCTGCTGGATGTTATGCTTCCGGAATTGGATGGTTTTGAGGTGATGCAGCGGATTGCACATATGCAGGTTCCAGTGATTTTGATCACCGCCAAGAATTCTTTGGCTGACCGCATTAAAGGCTTCGAGCTGGGCGCGGATGATTATATCATTAAACCCTTTGAAATTCTTGAATTGCTGGCAAGAATCAATGTAGTCCTGCGCAGGGGTGAAAAAGGCACTTCCAGCTTCATTTGCGATAATGTTGAGGTGCGTTACCTGGAACGGCAAGTTTTAGTAGATCAGACACCGGTTGATTTGACCGTTAGGGAATTCGAGCTGCTTGATGTATTAATTCGTAACCGGAATATTGCATTGTCGAGGGAAAAGCTGCTGGAATTGGCGTGGGGCTATGATTTTGAGGGCGACACCCGCACCGTGGATGTTCACATCCGGCAGCTACGTAAAAAGCTGGGCTGGGAAGAACGGATCAAAACCATTTTTAAGCTAGGCTACCGCCTGGAAGTTCAGAGCTAATCATGAGATTCTGGCATAAGATTCTGCTGTCGGTACTCGCTCTCTTTATTGCCGCTCTGGATGTAAGTGTCATTATGGTGATGAAAAAAAGCTGGCAGCTAAACATGGACAGTGAAATGCAGAGAGCATCCAGTGAGCAATTGTTAATTGCCAACAATATTTATGAGAACCTTAATTCTATTCAAGCGCGGGGAACGGCATTGACCCCTATTCTACTGGCCAGCGTCTCTGAGTCCTATGGAGATTACTACCGTAAGCAGGGAATCTATTTGCAGCTATGGGAGAACGACCGAATGATTTACCCTCCCCAAAAAGGACAATTCGGGAAATCTAATTTGGGAAAAGGCGATCAGCCTGTATCCTCAGACGAACGCTCTATTCAGCTCTCCACTCAGCTTCCTGCTCCTTACCAGCATTTGCTGCTTGTCTATCAGCGTGATATCAGTGAGCTCTTCAACAAGCAACAGGAACTGAACCGCTTTTTTGTAATGATTAACTGGATCGTGGGACCCGTTCTACTGCTTCTTCTTTATCTTCTAATCCGGCATCTAAGCAAGCCGCTAAAGCTCCTGTCAGAGACCAGCAAAACAATCGCCGAAGGCGACTATACGAAACGGGTGCAGCTGCGCAGCAAAGATGAATTTGGCGAACTGGCCTTGAACTTCAACCGGATGGCGGAGGCCGTGGAGCAGAGGGTTACGGAACTCTCAGACATGGCTGAAGAGAAACAAAGGATGGTAGATAATTTGGCCCACGAGTTGCGCACGCCTTTGACCAGCATGCAGGGGTTCGCCGAGTTTCTGACCACGGCCAATATTGGACAGGAAGAACAGCAAACTGCGGGTGGCTATATTCTTAGTGAAACCCTTCGTCTCAAGAATCTGGCCTTCAAGCTGCTGGATTTGTCTGTCCTCCGGCATCAGCCGTTGGCACTTCAGCAGGTGGATATTTCGGAACTATTTCAAGCTATCCAACAGACGGAGCGCCCAAAATTAACGGATGCTGGCATAAGATTTCATGTCCAACATACGATTTCAAATGTCTGGGGAGATCCCGATTTACTAGCTTCATTATTGGTAAATCTGGTTGAGAATGCGATTCATGCCTCCCAGCAAGGCAGCGAAATCCACATGCTGGCCTATGAGCTGGATGGAGAAGCCGTGCTAGAAATCCGTGATACGGGAACCGGAATCACCGCAGAGATGGCTAAACGTGTGTTTGAACCTTTCTATCGGGGAGACCAGGCTCGTTCCCGTGAATATGGCGGCGCTGGTCTAGGATTATCATTATGTCGGCAAATTGCTGAAGCGCATAAGGCCAGACTATCCTTAAACTCTGTCCTCGGCGAGGGAACTAGCATCAGACTCTTTTTACAACTCTATAACAACTGCCCTCCTACTCTATAACATCTTTGGATTAAGGTTAGGAAGATTCATCATCATCCGATCCCAATGGAGGTTAAGTTAAATGAAGAACAACAAGATTTCCGCTACACTCGCTGTACTCTTGTTCTCTGGAAGCGTGCTGGCGGTGAGCGCAATGATTGTCCCAGGATTTGTGAACACCACCGCCGCCAAGAGCATTTCTGCAGTACAAGACTCGGGCAATCTAACCTTGAACAGCAGCAAGGCACCCGTACTAAAAGTAGAAGCAGAAGCTCCGGTATCTACTGTGAACAGAGATCTAGAGCAGCTGATGACCCAAGAAGAAATGCAGCAAATTTATGATTTTGCGGACAAGCCCAATAACGAAATTATCACCATCGGAAGGGAGATGACCGAGGATGAAATAAACCGGAGGCTGATATTGGAAGACCAGTATGTGTATGACGGCCTTCGTCCCAAGCAGCTGTTCCCGTTAAAATCGGGACAAGCGGAGTTTTATTTTGACTTGGAGAAAAACACGCTCAAGTATCCGAATCGGACATTGACTGACGAGGAACTGTTACAATATATTGACTGGTTCTACCGGGAGGCCTATGCCTTGTCCAAACGGAATATTGTAACCCCTCCAGAAACAGGGAATTTGAGCCAGACCGACGCCGTTGCCATGGCCGCTTCAAGTGTGCGAAAAATATTCGGAGCTGACGTCTCCAAGCTTGAAGTAAAAGCAAGCCAAGGAGAATCCATGCTATCAAAGAAAAAGACCTGGATGGTAATATTCACCCCTTATAAAACCAACACCTTAAGAGGACAAGGTAAGGAATTTTGGCAATATACCGTAATTATTGATCCCTCCACCCGGACGGTAGTAGATACGACCGCAGCTAATTTTTCACTCACAAGAACCCCAATCAATGCTGAAGCTGCCATCGCTATCCAAAAGGATGCAACCTGGATTAACGAGGCTATAAAAATAGTTACAGACAGACAAGGAGAAACCCGGAAAATCGCCACGGCTTCCCTTACAGACACTGACGTAAATAATAAGCGCGGTATGGTAGCGGTCAAAATGTTGCTCGAAGACGGCAGCAGTTATACTGCAGAGTTACGCTACCCAGATCAGACTCTTCGGTGCCTCATCTATGAAGAAGCAGAAGCTGCTAAATAGGATATTAAGGATGAACAAAGGGGAAATTATATTTCAAATCGGTATAACCAGTTCTTGAAAAAGTCAAAGAAGCTACTGAGGAAGAGTAAGAATTGCGAGGCATTTGAATAAGTGGTTTGTGGACTGAACTAGGTGATGAGTAAGATCCCTGTTCAGTCCTTTTTGGTTTCTTCTGCAAACAATCTGCAATCAAAAACTCGAAGATGATAGTTGTAGTGTACCTAGAAGCATCCACGCTTTAATAATCTCTATCCTTTGTCCAAATTGCATTTAATAGAATATTTTGGTAGATTGAATCCAGGAACTTGTTAACCGACTGATCAGCGCAAATATTGTTCAAAACTAAGCGTATTTCTACCGAGGGGAGATCAGATTTCTATGAATATAGCCGTCAAATTGATGCATAAATTCAAAGACCGCGACACCCAGAATAAGCTGAAAGTTTATCAGGACAAAGTGGAGCTCATCAGAAAACGGAATTTGGAAGCATGGGACGATGGGCAGCTTCAAGCGGAATCCCTCCGGCTACAAAAGGAAGCAAAATCAGGTACACCTTTGGATGAGCTGCTTATCGCTGCTTATGCGTTAGTATGCGAGGCAGCGAAGAGAAAGCTTGGATTAAATCCTTACGATGTCCAGATCATGGCTGCCATCGCTCTGCACGAGAGATTCTTGATCGAGCAGCATACCGGTGAAGGAAAAACACTTTCTGCTGTTATGCCTGCATATCTAAATGCACTGACTGGCAAAGGCATTCATGTTCTGACTTTTAACGATTATTTAGCCAAACGGGATGCGGAATGGATGGGCCCGATCTATCGTTTTCTCGGGTTAACGGTAAACTCGGTTCAAGCGGGCATGAGCCTGTCCGAAAAACAGGAAGCATACGCCAAGGATATAACCTATGTTACGGCCAAAGAAGCGGGATTCGATTACTTGCGCGACTCAATTGCACTAAACGAAGCCGATACCGTGCATCGTCCTTTCCACTACGTCATCGTCGACGAAGCGGATTCGCTGCTTCTCGACGAAGCACGGGTACCGCTGGTCATCAGCGGAGATATGCCCTCTTCCAGGAGCGACGGCTTTCGTTTCGCAGAAGTAGCTCGGCAGCTTAAGAGAGATGGACATTACGACTTCGACGAGTTCCAGCGGAACGTTTACTTAAATGAAACAGGCGCTGCGCATGCGGAATTGATGCTGGGATGCGGCAATTTATACGATAGCCATAACAGTCACTTGCTGACTTCTTTAAATTGCGCGCTGCATGCGGAATCGTTATTAAAGAAAGACATAGATTACATCGTCCGGGACGGAAAAATCGAGCTGATCGAAGAATATACCGGCCGAGTGGCGGAGAACCGGTATTTGCCGGACGGGCTGCAAGCCGCGCTTACGGCAAAAGAAGGGCTGTACTCCATAGCCGGCGGGAAAATTCTCGGGACGATCACCATTCAACACTTCATTAGCCTGTATCCGCAGATTTGCGGAATGACGGCTACCGCTCATGCTTCCGCGATGGACTTCGAAGATATTTATGCGCTCCAGGTGCTGCAAATTCCACCGAACCGGCCAAACATTCGAATCGACCATCTGCACCGGATTTATACCCATAAAGAAGCCAAGCTTAAGGCACTCGTACAAGAAATCTCATCCGTCCATAGGACGGGACGTCCAATTCTCATTGGTACGTCAAGCGTCGAGGAGTCTGCCATGCTGGCAGAGGCGCTAGCGGTTTCGGGCGTATCTTGCCATGTTCTAAATGCGAAAAACGACGCAGAAGAAGCCGACATCATCGCCAAAGCGGGAGAAATCGGTGCAGTGACTGTGTCTACAAATATGGCGGGACGCGGGGTCGACATCCGGCTCGGCGGCGGCGACCCTGCGCAAGCAGAGGTAATCGCCAAGCTAGGCGGGTTGTACGTAATTGCCACCCATGTGAACGAAAGCGTGCGGATCGACGACCAGTTGCGCGGGCGTTCCGGTCGCCAAGGCGACCCCGGAGCTTCCGTTTTTTATGTAAGCTTGGAGGACGAGTTACTGCTTCGCTTCGGCATCCATAAAGCAGTTCGCGCTCCCAGGCAGGATGAGGCTCTTGAAGAGACAGGGCTCAGCAGCAAGATCACAAGTACTCAGCGTATTGTTATGGGCCAAAACTTCGATATCCACAAGGAACTGAACTGTTATTCGGATATGGTGGAGGATCAGAGGCGAATTCTATACGCGGAGCGGCTGCGAATTTTGAAAGGCGAGCAGCCGTTGAGCCCAGCGGAGCAGCGGGTACGGCTTTTTTATATCGACGAATTCTGGGCTGACCATCTTGCATACGTTTCTTACCTTCGTGAAGGCATTCACTTAGAGAGCCTTGCCAGCCGCAATCCAATCGACGAATTTCATGCGCAAATCACTGAAGCCTACGAGCAAATTCCTTCTAAAATAAATATCGCGTCAGAAAATATGCTTGAAAAGCTCGGAGGTTCAAATGATCCGGCAGAGTGGGAAAAGTTCGGTCTGAAAAGCCCTGCTTCCACCCGGACTTATATTATCAACGATCAATACCTACAGAATAAGCGAACCTCATGGACCGGAACGACCGTATTTGCTTATTGGCTTCGCACGGTTGCGAGGCCGATATTCAAGCTGTCAAAATATTGATGCAACGATGGGGCGGTTAGCCCCTACTCCTCTAGCTCATCCAGCTTCGCTTCCAATTCAGCCAGCTTGCGATTCGCTTGATCCAATATCTCCTGTTGTTCTGCGGTTTTTGCTCGTTTTATTTCTTTTTTGATGGCCATAATCTGCTGTTCCAAATAGAGAATTTCAGCTTCATTTCCTGCGTTGTTCCACATCTGTGAATAAGTCATTGTCGGTCTCCTTTTTTTCTAATTAAGAAAAGCCTTCCATAAAGTTCAATCGAACTTTAGGAGAGCTTCTTTTTTTATCTACACAAGGGTTTTAAGTTCTCGCTTCTAGCAAAATTCTACTCTTGTGATGCTTCCTGTATTAAAGGCATCCCAGCTTCAACTAAACGTTTGTTTCGAATGAAGATAATGGACAGTATTACAGTTAACACCCCTGTTCCAACAAGGAGCCATTCAATCTCAATTACATCTGCGAGCGGACCGAATATCAGCATTCCGATTGGCATCATGGAAGTCGATATCATACCAAAGACTCCGAATATGCGTCCCAAGTAATCCGGATCTACCTTCTCTTGTAGCATTACGGTTGTCGGTGTATTAAAGACGGGCATAGCTACGCCGAAAATAGCCATCATAACCAAGTAGATCCAAAAAACAGGTACAATACCCAAAGCGAACGTACATACACCCATAATTAAGCTAGCAAAAGTCATCGTATATACTTTGTTTCGTAAGCCGCCCCATGAAGCAATAATTGCTCCGCCAGCCATCATACCGATAGAAAAAACAATTTCAATGGCTGTTAATCGCCAATAATCATCTCCGAAGCTGCGTGTCACTTGTAGCGGTGTTAAAAATGCAGCCGGTGCCATCAATACGAAGAAAAAGGCAAAAAAAATGAAAAAAGTTTTGAGAAAGCTGTGGGTTTTAATATAGCTTAAACCCTGTTTAAAATCGTCCAAATAGCTTGTCGTTTGTTTATCAGTCGCTTTTTTATGCAACGGTATTTTCAAAAAGAAAGATAATGTAAAGATCGCTATCGCCGCTGTGATAACATCGATAAAGAAAATGACCTCAATTGTTGCCAATGAAAGCAATGACGCGCTAACGATAGGTGCAACAAACATCATTAGTGCTTGAAGACTTCCGTTAATCCCATTTACTTTCGTCAGCTTATCCTCTGGTACAATTTGAGGTAATATTGCCCCAACCGCAGGTGATTGAACCCCAGCTCCGAGCGCACGAACTGCAGCAATGGCGAACAACAACCATATCTCATCATAACCAAGCAAAAATGTAATGGCTAAAATCAGTGTAACAAAGGCAATCATGGCATCTGATATCATAATAAGATATTTCCGGTTGAAACGGTCCGCCCATACACCTGCAAACGGTGATAATAAAAAGGTAGGAATGAATCCACAAATAATAAATAATGTCATCATCATACCTGATTTTGTTGTAAGCGTAACGTACCACATAATAGCATATTGAACTAAAGCAGAACCGAATAACGAAAATGTTTGACTACTTAGAAAGATAATTATATCCCGTTTCCAATGTTTTTTGTTTTGTGCTTCGTTTGGTATCACTATAACTTACTCCCCCATTTTTAAAAAATATCCTTCATTCCCCATTCGCCTATTAAAATTAATTACCAAATCCGGTACTTCTAATTCTATGTACAAAAATTTTATATAAATCACATTTCTAGAATAGCACAGAAATATTCACCCCACCATTCAGCCAGCATCTTAAAATTAGCCTGTGCACACAAAGAGCCGGTATCCCCCTCTTTCGAGAAGCCACCGGCTCTTTTTTACGTCTATTTCATTCTCCGTTTATACACTCGCATTGCGGAAGCCCAGAAAAAAGCAAGTATTGCTAAACTCCATAATACCGCCACAAGCGTAGTTTTATCTGCCGTTCCTCCGAGTAAAAGAGAACGAATACTCTCGATAAGCGGTGTCATGGGCTGATATTCTGCGAATACGCGTATAGCCGAAGGCATGCTGTCGGTCGGCGCAAAGGCAGAACTAACGAATAAAAGTAACATCAAAATGTAAGAAAACACTCCTGCTCCTTCGAATGACTTAGCAAGCAAGCCGAAGGTGACGGCAATCCAAGTAAACGCAAGTACGCTAAGCAACAAAATACCAATGGCTAATACCCAGCCGAGCACATCCGCTTTCGGCCGAAATCCCATTCCGAAGGCAACAAGGAAAATGGCAAGCAAGGAAATGACGTTAAAAACTAATGAAGCAACCACATGACCGCCTAGAATAGAGGCTTTTGCAATCGGCATGGAATGGAAACGCTCGAATATGCCTTTTGTGAGATCGTTATTGATACGAAGAGAAGAATAAGCTACGCCACTAGCAATGCAAAAGAGCAATATTCCGGGCACAATATAATTGATATAGCTTACATCACCGGTGTTCATCGCTCCGCCAAAGATGTAAACAAAGAGCAGCATGATCATGATCGGCATGGCGATGACGGTAATAATCGTGTCGATGCTACGTGTGGAATGGCGAATGACACGCCCACTCATGACGGCGGTATCGCCTAGAAAATGAATGAATTTCATCGGGAGTCCTCCTTTTTGCTAGTGACGATCGCGAGAAAAACATCCTCAAGCGAGGGCAGTTTCTGCGCAAACTCGGCAATTTCTATGTCAGCTTCCGCTGCTTTCGTTAGCAGACGCATCATCTGTCTCGTACTTCCGTCTGTAATGACGGAGAGCGTGAGATTGTTCGAATCTGCAGTCGCGTTAAATTCCTTTAACAGATCTTGTGCTTGATTTAGCGTTGTTTCATTGTCGAATCGAAGCTCGATATGACCCTTAGGCAATCTATTTTTTAGCTCCGCGGGACTGCCGCTTGCCACGATATGACCTTCGTGTAAGATCGCAATTTGATCAGCTAGATGGTCAGCTTCCTCTAAATACTGCGTAGTTAAAAAAACAGTGACACCTGATCTCGCTAAATCCTTGATCATATCCCACATAGCAAGACGCGCTTGCGGGTCAAGTCCGGTGGTCGGCTCATCGAGAAAAATGACCGAAGGGTTACCCAATAAGCTCATGGCCAAATCCAAGCGCCGACACATCCCTCCGGAATACGTGGAGATTCGGCGATCGGCGGCATCGAGCAAGTCAAAACGACGTAATAACTCCTCGGCTTGTTTGTCAGGATCGGGCAAATGGCGGAGTTTGGCCATCATTCGCAGATTCTCGCGTCCGGTCAGGATATAGTCAGCGGTGACGCTTTGTCCTGTCAGGCTGATCTCCTTACGTACTTGCTCTGGTTGCTTAGTTACGTCGGCTCCATTAATCTTTGCGCTTCCGTTGTCGGGCTGGAGCAGGGTGGCAAGAATTTTAATCATAGTGGTTTTACCCGCGCCGTTGGACCCTAGAAGAGCAAAAGTTGAACCCTTCTGAACAGTGAAGTCCACCCCCCGCAACACTTCCACGTTCTTATAGGATTTTTTGAGGCCTATTACTTCAATCGCCCAATTGTTCGATGTCATCCTAATCCCCCCTATCTTCCAAGTTTTTTGTGAATGGACTCGTTCATTTTGGCTCGCATTTTCCCTGTCCAAGTCTGAGCGGAAACGTCCTCGAGCAGCCCGTCACAGAACGCCATTACGTCATTCCCTACGATCTCCAGAACATCTCGACCTTCAGCAGCTCCCATCTCAAACATGTCAAGCATTTCGGGAAACAGGTTGATGACGCTAGAATCGTTTGTTGAGAAGTTCAGCATGTAGCGCGATGCGATATTGTAAACTTCTCGGTAATCGTTCGGGAGCGCTTTTGAACGTTTTACGCACTCTTTATAAGCCTTTTTTTGTTCACGTAAATCTTTAAATTTAGCGAGCATGTTCTTATACACGGCTATCCTCCTTCAGTTGGGTAAGTCTTGACGAAACATATCCCCATTTCTCCCAAAACATGGACAGTTCCCGCCATCCCTCTTCATTTAAACTATAAAATTTCCTTGGTGGTCCTATTTCGGACGGTTTTTTCTCGATATCGACGAGTTTATTTTTTTCTAACCGTATCAAGATGGTGTAGACCGTTCCTTCAACAACATCTTCGAAACCGAGCGCATTTAGCGTTTTTACGATTTCATACCCATAGGTTTCTTTCCGGCTGATGATTTCAAGTACACAGCCTTCCAAAACTCCTTTCAGCATTTCTGTTAGGTTATCCATTTAAATCCTCCAATGCTACTCTGTATTGCTTAGTACCACTATATAGTAACACCGAGTAGTGGAATTGTAAATAGGAGGAAAAGCGGATTGCTGAAAATAAATACGACAGCAGTAGGGACTGGATTTGGTATGAGTGGAAAGCATTTGCTTTTAGTCAGTAACAATAAAGAAAGCCCGCGCTGGGCACGGGCTTTCTTTATTGTTACGAGGTTCTTCGACATCGACAAAACTATTTATACGGGTCAGCAATTTCTTCCCATTGACCAGTGAAGACATCCACTTTTATCGTGAACTCCCTGCCGCCTTGCCTAACATTACTGAACAAATAACCATCTCCAATAAAGCCGGAAATCCAATCCTCATCTATTGGCTCGAAGCCTTCTGTATCAAAGATTGGCTGAAGTAACTTATACAGCTCCTTCTTGTATTCCGTACCGTTAGATATGTTCCACAGATCTATCGCTTCTCGATTCACAAGGCTTCTCACTGGACTGCCAGAAGTTGTATCATGAACCGTTCCGGTAAGAGGATTAATTTTATAGCTAAGGCCTTCCCCTACGCCATTCGGTGGATCCATAAAATTAATCGTGTATTGATCGCCTTTTTTACCAAAAGTCCAGCCGCTAGCTGGAAGCTTTTTTTCCAGCAAGGACTTAATATCCTGTTCACTGAGCGGAGGAGAAATAAACGAGCCATAGTACATCTGTACACTCTCAATGGTCAATTCCTTGCCGTAAACGACAATAACTTCAAGCGGAAACTCAGAGATGGATGCTGCACCTGCCAAACGAGCTACAATACGGTCCCCATCAAGCTCATACGAAACTACGGCGCCAAATCCAATCTTCTCGCCCCAAGCCCCCTCAGTGTAATCATACACTTTAGTCAAATGCTTTCCGTCTAGTTCAGCGGATACGTAAGTGTGGTTATTCCGGTGTGTAATGGAGGATTTCAGCCTCCGATTTAGCGTCTCGACCGGTTCCTCTACCACAAGCTCTTCCAGAGTGACAGGCTGGAGCACATGAATCTCACTCATTGAGAGCCCTGTTCCAGTACCGGTAGTAATACGAATAAAGATTTCTTTGGTACCATCCCCGTTAAGATCGGCTTCTTCAATGGAAGGAGGCCGCGTTTCATCTTCGCCGGCATTCCACAAAAACGTTCTGTTAACCTCACCGCGCACATCAACCGTGACTTCATGCAAAAGTGCATGCTCAGCCGTGGGCTTCGCAGTTACAGTAATTCCGTTTTTCTCCGCTAATAGGGTTCCTTCGGGATCGATTGCAGTTGAATCTTTAGCCTGAGAAGCTGATGGGATAACAACACTCTTCTCCGGGGCTGACGTAGAACTCAGCTTTGCCCCAGTCAAGGTACAGCCACTTAAGACCATAATTACTGCTAACCCCAACACCGTGTTTTGTACAGTGATTTTTTTATGCCTGGTGATCATGGTTACCCTTCTTTTCATTTCCTTCTTGCTGCTTGAAATGCCGGCCGCACCAGCCACTCGGATTGGATCGGTCAATGTTTCCAATAGTTTAAGAAGAGTCCGTGCGTAGTCTTTGTGGTGCTCCGATGCAAGATGCTTTAAAGCCAGCGCATCACAGGCGACCTCTTGATCCCGTTTCATTTGGCTAACGGCATACCAAAGCAACGGATTGAACCAATGCAGGGCCAGCAGCAGTCCTGTCAGCAGATTCAGCGAAATATCACGACGTTTCACATGCGCCAGCTCATGCAGAAATATATGACGCAGTTCGTTTGCCTCCAGCGTGTGCAACATGGATGTCGGCAGCAGCAGCTTGGGGCGCATCACACCAAGCAGTGTGGGCACGGCAATCTGCTTCGTCTCAACCAGCTTCACTGGGCGCCTTACCTTCATCTCTCGTTGACACGTTTCGAACAACCACAGGATATCTGCGGAACGGATCTCCGGTTCCCGTCGAACCCGTGCCGTGAATCGCAGCTGCTCACGAACCGACAGACTTATCATTACCACTGCTCCGCTAAGCCAGATCAGAACCAGCAAATGCATCGGCGTCCAGCCTGTATTGAATGTCTCATAAGGATCGTAGATTTCCGGAGTCACCAGTGTCATACTATCTGGTCTCTCGGCTTGCTTTGAAGTTCCTGTTCCTGTTATTTCAGCGACCTTGGTCGAGTCCACCTCTTGAATGTTCATCCCGGACACAGGCAAATCACCTACATCCGGCTGCGCAGAAGGAATATTGAAAGTCAGAGCTGATTCTGTCTCCAGCGGAAACAAATTAAAAATGCTGAACGCACTTTCCGGTGTCCAAGGGACGGCTAACCTCACGATCAGCGGTATCCACAGAAGATACGTCCAGGTCGGTTTTAATCTATTCTTGATCAAGAAACGGGTTGCCAGGATCAGCAAAGCCAGCACGCTCGCCATAGCGGATAGTGACAATATCTTAACGAACAGATTGTATGCAGCTTCCAGCAAGCGACTCAGTCCTTTCGCTCATCCAAAATTCTCTTCAATTCTTCAATATCTTCTCGGGACAGCTTCTCATTCTGTAAAAAGTTGACTAACATCGGGCGCAGCGTTCCACCGTAGATCCGCTTCAGAAAAGATTGTGTCTCCGATTGGACGCATTCCTCTTCCCGCACCAGTGGGTAATACGAATACACCCTTCCTGTCTGGTTGTAACCGATAGCCCCTTTCTCCGTCAGACGCTTAATCAGCGTCCGCACCGTTTTTGGGTTCCAGTCCCGGCTGCCCTCCAGAGCTTCAACAATCTCTCCTGCCGTGCGCGGGGCTCCAGTCCACAGCACCTTCATTACTTCCCACTCGGCATCCGAGATTTTTGGAATTTCCGTAGACATAATCCTATCCGCCTTTCTTTCTACTGAATGACTACACTTGTAATCCAATGTAAAAAATATACAAGTAAGTCTCGTTTATGTCAACCATAAGTAACAATACGAATCACTATTAACAATGAATGCAGATGTGGGGTTAGTGCAGAACACTATATTTGGGGAGATAATTGTGAATATCCTCTTTTTTATAGTTTAAATTAAGGTTGGCCCCTTCACTGACCCGGTGTATGGACAATGTACAAGAAGAATTATGATTACGTACATTAAAAATATTAATACAACTCTCCAAAGAGGTGGAATGTGTGCCTATTAAAAATGGTAATCAATACATCGAACGAATCGATCAGCAAAATATCAATATTTGGTACAAAGGGACGCGTATCGAAGGACCATTATCCAAACATCCTGCATTTCAAGGCCTCATACAAACACAAGCCGAATTGTACAACATGCAGTGTGACGAACGTTATTTAGCGCAGATGACCTACCCTTCGCCTGATACTGGAGAGCTTGTTGGTCTATCTTTTCTCCCACCCAAAAGTGTTGATGATTTAGAACGTCGAAGAAAAATGATTGAACTCTGGTCAAACAGACATCACGGTTTTTTAGGACGCTCCCCAGATTATATGAATACGGCAATCATGTCCCTGTTTACTGCTGCCGATATCCTTGAGGACCTTCATCCGAAATATGCTGAGAACCTCAGGAAATACTATGCCTACTGCCGAGATCATGACATAACTTTATCCCATGCATTCATCCAGCCTCAAGCAAGTAAAATATCCGGTCAAGTTGATGCCACAGAGGATTCTATCGCTGCTAAAGTCGTAGAAATCAAGGACAAAGGGATGGTTGTGACCGGTGCTTTTATGATGGCAACACAAGGGGCTACATGCGATGAAATGCTAGTATTCCCTACGCCTTCACCATCCCTTGTAGATGATGATAATCCCTTCGCATTTGCCTTTGCAGTACCTAATGATCTGCCTGGGATGACTTTTTTTTGCCGTGAAAGTTACTCAGCCACATCTACTTACGACCATCCCTTAAGTTCTAGATATGAAGAAATGGATACGCTTGTTATATTTGACCGCGTACTCATCCCACATGATCGAATATTTTATTACGGAGATGAGATCTACTGTGCCCGATTGTTCGGTGAGAGTCACTTTCATACCCATATGGGTCACCAAATCATCACCCGCTATATTGCTAAGACTGAGTTCTTTCTCGGTGTGCTAGAATCTTTGGCAGAAGAACAAAATGCTGAGCTCGAGTCCTTCACCATTCTGCCGATTTCAAGAATACTGACGTTTCTAGAAACATTCAAAGCGTTAAGACTCGCTTCTGAAGTAGGAGCATCCCACGATAAATTTGGATTTCTTGTTCCTGATAAAGGCCCCCTTCTAGCTTCAACCATTCACTTTTCAGAGTTTTATCCGAAGATGGTTGAAATGGTTCAAAATCTCAGTTCAAGCGGGCTTATCATGATCATCTCTGAATCGGACTTCAGTTCAAGTGCCGGTTCATACCTCCATCAGTATTTGAAGGGTAATGTCTCGGATGCTTGGTACCGAAATGCCTTATTCCGGGTCGCATGGGAACTGGGAGCGGGTGCATTCGGTGGCCGCCAAACCCAATTTGAGCGGTTATTTTTTGGGAATTCAGAAACAATGGCCTGGCGTATGTACAATAGCTACGATAATCATGAATACTTCCGTCAAATCATTCACGAATTTATTTCACCAGAAGACCCCCTCCCTAATTCAACAACAGATGTAGTTTCTAATTGAGCTTTCTTTTTGTATATTTTTCATGTTGAATTGAACTTTTCGAATTGCTCCCACGGCCAGGTGACATGAAATACTATAGCCCTGGCTGGAGCGTTAAGACTTAGAAATCGCACCTAATTATACGAGATCAGTGTTACAATTTTTTCAACACGAATATTCATCCCTTCAGTTACTCCTTTGTTAATAACCAAAAAAGAAGAGCCAGAGCACTCACAATTGCACCTAACAAACTCACTCCGTTCCAGCCAAAGTAAACATAGATACTCGTAGATGCGATCGATCCAGTGGCGCTGCCAATGGAATAAAAAATCATGTAACCGGCAGTAAGCCTACTGCGTGCCTCAGGTCGCAAAGTAAGGATCATGCTCTGATTGGTGACATGTACGGCTTGTACTGCAAGATCAAGAAGGATAATACCAACGATTAATGCAATAAGAGAATGTTGAACATAACTTATTGGCAACCATGATATGAGCAAAAGAATCAAGGCTACACCTGTGGTCTTCTGCCCTAAACCCCGATCGGCGAGGCGACCTGCTCGCGCTGCTGCTAACGCGCCTGCAACACCTGCGAGACCAAACGCTCCAATTGCAGTATGTGAAAGAGAAAACGGTGGGGCGCTGAGAGGTAATACTAGAGATGTCCATAATATACTGAAAGCAGTAAAAATCATCATGGCTAGTGCAGCACGGATTCTAAGAGTTCGTTCCTGAGCAAACAACGTGAACATTGAACGAATCAGCTGTAGGTAAGATAATGATTCTCTTTTATGCTCATAATTTGGCAACACCCGAAACAATACACATGCCATGATTAGTGTTAATACCGCGGAAACAAGGTAGACAGAACGCCAACCTGCTAAATCCATTAATACGCCAGCGAAAGTTCGCGCCAGTAGAATACCAATTACGATTCCACTTGTCACAACACCAACGACACGCCCACGTTCGGCTGGAGCAGCCAAAGTTGCCGCGAATGCAACGAGCGTCTGTGTCACTACGGCTAGAAACCCAACCGCTGCTATACCTATGAATAACACTATACTGCTGGTGGCAGTACCAACGACAATTAAAGCCAATACGGATAGAAGCATCTGTCCAGCGATCAGCCAACGCCGATTTAATAGATCACCCAGAGGCACTAGTAATAACAGTCCAAGTGCATAAAAAATTTGAGTGATTGTAATAACAAGTCCAACGAATGAATGAGAAATACCAAACTCGTTCGAAATAGCGTCCAGTAAAGGCTGCGCATAATAAATGTTAGCAACAACTATTCCGCAGGCGATGGAAAATAAAAGTGCCACATTACGAGATATTATTGATACAGGCACTGGTTCCGACGCTCTAAGCCCTCCTCGTACTTTTTCAGTTTTTTTGACTGTTTGATCCGCTATAATAGCTTTCGATTCCTCAACAGATTCCCCCAAAGATAACGCCTCCTGATTAACTTTTATCAAATTCATACATTACATACCAATCAGTACGTAAATACGTTTGACAAATATAACTCTAAAAAAAGATAACTGTCAAGAGATTAGCTTATAGAACAACCAAAAATTAGAATCCGACTATTTATACGTTCATTTCTTATTGACATAATAATATTCAAACCATAAAATAATATCATACCGTTCGATATGAAAAGAGGGAGTTAGTATGGCTCGACCACGTGAATTTGATGAGGAAAAAGCATTGGATGCAGCTATGCAAGTATTTTGGGAAAAAGGGTTCGAGGCTACCTCTTTAAGCGACCTGACATCAAGAATGGGTATTCAGCGGCCTAGCATCTACTCTACCTTCGGAGATAAAAAAGGACTATTTGAAGCTGCGTTGCGGAAATATACGAGTTCTCATGCTGCCTATGTTCGTAACAAGCTTCAAAACAATTCTTCTGTTAAAGAGGCATTCCGTGACTTTTTCGAAAATATAGTGACAAAAGAATATGGACAACATCCGAACTGGGGATGCTTTTGCATTAATTCGATGGTTGAACTTTCACCCCACGATGAGAAATTTGAGCTCCTGACAAGAGAACACCAGATGTATCTCTCGGTAATATTTCAAGAAACGATTGATCGGGGTTTGCGCTCAGGTGAGCTTGATTCAACTATTAACGCAAAAAGTTTAGCGCAGACACTAGTCATATCATTAATTGGACTTACTGTGATCATGAAATCCCGTCCTGAAAGATCATTTGTAGATAATTCTGTAAAAGAAATACTTACATTGTTACGATAAAATCAAAAATTAGATATGCAGCTTTTGTAACTTTGAAACTTTAATATGTTTAATAACTCTTCACTAATCCTGTTTTCCTGTCGATAATTTATAGTAGATGGAAAAGTATGGAGGAGCATATGAACACTAATCGCAGAACTGAACCTTTTCGATATACCCTTAAAGAACCTGTAACCCTTGATCTTCATATTCTTAGTATTAACGGAATCCAGGTTCCTTCTAAGCCTGTAAGAGCTGTACTGTTCAACATCAGTCGAACAGGCTGCCACTTATCGTTACCCCTCAACATTAATCCAGAAAATAACCTGGTACGGATTGGTATGGAAATGAATCTTACGGATGAATCTATTTACTTAGAAGGAATTCTAAAATGGAATAGAGAACAGCAGGACTGTTTCCATTACGGTATTCAATTAGACATACCTGAAGCAGACATTGAGTGTCTTCCGAGGGTGCTACGCAGGCTCGCTGGAGAAGGTAAAATATTGGTTCGTTGAGATGTTAACAAAAGAATAGTACTCCATTAATAAAAAAACAAACCCGCGTGTAGACGCGGGTTTGTTACAGTTTTTGCTGCTGTTATTCAAAATCAAGATAATTCCTAACACTTCTACCTTTGTTCTTGAGGTATATCTCGTTCAGGGGTTACTGGTATAACTTGCTCTTTCTCCAGCACCTCTTTTAAATCATCCTGAATTCTTCGATCCCAATGAGGAACACCGGAGCGATATGCCGCTCTACCTGTTAGGTGGGCGGATAAAGGTGCAGTTATAAATACAAAGACAATTCCTAGTAATAGCTTTGCACTAATATGATTCTGAAAAAATGCAAAATATAGAAATGCCCCAACTAAGACACATAACACACCGAGAGTGGCACTCTTCGCGGCAGCATGTGATCTTAGATAAACATCAGGTAGCCGTATCAAACCAATAGCACTAACGGCGCTAAGCAATGCCCCTGTAAGAATTAACAAGGCAAACAGCAACTCACCTGTAGTCTTGATCATTTCCATTTTCTAGCACCACTCCCTTTTCGATATATCTGGCAAAGGCTGTCGTTCCAATAAAGGAAAGAATTCCAATCAATAAAATAATTTCTATAAAAGCCTGCGTTTGGAGAAAGACAGATAACACGGCCACCATTGCTAGCAGATTAATTCCAATCGTATCTAATGCAGCGACTCGGTCAGGTAAAGAAGGTCCTTTCACCAAACGCCAAGCACATACGCCTATAGCTAAAGCCATGATTGTAATGGATAGCATAAGAATAAAATGAATCATTAGCGGGTCACCTCCAGTATCGCTCGCTCAAAGGTATCACGGATATTTGCCCTGAACTGTGCAGGGTCATCAACATCCATTGCGTGAATATACAATGTCCGATTATCATCCGACACTTCAAGCACCACCGATCCAGGAGTGAGGCAGAGCATCGTGATTAACGTTGCCACTTCCCAATCTGATTTCAGCTCTGTAGTATATTTGAGGATAGCTGGACGTATATTAAGCTCCGGTCTTAGAACGGCTTTTACCACTACATAACTAGAAACGACCAGCTCCCGCAGCAGCAACAGGATTAGCTTAATGATCGCCCACACTTTTCCAAGATATAGCCTGGGCCAAAAGCGTCGCATTCCGAGCAGAATGAGTATACCGAGCAGGAAACCAATGACGAAACGTGGCCCAGTCCAATCATTGTGCAGAAACATCCACAGGAATGCTATCATGAAATTCAATAATAGTTGAAAAGCCATAGTATCTACTCCTTCATGACAGCGTTAATGTATAATGCTGGATCGGCCAGTACGGCTCCGGCTTGGCTGACATATCCGTTTACCGTCTCAGCACCTACACCCATCAGAATTACAATCGCGAACAGAACAGCTGCCGGTGCCATCATAGCTTTATAATGAAGCGGTTTGACTTGTTCTTCCCTTTTCTCGCCACCCCAGAATACCTGCTGGAATACCTTGATCAAGGAATATAACACTATGAAGCTTGATGCAAGTGCAATTAGTGCCAGAGCCACATGATTCTGTCCAAATCCGCTACGCACCATCATCACTTTTCCAGCGAAACCACTAAGTGGTGGAACACCAACCAACGCCAAAGTCAGTACGAAGAACATCCAGCCGGTCCACGGATAGCGTCGGATTAAACCACCCATTTCTTTTAAGCGGTCGGTGCCCGATGCTGAGATAATCATCCCGCCCAGGAAAAATAATAATGCTTTGGCAACCATGTCATGCATTAAATAAAACACTACACCATTTAACGAATCCTGAGTCGCGACAGAAATCCCAAAAGCAATAAATCCAACACTGATGATGATATTATAATTAAAAATCCGCCCCAGATCGTTGTAAGCCAGTGCACCGATTGCACCAAGGATCATCGTCGCTCCCGCCATCCAGGCAATCAGTGAATGGGTGAGTCCCGGTTCTTGAATAAAAATCAATGTAAAGGTACGTGTAATGGCATACAATCCCACTTTCGTTAACAATGCTCCAAACAGTGCTCTAACAGCCACAGGTGGTGCACTATAAGAATCCGGAAGCCAGAAAAAGAGCAGCAAACCTGCCTTTATCGAAAATACGATCAGCAGCAGGACCGCAATGACGTTCATTACACCACCTTGTCCCGCCTCTGCTACACGCATAGATAGATGTGCCATATTCAGTGTTCCTGTTGCGGCATATAAATAAGCAAGCGTTGCTACAAACAAGGAAGAGGAAATCACGTTAACTAATACATATTTTAACGTCTCTCTCAGTTGACCTTTGGAGCCACCAAGTACAATTAAAGCGTACGAGGCAACTAACAGGACCTCAAAGCAGACGAACAAGTTAAACAAATCTCCGGTGAGAAAGGAGCCAAATACCCCAGTTAATAGAAAATGGAAAAACGGATAGTAATAAAACCTTTCTCTTTCTTCCCCAATGCTGGCGAAGGAAAAAAATAGACATGCCGCACCAACAATAGCACCGACTAGCACAAGTAAGGCCGCAAACATATCGGCAACAAACACAATGCCATAAGGTGGAAGCCATCCACCCATATATAGGGTCTGGATGCCCTTTGTACTTACCTGGTACACAATGATTCCAGCAACCAAGATATTTAAAAACACACTGACGGCACTGATAATACGTTGCAGATCCACTCGGTCTTTTAGAAAAATCAGTATAACTGCCGTAAAGGCCGGAATCAGCAGAGGCAGCACTAGCAAGTTGTTCATTGTTGTCTCTCCTCCTTGGTTCCTTCCACATCATCCGTGCCCGTCGAACGGTAAGTCCGGTATGCCAAAACAATGAAGAATGCTGTTACTCCAAAACTAATTACAATAGAGGTCAAAATGAGCGCCTGCGGTAACGGATCTACATACGCCTCCGCTTTTTCACCTAGCAAAGGTGGAGCACCTGTCTTGAGACCCGACATTGTCAGTAGCAGTAAATGAACACCATGGGTAATTAAATTAGTACCCAGCAGGATGCGTAGCAAGCTTTTGGAAAGGACTAGATAAACACCTACGGAAAACAATACACCGATCGCCAAGGCAACAACAAGCTCCATTAGTTATCCCTCCCGATCGTAAGTATGATATTCATAGTGACACCAATAACAGCTAGATAAACACCAAGATCAAAGAACATTGCAGTGGTTAATTCTGTTTTGCCCATAAGCGGCAATTGGAAATACCCAAAATTTTGGCTCAGGAAGGGTACGTCGAATATAAATGAGCCAACCCCGGTAAGAAAAGCAATCGAAATCCCGATCGCAATTAACTTACGATAATTAATAGGCAGCACTTTCTCAACCATATCCATCCCAAAAGTAATAGCAAGTAGCACCAAACCTGCAGAAGCCATCAAAGCCCCAATAAATCCGCCTCCCGGATTATTATGACCGGCAAAAAACAAAAACAACGAAAATATCAGAATGATAACGAATGCTACTTTAGCTACCGCTTGCAGTAACACATCATCACTTCGGGAATAACGAGGCTTATTATAGGGAACAACCCTCTTCAGTTGGTCTGCTGTACCCTCTCCATCCAACTGCAGCTTGATCATGGAATAAATAGCAAGTGAGGCAAGGCCTAGTACTGTTATTTCAAACATGGTATCAAAGCCGCGGAAATCAACGAGCAGAACATTGACAATATTTTTACCGCCACCCAAAGTATAGCTATTCTCCACATAATATTTCGAGATGGATTCGAACGGACTACTGCCTAGAGCAGCAAGTGCAACCAATGTCATCGTTACGCCCATCCCGATGGAAATAGTTAGTTTCAGGAAATGCGCACGAGGTTTGAGCTTCTCTTTTTCCAGCCTAGGCAAATGCCTGAAACATAATAGGAACAATGTAACAGATACCACTTCAACAATCATTTGCGTAAGCGCCAGATCAGGAGCTCTGAACAGAACAAAGAGCAATGTAACCATATAACCAACCATTCCTGTTAACAAAATGGCTGTTATTCTGGAACGCACAAACGGAATAGCTAAAGCACCTAGAAGCAAAACCATTACAGCAATAACCTCAAACAAAGAAAAAGGAGTATACTCAGTCGTACCAAGTGTAATTCCATCTGAATACCAGACGACACCGCAAATCGTTACGATCAAGAAGGAAAAAATATACATTAAATAATGTCTCATGGAACCAGTCATATAAGAACTAGTCACCCATCTAGACAATTTCTCAACCAGCCGGATTACTCCGTCATAGACTTGATTTAAAGTGTAGCCACTGCCCCATTCTTTATCGACCAGACTTAAGCGGCCATAGATTCGGTATACAGTAATACCAAGAATCACAACACCAAGTGTCATCCATACTTCTGGTGTCCAGCCGTGCCAGAAATGGATATTCACAACAAAAGGTTCCCCGGTCTGCAAGATAGGGTGTATAGCATTCATTGCAGGGATTATAAGTGTATTAGATAATATATTCGGGAAAAAACCGATAAATATAGACAGCACTGCTAGCAGGCACGGGGCAAGCAGAAGTCCAAATGGGGCTTCATGCGGTTTTTTGTCCAGCTTCTCAGGCTGATATTTTCCGAAAAAGGTGTGGAATACCAAAATCATACTGTATGCAAAAGTAAACACGCTGGCAATCCAGGCCAAAACCGGGAAGAGCGTAAACAACGAGGGAATAGAGAATATATCCAAGTTTCGGATATTCAGGACAGCTGTAAAAAACATCTCTTTACTTAAAAATCCTGAAAATGGCGGCAAACCAGCCATGGAGAAACTGCCGATCATCGCTACCGTAAAGGTAACCGGCATAATGGAAATCAGTCCGCCCAGCTTTCGCAGGTCGCGGGTACCCGTCTCATGGTCAACTATACCGACCATCATAAACAAAGAGCCTTTAAAGATGGCATGGTTAATAAGGTGAAAGATAGCCGCAGTTGTTGCAGCAGTGTAAAAGACTGAATCTTCCCCTGCATAAAATGCCGCTGCCGATCCCATTCCTAGCAATCCCATAATCAGTCCAAGTTGACTAATCGTTGAATAGGCTAATAGAGCCTTCAGGTCCGTCTGCTTCATCGCCTGGATAGAGCCATAAATCAAGGTGATCAAACCGACGCCTGACACAACCCAGAACCACTCATATTGCCCCGCAAAAACAGGGCTGAAACGGGCGACAAGATACAATCCAGCTTTAACCATCGTCGCCGAGTGAAGATATGCGCTGACGGGTGTCGGTGCCTCCATGGCATCCGGCAGCCAGATATGAAACGGGAACTGAGCTGATTTGGTGAAGGCGCCTAAGAGAATTAGTAGCATCGCCGGAATAAATAAAGCATGCCCGCTAATATCGCCAACCTCACTCCAAATTTCCCTGATACTAAAGGTGCCTGTCATTACATAAAGCATTAAAAAGCCGGCAAACATCGCTAAACCACCAAATACGGTAATCAACATAGATTTAAGAGCACCATACCGCGATTTTTGCCGCCGATGCCAGAAAGCAATCAACAGAAATGACGAGACACTTGTTAATTCCCAAAAACCGTATAACACCATCAAGTTATCCGAGAGCACAACGCCAAGCATCGCTCCCATAAACAACATTAAATAAATATAAAAAGGGGTCAACGCTTCTTTTCGCTTGTCTAGATAATAAATCGAATAGATAATTACAAGACTACCCATTCCAGTGATTAACAAAGCGAACAGTAAACTTAATCCATCCAGATGGAAAACCAAATCAATGCCTAGGGAAGGAATCCATGAAACGGTTTCATATCCCAAATCCCCTCCCTTAATAACGGGAATCCGGGTTAAAAAATATACAAACAAAGCGAGTGAACCGGGGAAAACAAGCCATCCTCTATGAAGGTTGGATGCTCTCTTGGTCAAAAGTGCGATTACTAAGGCCATTAGAAACGGAACAAGTATGATTACATGCAGCAAAGGCAGTCCTCCTTTTCCACTTGAGCTTATCAAGTTGTGAACTTTAGTACTTACTTTTTTACCAAAAGCCAAAGATCATATGATTGGAAGGGCCCTTAATAATAGGCCCTCATGAAGATAAGGGCACGCCGATTATAAAGAATCGGTCAATGTGCCATCACAAATATGCAAATATCTAGCCTTTCCATCTTCTTGCTCAATTCTGAATAAACCGTTCTCAAATTCTGTGTGTAATTCGTGAAAGAACTTTCCTTTAAGCGAATACTCTCCCTTAGGTTCATCACTGAGCTGATACTCATCCCCGATTTTGACCAGGTAGGCGATTACGCCTTCCTCATGGGTTTCTTCCAGCCCGGCGCGCATCCGTTGAACGGCGACTACATGCAGATCCATCATTTTCATTTTACCAATGAGTTCATTGATGAAATTGCGTTTGGTAAGCTCCTGCCATCGAGTCTGAGCAGATTGTCCAATGACGATCTGTGTAACCTCATTCTTTTCAGCTACTTCTACAATAATATCAGTTGTTTTTCGGCCTTCACGTTTCCGAATGATAAATTCTGCGCCAGCTTCATCGGCAAGACGTTTCCAAACCGTCATATACATTTCTTTGCTCTGATTATATTCATCATTGTCCGAACTATCGACATTTAATACAAACAATGGGGCCCCTATTATTTCAGATAGTTGCACACCACGCCGGATTAAACGTTCCCCATGCGGACCATAATGAACACAAACCATAATCTTTTCATTGTGTATGACCTTCACCCTCCTGTAACATGGCCAAGAAATACAAAAGGAGCCTACTGGCGTTAGGCCCCTTGCGTAAATCTAAAACCGATAAGTTATACTTAATTATATCTATTCCTATGTTTTTTGTAAAGTTTAATGGTTATCATGGAACATATTTCTACGTGATGCTTGTACTATGCCCTTTTTTTGAAGTTATCATACAATGAAAATTTAAATATCCCTTTACAGGAATATTCACTTAATGGTATATTGTAAATGCAAACAGGAAATACAAGGAAGTAGGCCTGTTTAGTCGCTCCATCACGGCCCGTCATATGAAATCCGAATCAAATCAATGAATCGAAGTGATGCTTGTTTATGAATACTAACGTAATGAGTGCTTTAGCAGAGCCTAATCGTATGCAGATCGTTGAATTATTACGCGAGAATCCCCTAACCGTTGGAGAGATCGCAGAAAGTCTTCAGTTGCGTCAGCCTCAAGCGTCCAAGCATTTGCGTGTTCTCAGTGAAGCAGGCCTTATTGAAGTTCAAGCTGTTGCTAATCGGCGCATTTGCAAGCTCCGCCCTGACCCTTTTAAGGAATTAGATACTTGGTTAGAATCCTACCGTCATATGTGGGAGGAACGCTACGATCGACTGGATGATTATTTGCAGAAGCTTCAAAGCAAGGAATTAGATAATGAAAATTAAACGAGGAGGATTTATCCAATGACAAATTCTAACCAAACCAACCAACTAGTATCCAAAGTTGAAGGCAGCACTCTAATATTAGAGCGTATTTTTAAAGCTCCACGTGAGCTAGTTTTTAAAGCTTTTTCTGAGGCTGAGCATTTGAAGCATTGGTGGGGGCCAAAAGGCTGGACACTTCCCGTATGCCATGTCGATTTTCGGCCAGGAGGTACTTGGCATTATTGCATGAAGTGCGAGGATAAGAGTCAGGGAGATTTCTACGGTATGGAGTCTTGGGGTAAGGCGATTTA
This sequence comes from Paenibacillus sp. FSL H7-0737, assembly GCF_000758545.1. Lineage (NCBI taxonomy): Bacteria > Bacillati > Bacillota > Bacilli > Caryophanales > Paenibacillaceae > Paenibacillus > Paenibacillus sp. FSL H7-0737. The sequence goes on along the minus strand of NZ_CP009279.1, from coordinate 2,888,352 downwards.
TCGGGAAATTTCGATTCCAGAGCAAATTATTTACACGGACGGGTTCTCAGATGCAGAAGGTAATATTTCAAAAGATCTGCCCGAAACACTAGTCCAACTAGATTTTATCGAGCTGGATGGTCAAACGAAGCTGGTTAACACCGGTAAATACGCTTCTCCAGAAGCGTTACAACAAGTGATTGATATGGGGATGCTACCGGGTATTTCACAAACCTTTGATAATTTGGACGTACATCTTGAGAATATACAGAAGCATAGCTAAGAGAAGATAAGATAAAAAGGACGATGCAAGGATACTCTCTCCTGCTCGTCCTTTTATTCATTTTGTGGGAAATAAGAACCTGATGCTACTCGGAAAATATTGCAGAAAAAACGTGTCATTATGCGTGCCTAATGGATCTGTCTCAAACATCACCCGCTGATCAGCTCCATCTATCTTCTCTTTTAAAATATCAAAAGCACGTTTACTATTAGGCACCATGTCCTTCTGTGCATTAGTCTTCTGGATACCTTCCTCTTCACCTACATACATATAGACTTTGCATTCCCTATCTAACTTTGAATTCTCCATATAATGTATAAAATCTTTAAACCACACAGACGCGGATATGTATATAAAATTATCAAAAACAGACTCTGTCTTGTACATCGCGTACATACTTATTAACCCACCTAGTGATACACCGCCTAATGCCAATTTGCCCGGCTCATGAGAGATGCGAAAGGAACGAATTATATGCGGGACCAGTTCCTTATATACGTAATCCAAATAATCATCCCCCTTGCCCCCAAAGGACCAATCCTTAAAAAGTGCAGGCATTTCCCAAGGTGTATATTCATCATTACGAAGCTGAGAATCAATCCCGATAAAAATAACCGGCTCTGTAATCCCCTCCTCCACATCCCTTTCTATATCAGCAATCGACTCTTTGAACAAGAAATCGCCATCCTGTAAGAAAACCGCCGGGAAGCTTCGCTCAGTAAACAAATGATATGCTTTAGGGAGATACACGATAATTTGTCGCCCCATATGTTCAAAAGCAGTAATTTTTCCTAACATCATCCTGCATCATAGCCCCTTCCTTAACAATTCAACATACGGAACGCTCTGCTCATGATGGTCGGTACTACTGACGCGTGGTTTTCATCTGGCGCTATGTAATGCTCAACCTGCAAATCAGACAAAGAATACTCACACAATTTTGAAAATAATCCTTTAGCATCATCGACCATAAACGCCTCTTCACTGCCCACTGTGATCAATAGCTTTCTTTTCTCGGATCTTATCGTTTGACCCTTCTTATAAAACGCCTCCGCATACGCCAAGATTTCATGATCATTCCACCAAATCGAGGGGCTAGAGGCCAAATAATACTGGAATAGCTCGGCACGAGTGAACAGCGTCCAGAGGACAAACAACCCGCTTAATGAGTGACCAAACAAAACTTGCTTATGCTGATCGATATTATATTTTTCAGAGACCAGGGGCATTAACTCTAACTCTAAAAAAGATAGGAACTTTTCAGCACCACCATGTGGTCCTATGTCAGCATTTTTCAATCGATCCGGATATACATACTGCTTCGCAGGAGGCGTGAAATCATAAAATCTTCTTTTGGAGACCTCATCATCTGAACCATAATGCCCAATGCCAATCACGATGGCTGGTGCAATCAAAGTTTTCGGCGCATTTCTTGACTGCAATTTCACAACATCCCGGCCCAATTGAAAATATGAATTACCATCGAGCATATAATAGACGGGAAATCCATGCTCAGGGGCCTCTTCTCTCGGAATTGAGACCTTTATATCATACGTGTAGCCCATATACTGAGATTCTAGCTTCCATGATTCTGTGCGTTCGAGTTCAACTTGTGTTGACATATGTGCTGCTCACTCTCCCCTACACTCTTGACTTGGCTAATAAATATAAGAAATAGGGAATGCCAATAATGGAAACGACTATTCCCACAGGCAACTCTGCTGGCTGAAATAATGTTTTGGCAAAATAATCCGAGATCACAAGCAAGAACATCCCAACCACTGCACTGGATAACATAATATAGCGGTGATTAATCCCTACTAATCTTCTGGCGATGTGAGGAGCCATCAATCCTATAAAACCTATAGAACCGGATACAGATACACAGACACTTACAATCCCCACACTGCATAACAGAAAGATCAGCTTTTCTTTTTCTACGGAGATCCCCAAGCTTTTTGTGCTGGAATCCTCCAATTGAAAATAATTGAGCAAATAGCTTTTTCGATACATCACAAATCCTAAAATCAGCACCCAAGGTGTGATCATTATGATATAAGTCCAATTCGCGCTGTAAATACTTCCGACACTCCATACCGCAGCCATTTCATAATCACTAGCATTCATTTTTAGAGATAGATACAACGACAACGCCCCAAAACCACTGCTTATCGCGATCCCTGTCAATATCAAACGTTGCATATCAAGTGCACCATTCCGCCAAGAGAAAATAAAGATAACCACAACTGCGGCAAGCCCCCCCACAAAACCAAAGAGAGGCATGGCTAGTATCGAAAACCAGCTTTCTTTAAAAAAAGTAACCCCTGACATCTGAAAGAAAAACATAAATGCAACGATGGCAGCTCCGGCACCGGCATTAATTCCAAGGATGCCTGGATCAGCCAGCCCGTTTCGGGTAATGCCTTGAATGACCGTTCCAGCCATCCCCAGACCTATGCCTACTAATGACGCAATAATGATCCGTGGTAGTCGAAATTGAAAAATAACCAGGTCAAATTTAGGATTGGGATCTATTCGCAGCAGTGTTTTTATCACATCCATGACAGACATATCAAAAGCGCCATTCGTTAGATGAAAATACCCCGCCACAAGTGTTAGCAGGATAAAAGCTAATAGCGTCAATATATAGCGACTAAACTGTATTCTGCCTCTATCCACGTTGCTCTCCCCCTTTAACCCGAATTAAATAAAGGAAGAACGGGATTCCAATAAAGGCTGTCACAACGCCAATTGGCGTCTCAAACGGAAAGTTAATATACCGGCTTAAGACATCACAAAATGCTAAAAAAACAGCCCCAATGACTGCTGAGCAAGGAATGATGAAACGATAGTCGATACCAACGATAAAACGTGTAATATGAGGAATGATTAGACCTACAAAGGCAATCTTACCTACTAAGGCCACTGCTGTCCCGGTCAGACATATAACAGATAAAATACTGATAATCTTCACCCATTTTGTCCGTTGACCCAAGCTAATCGCCGTTTCATCCCCTAGGGAGGCAACCATTACAGATTTAGAAATACTAACTGCCAAGAGCAGACCAACGATAATAAAAGGAATGGACAATATTAGCATATCTGGATTTACAGTATGTATTTTCGAGCTATACCAAACGCTAACATTTTGTGAGACTTGAAAAAACATCGCTACTGCTGAGGCAATACTACTTAAAAATGTACCAATTACAGTACCAATAATGGCTAGTCTGACTGGAGATAAGCCGTTTTTGACCAATGAGCCAAATCCGAAAACCAAACCCGCTCCGATAGCAGAACCCACCATGGATAAAAGAATCATATGAACATTCGATAATCCAGGATAAAACACCATAGCCAACGTAATAACAAATGCCGATCCGTCATTTACTCCCATAATCGATGGTGATGCAAGATAATTCCGTGTAACGCCTTGCATTAACGCCCCTGAAACAGCCAGTGCCGCTCCAACTAATAAAGCGGCGATTACACGCGGTAATCTAGATGTCATAATAATGTTGTGGTCCACATTATTTGCATCGAAGTGTGTAATCGCCTGCCAGATTGTTACTATTCCAATATCCTTAACACCATATAAGACGGATACAACCATTGCTAATACGATGAATAATGGAGAAGTTGATAGGATCAATATAACTTTCCAATTTTTTGTATTCATCTTATTCATCGCACCTTCGGTTTTACTTCAAGAGATTTTCAATTGCAGCATCCAGGAATCTTACTTTAGACCAAGCTGTACCACCTTGCGCCAACGGATCAATTGCATTTACAAAGACATGATTGTTTTTGACTGCATTTACGCTTTTGAAGATCGGATTCTTAAGTAAATCATCAAGTGCCGTTGCATTATCCGTATTCTCGCTGGTCTCAAACTGCAAGAAAATATAGTCCGGATTAATTTCCGCTAAAGCTTCTAGTGAAAGCTCAGCTTGAGCTTTAGTAGTTGTTATTACTTCGGGAATGGTAGCACCTAAATCTTCGTAAATAACCGGATTCAGGTAAACACCCGCTGGGTACACACACATACTACCCTCACGAATACGAATAACTAGAATTGATTTATCTTTCAACTTTTCTCCAATGTCAGCCTTTGCACTAGCAGCTTTTGCTTCATAATCGCTAATAATCTTTTCTGCTTCTGAGGTCTTTCCGGATAATTGACCTAGTAAAAGCAGATTATCTTTCCAATTCGTTGAGATATGTGAATAAGGAATCATCGTTTGAATTTTATTAAGCGCACCCGACACATCTTCACCAAACTTGGAAGACCCTAAAATAACATCTGGATCTAGCTGCAAGATCGCCTCATTACTTGGAGCAAATTTATCCCCCACTAAAGATGCACCCGCTAATTCAGTTGATAAATAAGCTGGAATGGCATTTGCTATGGCTAGCACGCCTACAGGTTTCACTCCTAGAATTGCAGCATCTTCCATAGATTCCAGACTTGCAGCTACGATATTGTGAATCTCTGTAGGTACAACATAATCCTTACCTAGATATGTAATGGTTTGTTCAGTGGCAACTGCCTCCTGAGCCGTATTTCCTTTGTTGTTTGCATTTCCCTCTGCTGCTACGGCGGAATTATTTGCACTTTTTGAAGCTGCGTTATCCTTTTCATTGTTACCGCATGCCGCCAAACTCAAAGCTAAAACCGCTGATACCCCTGCTAATAAAACTTTTTTCTGATTCATTTTCTATCTCCCCATCTCTATTTTTTTTATCATTCTTTATAGCAAAGTAATGATAATGATAATGATAATCGTTATCATATTAAATCATATGAGAATAATTATCAATAGATTTCTTTAAATATATGAAATTTTGTAAATTGTCAGATCATTATAAAGGGAGAAATTTCCGCAGATGACGTAATTGTTAAAAAAGGAAATCGAGCTGGCTGTGCATCCGTGTCACATGTACTGCATCTAATGCAGGTTGGTCTTCAAGAGGCGTATGCTCTGGCAGAGCTTGTCGAGCTAGATGCACTCTCTGTCGTAGTTCGGAATAAGTTTCGTAAACAGTTGGGTCTGCCAGTGGCCTAGACTCTACCATCCTATTAAGAACACCGAAGGCGTTTATGCTTGCTATAATAGAATTTTTAAAATTTCTAGATTGCGGAGAAATGTGAAATGAACTCAAGGGATGGGCCTATATTCAACTGTTGGCCATGGGGAGCCCTGTTTTTAATTAAGCACACGCCTCTTTGGGATGACGGACCGAGCGAACCTTAAATCCTTAAAATACATGTTTTAGTCGAGCTTACGGACAAATGTATGCGAAAAACCGAATACAATGTGCCGACGGTAACGTAAAGGAGCCAATTGTATGCGAAAAACCGAATACATTGTGCCGAAGGTAACCTAAACGAGCCAAATGTATGCGAAAAACCGAATACATTGTGCCGACGCTAACGTAATAAGCCAAATGTATGCGAAAAACCGAATACAATGTGCCGACAGTAACGTAAATAAGACAAATGTATGCTTAAAACCGAATACAATTTGCCGAAGGTAACGTAATAAGCCAAATGTATGTGAAAAACCGAATACATTGTGCAGAAGCTAACGTAAATAAGACAAATGTATGTGAAAAACCGAATACATTGTGCAGAAGCTAACGTAAATAAGACAAATGTATGCGAAAAACCGAATACAATGTGCCAAAGCTAACGTAATAAGCCAAATGTATGCGAAAAACCGAATACATTGTGCCGAAGGTAACCTAAACGAGCCAGCGCCGATACACATGCTGAAGAACATGCTGAAGAACATGCTGAAAAACATGCTGAAAAACATGCTGAAAAACATGCTGAAAAACATGCTGAAAAACATGCTGAAAAACATGCTGAAAAACATGCAGAAAAACATGCTGAAAAACATGCAGAAGAACCCGCACCAAGTGCGGGTTCTTCTGCGCTTAAATATAAATTCAACTTTTTCATCAGCGTATAAATTACGGCATATATTTCTCAGCAATGCTGGTGACATATCCGTCTTTTTTAGTAATCACACACGGGGGCAGAAAATCAGTATATTGCTTGAAATATTCAATAAACTCCTGCTTGCTTACTTCTTTTAGAGCACCCGCATTAGCATCAACTATAGAATATCTCGTATCCTCTGTAACCTCTAATGGATCGGTATACGTATATTTGTTGAGGATATAAAATCCATTGGGCATATCCTCATCTGGATTAATATTCAACCCTTTAAAGCGAGCGGAATCCTCCATTGTTAGCCATTCAATGTTATCAAAATCAAAGGAATGATTCTCCAGGCTAAGATTAAAAACATAGCCCATTAATATACTCTCGGGTGTGATCGCAAAATCATCAGCTGTAGCCTCATAGTCCACCACAAGCTGATCCAGCTTAACATGCTGACCCATTCCAATATCATTGCTTATATAATTCATGGCGACCTGTAAAGGATCAAGTAGTGCTGGCTCCTCCCCCTGATCAGCTAATGTCTGCAGACGGGCATAATATTCAGCTATCATAACATCAGTTTGAGGTGTATTGTAATATTCATTTCCATTCGAATCCTTCCAGCGTTCTACGCTCCAAATTCCTGAATCTCCTTGAATAACAGGTTGGGATAACAACAGTTGGCTTGTTTCGCCTGTCGTTAAGGGGAATTTCACTAGAATATGCTTCCCACTATAAGTTTCATGCGGAAGGTGATGGTTTGCTTCAAGAAACACACGCACTGCAATTTCCTGACCGGCTGGTGTGGATATGTCATTCTCTCCACTCCTGATTACGCCCAAATATTGTGGTGTTGAATTCATAATGGAAAAAATAAGTATCGGTTTTCCCATGCTTCCTTCTTCGGTGATAAATCCATCAACCACATTTTCCGTCATCTTCAGCTTAGCTGGATCATCCGGTTTCAAGCGATATTCTAAACTCCAAATTTGCAAGGGTGTTGCAAACAGATCGTCGAATGACGCTATTTTTTCAAGCTTAGTAATTTTACTGTCAACCATCTTAACATTTGTACTATTCTCATAGTTCGTAATGTTCTGCTCCATAAATTGCTCGGCATAATCCTTTACGGTTAATGGATCATTTTTCGGATTACTTATGAGTCCGACACACAGCGCAGCCACGACTATGATTGCGACTAAAACAACCCAAAAGGCTGGTTTTTTGTAATTTAAAATATTTTTTATCCGCCCTTTCGTGTTGCTCTCTCCAAAGGCAAGCGGTGAACCGCTAATAAATCGTCTTCCAGTAGATAAGGACAAGAGTGAGGTCGAATATTCCTTTTTGATTCCGCTGCCCATCTGTCTTATGACGCTTTCGTCACAGGATTTCTCCATATCATCACTCATCAGATAAAAAGCAAGCCAAACCACTGGATTAAACCAATGTATACACAGAACAGCGAACGCGAGAGGTTTTATGATGTGGTCGCATCTGTGTATGTGCACTTGCTCGTGTTTGATGATATAAGCTTTTTCATGATCGGACAGACAGTTTGGAAGGTATATTCTAGGCTTAAGGAAGCCGAATACAAAAGGTGTGGAGATGCCGTTATGTTCATATACATTTTCGAAAAGAGGGGTTGCGGCTCTTAAGTTTCGTGAAAGTCGAACAGTGGCAGCAATGCTGTAGATGAGCAGCAGCCCAATCCCGATCAACCATATATATTGGCCTATGTTAATCCACGCATCTGAAGGATTTGAAGGGATTATACCACTTGGTGCAGCAGGTGAAGAGGAGATAGGTACGGCTGATATATTATTTACGGCTTGCTCGGATGTGTTGATTACATTTTGGATTTGAGGCGTTTGTGTGTATAGCTTATTTAGAGGTGAGTTCTGTACTTCAGATGGGATAAAACTAAATATACTCTCAATCGAGAACGGACACAGGAGTCGGATCAAAACCACAGACCATAAGGCATAGGAGAATATTTTGGGAACTTTTCTTAAGAACAGCCGTGCCACGATGATAAACACAATCACATAACTTCCCGTAATGCTCATGTTTAAAAGTTGTTCAAACAGCTGTTCCACCGTTACTCCTCCTTATGCTCATGGATTAGTCTTAGAACATCATCAATTTCGCTGTCGCTTAATTTCCGGCTCTTTGTGAAAGCAGCCAAAAATTTGGGTAACGAACCGCCGAAGGTTTCCTTCACAAACGCCTTGCTCTGCTCCGCATAAAAGTCATCCTTTTTGATAAGAGAACCTACCACACCATTATCATTTTTAAAAATCTCTTTAGCTTCAAGTCTTTTTAACATCGTATACGTCGTAGATTTCTTCCAGTTGAGCTCGGATTCACATAACTTCACCAGATTCCCTGACGGAATCGGTTCATGATCCCATATTAATTCCGCAAATCTACCTTCCATTTCGGTCAGTCTGAGATCCTTCAACCTTGTGCCTCCCGTTGGTCTACAATTCCTAGACCTTCCATTTGAATTAGAGTTTACAACTTGTAGACCGTTTTGTCTACAAAAATTTCCAGTACAAAAAAAGAGACTATGTCTTTGCAAACATCGCCTCATTGTTATCTTTATTAAGGATAAAACACAGATAAGTCACGGAACAATAGTCCGCTCTCTTCTAGTCTGTTAAGCACCTCTTCTACATCAGTTACAATATGGCTTTCTCGCTCATGAGCTGTATTGATTAACCACGGTTGCCCCTGTCTTAAAAAACAAAGATCATCGGGCACTCTAGTCTGCACCCATGAGTACAAGCTCGTAGAATAGGATAGTAGGATATCGACCGCATCCGGTGAACATCTAAAATAATAAACATCTGCATAATGTCCCATAAGCCGAGTTCCCGGCCAATAATCATCTTTGACGATCTCTTTGAGAAAAGGCTGTAACCGTTCCAATAGTTCATATCCTTCTGACTCTAACTCCATCTGATCCCGTTTGACCAAAATAAATTCATCACACACTTCCATAGCTACCTGTATCAGCGTCTTATAGGCCTGACCCGTTGGGTCCTGCAAAATAGTATTTATAATAATGTCCGCCCCTTACTTATTTGTATTATTTAAATACTCCTGATGCATCCTTCCCCAGCCACACATGCTATCCAAAACAGTAATTAGTGATTTGCCATGTTCTGAAATACTATATTCCACCCTCAATGGAAGCTCATGAAAAATCACACGATCGATAAGTTGATCCTCTTCAAGCTCCCGTAGTTGCTTCGTTAATGTCCCTTGAGAGACATCTGGAATGATCCGTCGCAGTTCGCCAAATCGTTTGGTACCATCTATCAATAAAATAAATAAAATGAGCGGCTTCCACTTTCCACCGATCTTATCAAGCGTTGTAAGCACTCCGGCCAATCTCGGCTCAAGTAAATCCATGTGATCATCTCTTTCGATAGTTATTCTATTTCACAGCTAGTACGAACAATCGTACCTAGTACGAAAAAAGTGCGTACTGTGCAGAATTTCTTTTATACCTAATAATAAAAAACAGAACTTAAAAGTCCATTTAACTATGAACGGAGTAGATAAAAATGTCCAGTATTTCATTAAAAAACCAGCGAATTGTCATTATCGGAGGAAGCTCCGGAATAGGGCTCGCGACTGCCAAACAAGCGCTTGAACAAGGCGCATATGTCATAATCGCTGGGCGTTCACAAGATAAATTAGAAAAAGCTCAACAAATTCTAGGGTTCGAATCCACCGAAACTCATTCGCTTGATAATCAAAATGAAGAAGACTTAAAGTCTTTTTTTGAAAAAATCGGCAACTTCGATCATTTGTTCACTCCCGGCGCCTCTTATGTTAGAGGACCGATTACTTCAAGCTTAGAGATTGCGCATAGCTGCTTTAATGCAAAGTTCTGGCCTCAATATAATGCTGTGAAATGCGCGATCCCATATATAAGTCCAACCGGCTCTATTGTTCTGATGTCTGGCGCATTCAGCCAACGACCTCTTGCAGACGGTGCCTCCTATGCAGCTTGTAACGGCGCGATTGAGAGTCTAGGAAAAGCATTGGCTGTTGAGTTAGCTCCGATTCGAGTAAATGTCATCTCCCCAGGCACCATTCATACCAACTTTAATTGGGTAGGAGCAGAACAAGAAACTAGAGACAAGTCTTATGATGAATATACGAATATGAATATCCTTGGCAGGGTAGGACATGCCGACGAAGCAGCACATACAACCATTTATTTGATGACTAATAACTATACTACGGGAAGCACCCTATTTCCTGATGGGGGTTATATTTTGCGATAAGAAACAAAAAAAGCCCATATATCTTTTGGGCTTTTTTTAATAAACATAATCCTATGTAAGCGCCTGAATCCGTACCTAACTTTTTTCTTAATTAGGAATAGTATACTTTTTCCACTTTATATAATGTATGCTCGATAGTTGGGCAGAGATCGGTATCTACTTTATAAAATTTAACTCGAAAGTATAAACTTTTCAGAAAGTTCTTTATATTATTTTTTTGCCTAAAGGCAGGAAGAAACTCTGGATTTTTCTCCACATCACCAAAACTTTGAATCCATTGCTCTACATAAGTCTGACTAAGTATTTTTCTATTTAAAACACTAATTATGGGTCTTACCATTCTCTCATCTTCCCCATCGGAGTAAATTCGATCTGTTATGATCATCTTTTCATAAACCAAATGGAGAATCGTTATGAGGTCATTGTTATCCAGTTCGGAACATTGAGCTAAATCGTCTAAAGCATCTGCTGCATGGGCTATAGCATGAGCCCAGCCTTTTTCTTCATCATACCCGCGGTAATCTCGCTCTTCTTGTACATTATAAAATACTTTCTCTTTTATCTGATGAATTTGCTCTCTTGAGAGAAATGGTGATTCTCTATGTCTCTCTAAGACGAGTGGTATGACTAGCATTGAGAAAGATCGAGTAAAGACAGAGTCTGTATTTGTTTCACCAAGCTTAAAATGCAAATGGTTATGATCCAAAATAACTGGAAGAAGTTGTTCTAGTTCATTTGCAGTTAGAGAATTACCAGGAATCCAGTGTGATAAGATTGTATAAATCAGGTCATCACGCAGCTCGGCATCCACAGAACCGATGTTATGTATCATTTCTTGTATCAACTGGAATGTATCGGGAGGTGCTTGGTAGCCATTTTCTTTTATTACTATCAACTTTTCTTTTAAATTCATTTTACACACTCCTACTAGAATTTTTCCGTATACAGCGTAATAACGCGACAATTAACAGAGATATTAGTTTATAAAATGTCACACTATCCTTTCGGGTTGTCGGCATTTATCATGGTACTATATATAGTATTAAGGGCAAACTTTTATTGTTACGCGACACCCTTTCTACATTTTAGAATAGCCTATTCAATAACCAACCAAAGGTGGTACGAAAATGAACCAGAAACTAGAAACAACAGATTCTAAGCGTCGTGTTCTCCCCTTTAAAGGCGTCCTCAATTTCCGAGATATGGGGGGATACAGCACCTCAGATGGCCGTAGAGTCAAATACGGTTTGTTTTTTCGATCAGCCGAATTAACAGGAATGAGCGATCAAGATATAAAGCTCTTTAAATCACTTGGAATTAAGACCATATTTGATTATCGGGGAATAGAAGAAATTCGTTTAAAACCAGATCCAGTCATTCCAGGAGTTAATAACATTTGTGTACCTGCGCTAAAGCAAGAGGTGCCTGGAGACATGAGAGATGTGGTTCGTTCTGGATTCCTTGAACATTTTACGACAGACTTCTTGGTTAATATGTATTTGGATATGGCCTTTAATAACCCTTCCTTTAAGCGACTTATGGCAACCATTATGCTTCCAGATGAATTCAGTATCCTGCATCATTGTGCCGGCGGAAGAGACCGCACTGGCGTAGGATCAGCATTCATCTTCCTAGCACTTGGGGTTCCAAGAGAGACGATTATAGAAGACTATTTGCTCTCCAATCAGACACTGGGTCCTTTGAATGAACAAATAAAAAAGCAAGCCTCACAGCATCTGTCACCGAAGGAAGTCGATACTGTTATGGCTGCGCTTATATTACGCAGAGAATTCATGGAAGCCATTTTCTCTGCCATTGACGCGCGTTATAAAAGTGTAGAGATTTTCCTCGAACAGGAATTCGGCATGACTGCTGATAAGCGCAAGCAGCTACAAGCCTACTGTTTAGAAGCTTAACAACTTATTGAGCTATGGACTAATTCATTAAGATAGCGATAAAAGTATAAGAAGCGTAGCTCTTTAAGAGCTACGCTTCTTTCCAATTAATACTGACGTTCTTCCTCGTAGGATACAAACAACATTCTACGCTGTACATCCATCAACGATTTAATCACCCAAGTAGCGATCACAGAAACGACGAGTCCCGCTACAACATAGGAAATGTATTGCTGAGATAATGTCCAGTCGATATTAAATAAGGCAAACACACTATTCTCCAAAATGTTCAAATCCATCGTTTGCAAGAAAATCTGATGTAGCACAGGTAGTGTGATCAGACCTAGCGCAGCCGCTACCACAGTTATCGTTAGTGAGAAGAAGATAATGCTGGATACGAATCGTCCCATAATCAGCATGATGTTACGTGCAAACTTTGCACCATCAAAACCTAACTTCATGCGTTGCAGGAAGCCCGCTCCCTCTTGCTTCATATCCGTTCTGCGCTCTTCACTCGGTCTAGGAATATCCAGTAGTGATCTTACTAGCTCTTGCTCAAATTTCACAATGTAATCTAACCCTTTAGCTACTGCGAAAAACAAGGGTATACCGATGAAAATTGGTGTTAAAGCAATAGATAATGCTAATCCTGTCACCATAAACACGAAATATACAATCGTAATCGGCAAAGAGATTATAAAATACAACATACTCCGATAGGTCTTGGGACTTGATCGACGTTTGCCTGGTTTAGATTGTGATTTCGATTCTACGGGAATCTGCATGGAATCTACCGCTCCGATCGGCATTGTATACAACTTATCGTTCATTTCTTATGTCCTTCCTCTCACGTTATCAATTAATCTCATTATACGTGAGAAAGAGAAGGCTCAAAACAGTCTTAGGACCGGAGTCTTACCAGACTAAAGGCTAGGATGGGTTTAGACTGGAAATAGCTACAAGCCCAGCTTATTCCCCTTCTCGAGCCGCACGATCTGCTGTTCTCCGCTATCTGCCAGCTCTCTGAACTGGTTAATGGTTTCACGCATTTTAGGAAGAGCTTCCTGCTTATACGTACTTATCGAATCTAAAGCGGATAGCACATCTGTAAATGCCTGTTTTAAAGTATCTACTGAAATGCTAGATTCTAGGGATTGCTTATGGATCGCCGCCCCCTGATCTTTCAACATTTTTGAGGTGCCGCTTATTAGCGTGTTGGTTGTTTGATTTAGGAGTTCAATCTTTTTCAAAACAATTCGTTGATTATAAAGTGCACTGGCCACCGTAACGGAGATTTTCAGGGCAGAAACCGTAACATTTCTAGCTCTGTCCACCCCTCTAATTAGCTCTTTATTATTTCGTATAACCACTTCAATCGCCATAATTCCCTGCTGATTTACTACCAGCATCTGTTGCAGATCCATCACACGCTGCCGCAGAGGAAACAACACCTCCTCCGTTATGAACTTTACTCTTTCTTCAGACTCATTACGTAACTTGGCTGCATCTAGCTGAGTCTCAATCTCCTGATCCATCAGCATTCCCAGCTGAATTTCTTTCTGCAGTTTTTTAGTGAGCTCTCTAAGCGATTGCTGCTCAAACTCTAATGTAGTGTTATCATTTTTCAATACGGTTTTGCCTTTATCTAAAGAAATGATAATATCTGAGATTATAGCATCTGCTTTTTGATACTTCGCAAAATAACTCCGCAATGGGTTAAAGAACTTCCCTAGAAGACCACTTTTGGCAAAATCCACTGCACTTGGGTCTAAATCTTTCAACTGGAGGTTTAGTTCCGTTAATCCTTTAGCTACTTGCCCGCCTTCATCCCCTGTTTTTGATAAATTCCCTACAGAAACTTGCAAAAGAGAGTTCTTGTCTGAAGACGATCTCATGGTGCTCATCCCGAAGCTGTCTATGGATTGCAGCACTTCTTTTCGCTTATCCAAAGATTCTAAATCCAGCTCCAAAATCGTCGAGACATTGGTTATCGCCATTTCCTTCAGTTGCGTTACTTCCTGTGGCTCAGGTTTAACCTGTTCTTCAATCGCTGATTTCAATTTCTCCGGACTTACCACTTCCATCGTAAAAGACATAGAACCCCTCCTAAAAGTTGTAACTTACATTTGAACATTAAGCAGGTTTCCGATTTTATAGACTACGTCGTCTGTATCCGCGTTGATGTTAGCCGCTTCATTAATACTTGAAATGCTCTCCAGTGCTTTAATATTTGCGTTGTAGCCAATGGTGTAAATCGGAATTTTATAGGTTTCAATTAAGCCCCTGATATCGTTCAGTGAATGACCTTCATTCGTTTCTCCATCACTTAATACAAAGATTAAAGGTTTGATTTCCGGGTTTATCTTCATTTCGTCTTGAAGCATTTTGAGTGCCACCACAATTCCATCAAAAGTCGCTGTCCCCCCATTCGCCTGAAGACTATCTATCGCCCCAACAAACATCGACTGCTGATTCGTGTCATATTTGCCGATTGGAAGATTTATCGTAACGTTATCGGAGTAGGAAACAAAACCAATACTATTATCTTTGCCCAAGTACTTCTGTCCTGTTAATAATGATTGCTTTAAACGATTTAATGGCTCCCCGTTCATGCTACCTGAGACATCAGCTACAAATACTGCCGCAATGGGTTTATTGCCGTTTTTCTTCTCCTTCCACAGCTTTTGAGCCGAGGATAAAAGACTGCCATCCACTGGATTAACCTCCGAATGATAGTCATTCAGTCCATTAAAACCTTTTTCCTCACCCAAACGCTGATACTTATCCTGTTCAACAAACTCCGCGAATTTCTTAATAATGTCCAGCTTCTCTTGTGGAAGATCACCTAATGCGTAAAGGGGGCTGTCATGCCTTACACCAAAAGGAGTAAATACATAACTACCCTTTAGTTCGGGGGCATTTGCGTAAATTTGATACTCTAATACAAAAGCATCCAGCTTCCCCGTTTTAGCCGCATCACGCATTTGTAAAGTAGTCGATGCGATAAAAGGTACATTCGCTTGGAATTTCTCAAAGCCCTGAACCGCTTGCTCTCCAAGCAAATCAGAGCTGTCAAACGTCCCAAGTGCAGTCACAAGAAAGTTCAAACCTGTTGAGCTGGCAAAAGGATCTGTGTAACCCATAGATAATTCATTATTCGCTATCGCATCAGTAATCGTCTTAACGTTTAAAGAACCATACTTTTCTACTAACTCATCATATTTCGTTTTATTCGTGACAATACCGGCTACATTACCAATAAGACGATTGGTTATAAGCTGCGTATTCATTCCGTTCGCTTTTACCATCTCACCCCATAACTCATTGGATGGTGTAAACGCATCTGGTATATATTTACCAGACCTTATGTAATCCGTCGCTGTTCCTGAAGCAATATTGCGAATTTTTACTGAAACAGGTAATCCGTTCACTTCTATATTGGAACTATTAAAGTCTGTCGCCACTTCATTAAGCCATCCATCATTACCCGTTCCTGATTTCTCTGTGGATGAAAAGATTTCGACAAAGCTATCCGTTGTATTGGTTACTGATATAGGAAATTTAGAAATATCCGGTAAGGAATCACCAATCGCTACAGGATCAAGGTCGATTTGTCCTTTAACTTGCTCCGCGATATTTACGTTAATTTTTTTATAAAGTTTTTCCAGCCGCCTTCCTGCATCTTCTGACGAAACCTCAGTAGTGGTTTTACCTAAATTAGATGTTAAGGTGATCCCAAAATACACAAGAGCAAAAACTACCACTGTTATAATTCCGAGGACTAAAAATGTTCTCCCTTTCCTAGCCATTCGCATCTTCCTTTCATTGCTTATAGAATTTCGTCTGTTTGATCAATTCATCGATCTCCTTCATACAAGGCATATCTTCAACATCTTTATAATTCGTACTGTCTAATAGCGATATTTCGAGAAGTAATTGATCTAACTTCAGCAAAATCTCTTCGTTTGCACCGAGATAACCTGTTACATAAGCCAAGTATTCATTGTATAGCGCTGTTTTTTTCTGCACCAATTTATCCGAGAACTGCGCAGGTCTCTGCTGACTGGCAAAAAGGGAGAATTCCGAAGCGTCAAAAACACTTAACTTATTAAGTATCCCTCGGATATTCAGATAGAAAAGCTTCTCTACTTCATAACTGACCGCACCAAACTTCTTGTAGCTTAGCTCCGACTGCTCAAATCTCTGACCAAGGACAACCATTAACGTGTTTTTCTTCTTTTCCATCCGAATGACCTGATCCAAAGCCAGTGTAATGTCCTTCTTCAGCACCTTTACATTTTTGTATTGCGTGAGCGCTGCTATATAATCCTCATGCGTCTTTATCTCTTTTACAGGTGGAACCACCGAAGCTTTAAACAGCAAATTATAACTTCCATAAAGGACAACAAGAAGACTGATCACTACTAATGTCACGCCAAAGGAAGTCTCTAGAACGCTTACTCCCCCAATTTCGACCCCTAATAACCCTGGTGACAAAACGATAATATTCAGTAACACCACGCCAACTATAAGTCCTAATAGCTTTACGGATCTCGCACCGTTCAACATAAACACCTCCCTAACCGATCCGGTAACTTTTTCCATCATTTGCTTTATTTTATCAGAAACTAACTCACCATACTCCTTTTATTTACAAAAAAACTAATTTTCCGCAGATGATCTCTGCCCTACGTTGATTCACTTCTATATATATGGAATTATTTCTGTGATTACATCCCTAATCACAAAAAAACCTTAACAGGCCCAAAGCCCATTAAGGTTAAGTAAACTCATTTATACCCAAGCGTCATTCGAATAGCCTCGTTGCTCCCAGTATCCTGTATGCTCTCCCTCGATCAGTTCAATCCGGTTCAGCCACTTCACTGACTTGTAAGCGAACATTTTGGGGACAATTAGCCGAACCGGTCCACCGAGATCGCTTGGAATCGGTTTCCCATCATGCATCACCGCGACCATAACATCGTCCATATCCGCCTGCTCCAGCGTAAGGGTATCTGTATATACCCCATCCCCTGAGTAGAACTTCACTGTCTTTGCAGTGGACTTCACACCAGCCATTTGTAGAAGATCCTTCAGCTTGATGCCCTCCCAGGTATTCTTATAGACGGACCAACCTGTCACGCAGTGAAAATCACTCACTTGAACCGTACGTTGCAATTGAACGAATTGCTCCCAATTCCATGTAAAGCTCTGATCAACAAGACCATCCAACTTAAAGGACCAATTATCGTTCGTGAACTCAGGAATAGGGGTTACAGTATAAACACGGAATTGACCCTGCGACCCACCTCCAAGAGGCGGTGACGATGCCGCCAGTGGCTGCGGTGCTGGCAACAGCTGATTGCGGTCATTCTCGATTAATTTATCGATCGTTTCGCTGCCACCGATGTTTCCAATCGAGCTGCCTAACCATTTTACAAATGAGGGTCCGATTGTAAGGGCAAGCCCTACACCGATCGTCCCTCGAATGAAAGCTCTACGTGTATAGACTGGCTGCGGAGTATTCTGAGATGTTGTAATGGCACTCCCCTCGCTCTTGATGATCCTACGATTCGGCTCCTTCAACCACTTCACACGAGTCAATGAGTGATAGATAATGTAAGGCAGTCCAATCCATGTCAGGACATCATGAACGACCAATGAAAGATTAGATACTTGCGGTCCTACCGTACGAAACTGCCATAACAATACACCAGAAACGAACCACCCAAGCAACAGGAAGAGCACAACAAGTACATTGAACCGCTGCCAAGGTTTTTCCTTTAGCTGTTTCCAATGTTTACTGGCCAGCAGAAGATAATAGATCACTGGAAGGATAGATGCAATTCCTACCACAATATGCAAGCCTTTAATCCATACCCTGCCTTCACCGAGGAAACCTCGCCAGAAACCGCCTACTAGCACAAGCCCAGTCAAGGCCAATATCACGACGATCCAGCCGTTCCAGGTGTGAAGTGCACGCAGCTTTTTCCCGTATCCCTTACGTAGCCGACCAAGCAAATCACTCATAGCTTAGCCTCCTCCTCATGTGTATAATCCCGCACCCGATTTAATTTAGTCCAATAAGGTTAGAAAGGACTTTGATGCAGCAGAGAGTGGAACCCCTCGAAGAGTCGCTATCCCGATGTTACGCTCTGGAAATGGCGGATCTAAAGGGATTTCTACAAGCTCCCCACTTTTTAATTCTTCCCTTACATAATCACGAATAACAAAAGCTAGACCAAAGCCACGTAAAGCGAACTGAACAAGAAGATCTACACTGCCTAGTTCAAACTCTGGTGTTATCGTCACATGATTGGAGGCAAGAAACCCATCTATGTACTTTCTTGTGCTGCCTCCTGGCTCCAGGAATAATAATGGGTACTGCTTGATGTTTGCAAGCGGCATCGTATTATCTGCTAAATGACGGAAGCCCTTGCCTCCTACAAGACAATCTTGGAGCCGTGTACTCTTACGAAATTCAATCTGCTTGTCAGATGCCGGTAAGCTTACGATGCCGAAATCAATTTTGCCTTCTTTTAAAAGCGTGAGCGTTTCCGGTGTTGTTCGATTCGTAATATGAATACGTACGTTAGGATATTGTTCATGATATTGCTCGAGATAAGATAACAAGTAATATTTGCAGAGGGTATCGCTTGCACCGATATGAATCTCCCCACTATTTAAATTGTTCATTTCTGCAATCGCTCGCTCACCCATCTCCACATTCTGAAAGGCTTGCTCAATGAATCGCAGCAGTACTTTTCCTTCTGTTGTTAGATCCACCCCTCTAGAGGTACGGAAAAATAAGGGGCCGCCCATCTTTTCTTCCAATTGCTTAATCGTGTGACTCACCGCGGGTTGTGTGATATTCAGCCGTTCTGCTGCCGCAGTTAAGCTGCCTGTTTGTGCTACCCAATAAAAAGAGCGATACCATTCCAAGTTGATGTCCATTCCCAAGTCATTACCTCACCTTATAATAGATATTACATATATCAATTTTTCTAATGTTATATCTAGCATTATACTTAGACCTGTAGCCAATCACAAGCTTGGGAGGTAATCACGTGACCGTAATCGCAATTGTAGGAGCTAACTGGGGAGATGAAGGCAAAGGAAAAATGACAGATGTACTAGCCGCTCAATCATCCTATGTAGTTCGTTTTCAAGGTGGAAGTAATGCTGGGCATACTATCATTAACCAGTATGGAAAATTTTCGCTTCATATGCTGCCTTCTGGTGTATTTTACCCTTCAGTTACAAACATTATTGGACCAGGAACAGCTCTTGATACAGAAGTATTAGTAAAGGAATTACAAGCATTAGCAGATAGAGGGGTTCCACAGCCGAAGTTGTACGTATCTGAGCGTGCTCAAATCGTACTCTCGATCCATCGTTTGTTTGATGAGCTGGAAGAGGAACGACTTGGGTCACAAGGGTTCGGTTCAACCAAACGAGGAATAGCGCCATTCTACGCGGATAAATATGCGAAGCTCGGGATACAAGTTGCAGATTTGTTTGATCCCGCCCGACTTGAGAAACGTCTCGAACAATTACTTGCTTCAAAAAATGTATTGCTGGAGCATTTATATAAGAAAGCCCCATTCCAAGTCTCGGAATTAATGGCTCAGTTGCAAAAGGAAGCTGCGCAATTGGCACCATATGTTGCCAATACAACAGAAATACTACAAGAAGCTTATGCAAAAGGAGAAACGATTCTGCTTGAAGGGCAATTAGGCGCTCTGCGCGATCCTGATCACGGTATATATCCTTACTCTACCTCTTCATCGACACTTGCCGGATACGCACCTGTCGGCGCGGGTCTTCCTGCAGCTGCCATCACGAATGTCATCGCTGTAACGAAGGCATATTCAAGCTGTGTTGGTGCCGGACCTTTTGTATCTGAATTAGAAGACCCTGTAGCGGATGAACTTCGCACACGAGGTGGTGATGCTGGGGAATTTGGAGCAACAACGGGTCGTCCTAGACGTATGGGTTGGTTTGATGCAGTAGCTACACGCTATGGTTGCCTGATGCAAGGTGCAACGGAGGTTGTGCTGACCAATCTGGATGTTCTTGGTTATTTAAATGAGATTCCGGTTTGCGTTGCCTATGAGCTTGAAAATGGGGAAATCACCGACAAGTTTCCAGCAACCAATAAACTAAACGCAGCAAAGCCGATAATAACGTATTTATCTGGCTGGAACTGCGATATTTCCCATATCACGAACTTCAACGAGCTGCCAGAGCAAGCTAAAAGTTACGTAGACTTTATTGAAACGTCTATTGGAATACGTATTTCTACTGTTTCTGTGGGACCTAGACGTGATCAGGTCATTCATCGTACGCTGAAATAATTTCAAAATAAGGATGCCTAGTTGTACCTACATGCAAAATGCATATAGCTGCAACTAGGCATCCTTGCGTTACTCTTTTACACCAACACTGCATCCACTTTCGTCTGAGGCGCCTTGTCACAACGCTTACAAACCTTAACGACTGATCCGTCCGTTTTTCTTTTTGGATAAAGCAGTTTGATCCGTGTGCTCTGACAGACCGGACAAGTACCCCGACCCCTGGATGGTAAACTCCACAGTGCATGTCCACGTTTTGACTTTGCCATGAATAAACCCCTCATTTCGGTCAATAAATAGTCAACATTTCATTCTGAAAGTGCTTCTTTCAAAAGATATGCTTCAGAGACAGGCTCTATGACTAAATCAATGATGAGGCGTTCGAATATATGAAAAGGACGCCCGGTGATGAACCTGAAGGCGTCCTTTGATTTAAAATGAAGTTATAGTTCCCTTACATTAATTTGTGTAAATCATAGAGACAACACCATTTGTAAAGGTTACGTAATTATAATTTCTATATTGCCAAGTCTCAACTGTAATTCCACTGCCGGATAGACTTGATTTATCAATTGGAGTGCCCCAGCTTAATTCTACTTGCTGCTTCGTCATCCCTGTCGAAATTGTACCCGCCTTGATTTTGGCCCAAATCGCATTAGACCATTTATAGATTTTGGTAGGATCAGACGTAAAGAAATACTCTTTGTTTGCCAGATCGCGAGTGACCTGATCATATTCCATATCATAAGAATTCACAATTTTACCTGATGCCAATTGAAAAGAAATCGAAAACTCATTATCGTCGTTCACAAGAATATCAACAATCGTTGCTTTTTGGAATTTATAGTCGGAATCATACTGGTTGAACCAATAAGTCTTTCCGATTAGCTTGGCGAGGTCACCTTGAGATTCTCTTTTGGCTATTTTTAACGTATTTTTTGTGTACGCAAATAACTCCGCTTTACCGAAATTGATGTTCAAAGACTCATAATGAGCACCAAAGTCCAATACTGCTCCCAATGCTGTTTTTAAGAGGGTAGCAGGGAATACTGCTCCTCCATCCACGGTTTGCACTTTACCACTCATTTTCACCTTATTCCCATTCACCATAGCAATATCGCTGCCCAGTTGAAGCTGAATAGGCAAATCCCCTACACGAATTCTAAAAGTCTTAGTGGCTGTATTCGTCTGAATAGTTGCACCTAAACTCTTAAAGGTAGTTTGTACAGGCAAATACATCGTGCCATTGATTAATACACCTGTTTCGATGTCCTTATCAGCACTGATAGATAACTTTAACGTTTTGGAATTAGCTCCTGAACGTACGGTTACATTTGTTTCGCCAACGGCTAATGCTTTTATTGAACCATCAGGCAGCTTTTGCAATAAGTAAGGCTTCTCAATAACCATATCTGCTTGAGACAGTGGAACACGTTCGGATGAGCCATCTGGACCTTTTGCAAAAATCTGCACCGGAACCTTGTCACCAACGGTCATCTCCGTATAGTCCATCTTAAAGATTAGATCATCGTTGTTTTGAGTCGTAGTCTCTGCTTGTACACTTGTATCTGCTGCCTTCGCTGTATGAATTGGACCAAACATAGATACTGCCAGCGCTGCAGTGATGCCCCATTTAATCATTTTCATTTCCAAAATCCCCCTCTAGTAAATAAACCAATATTACTTTATCACAATTCCACTATTTTTGTAGATAAAAATGGAAGGTTGTTAAGCTTATATTTTTATAATGTGTAAATATTATGAAAAATAAAGGAAATTACATGGATCTACAAGAAATTACAGAGTACGTATAACAGAGTCTATGTAATCGTTTTTGGCGGTAGCAACTGAAGAACAGTTAAAACTTAAACCAGGAGTGTTATGTTCATGGAAATAGTATCGAACCGATTAATTTTAAGAGATTATACAAGCAGTGATTCTTCTTTTTATGAAGAACTAGAACAAAATCCCCTCTCCTACAAATATGAGAACACTGCACCTGATGCAAAACAAATTAAAGATGACTTCCTTTCGATCTTGTCTCAAGCAACAAGTGATCCACGGCAATATTATGATCTTGCAATATGTACAAAGCTGGATATGAAGCCCATCGGTAATGTCAGCATAAAGTTAAACTGGGAAGAAATCAGAGAATGGGAAATCGGTTGGGTCCTACTCCCGGACTATTGGAAAATGGGATATGCAACTGAAGCCGTAAAGTCCCTGATAGGTTATGCCTTTAGCTCTCTTAATGCACATAGGGTTGTTGCTTATGCCAACGCCGAGAATATGCAATCTGAGAAAGTAATGATTAGAGCAGGAATGTTAAAAGATGGGGTTCTTAGGGAGACTAGATTCTGTAATCAGCAATGGTGCAACGAGATCGTCTATTCCTCTTTAGAGCAGGAGTGGGCTAATATTTGATGGTTTAAAACTGATTAGGGAAAAACTCCCTATAAAAAGTCGATATCCGCTAATAATGAATGAAATTAGGGAATTCCTCCCTATAAATCAGGCTAATTCCTTTGATTCTCATCAAATCAGACGAATTTAGGGGAGGTTTTCCCTAATTGTTCTATTGAAACTTCACTTGGAACTTCACTTGGATCATCATTTGGAACTTCATTTACAGGATAACAAGAAGTGCCGCTCCCGAGTAGTTAAAAACTACTTTTGGAACGGCCTCTTTTCTTTACACTATCAACTCACGTATAACTTCAACCTCATCCCTGCTCATTTCAACGAATCCAAGGGATGTATATAAGTTCGAAGCACGTTCGTTCTCTATTCGATGTCCAATAACGATTTTGTCGCAGTGATGTTCCGCTTTTATAGTTCGAATCAAGGCATCCATTCCGGTTCTACCGAATCCTCTATTCTGATATTTCTGATCAATCATAAAAGCCATAATCCAATAACTTCCGTCCTCAGGATCTACGGCATATACTGAGAATCCTACCAATTCTTCATCTGCGTATAAAGCCAACGGAGTCATTCCGCAATAAGCCGATTCTGCTAACCAATAGACTACTGGTACAGGAAAAACCGTTTTTTGCTCATTGGACACCTCTAATTGCGTACAGGCATACCAGTTATTCTCAGTGATTGTCTTCAGCGCAATATGTGGATGAAAGCCATCCCGAATACGATCACAGATTGCATCTAATTTAGCTTTAAGCTGTAGTGCCCATTCCGGACAAATAGAAACGTCCAAATTCTCTAAACTTCGAAGCAACCTAGCGAATCCATATAAGTCAGAGAACCTTTGGAATTCTGGCAATAACTTGATATATTCATCGTCCAGCCGCTTTACAGATCTATATCCACTAATAAAAAGATCGATGTTCTTCTTGCTCTCATCATCATTCTGCTTGGATAGATCTCTTAACGCTGATGTGATATCCATCGCAAACCAGTGATACATAGAGTCATCAAAGTCGATCGAACTATATCGAGACGTCTCTTTCATATAAAAGATATTGTCTGTCTCAAAATCAAAATGGATCAGCCCCGTATGTCCTACGCCAAAAGAGAGCTCACTTAACCACGCCTCAATTCGTTCATATTCCTTAAGCGCTTTATGCTCCTCGGGATGTCTTCTTAATACGGATAAAATAAATTGAAGCGAATCGACCCAGCTTTTACGCGCGGGTGTGCTCGGAGCATAAGTCTCAGATAAATTATGCAATCTCGCGAGCGTTTGACCCCAATGTTGGAACTGCAGCTCCGACATCTCTTCAAGCGGAACGTACTCCCCTTGGGCTTGTTCAAAAACAACCCCGTGATATCTACCATTTCCAGTTAAAAGGGTCTCAATCCACTTCCCTTGCATGGAGCGTACTGGCGCCACGGTCTCATAGCCCTGTTCCAATAAGTACATCATAAAATCTAGTTCAGCCTGAATATTCTCTGCGCTATTATCCTCTTCGTGAGTAAACCTTAAATAATAGTGCTTACTATTCCATTGAAACGTATAAATAAAATTGCTACTTGCTCTCACAAGCTTCAAAGTTCCAGGCTCATGATTCCAATACTTGATCATCTCTTTGGCAGGTAGATCGTTCTCTGTTCCCCTCACCATGTTCATTAAAGTCATCATTTCCGATAGTGCCTCCCGTAGTCATTGAGAGGTGTTCTTCCCTTACGAATACTGACCTCTCTCGGACTTCATTGTGGTGTTGTTCGTACTCAAACATCATCACTCCTTATAAACGGATTAGGGACCCCAGAAAGATTTGACCTTTACTCTCATCCCCTTTAACATTATCGGTAAATTATTCTATTTAATCAAGAGATTTAGATAAAGCCTTCATTACTAGATGAAAGGGATGGGACTCCGTACTCCCAGATCTGTAATGCCGCACCGATCATTCCACAGGAATTGCCACGATAGGCTGCTTCAATGCGGACGCCTTCCAGCATCGATGGCATCGTTCTCGTAGCCACTTCTCTTCTTATTCCTTCGAATAATAGCTCACCTGCTTCAGCCACTCCACCACCAATAACAATAACCTTTGGGTTAAAAATATGAATAAACGAAGCGATAGCTGAACCAAGCGCAGCAATTGTTTCTTCCATTACTTCTGTAGCTAGACGGTCTCCTTCTCTCCATCTCGCGATCACGTCTCGTGATTCTAAGTTATCAAGTGGCTCATTGTTTAAAGTTAGTTTTTCCCGCATTCGACGAGCAATGCTTGTGCCTGACGCATAATGTTCTAAGCAGCCTCTTCCTCCACAAACACAAGCAGGCCCTTTGAAATCTACAGACATATGCCCTAACTCTCCAGCCCCACCCCAAGAACCATGAACAAGGCGACCTTCTACAATAATTGCTCCGCCTACACCCGTTCCAAGTGCAAGACAGATAAAATCTTCTACACCTATACAAGAACCTAAATATTTCTCTGTTAATGCCAGTACATTCACGTCATTATCTACGATTACTGGAAGCTGGAACTGAGTCTGAAGCAACGCTTTCAAATCTGTCCCAGCATATCCAGGAATAAGCTCAGAGGCTGAGCGAATACTCCCTGCCTCCCAATCGATTTGTCCTGCCGTTCCTACACCAATCCCTTTAATCTGAACGCCTGCATGCATGGCTGTAGCTTCTTCTATTAACCTTTGAATAGCCTGAAAAGCTCGGTCCACGGTCTTCGTGAACCCAGCCTTTGTGCTCAGACTTACAGTATGTACTACGTCCCCCTGTGGTGTAACCAGTCCAGCATTAATTTTCGTTCCCCCGATATCCACTCCTACAGCATATTCCTTTAGAGGATCATAATCTTCTAACACGGACTCGCCTCCTTAAGTCTCAGCAATCGATCACGGCTTTGACATATCGTGAAGTGATCAACTGTGGCCTTGTAATCGCACTTCCTACAACTACATAAGATGCCCCAGCCCTCTTAGCGCTCGCCGCATCTTCCGGTGTCCATATACGCCCTTCTGCAACTACGGGAATCTTCACGAACTCGCATAACTGCTGAAGCAAGACAAGATCTGGTCCTTCTTGTTGTGTGCTGTATGGTGTATAGCCCGAAAGTGTTGTACCAATAAAATCTACACCTAATTCTTCCGCTGCCAGTCCTTCCTCCAAAGTCGATATATCTGCCATTACAAGCACACCCATTTGATGGGCATATGCGATTAAAGGCTTAACCGACGCTAAGCGACCTTCCCGATTCGTAACATCTAATGCAACAATATCCGCTTTAGCGGACACGATTGCTTTCACCTCATCCAGAGTTGGCGTAATAAATATGGCTGATCCGGGAATATCCCGTTTAATAAGTCCAATAACCGGTACATTTACTTCTTCTTTAATCGCTAGAATATCTGGAACCCCATTCGTGCGAATTCCAATTGCCCCTGATTGAACCGCCGCTCTTGCCATTTTTGCCATTGTATCCCCACCATGAAGCGGCTCATGCTCAAGTGCCTGACATGACACGATCAGACCTTTCATCGGAAAGATATCGCTCATTCGAGTCATTATAAACCCTATCCCTTCGCTTCAAGAATATACTCTAATATTCTATTGTTGAGAGCTTCCACCCGATCCTGATCCGAAGCATTGATGGGTAAAAGTGGCATTCTCGGTTGACCCGTTTCAAATCCACGCAAACTCAGAATTGCTTTGCATGCACCATATAATGATGGAAAGGATAATAATTCTACAATGAGATCATTGATAATGAACTGCCATTTCTGCGCCTCAGCCATATCGCCTTGCCCATAACATTGTTCTACTTTTAAAAATAGCTCGGGCATAACCCCGTAGGTTCCACCAATCCCACCATCTGCCCCAATGCTGCGGCCAGCTAAGTACTGCTCATCTGGTCCATTCAATACAAGAAAATCATTTCCACCTGCTGCCTTAAACTGCTGAAGCTCAAATGTACTTTCTGCTGAAATCTTCACGCCAATCACTTTATCCTGCGCGGCCATCTTCACTAACAAGCTTTTCGATAATTGAAAGCCTGTCGTTTGCGGGATGTGGTAGATAATAAATGGAAGTGAAGTACTATCAATGATCGCCTGCCAATGACTTTCAACACTGTCTGGAGACAAACGATAATAGATAGCCGGAACAGCCGATACCGCATGTGCGCCAACTAATTCAGCATGTACTGCTAGCTCAACACTGTCTCTTGTAGATGGAGCACCTACATGAGCAATGATCGTAAGCTCATCTCCTACTTCCGCTATAACTGCTTCGAGCATTTGTTTACGCTCTTCTACAGATTGCAGCATGCCTTCGCCTGAGCTTCCGCCAACATAAAGTCCTTTCACACCTGTAGAAGCATAATGACGAGCTAATTTGCGTGCCGCTTCTTTATCTATATTCCCCTCGGCATCATAACTGGAGTACAAAGCGATAATAATGCCTTTAAAAGCTTCAAGATCAGTTGATTTCATAAATAACAGCCTCCGTCGTTTAAGTCACAGATCATTAATTTACGTTGTTATAAGAATATTTAACCCTTAACAGCACCCATCGTAATCCCTTGTGTGAATGCCTTTTGAAACATTAGGAAAATCGCAATCATAGGAATTGAAGCTAACGCAGCTCCTGCCATAAGCAGTCCATAGTTCGTTGTGAATTCGCCTCGAAGTGTCGCAACCCCAAGTGGCAAGGTCATCATCGAAGTAGATCGCGTCATGATTAGCTGGCTGAAATAATCGTTCCATGAAGTAATAAAGGTGAATATGGCCAGTGCACCAACTGCTGGTTTCAATAACGGTAAAATGATCGTTCCGAACAATCGAATTTCCGAGCTGCCGTCAATTTTTGCCGCTTCAATCAACTCTCCCGGAATCGTCTGCGCGAACTGTTTCATCAAAAAGACTCCAAATGGCCAGCCAATTGCCGGTAAAATAAGCCCTTTATACGTATTGACCCAACCAAAGTCAGCTAACATCGTAAACAACGGAACGAGAATAACTTGCTTAGGCAATGCCATAGCGGCAACAAACATCGTGAAGATAATTCCTCGTCCTGGAAATGATTTCTTTGCGAGAACATATCCGGCGCAGGAAGAGACAATACAGATCGCAGCCATTTCTGCAAAAGCAATAATAAAGCTATTAAACATCCAGCGTTCTACGGGATTCTTAAATAATTCTGTCCAGTTTTGTAACGTCGGCTTTAATGGAAACCACTCCGGTGGGATAGTCGTTGCCACGGTTTGAAGTTTAAAGGCCCCCGACACTACCCAATAAAAAGGGAAGATAAAAAACAATGTAGCCAAAATCAATAGGATTGTAGCTATAATTTTTGGAATCGTTAATTCTTTTTTCCATGCACTTACTTTCTTAGACTGGATAATAGGTGATTTCAGTTCTAATGGATTCGTAGAATTCATGATGTCCCCTCCTTAATACTCAACATCGCTGCCAAAGTATTTGAATTGAATGATAGAAATGATCCCAATCACAATCGCAAGTATGACACCCATTGCTGAGGCATAACCGAAATGACCTAGCATAAAGGCTTGTTCATATACACCATACATAACGGTTGAAGTGCTATATACAGGTCCACCTGAGGTAAGAAGTTGAATCAACGCAAAACATTGAAAAGTATTAATTGTGGTAATCACGATAATATATAAGTTCGTTGGCATCAGCATCGGCCATAATATTTTTCGGAAAATTTGCCAAGGGGTTGCTCGATCAATCTCTGCTGCTTCAATGTAAGAGGTAGGAATGTTACCAATAGAGGCCACATACAAAATGATCGGTTGCCCTACAGAAGTCGTTATTAAAACCACGATAATTGCAAGTAATGCGGTTCTTGTATCCCCTAGCCATGAAACAGGCTCCATTCCAAACAAACCTGTTAAATAATTCAGAATCCCGTAGTTGGGATGGTAAATCCATCCCCACACGACTGTGATACTTACGACCGATGATACGGCTGGCAAATAGAACACACCGCGGAAAAATGATCTGGCAAACTCTTTTTTCTTATAAATGTTCATTGAAACAAACAGTGAAAAGATAATCACGATCGGTACAGTGATCACTACGAGTAATAAAGTATTTCCCATGGACTTTATGAAATTATCATCTTTAAATAATGAAATATAATTATCGAGACCAATAAAACTAAATTCTCTCAAAGAGTAATCAAAGAAACTAATATAGACCCCTTTTATCATCGGGTAAGCTACAAACAGAAGAAAGAAACCAAACGCTGGTAATAAGAAAAGATAACTCATCATCCAGTCACGTATCACATAACCTTTAATTTTGCGTACCGTTGTCCCCACAACCTTCTCCCCATTTCTCTGATGAAAAATAATGATATTTATAGGTGCGTGTCTTGAAAATTTTCATTTTTTTAAAAGAATAGAGTGCTTCCCGCACTCTATTCTTTTAAACACCATTCACTATTTATTTCATAGCTGCTTTTGCTTTAGTAATAGCTTCGTTAGCCTTTGTAGCAAAACTATCCAAAGCTTCCTTGCCGGTTGCGCCTCCAGTTAAAGCACGTTGTAATTCAGGGAACCAGAACGTACGAATATCTGCATATCCATCAGCAATCGTTGGGGCATCTGTCGTAAATTTACGAGCATATTCAGCGTATTTATACTCTGGATCGTCATATAGACCAGTAATCGAATTACGAACCGAGAGTCCGCCTGTTTGAATCAGGTTTTTCTTACCCCATACAGGATCATTAGCAATAAAATCAATCAGTTTTTTGGAAGCTGCAATCTTAGCTTCATCCCCGTTGTTAAATACAGCCATACCGCCCAGATAAGGTTCAAGCTTTGGTTCCGAACCATCTAGTGTTGGGAATGGAAGGAGAATATCTTCGAACTGAACCATTTTTTTGGATACGTTCTGTGCTTTTAGTACAGCGGAATAGTTAAGTGTAAAGGCCAATTTCCCTTGCAGAAACAAATCGTTCACGTCAGCAGCCGCAAGTGAAGCTGCACCAGAGACACTGAGTTTATCTTTCGTAGCTTGGACAATCCAGTCTAACGCTTTAGCAGCATTATCTGTATTGATTGCGACTGCTGAGTTATCTTCATTTAAGAATCGGGATACACCCAAGTTAGCAAGATAAGCGCGAGTACCTTGGTCTCCAGCTTGGCTCTTCGCGAAGAATCCTGTAGGAATAACATCCGGAGCCTTTTCTTTCACAGCTTCCAATGCCTTTTTATATTCTTCAAACGTCCAAGTTCTATCTTCCTTATCTAGAGGAAGTAAATCTAGAGCGCCAATCTTTTCAAAAATAGACTTATTAACAGCCATCATAAAAGGCGCTGTGTTAATCGGGTACATAAAGATGTTGTCGCCTACACTTGACTGCTTCCAAAAAGCTTCTGAAATATCATTCTTCACTTCATCAGTCACCATGTCGTTAAGCGGTGCAAGCAAATCCTTTTTACCCCAATCGATAATCCTTCCAGGTGCATCATAGATCACATCAGGTGCGGTATTAGAAGCAATTGCGACATTCAGTTTTTCAGGGCCGCCTTCAAAGGTGATCATCTCAAGGTTTACTTTAATTTCAGGATTCTTCTCATTAAAAGCTGCAATGATTTCCTTCTCATACTTGCCTACTTCACCATCTAAAGCTTGAAAGCTCGGAAAATTCCACCAAGTAATTTCTACTGGTTTAGCAGCAGCCTCAGTTGCTGCGGGCTCTGTCTTGTCAGCATTATTACTTGGTGTAACCGCTGAATTCGCTGTGTTCGTATTTCCACATGCAACTAACTGTGTACCTAAAAGTGCGACACCAACAATACTCATTAGCCCTTTTTTCATTGCTTTCATGTGCTACCCCCAATTATTTTTTGTGGAATAAAGTACTGCTCTCATTCCTTGCGCTAATCATAAATCAATTGTAAATTCAGGAGAATCCCACTCCTTTTACTTTTAGGGTTCATTTCTGACATATCCCTTCAATCCACCCCTCTTCAATGTTATAATACATTACATATTCCACCTATTAACAATTGAATTTATATTTTTTCACTTTTTCGCCTTAATGTAACCCTTTTAATCTTACATCTAATGGTATTCTCTTACGAGTGATCCACTATAATTCTAGTCTTCCGGAGGGATTTCATGTACAAACTAATGATTGTAGAGGATGAGCCATTAATACGAACGGGCTTAAAACATTACTTTGCTTGGGAGGAGCTTGGGGTTCACAGCATTATTGAAGCAGAAAATGGAAAAGAAGGTATGGCCACCGCATTGCGCGAGAAGCCCGATTTGGTGATCACCGATATCCGGATGCCCGAAATGAATGGTCTTCAAATGATTGAGCAGATTCGCAATCTGCTTCCTGATACATTATTTATCATTTTGACAGGATTCAACGATTTCGAATACGCGCAGAAGGCTATTAAACTAGGGAATGTACATGCTTTTTTGCTCAAACCTTTGGAATACGAGGAAAGCCTCTTAGTGATACAAGAGTGTATGAACAAGCTCCAACTAAAGCGACAGGATAGATTAAAACGTTCTAATCTGGAAGGGGCACAACTTGTAAAGCTGTTATTAGAGGAAGAACATTCAGTAATAGATGATGCTGTTATCCATGAACTATGTAATTTCAACAGTAACTACTATCTTTATCTCCCCTTTGTTTTGACAGGGATCCCTATGAGAGAAACGCGCACTCCATCCACCCTGTGGATGAGAGAATATGCGGAGAAGTTCATTCATAATGCTGTGGATGAGTATCTTCATGCCTCTACACCGCACTCTATTTTTACATATTCATCTAAAACAAAGCTCTATGGTCTTATTGTATTGGGATCTCCGTCTTCTACTGACAACTTCCCTCTTCAAACTCAAGTACAGATACGAATCGATCAATATCTGAAGGCGCTTACGCTAGAACATCATCTAGGCCTCTATTTAGTTATAGGTAAGACGACGGAGAACCCTGCACAAATACATACTTTGCTGCACGATTCCGATCGAATGTTATATCAACGCTTTTACATGAGAGATTGCAGGTTATTCTATGTGCCACAATGGATAGAAAACTCAAATTCTCAGAAACCATCCCTAATTCAACTAGATGAGAATGATAAGAAACGGATGATCTCCTGTATCGAAAGTTCTAACGAAATAGAAACGCTCCAGCTGATGCATCGCCTGGCTCAAGATATTTTGAGTAAAACCGATGTCTCTTCTCCTGATTACTGGCTCGCATTTCTTCAGGAAATCATAAGTGTTATAATCCGCTTCGCCAATAAAAACCACATCCATATCGAAGGTGTGTACAGCGAAAAGCTCCTGAACCTTACGTTTGCGGATGATTTTGATTCGCTTGAGACGCTTTTTGACTGGCTTGGCAGGTGGATGATTCATTTGGGGATTGTTTATACCGAAGGACTGACACACAACCACCAACAGGATGTGATCATATTCGAGCATATTAAATCCTTCATTAAAGAGAATATTGATCAAGAAGTGACTCTGCAGATGGTAGCAGATCGATTCTTCTATAATCCGTCTTATTTAAGTCGCCTGTTCAAGCGGAAACTCGATAAGAACTACATGCGATTTGTAACCGAGATTCGGATGGAATATGCGCAGGAATGCTTAAAAAAACCGGAGATTCTAGTGACCGATGTCTGTACGATGTGTGGTTACAAAAGCTATAAGCATTTCGTGAAAACATTCCGAAGTATCACCAACATGACCCCATCAGACTATAGAAAACAATCAGGCTGGTGACCTAAAATGATGCAGATTGAGCAACCAAAGAGACGCTACCGGATGCGACATGTCAATCGTCAAATTTTCATGCTGATGATCCTGACCATTACCATTCCACTCCTGATCATATCCGCAATCATCTATATCTTTTCAAACCAAGCCGTCAAAAATGAATACCAGAGCAGCTCAAATCTGATCCTTAATAACCTCTCGTTCAACATTGACCAATATCTTCAAAGTATTGATAAAGGTACACTGAACGCACAGGTAGATAGCCAGCTCCAAACCGCACTTGAGCATTGGACGATCCATAAAGACGACGTCGGAAATGACCTGAATATTCAGTATGGAAACACGATTGAGCATTTCATCAGCGGGATTGAGATGACGATTAAAAATGTTGATAGTGTGCAGATTTTTTCGGGATCACGTGTGTTCTACTCTGCCAATTTCAATCGTGCGGATTATGATGTGAAGGATTATACCCAGGAGGATTGGTATTTACAGACCCAGCAGAAAAAAGGCGGAGTGATTCTATTTGGCAGCCATGTCCCCTTCTATCGCACCAATTCCAAACAATCCGTCATTTCTATTGCCCGGGTCATTAATAAAAAAGGAAGCAAGCAGCCCATTGGCGTTATGTTAATCGATATCCGATTGGATTCATTACGTGAAATCTTAAAGCTCTCGGAGAATAGCAAACGAAAATTCATTATTTTAGACGATAAGGGCGGTAGTGTTTACAGCTCAGATATCATGGAGACCTCACCCTTACAACCTATCCCTATAGACCCTCAGGCGCTTAATACTTTCATGAACAATGATACGGGAAGCTTTTATGGTACTTTTGACGATAAAGACTCGTACATTAACTTTGTTACGTCTCCCTATTCCAACTGGAAGGTCATTCAGTATATAGATGAAAAAGAGATGACTAAGCAAGCCACTTTTCTCGGAAAAATCATTTTAACATTAGCGCTCTTGTCGCTTGTCACTGCGATCTTATTCATGTATATCCTATCGGAGCGTGTCACTAAGCCTATTATTCTTTTAAGCCGAAAGGTTAAGCTGGTGGGAATGGGGAACTTTGATGTGGATTTGTATAGTAATCGTCAAGATGAGTTTGGTGTTCTATACAATGGAATCCGAAAAATGGTGAAAGACCTGCAAAATTATATCGAGCGATCTTCTATGGCCAAAGCACAGCAAAAAGTAGCTCAATACGGCGCCCTTAAAAGCCAAATCAATCCACATTTCCTTGCGAATGTACTTGAATCTATTCAAATGAAAGCCATCATTAATGGGCAAAGAGAGATTGGCGAAATGGTGGGGATTGTAGGTAGATTGTTTCGGATTCATATCCAGACCGGAAAGATAACCGTAACCCTGCGAGAAGAACTTGAACACGTCCGGCTGTATGTAAAAATCCAACAATTACGTTTCGGGGACAAAATTCAATATATTGAACAGCTAAAACCTAATACCGAAATAATTAAAGTCATGCACTTTTCCCTTCAACCCATCGTTGAGAATGCTATCGTCCATGGACTGGAGTGTCGAAGTGAACCGGGTCTCCTTGAAGTCTCCTCGATGATTTCGGGGGATGACATGCTAATTATCGTTAAAGATAACGGAATTGGTATCGATGAAGAGAAACTTAAACAGTTACGTCTTCGTCTCTCTCAACCATCAGACACCCTAGATGAAGATCATATTGGTATAAAAAATGTTCATGATCGTATTCAATTTCATTTTGGTGAAGCCTATGGGATTGAAATCACCAGTCAAGTAGGTGAAGGGACGACCGTGATCATCCGACTGCCAGCATAATCCTAAACATTCTGCTCAGTGATTCCTGCTTCAGGATCGAAGGTAAGCATTTTCGTTGCTATTTTATCGATAAAGAAGCGGTCATGACTGACGGTAACTACGGCTCCAGGGAAATGAATGAGTGCCTGCTCCATCACCTGAATACTCGTCAAATCTAAATGATTCGTTGGCTCATCCAAAATAATGACAGCCGCGCCAGAGAGAAGGCATTTCGCTAACGCTACTCTGGCCTGCTGTCCACCTGACAGACTGCCGATCGTTTTGCTCAGATCCATTTCCGAGAATTGTAGCATCGATAGAAATTTATTCACTTTTTTCCGCGGAGCATCGAGTCCCAGCCCATACACATTTACGGCATGACTGACTGTATCTTTAACATCGAGTTCGTCCCACATCTGATTGAAGTACGCGTAGCTGACCCCACGTTCCCAAGTCACACCACCCCTTTCAGGCTCTTCTTGCCCAGTCAATACCTTTATGAGTGTCGACTTCCCACTTCCGTTAGGCCCCACAATAGCTATCCGATCTTCCTTTTGAATATCGAAGCTAATGTTCTGGAATATTGTCCGATTATCATAGCTTTGTCCAATTCCCTTCACTTCACCAAGCTTTTCCGGAAACCGTAAATTGCTGTAGATATCGGTGATCAGTACGTTCACTGGATGAGGCTCCACACGCTTTTTCATATCTGTCAGTTTACGTGATAGACGATCCTTCGGGGACTTTTTGTTCCCACGGGTTTCAATGGCTTCAGACTCCATAAGTAGAAGCTCTTCTTCCCACTCGAATTGACGATCAAGCACCTTTTTGCGCATCTTCTTTTTACGAACATAGTCGGTGTAATTGCCTTCATATTCCTGAAAATGATAATTCTCGATTTCTATCGTACGTGTGACTACTCTGTCAATAAATTGCCGGTCATGGGAGATGAGAATCATCGCCCCATTAAAACGGTGAAGCCACTGCTCCAACCATACGATCCCTTCGATATCCAAAAAGTTAGTAGGCTCATCGAGCAATACGACGTCGGGCATTTCAATTAAGACTTTAGCCAGTGCTGCACGGTTCCTCCATCCTCCCGATAACTCATCTACAGGTTGATGCCGTGATCTTTCATTGAAGCCCAACTTCGTCAGAACAGTGTTGATTTCTACAGATACATTCCAGCCATCCAAATGATCCATTTGTTCAAAAAGCGCCGCTTGCCGCTCTAAAAGTGTATTCATCTGGTCATCATCCGTCACTTGTCCAAGCTGTTCCCCGATTTGGTTAAGCTCCTGTTCGATAAGCGCTACCTGCTCAAAGCACAATTCTAACTCTTGCTGTACAGACAAGGCCCCGGAAAGCTCCGAGAATTGAGAGAAATAACTGATCTTCACATTGGGATCTAACTCTACTTTCCCTGCTGTTGGCTCCTCTTTTCCCATCATCAGTTTAAATACAGTAGACTTCCCCGCACCATTTCGTCCGATTAACCCAATCCGTTCACCCTTGCTAACTCGAAAATATATATCTCGAAAAATCAAAGTATTCTCATATTTCTTAGTTACGTTCTCCATACGGATTACGCTCAAACCTATCACCCCTAGTTCATATAGATCAAAATACAGCTCAGAACACTCAAAGAGCTATTATAGCACTATTTTAAAAAGGACTTTATAATCATATTTAATCTTCTAGAAAACAAAAAAAGGTCGCTGTCAGCGGACCTTTTTCTGCATTACGAATCCCAGCACATTCTCACTCTCATCACTTGCTGCTTATTTTTTCAAGATATCAATATACTCCTCTTTCTCGCGATCAGGCCCCGCATCAAGCTTCAAACGAATGAATTTTGGATGATCCAATACGTTACTGCTAAAGTTACTTATAA
Organism: Paenibacillus sp. FSL H7-0737; assembly: GCF_000758545.1. Lineage (NCBI taxonomy): Bacteria > Bacillati > Bacillota > Bacilli > Caryophanales > Paenibacillaceae > Paenibacillus > Paenibacillus sp. FSL H7-0737. The sequence goes on along the minus strand of NZ_CP009279.1, from coordinate 2,851,692 downwards.
ATCCGTCCTCACTGCCACTTCCGCCAATCGAATTATTTTTCAATTCGCGCTTCCCAACCCGCGATGTCAACTCACTGGGGGTCTTTCCAAATAACTCATTCCTGATCTCCCAATCGGTTTTTAATGCCTCACTTAACGTAAATTTAACTACTATACTTAAAGGAGATAGCTCCACCTGCGCAAGATTCACTTCATGTCCGTCAATCATAAAAGGCTGATTTATAACTACTGTCTCGGTCTTCTGTTCCCAGAATTTTGGATCAATAGCGAAGCTCACCTTTAAACGTTCAGAATAGCGCATGTCAGCTAGATCCGTTCCCGTTTTTGGTTTTGCTAGCATTCCTGGATCCACTGAAGCGATCTGAAAATTCGCCACCACCTCTTTTGGAAATGCTTTATCCTTATCTAGTGGATAGATAGTTTTTCCGAGCCATGTATAAATACTATCCACAGCATGTAAACCCATCCCACCTCTACCCCCATTTTTATCCACTACACTTTGTCCCGTCACAGCATCTGTAAGCCATACACTATTCACATTGTAAATTTCCTGACCACCACTTGTAGTCCCTGTATATAGCAGTATAATTTTATTTTCATCAGCGATTACAGCATTTAGAGTGATCTTATATCCGTTTTTCTCAGCGCTCTTATTCACGATTTGCACATAATCGTTTCGAATTGCAGATTCTAACGTAAGGGCATCAACATCAGATTCAGCCAGCTTCTTAAAAGGTTCCAGCACACCCCAATCACTTGATTCAATACTTGTAGAGGCTTGCTGTGGCATCAATTGGGTTGGATTGAAGAAGAGTAAACCTGCAATCAAAACAGATGCAGTCAGTACAGCCATAGCGCTTCTAGCGAACATTAGCTTTTTTCCGCGCTTTTTACCTAGTTCGAGTCCTGCTTGAATGGCATAGATTTGTGCGGCCGCACTCTCCATTTTTTGCTCCTGTGGGATTCGTTCAGCATCGATTAACATGGCAAGCTCCTCCTGACTACTCATGGTTCCAATCACCCCGATTCTTAATGATCGTTCTTAACTGCTTGAGTCCTTTATGCTGCCATGTCTTGACCGTTCCTTCAGGTTTATCCAGTATTTTAGCAATCTCATTTAAGGTCATATCGTTGTAGTATTTAAGCAGCAGCACATGGCGATACTTGGGTTTAACCTGTTCAAGTGCCCACAGCATTTCCATCCGATGATGGCCAATGTGCGTAATCTGCTCTCCTATTCTCTCGTCAACAAGCGGCATGGAACGCTTTCTACGTCTTTGTTCATCTATACAGACATAAATCAGGATCCGAATGATCCATGATTTAAACGCTTTTGGATCCTTTAACGTTTTTCTTTTGATCCAGGCCCGGCAAGTCATTTCCTGCATCGCTTCAAGCGCATCATTCCGGTTACGCAAGTAGCTATAGGCAATACTGTATAGCTGTTCTCTATGTACCAATATAGAATCGTAGAAATCCGTCTCGCTCCGAGAATCAAGAATCGTTACCTTCTTCATTTCTGCATTAGTCATCGTCATATCCTTCCTTAGCCCCCTCTCCTAAACCTCTCATAGATTAAGACGGGGAGGGTATAGAAACGGTTTTTATTTGTATTAACTTTTTTGGGACTGAGCACTTAAAATTATAACATTCTATAAAAAAAGAACGATAAATGTTATGATAAGTAAAATTGGACATAATCAACAGTACGCACTTAAAAGTACCATAGGTACTAAAAAGTACCCATACATTGGAGGATATCATGACAACTATCAAGAAAAAATACAATATTTCTGTTGAGGCCACACTCGAAGTAATTGGAGGGAAATGGAAATGTGTAATTTTGTGTCATTTAACTCATGGCAAAAAGCGAACATCGGAACTAAAACAGTTAATGCCCGGAATTACTCAAAAAATGTTAACCCAGCAACTACGCGAACTTGAGGCCGATGGAATTATCAACCGGATCGTATACAATCAGGTTCCACCCAAAGTGGAATATGAGCTTAGTGAGTATGGTGATAGTTTAAGCGACATTTTAACTTCTCTATGTAATTGGGGAGAACAACATATCATTAAGCAGTATGGCGATAAATATGCTGTTTTAGAGGACAACATTTTAAATAAATAAATTTTACCCTATGAAAATAAGGACAGTTAAATCAGATTGATTTAACTGTCCTTAACTTAAATTACTCCGTCTCCTCCAATAGCAGTTGCTGTGAATGATATGGGGCCAAATAGATTTATAGGTAAGTTGCTATCATTTTGAATTACCAATTCATAATTGTGGACTCCAATATAAGGACCATCAACCCACTGAACATTTAATTGAATATCAGTAATTGTAGTAAAACGAAAAAAGGAGCTATAAATATCGACTCCTGCACGTCGGATTAAAACAAGAAATTGACTATCAGCAAGTGCAGTAAGACTAAAACTACCATTTAACTCGACTCTACTAGAGAAAGAAGCTGGGTTAGCTGGGCTAATATTTACTTGCGCTGTGGCAAGACCCACTCCAGCTCCAGGAATCCCTGCAACCGTTGTAACAGCATTAAACGGGTCTAAAGGGATTTTTGCCTGTGAACCATAACTTATATTTGTCGCCATTTATCATCACTCCATTCCAATTACAAGGTTATACATTATTATATTGTGAATCAACAATGATAGATTGGACTTAATTGCTGATGATAATATACATTTAAGTGATACTTTGCTAGATCATATAAACCTAGATGCTCTGTATCATCATCTAATTTCCAACCATTGACAAACTCACTTATCAGAATTACAATTACCAAAATATCATGAACAACGCAGACAAAGGGTAAGTAGACAATCGAACATGGACTTCAGAGAGCCGGTGGCTGCTGCGAACCGGTGTCCAGCGCTTGATCGAATGGCCTTTAGAGTTGCTCTTCCGAACCATCTTAGCTGATGTTGTAGGGAAAGCCGGGTTTCCCGCCGTTATCAAGGGACCTGTATCGAGATTGTCTCAGACCTTCTCCGTACCGGTAAGAGAAGATCGTAATACTAACGAAACCTGGTTGCGCGATCATTTAAGGTGGTACCACGACAACTTCGTCCTTATTGGATGAGGTTTTTTTGTCATTTAAAGGAGGTGATGGCCATGGATGATGGCTGGTGGTGGCGACTCAATATTAATCAGAAGCGACAAAACAGGAGGAATTCAAATGATAAAAGAACGTGTATTAACTGGAGATCGAGTGACCGGAAAGCTGCACCTTGGCCATTACGTGGGCAGTTTACAGAACCGAGTGACTCTACAGGAGCAATATGATACTTTTGTGTTTCTAGCAGATATTCAAGCCCTAACGACTCACTTTGATCGGCCTCAATACCTTGGTCAAAACTTGAATGAAATCACACTGGACTATTTATCGGCGGGTATAAATCCAGATAAAGCCACCCTATTTATTCAATCTATGGTTCCTGAGATCGCTGAGCTGACCGTCCTATTCTCCATGTTTGTTACTGTGAATTCTTTACGGCATAATCCCACGATTAAAGCCGAATCGAAAAATTCCAGCTTAGATGAATTGTATTATGGTTTTCTAGGTTATCCAGTTAGCCAGGCTGCGGATATAACCTTTTGTAAAGCGACGATTATTCCTGTAGGAGAAGACCAGCTTCCCCATCTGGAGTTGACCCGCAAAATCGTACGTAGATTCAACGAACTGTACAGCCCCATCCTTGTGGAGCCCAGAGCGCTCATCAGCGAGACGCCAAGACTAGTAGGAACAGACGGCAATGCTAAAATGAGTAAAAGCCTCGGCAATGCTATCGAGCTGGACTCTACGAAAGAAGAGATCACCTTCAAGATCCGTAAAGCCACAACCGATCCAGCCCGTGTTCATAAAAATGATCCTGGGCATCCAGATATTTGTCCCATTTATGCTTATCATCGTGCTGTTCGTTCGCATGGCGCCTCAGAAATTCACGATAGCTGCGAAAGTGGCAGTATAAGCTGTTCTGCCTGTAAGCAGCTTATCACGACAGCTCTAGACCAGCTAATTGAACCAATGCGTGAGCGTCGCTCCTATTATGCTGCCAGACCCAAGGTTGTTGAGGATATCTTATTATCCGGAACTAAGCGTGCCCGCGATATTGCTCAAGAAACGATGTCCGAAGTACGCGAGGCTATTGGCCTTAATTATTTTTCAAAATAAAACTGATCTCTAAGGGCAATAAAAAAACGCCGGACTCTCTATTGGAGAGAGCGCCGGCTGTTTTTGCTTCGCTTGCAGCTACAAGCGTCGATCCCTCCTTGAAGCTATACTCTGGACCAGGGGTTAGGACTTTATACTTGTCCGCTTCTATATAAAAATACTTTCTATAACGTAAATCCTTTCTTCAAAAAAAGGCCGTAACCCTCCCCCCAAGGGATCATTACGGCCTTATTTTCACTTATAGCACCCAATTCCCTTTACGGAATACCGGCTCAATCGTACCATCCGCCAATTCTCCGTCAATATCCAGCTCAGCTGAACCAATCATAAAATCGACATGCGTTAAGCTGACATTAGCACCTCGTGCGACAAGCTCTTCATTCGTAAGCTTTGTGCCGCCTTCAATATTGACAGGATAAGCACTTCCCAACGCGAAATGGCAGGAGGCATTCTCATCAATCCCTGTATTGTAGAAAATTCGGTTCAAGCGAGAGATTGGAGAATCATGCTGCACTAAAGCCACTTCTCCTAAATAGGATGCACCTTCATCGGTTGCCAGCAGCGAAGTCAAATGCTCACGTCCGGATTCAGCTTCATATGCTACTACTTTTCCATCTTTAAAAGTGAAGGAAAGGCCTTCTACCAAACGTCCGTTCAGATTCAATGGAAGTGTGCTTCTAACGGTACCATTCACACCTGTACGATGTGGCATGGAATAGATCTCTTCCGTTGGCATATTAGCCACGAAATACACGCCTTTATCATTCTCTCCGCCGCCTCCACGCCATAAATGTCCTTCTGGAAGCTCCACATGCAGATCCGTTCCCGGAGCGCGGTAATGCAGGCTTTTATAACGCTTAGCGTTCATTCTATCCTGACTTTCTTTCAATTGACCGATATGCTCTCTCCATGCGGCAACTGGATCCTCGCTACCTACACGATTCATCTGGAACACCGCTTCCCACATAGCCTCTACTCGCTCTTCCTCTGGAAGATCAGCAAACACCTTGTTCGCCCAAGCACGCGTTGGAGCCTTAACGAGAGACCAGCTAATTTTGCTATTACGAGTATATTTGGAGTAGTTTTTGCGAGCAACAGCTGCCGCTTTAACTGCTCTTGACACTTTGGAAGAATCAATACCATTGAACAATTCCGGATCTGGTACTTTAATATGTAAGATGGCGCCGTTCTCTTCCGCAAACTTCTCCATCATTTCTGCTTGCCACTGTGGATAGTAATCGAAGGAATCTTCTGGGGCTTTTTCGTAACGAATACGTGTAGTCGCTTCATCGTCCCAATCAACGATTACATATTTAGCACCTGCTTCATAGGCTTTACTTACAATCAAGCGAGTAAGCTCTGCCGTTTCAATAGGTGCATGCACCATCAAAACTTGTCCAGGCTGTACATTTACCCCTACTTTTACAACCAGGTTCGCATATTTCTCTAACATGACATCAAAATCTTTCATGAATTCTCTTCCTCCATCTCTATGGTTGCTTTACTGTCGCACCAAAGCACCGGAGCTCCTTAACAGCAGACGGTCAGCTTCACTTCTTATTTTAACGCAAAATGCTAAGAGTTGCGATTCGATATAATAAAGCGGCCCCCATGAAAGGAACCGCTCACGTAAATCCTTATTTTTTATCCACTTGCAGCAACGTTACGGTCTTTAAAGAATAGGTATGCATAATCTTGTCCTCAGAGATTACGTTAAGCTTGGTCAAACTTGCTACCTTCGCGGGATCTGATTTGGAGAGCATACGCCACACTTCGGGGTCTGATAGGGTTTCATATAACTTGAGATCATCATATTCTTTGCGATTTTGCATCACTAGCTTCACTTTGTAGCTTCCGATTTCAGTCTCGGTAGCCCCCTGCTCACTACAATAGCTTAGAATATCCTGCCGAAGCTCTGCTAACTCTTTTTCAATTTCCTTTTGCTTTTGCTTCAGTCGATAATACTGCTGCACCTTTTTCTCCATCACTTCACGCTCCTCTATAGACATATGTATGCCGGAAGCGCTAAATAAATAAGTTGAGTTCCCTATCATAAAATTTTATAATGAGCCGGGAACGCTAGTTTGCAGCAAACTACATTATTCCACAAAAACAATGATTCGGCAGGTGACTTATGTTTCATTCTTACTTTTTCCCAATTTCTTATGCCTTTATGATGTTTCCTATAGCGGCATTGATCTTCACACTCCCTTTTCTAATCGTTCAATACCGTAGACACGGCTACATCCATAAGCTTAGAGCTTTAATCCTATACTTATTGCTGCTCTATCTGATGAACGCTTATTTTCTCGTTTTGCTTCCGATGCCTTCCTCAAGACATAATATGGCACCTTCGGGAAGTATGATGCAGCTCGTCCCTCTTCAATTCATACAAGATATTATAGATGGTTCTAAGATCATACCTGATCAGATTTCAACGTATTGGTCATTACTGCGCGAGCCTGCTTTTTTACAGGTGATATTTAACATCGCTTTGACCGTGCCGTTTGGATTGTTTCTGGGCTACTATTTCCGAACGCGCTGGGGAATGTGTATTCTCTTGTCTTTCATACTTTCGTTATCTTTTGAGGTCACTCAGGTTACAGGCATCTACGGCTTTTTTGATCATCCCTACCGTCTATTTGATGTCGATGATCTTATAACCAACACGCTGGGAGGGATCTTTGGATTCCGAATTTCTATCTGGATAAACGGGTTACTGCCACGCATAGAACAACTGGATACGAATATCGACCGTTCTGCCAAAAGAGTCTCCTATACCCGCAGAGGGATTGCTTTTTTCATCGATAGTATGGTGTGGATCATCGGGTTTGGTGTACTTTATGGATTCGATATAAAAAGTGCTTTCTGGATTGTAACAGGGATTTACTTCATCCTGATTCCAGCTTTCACTGGTGGGCGGACCTTAGGCAAATGGATTGTACGTATTCGGGTGACGAGCAAAGGTAATCGAGCTTCTTTCTGGGCGCTTATGATCCGATATGGTCTGCTATATTGGATATTACTTGGACTTCACGCGCTTGTTATCGATTCTGATGTGACAGGGCTTCTATCTTCACCATTGAGAACGGTCGCTTACCTCATTGTTCTACTGGTCGATTTAGTTTTCTTTATTCATTTAATCATTAAGGTATTCAAAAAAGATGACCAGCTAATCTATGAGAAATTAAGCCGAACCTCGCATGTTATTTCATGGCCTGAGAAAAGATTGCATACCGATGCCTCCAACAGCAGCTCTTTAGAGGATTAAAAATCTTCATTTTATATAGTATTTATACAATGGAATTTATTATAAAATAGGAAGGCAAGGATTCTCAAAATTTAGGAGATGAATGAATGGAAACTACAAGTAGCTTGCAGTTGTCTAGAAGTCTTCCAGAAGAGCAGGGCATATCATCAGCCGCAATATCCAGCTTTATTGATGCAGTAGAGACGCAAAGCTTAGGTCTGCATAGCTTCATGCTCCTTAGGCATGGGTATGTGGTCTCTGAAGGCTGGTGGTCTCCTTATAAGTCCGATCTTCCACATATGCTATTTTCCCTTAGCAAAAGCTTCACCTCAACGGCAATCGGGATTGCGGTCACAGAAAAGCTAATCACACTCGACAATTCAGTCATCTCCTTCTTCCCTGAAGAGGCTCCTGCGACTATCACTGACAATCTATCCAACATGACAATCAGACATCTATTGATGATGGGTACCGGGCATGTCGTGGATACTATGGACACACTTCATAAAAGTGCAGACGGGAATTGGGTTAAAGCTTTCTTCTCAGTCCCAGTGGAGAAACAACCAGGTACACATTTCCTATATAATACCGGCGCCACTTACATGCTGTCCGCGATCCTTCAACGAGTTACTGGCCAAACACTGCTAGAATATCTAGAACCGCGTCTGTTCGCTCCGCTCGGTATTCACGGAGCAACTTGGCAGTCTTGTCCACGTGGAATTAACACGGGGGGATTTGGCTTAAGCATTACCACAGAGGATATCGCTAAATTCGGCCAGCTTTACTTACAAAAAGGGATCTGGAATAATCAACGAATCCTGCCTGAACAGTGGATTAATGAGGCAACTTCCAAACACATTTCCAATGGCGAAGGCGATCATGACTGGGCGCTCGGATATGGTTATCAATTCTGGAGATGCCAACACGGAGCCTACCGCGCCGATGGCGCATTCGGACAACTCTGCGTTGTTCTTCCCGATCAGGATGCGGTAATTGCTATTACTGCCGCTTCAAATAGTATTCAAGGTATTTTGAATGCAGTGTGGGAGCATTTATTACCCAATATGAAAGATGTCCCTCTTCTGGAAGAACAAGCATTAGCAGCCAAATTGGCAGACCAATTAAAAAACTTATCGATAGACCCTCCACAATTGCAGCGGTCATCTTTTCAAGAAGATCAATTGAATGGTATAACCTATACACTCGATGACAACCAATTTTCACTAGCTACTATCTCTATCTCTTTCAACAATGATGAAGCTGAAGTTACTTTAATAACTAAACTTGGTGAAAAGAATGTCATTCGATTAGGCCGAGGACAATGGCTCGAAAGCTTTGCACTCATCCTGGAGCCTTTCATGAACCGGATTATGTCCAGCTTTACTTGGACTGCAGAAGATCAACTTAAATTGTCCTTGCTATTTGTTGAAATGCCTTTCTTAATTACACTTGATATTAATATTCTAGAGAACATGCTTATCCTTAAGCAGCGGATTAATGTGAATATGGGACCGCTTGAATTCGATGATATAATCGGAAGAATACAATAGGTATAGTTAATAAAAGAAAGGCCGCTTCGTCCTATGCAGGAACTTAGCGGCCTTATATCCCTTTTTTTATTCCGAAAAATCAGCTAGCTTCAACATGACTGGGCAATGATCACTACCCATGATCTGACAATCAATTTGGGCATCAATTACATTAGGTGCAAGTCTAGAAGAAGCTAAGAAATAATCAATTCGCCAGCCCACATTCCGCTCTCTCACCTTCGGCATATAAGACCACCATGAATACACTCCCTCAAGCTCCGGGTGAAGATATCTGAACGTATCTATGAAGCCCGACTCAAGCAGTGTACTCATTTTCCCTCTCTCTTCATCCGTAAAACCGGAGTTCCCACGGTTAGCCTTTGCATTCTTGATATCAATATCTTCATGGGCAACATTTAGGTCTCCACAGACAACAACTGGTTTACGCTTATCCAGTTCTAAGAGATAATTACGGAAACGGTCCTCCCATTCCATCCTATATGCCAATCGAGACAGATCTCGTTTGGCATTAGGCGTATAGACGTTGACCAGATAAAAATGTTCGAACTCTAATGTAATGATCCGACCTTCTGCTTCTTCATCTTCTTCCATCCCATATCTCGCAGAGATCGGCTTGATTTTAGTGAATATTGCCGTACCGGAATAGCCCTTCTTCACTGCGTAATTCCAATATTGATCGTATTCTTCGCCATGCTCCAGTGTAATTTGCCCTTCCTGAAGCTTTGTTTCTTGAACACAGAAGATATCCGCATCTACTTCTTTGAAATAGTCATTAAACCCTTTTTTGACACAGGCCCGAAGGCCATTAACATTCCATGATACCAGCTTTATCATCGGCTTTTCTCCTTGCATTTTGCTTTAGTTATACTATTACTGCGGTTATTATATCACTATAGTGAGCTGACGGGATATGTATAGCAGCAAAAGCCGCACCTCTCTCCATTGCGGAGAATTGGTGCAGCTTTTGGTTAATTCATACGCTAGCTAACTTATAGACCAATGGCTGTAGCTGTGAATGTAATTGGGCCTTTTATTTGAATTAAACTTCCAGCATTATTACTATTAGCAAATAGAACACCCAGTGTATAAATTTGGGTTCCCGGCAGTCCACCATCCACAGCAAGCACGTTTACAATCTGAAGGTTGTTACCAGGTTCAAAGAATCGATTGAGCGGGCTACTGTATACTTTTGTAGCACCTCTGTAAATATCTACGCGAATATCATCTGTAAATGAAAAACTATCAACACCGAAACTCGCTTTTAGCTCAACTCTCGAACGAAAAGTTGCAGGATTAGCCGGATCAAGAAATACAGAGGTAGTAGTTATTCCTTGACCAACACCAACCGCCAATACTGGACCATCAACAGTTAAAAACGTAGAACCATAATCAATAATTGACGCCATTCTTAACACTTCCTTTCAAGGTTATACAACATTCTATGAAAATGAACTGAACCTTGAATGGATATATCATATGGGAGAATAGTATATTTTTATCATAGATTTATATCCTAATCATTCAACATCCGTGATACAATAACCAAATTGACACTATACAAATATTATTAAATACGTGAGGTAAAGAGACTTATGAATGCACCAACACTATTACGAGGGTTTAACTTTTTGTATTTTGCGTTGCTGGCTATGTTTATTCCTTTTCTGCCAGTCTATTTAGGGGAGCAGGGTCTTAACCCGGCGCAAATTGGATTCATTATTGGTACTGGAGGGTTTGTTACCATTATTGCTCAACCCTTATGGGGGATGATCAGTGACAAAACAAGAACGATCCGCAAAGTGCTGTTAATTCTGTTGTTATGCTCTGCGGTAACGGGATACTTTTTATTCGATTCTAGCAGCTACGTGCGACTTATTCTTTTTGCGATGCTGCTCTATTTCTTCTTAATGCCTATCGATCCGCTAGCTGAAAGCCTGAATTTCCGGATCTCTGAGGCAGCTGGAATTAGTTATGGTTCGATACGTACATACGGTGCGTTAGGGTACGGTGTTATGGCCCTACTCACAGGTTATGTGATGAGTTATTTCGGTTCACAAGGGATGGCCTTGCTGTTCGTCGCGATTAGTCTTACAAGCTTCGTAGTCAGCTGGTTCATGCCAGATGCTCCTGTGACCGGTAAACCGGTCACACTTGACAGCCTGAAGCATTTTCTTAGCAACAAAGAAACACTGCTATTTCTAGTGCTCATCTTTATTAGCTCCGTTCCCGCACGAATGAACGATACCTTCCTTGGAGTTTATATTCGCGAGCTTGGTGGCAGTCCTGAATTAGTTGGTCAATCGTTCTTTATCGCCGCAATGAGTGAAATTATTGTGTTCGCCTTAAGCTTTTGGTGGCTACGCAAAGGAAAAGAGCTAATCATTATTTCGATTTCTGGAGCCTTTTATTTTCTTCGATTCTTTATTTCGGCCTGGATTTTGGATCCGCATTTATTAGCTTATCTACAGATTCTACAAATCCTTACCTTTCCGGTATTCTACTCTGCAGCTATTCAGTATCTATATAGTATTGTGCCTGTGGAATGGCGTGCTACGGGTCAAACTGTGTTGGCGTTACTGTTCTTCGGTGTATCAGGAATTCTCGCCTCTTATGCAGGTGGAGCATTATATGAAGCCTTTGGAGGTAAGGTCCTTTATTTAACAATTTCCGTGATGTCATTTATCGGTATGCTGTTCGGATTGATATTGTACAGAATCTATGGAAGTAAACACGCTAATAAAAAGAATATAGCCACTCATTAATCTTCCAGCATTCAATAGTCTTACACTTCAAGTTCATGCACTGTTGGTCGCAGCACTCTAGTTGATAATTCAGCTAGAGATGCTTTTCTATGAACTTCTACCTAAGTCATTCTTTATGCTGCTCCATAAGCTGCTTCAGTTTGATTTCAGTATTTGAATCTGCGGCAGGTGTATAAATACTACAACGTAAATCTGTGCTGCCTTGAACCTGTAGTGAGGTTAAATGAAATAACATTTTCCCTGCTTTGGCATGTCTGAATTCCAATAGCACATCTGGAGCAGAACTTACACGACTTTGTTCCCACATTTCATTAAACGCTGGATGCAGTCCCTTTAATTCCTCTATGAATTCATCATACCAACGATCCTCTACATATTGTCCGTAATACGCTCTAAAGATGGATAGATAACCACTTACGAATTGTTCCCAATTTACAGCTAAACGTCTGAACTCCTTACGAACAAATAACAAACGAATCATGTTTCTCTCCTCGATGGGCAACTTAGAGAAATCTAGAAACACATGTGCTGCAGCCTCATTCCAACCTACAATCCCGCAACGCCGGTCTGAAATAATCGTAGGACAAGTCTTAAGCTCCTGTAAAATTTTCTGTAGAGAAGGACTTATTATTGAGGATTCTTCTTGCTGAAATAGAACGTTCCCTGTTCCAGTCTCTAGTGCTAGTGCAAAAAGATATTTCCGCTCATCATTAGTTAGCTTTAGGGCAGTCGCAATACAGTCCAGAACAGACGAAGATACTTTAATATCCCTGCCCTGTTCTAGCCACGTATACCAGGTACTGCTTACCCCCGCTAACTGTGCAACCTCTTCCCTGCGAAGTCCAGGCGTTCTCCTACGTGTGCCTTCTGGCAGTCCAACAGAGCTGGGTGAGATTGCAGCACGGCGTGCTTTTAAGAAATCTGATAATGCCTGCAACCTCGTCTGATTAGCCATACGCTTCCTCTCCTCTCTGTTACATTCTTTAGTATAGTACAAATTATACTATGATAAACGATAACTTGTAATAGGATAAAATAAGTGGAAAAATACCTATATACACTTCTTGAGGAGGTTCATTATGGAACGCGTAGTTATTACAGGTATGGGCTTAATCTCACCCCTTGGAAATACAATAGAACAATTCTGGGATCGTCTAGTTTCTGGTGAGTCGGGTATTTCCCCAATCACTTCATTTGATACCTCTAACTTTAAGACAAAGATCGCGGGAGTCGTGCATGATTTCGATGCGGAGGCCAGATTTGGCCGTAAAGAAGCACGCAGAATGGATAGATTTAGTCAGTTCGCTCTGGCAGCCGCTGAAGATGCCTGGACACATTCCGGTCTACAGCTTGATAAGATTGACAAGGAACGTCTCGGGGTTTATGTAGGATCAGGCGTTGGTGGAATTCAAACCTTGATGGAACAAGGGAATGTGCTAAAGGGCCGCGGACCAGATCGGGTCAGCCCCACTTTAATTCCCATGATGATCTCTAATATGGCTGCGGCGATGATCAGCATTAAATTAGGAGCCTTAGGTCCTACAATGTCTCCAGTAACTGCCTGCTCTATTGGAAATACGGCAATCGGTGAAGCCTTCCGGTTGATCCGTTATGGAGGTGCCGACATCGTAATTGCTGGTGGATCAGAAGCAGCCATTACTGAAATCTCTTTAGCCAGTTTCGGCAATGCCACCTCCTTATCCACTCGAAATGAGGAGCCGATTAAGGCGAGTCGGCCTTTTGACGGGGAACGTGACGGATTTGTTATCGGTGAAGGTGGCGGAATAGTTATTCTGGAGTCACTTTCTCATGCGCAGCGTAGAAACGCCAAGATTCACGGAGAGGTTATCGGTTATGGTGCCAGCTCTGATGCCTATCATATGGTCGCCACCCATCCAGAAGGAATTGGTGCTTATCAAGCGATGAAGCTGGCCCTGAATGAAGCTAATCTCCAGCCCGAAGAGGTGGATGTAATTAGTGCTCATGCCACGAGTACAGTAGTAGGTGACCGCTCTGAGACCCTTGCGATAAAGAAGTTATTCGGTGATCAAGCCTACCAGATTCCCGTAACTGCTAATAAGTCCATGACTGGACACGCCTTAGGGGCGGCTGGTGGCCTAGAAGCCATTGCCCTTATTAAGAGCATTCAAGAAGGAATCATCCCACCTACCATTAATCAGGAGGTCAAAGATTCCATCTGTGATTTAGATTATGTTCCGAACATTGCGCGAAAATCTGATCTTACTATAGGTATGTCTAACTCCTTTGGTTTCGGTGGGCATAATGCTGTCATTGTGATTCGAAAGTTTGAAGATTGACCAATCATCCATAAAACGGGGTTCCGACTTAGTCATTCTTAGGACTAATTGGAACCCCGTTTCTACTGCCAATTTCAAAAAAATCTGTTATTCCATCGTTGATACGTGGCTCCCCCAGATAGAGATACCTTCCTTGGAAACCGCAGTAAACGTCATAACGTTACTAGCTGTTGCTTCATTCCACTCTTTCAGGAACACCCCATTATAAGTAGAACCGTCAATGGTAAGCTCAGCAGTATGATCATCAATAAGCTTCCATTTCCCTTTTACTGCTCCTTTAATCTTACCGCTCTTAGTGAATTCAATCAGCTCCGACTGCACGATATCAGCCGTAATGTCTTTGTTATGGTTTACATATTTATATTCGCCTGAAATTTGCTCTTTTGTGTATTTCTCTATGCTCTCTCCGCCATAGCGGTGCGGGGCTACAACCGGCCAGCCCTCACTGTTCATAAACATCTGATGAACTCTTACCTCATGCTTTTCTCCACGATTCGGGAACCGTGTATGGAAGATCAGATAATACTTGCCATTCTCTTCATCATAAAACGCTGAGTTATGACCTGGTGATACATATCCTTCTCCACTCACTGGCAGCTCGTCATCTGTATTCAAGAATTCGAAATTCCCCATTAGCTTCACTCCATAAGGAGCATATGCTGGATCATCGAACAATACGGATGGCGATCCTTGTGCATTAATCATATCTTGACCCTCAGAATCTTCGAAAGGTCCATCAGGCGCCTTTGAACGAGCTACACGGATGTTATATCCACCGTCTGCAGCCAGACCACCGTAGGATAGGAACAGATAGTAGTAATCCGTTTCCGGACTGTACAGCATATATGGAGCTTCTATCCGAGCATGGTTCGCACCCAAAAGCTTTTTGCCATAACCTTGATCTGGCAGCGGGAAGCCTGTATTCGCATCTAGTTCCATAATAAAAATACCACCGGAGTAAGAGCCATAGACCATCCACAGCTTCCCTTCTTTATCAAAGAACACATCCGGATCTACTACATTCGGCTTTTGAGTGGCATCATATATTTCTCCATCATCACCCTTGCCCATCATACCTGACTTCAGAATGATTCCTTTATTCTTATAAGGTCCCTCAATATTGTCCGACACAGCTATGCCGAGTGCAGACAACGGGGAATCCCCTTTACAAGCATTGTAATACATATAGTATTTGCCATCCGCCAATTGGATAACATCGGGTGCCCATAAGGTATCCGTCTGTGCCCATTTTAATGCTTCAGCAAACTCCTCTTTGACATTAGGAATGAGAACGTTTCCTTCTACCACCCCAGAGGACAGCTGAGTCCAAGACATCAGATCATTTGATTTAGCAGATGCTAAATGAGAGCCGAACACATAGTATTTGTTATCTGTCATAATGATCGACGGATCATGTACAGATACATTTTTGAAGACAGGCTGGGCAGAGTCAGCTACGTTATTTGTGTTGCTGGAACTAGCTGAATTGTCATTGCACGCGGTTACTGCTAATAATGAAACGCTGATCATTGTAGTCATAATTGCTTTTCTCATCGTTATACCTCCTATGTATGCCTTTTCATTTTGAAACGAAAACAAACAATAGTCAATCTTTTTATTTAACTAAGTTCGTATTAATTCATATTTATTTAAATAATAGTGAACATTCATACACATAAAAAAACGCCAAGCCATCGAAATGGCCTGACGTTTCTTTTATATTTTACGTAAAATAATCTCTTTAATTAGCGCCTTCTTGTACCAAAACTGGCTCTGGATAAGCATTCTTAAGCACACGTTGTCTGTTCTTAACAACTGCCGGCGGTTCCACCTTAGGAGCCATCGGATGCATTAGCCAAGACTTCACCATATGGGTATCCGAAACCTTATACATTGGAGGCTCTTTCTCCATATCGATTTGCATAGCGTAAGTGGAACGTAGTGCGAAAGCATCGCCCTTAGGCGGTTTGATCAAATCTGGAGGAGTACCAGGGATTGCTGTTAGCAAAGATCCTTTGCTCTCTAGACTTGGCATGGAAGCTAGCAAGCCCCAAGTGTATGGGTGTCTTGGATCGTAGAAGATCTCTTCCGCTGTTCCCATTTCAACAATTTGTCCGGCATACATTACAGCTACACGATCTGCCATTCTTGCTACAACCCCGAGATCATGGGTGATAAAAATAATAGCCGTATCAATCTTCTTTTGCAATTCCTTCATCAAATCAAGGATTTGTGCTTGGATGGTTACGTCGAGCGCAGTAGTCGGCTCATCCGCAATCAGAAGCTTAGGGTTCGCAGCAAGTGCCATTGCAATAACAACACGTTGACGCATACCACCACTGAATTCATGTGGATATTGATTGAAGCGACGTTCTGGAGAAGGAATACCTACAAGATTGAGAAGCTCAATCCCACGTTTATTCGCATCAGCCTTGGAGATGTTCTCATGTTTAAGCAGCACTTCAGTAATTTGTCTGCCGACCTTCATCATTGGGTTCAGAGAGGTCATCGGATCTTGGAAGATCATACCGATCTCTTTACCGCGGATCTTCTGCATCTGCTTCTCTGTCTTGCCAATCAAATCTTGTCCATCGAACAGAATCTGTCCGCGTTTATATTCTCCTGGTGGTGTGGGAACTAGCTTCATAACCGCTTGTGAGGTTACACTTTTACCGGAACCTGACTCCCCAACAATCGCTAGAGTTTCACCTTTATCTACATGGAAGCTAACACCACGGATCGCTTGTACCTCTCCGCCGTGTGTTTTGAATGATATCGCTAAGTCTTTTACCTCTAAAAGGCGCTCCATCTTGTCACCCTCTCATTTCCTCGTCAATTATGATAATGATTCTCAGCATGTTGTAAGCAATAAGTATTATTTTATCTAGTTTTAAGGGTTCTAGTCAAGATTTTTCTGAAAAAAATACGGCTAACCTCACACTTTAGTACTAGATCTAATTATTGCGTGCTCAATAGTTGCGATAGCTCCTCTTTAAAATACGCAAATAGAGAATAAGGAAGAACTACTAGGTACTGCTAAATACAATAAATGGTATGGAAGGAATACTGCCATGATTCTAAAGCCCACTATCAAAATATACACGAATAATACAACCAAAGCAAAAGTTACATGGTCATGTACTTCAGTAAGCAATGCTATTTGTGCATAAATGATCATGAAACAAACGTAGTATTGACAGCGGCTACAGCAAACTTACGGTATCAATATGTACACTCAGCCGTTCAAATATAAGAATTCTCCCCTACTGTTGCTCAGTCTCCCTATCTGTCATGTTGTAGTTGTGTCAAAAATGTGTTAATTCATGAACCGCTTCCAGCCCTCAAGCAGATTATCATGCGCCCACTCAAGGTGACCTTGGCTATCGTACTTACGCGAATAACACTCGATGAAGTAAATTAAGTCGATATATAAGTCGTAGAGTTTTTTACGGGCATGTTCGTTTGGGCTGTCGAAGCTATTCCCGTAACCTCTGCAGAAATGCTCTGAATTCTCAATATAGCGAAAATAATATTCCATAAGTGGATCGCCCCAAAGTGCCCGTTCCCAATCAATCAATGCAACAATGCGGCCCTCTCGCACAAACACATTGCCATCCCATAAATCCCAATGTATTAGACGAGGCTCAACGACTGCGTCCATAACATGTAAGTGACTTTTGATCTCTGCCTCAACAGTTTCTAACGGAATGGGCATTTCTACCTTTAAACGACGTGCATCTTCAAGCAGATTCATTATCAAATGTTTAAAAGTTTCCCGCCATGAAGTTCCTTTTACTGGTGTGGACGCACTAAATAATCCGAAACGCTCACCAGGAATTTCATTAATTAAACGGGAATAACGACCTAACTCTTCCTCAATACTTATTCTCTGCTGCGAGCTTAGCGCTTCCTTAATTTCATTATAGGGCTGGCCAACTATTTTCTCCATGAAAAAAAACTCACTTGAAATCATTTCTTTACTGTTATCATAAGCGTATACCTCAGGCACAGGTACTGTCCCTTTTGACTTCATCAGTCGCATCGCCGCAACCTCTACAGACATAATATCATGCTCGTAACTAAGGGTATCTGCTTCAGCTGACGGTGCTATCTTAAGAATCATGTCTCTTCCATCTGATAATAAAAGGTCATATGCTGCGTTAAAATAGCCACCTGTCAGTTCAGTACTTCGCTGAATGCTCACATGGCTTCCAAAAGTAACACCTACCAAATCATTCTGTTGCTCTGTCGTTAATTTTGTTTTAGTAAAGCTCTCCAAGATCTCACCACCATAATGAAATAAGTATCAAAGGATAAACAATCCTTCTCCATTTGATTGAAAATTGTTAAAATTAGAACAAACGAGTCTCATTAGCCTGCTTTTTATGAAAGAGAGGAAACGATTAACATGATTATTAAACCTAGAACACGCGGCTTTATCTGTACTACCGCACACCCGCAAGGTTGCGCTCGTCAAGTAGAGCGGCAAATCGAATATATCCAGACACAACCCGAGATCAAAGGACCACGCAAGGTGCTTGTCATTGGCGCCTCTACAGGATATGGCCTCGCCTCACGGATTACAGCCGCCTTTGGGGCTGGAGCCAGCACAGTAGGCGTCTACCGCCAGAGCAGCAGCAATGGAGCCCGTACAGCCTCTGCTGGATGGTACAATTCAGCAGCCTTTGAGGAACTTGCAGAGAAAGCTGGACTTCAATCCTACAGCGTAACCGGTGATGCCTTCTCCAAAGAAACTAAGGATAGAACCATACAGCTGATTCGCAGTGAATTGGGACAAGTTGATCTAGTCATCTACAGCGTTGCTTCTGCCCGTCGAACAGATCCTGTGACGGGTGAAGTTTATAACTCCGTAATTAAACCTATAGGAGATACCTACACTAATAAAACCGTAAACTTTCATACGGGTGAAGTTAGTCAAATTTCTATTGAGCCTGCTACAGACAAAGAAATCGATGATACCATTCGAGTGATGGGTGGTGACGATTGGCAGCTTTGGATTGAAGCTCTCCATCAAGCCGGAGCTTTGGCCGATCATGCCACCACCATCGCATTCTCATATATCGGGCCGGAGATTACCCAGTCTGTATATCGTAAGGGAACGATTGGACGCGCAAAAGATCATCTAGAATTAACAGCACACACTCTTAACGATGAACTATCTAGTATAGACGGTCGAGCTTATGTAGCAGTTACGAAAGGACTGGTCACACAGTCTAGCTCAGCAATTCCTGTCGTCCCCCTGTACACTTCTGCGCTATACAAAGTCATGAAAGAGAAAGGACTTCATGAGGGTTGTATTGAGCAAACCTATCGGTTGTTTGCAGAACGTCTTTATGCGATCGAAGGGACTTCTGTGGACGAAGAAGGGCGTATCCGAATCGATGACTGGGAGATGTCCCCGGATGTACAGGATCAAGTGACTCAAATCTGGGATAAACTCACGACAGACAATATCTATGAATTGACAGATCTAGAAAGCTACAAACAGGAGTTTTTCCAGTTATTCGGATTTGAGACTGAGGGTGTAGATTATGAAGCTGAGACTGATCCAGACGTAACGGTTACCAATCAGCGGTAAACAATACATTATGTTGCGGACTATCTTCTAGCAGATGTTAGTGGTTGCTCAAGTGCATACAATTCTTCTTCAATGGAAATCATCTTTTGCTCAATCACTTTACGGGCATCTGCCAGTGCCTGATTATAAATATAAGGTGAGAGTTCTTTGAGCATAAAATCAAGAAGATTCTCACTTGCTAATTGGCCAATTTCGCTAGACAGCTCCGTTTCAAAATAATCCTGAATGCTGGATGTAATTTGTAGTTTGTGTTCTCTCTGTATTTTTATCGGCTGCATGATCGTCCTCCAATTTGTATGGTTTAAAATTCAGATTATTAATACAGGAAAAATGACGTGCTTGCGCACGTCATTTCTTATATCTACACCCTTTAATCTAAACCCACCACATTTCTGCTAGTGGCTCCTCAATCAATACTTGTTGAAGGTTACTTACAGCTTTGGAGAAGCCTTCTTCCACAGACATCAATCCATCTTCATGCTCAATACTGACCACATAATCATATCCTACCAAACGAAGAGCACTCATAATATCAGCCCAAGTCTTAAGATCATGTCCAAAGCCAACCGAACGGAACTGCCATGCACGGTCAAGCATTTTGGTATAGGATTGCATATCTGTTAAGCCATGCATATTGACATTGACTGGATCAATAACTGTATCTTTAGCGTGGAAATGATGAATTGCGCCTTGGCGGCCTAAAATATGAATTGCCTGCACTGGATCAATTCCTTGCCACCACATATGACTCGGATCAAGGTTAGCTCCGATTACTTCACCTGCAGCTTCTCTCAACCGCAGTAGAGTAGCAGGTGTGTGAACGGAGAATCCGCCGTGCAGCTCAAGACCAACCTTCACATCATGCTCTGCGGCAAAGGCTCCCCATTCAGTCCAGTAAGGAATCACTTTATTTTCCCATTGCCAATCCAGAATTTCTTGATAATCATTTGGCCATGGAGCTACCGGCCAGTTCGGATACTTGGCACCCTCATGATCACCTGGACAGCCAGAGAACGTATTAACGACTGGAACTCCTAGCTTCTGCGCCAATTTGACCGAGTTCACAAAGTCCTCATGATCCTTCTGGGCAAGCTCTTTTTGTGGGTGTAGGGGATTTCCGTGACAGCTCAATGCACTGATCGTCAATCCACGGGATTCCACAGCATGTTTGAATTCTTTCAATGCTGTCTCATTCTCGAGAAGCATCTTAGGATCACAATGGCTGTTACCAGGATTCCCTCCTGTACCAATCTCTACCGCCTTTAGACCTTTGGACGCTACATAATCAAGAGCATCCTCCAGCTTGCGACCCCCAAACAAGACCATAAATACTCCAAGTTTCATTGTAAGTCACCTCTTTTGCAAATAGTTTACTTACCTTCACCATACATATCGAAGTCTTTTACTACTTGGTTCTTCTCAGCAGATTCAAAAATAGCTTCAATCAAATTCTGAACACGCATTACTTCGGCATTCTTAACGATTGGCTCTGCTGTTCCCTCAATAACGGCTGCGAAATTGTCATAGAAGCTAGAGCCTAGCTCCGCAGGTTGAGGTAAAGCTTCTGTAATCGTAGCCCCTTCTGAAGGAGGCGCCATAGTTTTGGTTAATCCAACACCAGCACGTATAGGCTTAGGTTCGATCTTTTCACCTTCATTGTTTCTGGTTACTAAACGTCCAGTTAAAGACCAATCTTCGATAATACCCGTTCCTTCAATACCCTTCACATACCATCTAGGCAGCGTAATAAAGTTAGTTGTCCCAACCTCAACGATAGCTTTAATTCCATTCTCAAATTGCAGGATGGCTTCAAAGCCATCATCTACATCATTGCCTAAAATAAAGCTCAGACTGCTGCTCACACTGATGACTTTGCTATCGATCATAAATAAGAGCTGATCTAATAAATGAACGCCCCAATCTAGCAGCATTCCTCCACCTTGTGCCTTGACATGGCGCCAGTCTCCTGGAATACCATTCGCTCCATGTACGCGAGATTCAAGCTGGAACAAAGAACCGATGGTCTCTTGATCATACATTTTTTTGATGGTTAAGAAATCCTCATCCCAACGTCTGTTCTGATGTACCATGAACACACGTCCTGCTGCATCCGCAGCATCCAGCATATCTTGAAGCTCTTCCTTGGACATAGCGACTGGCTTCTCACAAATAACATGTTTGCCAGCTTGTAGCGCACGTATAGCGATTTCTTTGTGTACATCGTTTGGTGTCGCAATAAGAACAATCTCAACTGCAGGATCTGCTAATACTTCTTCATAACTTTCATATACCTTGTAACCAGCATTGATGGAGTCCGCACGACGTGCTTCAAGCAAGTCGTATGTCCCTACCACTTCTAGAGAGTTAGTCTCCTTAATTAATTTCGCGTGATAACTTCCCATTCCACCAAAGCCAACGATGACTACGGAATGTATCTTTGAGCTCATGACTTCCACTCCTACTTCCCTATTAATTATCTGATGTGCCGTCAAAATACACAGCGCGACCTGTACGTGAAGATTCATAAATAGCTTCCAAGATTTGAGTAACAACGAGGGCCTGCTCAGGTTTAACTACAGGTTCCTTGTCTTCTCTAACCGCCTCAAGCCACAAACGAGCTTCACGATCAGATTCATTTTCCTGTCCACCATCAAAGAACGCTACTCCACCAGCAGACAAGTCTACTTTGGTCTCATACAGACGTCCACCACGGTCACCGTTTAGGCGCAGACCATCCTTCATATCTGCACCACCTTCTGTACCTGCAAGAAGCGTCTGAGCTTCTCGATACTCAGATACATTTAGTGCCCAGCTAGATTCAAGTACAATTGTAGCACCATTTTCCATGGTAATAAATCCAAAAGCTGAATCTTCTACCTTAAATTGCTCAGGATCCCAAGGACCAAAGGCATTTCCAGCGTTCTTTCGGTTACTCAGCTTATGGAAAGACGAGCCCATAACACTGCGTGGTTTATAATTATCCATCATCCATAAAGTAAGATCAAGTGCATGCGTACCGATATCGATCAGTGGGCCGCCGCCTTGCTTTTCTTCATCCAGGAACACGCCCCAAGTAGGAACCGCACGACGACGAAGGGCAATTGCTTTTGCATAATAGATATCACCTAGTTCGCCGTTTTCGCAGAGTGCTTTAAGGTATTCACTATCCGAACGATAACGGTTCTGGTAAGCGACAGACAACTTCATCCCCGTACGCTTCGCAGCATCCAACATTTCTTGTGCTTGGGCAGTGGTTTTAGCCATTGGTTTCTCGCACATTACATGGTTACCTGCTTCCAATGCAGCAATAGTAATCACGGAGTGACTGTCATTTGGTGTACATACATGAACAATATCAAATCCGCCAGCTTTCAAAAGCTCAGTGTAATCTGTATAAACAGCAGCGCCTTCAGCGCCATAAGTCTGAGCGGCTTTCTGTGCACGCTCTTCTATGATATCGCAGAAAGCTACCATTTCAGCATCCTTCTGACGTGACAAACTTGGCATATGTTTCCCATTTGCGATACCACCGCAACCTACAATAGCAATTCTCAACTTATTAGACATTAACTTTTCCTCCTTGATTTGCGTATGCTTTTACCCATTTCAAACTATCTTCTACACTTTCTAATGGTGAACGACTGCAGAAATCCTGCTCTACTACCGCCCACTCCACATTTGCCTGTACAGCTGCATTTAAAATTGCAGTAAGGTTCACTTCACCTTCACCTAGTACAACAGTTTCCGGAGATCCGTCTTCTTTTTTCTTCAAATCCTTCAGATGGATGATCGGTAGTCGACCTGCGTATTTATTGATATATTCAACTGGATCATAGCCTGCATGATGTACCCAGCAAGTATCCATTTCCACTTGCAACAGGTCAGCCGGCACCTCTTCAAACAATCCATCAAAAGCAGTACGGTCACTATCACCATATTTATCTGTTAACTCGAAATCATGATTGTGATACAGAAGAACTGCTCCGCCCGCTTTGCACTTTTCTCCAATAACCTTCAGATTCGCGGCAACCTCTACATAGTTACGTTGTTCTTCTGACAAATAAGGAACAATCAAATTTGGATTTCCAATCTCAAGATTGTAAGAGATCTCTGCTTCTGTATCATTCAGCAATGCGTCATATGGACGATGTGCGCCGAGCGCAACTAGTCCAAGCTCATTTAGCAATTGTTTGACTTCTGCTGCGGTGCGGCCGAAATAGTGGAAAAACTCTACGCCTTTATATCCAAGGGCTGCTACCTTACGCAGTGTTCCTTCAAAATCCTGTTCCAATTCTTCTCTAAGCGTGTACAATTGCAGACCTATCTTCAGCATTTTCTAATCACTCCAATGGGTTTAGGGTTAGCTTACTAATTCATTTAAACTTCTTTCTGCTGCTCGTCCCCAAAGAGATCAACAGCAGCAATCACTTGAACAATAATGCTGTTGCAGAATTGACTAATCTGATTCCCATTAGTTTCCTTCAACTGCCATTCTTGTTTGCATAGCTAATATCGACTCCGTATAGCGTGGATGGTCGATTTCTTTCTTTATTGCTTAGGTACATAGTAATATGAAAGCGTATATAATAAAATGAATAATATGATTAAAACATGAACAATCTGATTATCATTTCTAGACATCAAGGAGGACACATGAATCAATCAACTACCTGTCACGTTTTATCTGCTGGATTTTCCTTTCACCGCAAACCTTTTCATATGTCACATAGCCATGGAAATCAGAACTATTTAATTCGTCTGCAAACAGAGGGCCGAAGCCGAGCAATGATCGACGGTGTGATGACTCCAGTAGAGAGCGGCGATATCATGCTGTTTGCTCCTAATGATCCTTACTATTTAATCATTGATAAGGAAGAGTATCCTGTGGGTAAGCCGCGGATTGAAAGCGGAGATTATCATATTTTTTGTGAAGGAACTTGGATTGTTGAATGGTGGGAACGTGCTCAGAGACCCTCACTCTTAAGTGTGCCACTTAGTGAGAATTTCCTCGGCTTATTTCGTCAACTGATTCTTGAGCACAGACGTCTTTCCGATTTCTCACCAGCGATATCTGCCTGTTATCTGCAAATCCTGTGTATGGAAATCGACAGACTCATTACAGATCAGCCAGCGATTACGCCTAAAGGCTATCTAGCTTACCGAATGAAGCAATATGTTGAGGAGCATGCAACCTTACCTTTTCTGTTGGAGGATGTTGCCGCACATGTAGATATTTCCGTCTCCCGTGCCGTTCATTTATTTAAGGAGGCCTTCGGGACCAGTATTATCAAATATGTAAATGATGTCCGGCTAGAGATGGCAAGAGAACGAATAACCTTCAGCCCGATGCCGCTGGAGCAAGTAGCAGAAACCTGCGGTTTCGCGAACTATACTTATTTTCACCGTGTATTCCGAAGTCGTTTCGGCATGTCCCCTAGACAGTACCGTGTACACAGCAGAACTCAAGTATAATATAGAGGTGAATTGCATCAACAAAAATAGGGCTATCCCTATAGTAGATAAACTACTACGAGGATAACCCTTGCTTCTATATTCAAACAATACTCATGTTAATGAGATGATTATTCTTTTTCAGCTGAAATGATCAGGAACATCGGCCTGCGATCCTCGTCCTTCATCCACGGATCATTGCTCATTTCATCAGAAGGCTTAGGCTCCTTAACTGCTTTGATAGCAAACCCGGCTCCAATCAAGTCATTGAAGTAGGTTGAGATTGTGCGATGATATTTAATCACATTTTCTGTTAAGAAGGTCGTTTCACGCAACCCCTCAGACTGATAATGATCTACAGGCCAATGAAGACGATTGCCTTGGTCATCCACATACCAATCCTGTTCATTTCGAGAAGTAAAGATGGGATGCTCCACTGAAAATATAAAGCTACCGCCTGGCTTAAGGTAAGTATGAACCTTGCGACAGATAGCTTCAAAGGACTCTACATAATGCAGGGCCAATGAACTGATGACCACATCAAATTGTTCGCTCGCAAATTCAATATCTTCAATCGGCATCTGGATATATGAAATAGCTGGATCGTCTGTTTTTTCACGCGCTTCTTGAAGCATTTTTTCAGAGATATCTACGCCAACGACTGAGCTTGCCTGCTGCTCGCGTGCATATAGACAATGCCAGCCAAATCCGCAGCCTAAATCAAGAACACTTTTATTATGTAAGTCTGGGATCAGAGGTTGTAATACATGCCATTCTCCAGCTGCTTCAAGCCCACCAATGGAACGAGGCATTTGTTTATAGGCTGAGAAGAAATTCGTATCGTCGTATTTATTTTGTTTCATCAGTTATATATCTCCTATCCATAATGTCTTCCATCAGTATATTCTTAGTGACGCATTATTTTCAAATCGCCAAATAAAAAGGAGCATCATCTTGGAAGATCCGCTCCTTGTGTTTGTTCTTATTCAATTGCTGTTGTTTGCTCGGCGTTAACCGTACATGCTGTGAAATGGCGCCATAATCTCCATTGGATCTTCGACTTTGAGCTGCGCACCAGGTTCCTGAGCGCTCTGCCTTTAACAAGGCTTTTTGAGTCTTGGTTCGTGCCATGTGGCACCACTCTCCTATTCATAGATGAACTATTAGACAACTACAGTTTAACATAATACAGACTATGAGCGCAGCCAGAATTCCGTTACAATGAGATCACTGCTAGTTTTCTTACTTATCTAAATAGATTCGGAGGTTTTTAGTGATGAAATACGATGTTTTGTACGAGGGTGCTTTTGCAATGTTAAAGGTATATTTGGACCCCGGCGAAAGTGTTAAAGCTGAGATGGGCGCAATGGTTGCCATGTCTCCTAACGTAGAATTAAAAGGAACCGCTGATGGAGGCGTAATGCGCGGTCTGGGAAGAATGCTGAGCGGTGAAAAGTTCTTCTTCCAGGAACTCAGAGCTATCCGTGGTCAAAGTGAGGTCCTACTGTCTCCTGGATCATTAGGTGATATCCAAGCTATCGAATTAGATGGTTCCTATAAGCTGTTAGTTCAAAAGGACGGATTCTTAGCCGGAACGGAAGGCATTCAAGTAAATACCAAAATGCAAAATTTAACACGCGGACTTTTCTCTGGTGAAGGCTTCTTCATTGTAGAAATCAGCGGCAGAGGAACAGTATTCCTGTCCTCCTTCGGAGCGATCCACGCCATTAATTTAGCACCTGGTGAAGAGATGATTATCGACAATGGACATCTCGTCGCTTGGCCAGATTATATGGACTATAAGGTAGAAAAAGCAGCCTCGGGTTGGTTGAACAGTTTAACCAGTGGTGAAGCGTTAGTCTGCCGATTCCGCGGAGAAGGTGTAATCCTCGTTCAGAGCCGTAACCCTGGGAGCTTCGGAACGTGGATTAAATCCTTCGTACCCACTCGAAGCTAAGAAAAATGTCATAGGCTTTCTCATAATTAGGATTTCCTTTAACTGTTTAAAAGGCAAGATAGCGCTGCTCCGGTTTTCAAGAAGCGCTGCTGTGCGTGCAAATTAAGGAATATCTCCCTATAATTCAGAGATGTCTGCGCATTTGACTACTAATTAGGGAAATCCTCCCTATAATTCAACTTATTTGTTGTGAAATATAGATATTTGTCCGATTTATAGGGAGGATTTCCCCATTTCCATTCGTATCGGGCAATTATCAGTTATTTAGAGGGAGTTTTTCCCTAATTCTTTTCCGAAAAAGAAGCTGCCCCCTAAGTAGTACTTACTACTTCTGAGACAGCTTCTTCTTTTAGGTAGAAAGCGGCTTAAGAAACCGCTTTGTTTGCTTTTTCTTTTTTGCAGCCTGTTCGTTTACATGTGTCATAAGTGCCCTTGAAATCAAGGCGGTGATCCGTGACGTTAAAGCCATATTCACGTTCCACTCTTTTCTCCAGCTCCACCAGCCAGTCATCCTTAATTTCCTCCAACCTGCCGCACACGCTGCATATCAAATGATGATGCATGTGAGAATGATCATTCCCGCGCAGATCGTAACGAGCGACTCCATCTCCGAAGTTCATCTTTTCTACAATGTGAAGCTCGCATAAGAGCTCAAGTGTACGGTATACCGTTGCCAGCCCTAAATGCGGATAACTGTTCTTGACAAGCATATATACTTCTTCTACGCTGAGATGATCTTTCTCATTGTCGAGCAATATGTTCACTATGGCCTCACGCTGGGGCGTTAATTTATATTTTTGCGCCGCAAAAAGCTGACTGATATTTGAAATTTGATCCATTTGATCTCCTACCTTCCCGGAATGATTTAACATCCGTATCCACTGAGACGCACCCATTTATGCATCAAATATTAAACGTAAATAGTAATCTTTACGATATAATCATATCAAAAATAATCACGAATGAATAGAGCCTGACATCATTATAACATTTCAGCTCTCTTATCCAAAGTTCTTTCATCCATTCCTGCCTATTTTTCTGCCAAAATCTACTTTTTCGTGAAATATTATAGGTTTGACCGCAACCTTTCCATATTTTTCTGCGTTTAAGTTTGTGATAGCGGCCACGAGGCCTATCCATACAACGAGGTGAAATAACCATGAATATGAAAAAAAGAACGTTAGCCGCGATTACAACCGTTACGATTCTCTCCTTCTCTTTGGGTGGCCAAATATTTGCAGCCGGAAATACCTTTAAGGATATTGATAATATAAACGGCAAAGAAAAAATTATTTCTTTAAAAAATCAAGGCTTGATTAAAGGGGTTAGTGAATCCCAATTCTTGCCCAGCTCCAAAGTAACAACAGCACAAGGGATCCAGTTCATTTCGGGTGGACTCCAGCTTAGTCTCGCGGCTATTGATTTCAACAAAGCTCCCGTTGCCAGTGGCTTGTTCACGAAAGTCAAGGATAAAGCTTGGTACGCTGAAGCCTTTATCAATGCGTATTACAATCATGTCGAGCTTCCTAAGGATATTGATCCAACCAAAACAATGACCAAAGAAGAGTTCACCAATTATCTAGTGCAAGGGGTCGAAGGCATTGGGAATCTGCCGATGATCAATATAGTGCCCGTAGATATCGCTGACGATGCTGCGCTTAACCCCTCTTATCAAGGCAGTATTCAACGTTCGCTTAAATACAAAATCAATAGTTTAGACGCTAATGGGAAGTTTAATCCGAAAAGTGAAATCACTCGCGCCGAAGCTGCGATTATGCTCTATAATGCTTTGGAATTTCTGAAGACTGGTATTAAATCCTAACCTAGAAGCGACGCACCACTAACATTGAATGTTAAACAAGAAAAAGCAGCCCAGGTATAGTCCTGAACTGCTTTTTTGCGTCTTGATCTTCTTCTATACTTCTTCTCCACTAATTCTGTTCAGAAATTGTAGAGCACGAGGATGCTGAGGATGCTCAAGAACTTCTTGCGGAGTCCCTTGCTCTAGAATATGGCCTCCATCCATCAGAATGATTCGGTCAGCCACATCAGCAGCAAATTTCATCTCATGGGTCACTATCACCATAGTCATTCCCTCTGCCGCTAACTGTTTAATAACCTTAAGCACTTCCCCCACCAACTCAGGATCAAGCGCAGAGGTAGGCTCATCGAACAACAGCACCTCTGGATCTACTGCCATGGCACGAGCGATAGCTACCCGTTGCTGCTGGCCACCAGACAGTTGGTGCGGATAAGCATCCGCTTTGTCCGCCAAGCCAACTTTAGTTAACAACTGAAGGGCACGTTCGCGTGCTTCGTCCTTGGATCGTTTCTGGACCGTCACCTGCCCTTCCATCACGTTGCCTAGTGCAGTCATATGCGGAAAAAGATTATAGGACTGAAAAACCATCCCTGTTTTTTGGCGTAATGCCAAAATGGACTTCTGGGGGATTTTCTTGTTATCCGTGAAATTAATTTTAATATCACTGAGCGATAAGCTTCCTTGATCAGGGACTTCAAGCAGATTAAAGCAGCGTAAAAGCGTTGTTTTGCCTGAACCCGATGGGCCAATAATGACCAGTACCTTGCCATGTTCCATTTCGAGATCAATGCCCTTTAATACCTGCAGCTCACCGAAGGATTTATGCAAATTAAGTATTTCAATCATAATTGTCTCCCCCTTTAGCTCGCAGAGTAACGACTCAGTCGTTTCTCCAAGTAATTTTGCAGTGCTGATAACACTGAGCAGAATAGTAAATAGAACAATCCTGCCTCGCAATAGATCAGCAGTGGCTCATAGGAGGTGGAAGCAACCTGCTGTGCTGTTCTGAACATCTCCGTATAGGTAATGGTCGCTGCCAGTGAAGTGTCTTTGACCAAGCTAATAAAGGAATTCGATAACGGCGGTACAGAAACACGGGCAGCTTGTGGCAGTATAACGCGGCGCAGTGCCTGGGTACGAGTCATCCCAACGGAGAAGGCCGCTTCCCACTGACCTTTATGTATAGACAGGATAGCAGCACGTATAATTTCTGATGAATAAGCCCCTACACTAAGCGTAAATCCAATGGTTGCGGCTATGAAAGGGTCTAGCACGATTCCAACTGCCGGCAAACCATAGAAAATAATAAACAGTTGCACCAACAAAGGGGTTCCACGAATGACCCATACATAAAAGCGAGCGATCAGCTTCGGAAGTACCCACGGGGAGAGACGAGCTAATGCAGTCAATATCGCTAAGATCAGTCCCAGTGCAAATGATATCAATGCCAAAGGAATGGTAAAAGCCACCCCAGCTTTTAGCAGGGGTAGCAGTGAATCTAAGAAAATTTGTATTTTGCGGTCATCCATTTTTAGACATCCTTTTTTGGCTCCAAGCTGGTTAGCTTCTGAAACCTTGTATTATTTTGAAACGTCAGCACCAAAGTATTTCTCAGAAATCTTTAAGTATGTGCCATCGCTCTTCATTTCAACAATTGCATCACTAACTGCTTTTACCAACTCATCGTTGCCTTTTAAGAAAACAGCTGCGCTTTGCGAACCGTCAGGAATCTCATCTACCACTTTAATTTTCACATCAGGCTTTTGCTTTTTCAGGTCCAGATAAGACAAACCATCATTTACAGTCGCATCAATACGGCCTGAGGTCAATAGGTCCATCGCTTGATTGAACCCGTCTGTAGCAACGATTTCAGCACCGTTCTCACGGGCGATATCGGACAGGTTACTGGTTAGAGATTGTCCGGCTTTTTTACCCTTAAGATCTGCAAATGTTTTGATATCCTCATTGTTTTCACTCACTATCAATACCGCTTTAGATACGATATACGGTTCAGAGAAATCATATTTCACTTTACGATCTTCATTAATGGATACTTCGTTAAAAATAACATCAAACCGCTTGGCATCCATCCCAGCAAAAATACCGTCCCACTGTGTCTCAAAAAATTCTGGTTCAACACCGAGGCGCTTCGCTACTTCCTCAGCAATTTCTACGTCAAAGCCGGTCAGTTTTCCCGAAGCGTCATGATAAGTAAAGGGAGCATACGTCCCTTCTGTTCCTATACGCAATTTGCCGCTAGCTTTAACAGCTTCCAGGCTGTTTTGCGCAGTGGCTGTATTTCCACCATTCGTTCCAGCTGAAGAATTATTAGAAGTATCGGTATTCGAATTATTGCCGCAGGCCGCTACAAACACCACGGTTAACGCCAATAGAATAGTTAAACTTAGTTTTTTCATTATTAATTCCCCTCTCTTTACCCGGAATTCATCCGGTAAATTGTATACTACACTGGCTGATGTTTACCGTCAATGATTTTTTCCGATTATATTCATCGGAATTGTAATATTAGGTAAATCTCTACCCTTATATTACCCATTCTTAGAATAATCCTTCACAAGATCCTCTCTTTACATCTCAGAAAGATATGGTATATTTATAAACAAATTAAATATGGACCTGTTATTTCACTAGGGGAGTCGGCCGACTGAGACGGAGCTTCAAGCTCCGGACCCTTGGAACCTGATCTGGATCATACCAGCGGAGGGAAGTGGAGCAGAATTTTCATCCCATGCATTTTTAGTGTTCCTATGCTGAATGAACTTTTTGACCCATTTATTTCCCACCGGAAATGAATGGGTCTTTGTTTGTTTACAATCAATCACAAAACTTAAGCGTAGGCTTCCGAAGCAAGTTTTGTACGATGCTTTCCAAGAAGCCAACGCTCACAAAACTTTTTAGGAGGTTCGATCATCACGACAATCCTATCCATTCAAGGCTTAACCTACTCTTTTCCGGAATCAGAACAACCCCCTGTATTCGCAGATCTATCCATGGATATCAGGCAAGGTGAGTTTGTTTCTGTCATTGGGGCTAGCGGATGCGGAAAAAGTACGCTTTTCAAAACTATAGCAGGCTTGCTCGAACCCACTCATGGGAAAATAATAATTCATTCGAACTCGTCATCCTCTACTCGCTTAGGTCAGATCGCATACATGCCTCAGCAGGATTTGCTGCTGCCTTGGAGAACCGTGCTCGACAACTGTCTTTTGCCCTGGGAGATTAAACCAAGGTTTAGTAAACAACAGACGATCTCTCACATTCGGGAAATGCTGTCACGCTTCGGTTTGGCCGATGTAGAGAAGGCTTTTCCCCATGAGCTATCGGGTGGCATGAAACAGCGAGTCGCATTTCTACGAACGCTTGTAGCTGGCGGCGGGGCCGGTCTTATGCTGCTAGATGAGCCATTTGGAGCGCTCGACGCTATGAGCAAACGTGAGATACACCGTTGGCTGTTGGAGCTTTGGGATGAGCTGGATCAAACAGTGATGCTCATCACCCATGATCTAGAGGAAGCGCTGTTACTAAGCGATCGGATTTATTTATTGTCTGGAGGCGTGCATAGCGAATTACAGGAGATCATCGTTGATTTACCGAGGCCAAGACATTACAAGATGAACTATGAACCCCGGTTTATAGCGTTACGGGAAGAGTTGGAGCGGAGACTGTATGCATCCCATACCTTTTAAAAAATATTTAAACAATTACGGCCCCTTCATTCTACTGCTATTGTTCATTCTTGTGATCTGGGAATCAGCTGTTCGTCTTCACTTGATTCCAGCCTTTATTCTACCTGCACCTTCTTCAATAGGTATCGCATTGATCGAACACAGGCAATTACTCAGACCGCATTTAATGGCGACACTGCAGGAAATATTGGTAGGTTTTGTTCTCTCGGTTATCTGTGGTTCACTGCTGGGCACCGGAATGTTCTTGTTTCGCCCCCTTGAAAAAGCCATCTATCCGTTCCTTATTATCAGTCAGACGATCCCGTTAATCGCGCTATCCCCCATTTTTATTATGTGGTTCGGGTATACGCTGTGGAGCAAAGTGGCTGTTGTGTTTCTAACTGCTTTTTTTCCAGTCGTTGTGAGTACATATGACGGACTTCGTACAAGTGGTCAAGCCTACAAAGACTTATTGTTAACATTTGGCGCAAACCGCTGGCAACTGCTTGCTAAAACCCAAATTCCGCTGGCGCTGCCCTCTTTTTTCTCAGGACTAAAGCTATGCATTGTGTACTGCGTAATTGGAGCAACCATCGGCGAATGGCTTGGAGGCAGCAAAGGACTCGGTTATTTTAGCCGAAGGATGGCCGGAAATATGCAAAGTGCCGAAATGTTCGCCGCTGTATTTCTGTTGTCCGCGCTCGGTGTAGTGTTGTTTGTGATGATAGCTCTGCTCGAACCATTATTTTTAAAGAAAAGAGGATCTAAGCAATGAATGATTTGAATTTCCAAAGAAAATGGCTTATTCCCGTATTTCTCATATGTTCACTCCTAATCTTCACCAGCTGCGGAAAAGCATCCAATGTAAGTAGTCCTCCTGCTAATTCATCTAATAACGAAATTATACAAACGCACAAGCTGAAGATTATGCTCGATTGGTATCCCAATGCCGTTCACTCTTTTTTATATGCTGCTGAGCAGAATGGTTATTTCCAAGAGGAAGGTCTGGACGTAGAGATCCAAATGCCCGCAGACAGCAATGACGCACTGAAGCTTGTAGCAGCGAATCAAATCGATTTAGCGTTTAGTTATCAACCTCAGGTGCTCATGGCACGCAGTGAGAACATTCCAGTACGTTCGATTGCTGCGATTGTGAGACATCCGCTTAATCATTTAATGGTACCTCAGGCTGGAGACGTTCATAGTCCCAAAGACCTCATAGGTAAACAGATTGGGTATTCTTCCATTCCTCTTTATGAAGCCATGATTCGTACGATGATCCAAAACGATGGGGGTGACCCTAAGGCCAGCAAATTAATAGACGTAGGCTTTGACCTTATTCCGGCGATTGCGACGGGGCAAGTGGATGCCATTATGGGAGGGTTCATTAACCACGAACAATTAATCTTGGAAAAAGAAGGTTATCCCGTGAACTCGTTCAATCCCACGGATTACGGAGTCCCCGATTATTATGAGCTAGTCCTTGTCGCCAGCGATCAAGGAATACAAAATTCTGAATCCTATTTCAAAAAGTTTCTAAATGCAATTACAAAAGGACAACAATTTGTGCAGGATAATCCGGAAAAAGCGTTAAATTTGCTGCTTGCACACGAAGATGAGACCTCTCCACTCGATAAGCAAATTGAAGAGAAGAGCCTAGCGATTCTACTACCGTTAATGAATGCGGGTGATCAAGATTTTGGATATCAAGCGCCAGCGTCTTGGGAGAAGGTAAGACAGTGGCTATCGGACAATGATTTACTGTCTACTGACATCAAAGCTGAGGATTCTTTTATTAATCTTTAAACATTAGCTATTCGCTAATAAAACTTGAGGAGGAATAAATCATGAGTTATCTATCCAAAGTACGGGAATCCAATCCACTGGTCCACAATATCACCAACATCGTCGTAGCCAATTTCTCAGCCAACGGTCTTTTGGCGCTGGGTGCCTCCCCCTTTATGGCGGATGCTCACGAGGAAGTGGTCGATATCGCCGCATTTTCATCTGCTGTAGTTCTAAATATCGGCACACTGAATGACTATGCCATTCAATCCATGGTGCTCGCGGGACAATCTGCGAATAAGCACGGCGTTCCCTTAGTTCTTGATCCAGTGGGTGCGGGAGCCACTTCTTATCGAACAGCGGTCACTCAAAAGCTAGTGAATGAGATGCAGATTACCGCTCTACGTGGCAATGTAGCTGAAGTTGCCAATGTCATTGGTGAAAGCTGGTCTATTAAAGGGGTAGATGCAGGCGAAGGGGATGGCGACGTAGTCGTCTTGGCTGAGACAGCCGCGCGGAAGTTAGGCTGTGTAGTTATCATCACCGGAAAAGACGATGTCATCACAAATGGATATAACACCTACATTGCCAGCAATGGTCACCCAATTCTAACGAAAGTAACGGGAACAGGTTGTCTGCTAAGTGCAGTAGTCGGTGCATTTCTAGCGGTAAGTGAAGGAGCATCTCTTGAAGCCGCAGTCGAAGCTCTCTCCTTCTATGGAGTGGCTGCTGAAATAGCCGCTGAACTAACGACTGGACAAGGTCCGGGGAGCTTTCAAATCGAGTTTCTAAATCAATTGAGCTTGGTCACAGCTGAAACTTACCAAGATAAATCAATAATCAAGCAACTCAGATAACAACCCTAAGGAGTGAACAATGATGATATCTAAAGCTTTAACTATAGCCGGCTCGGATAGCGGTGGTGGCGCTGGCATCCAAGCAGATCTAAAAACCTTTCAGGAGCTTTCTGTATATGGAATGAGTGCTCTTACGGCTGTGACAGCCCAGAACACCCTCGGAGTTCAAGGCGTTTATCCGTTGACACTGGAAGTTATTACTCAGC
Source organism: Paenibacillus sp. FSL H7-0737 (assembly GCF_000758545.1). Lineage (NCBI taxonomy): Bacteria > Bacillati > Bacillota > Bacilli > Caryophanales > Paenibacillaceae > Paenibacillus > Paenibacillus sp. FSL H7-0737. The sequence continues at coordinate 2,816,253 of NZ_CP009279.1, read as the reverse complement.
AGCTTGATTCCATTGGACTTGATCTGAAGCCGGATGCTGTGAAGACCGGGATGCTTTTTAGCAGTGACATTATACGTATCGTAGCAGAGAAGATCCAGCAATACAGCTGGCGTAATCTTGTAGTTGATCCTGTGATGGTTGCTAAAGGAGGTTCCACGCTGCTACAGCAAGAAGCTGTTCAGTCCTTAATCAATCATCTCCTCCCGCTAGCCTTAGTGACGACACCCAATATTCCAGAGGCTGAAATGATTACCAACAGAAGCATCACTACTATAGACGATCGTAAAGAAGCAGCTAAAATAATTCATGCCATGGGCTCTAACTATGTAGTGCTAAAAGGTGGGCATGATACTTCAACTAAGGCTGTTGTGGATCTCCTATATGATGGTCACGAATTCATCTTTATGGAGAGTCAACGAGTTCAGACTAGACACACGCACGGCACAGGCTGCACCTATTCAGCAGCAGTCACTGCCGAGCTTGCCAAGGGCAAAACCGTTCCCGAAGCAACACACATAGCTAAAGCTTTTATACAAGCGGCGATTGAAGACGAGCTGGGCATAGGGGCTGGACATGGACCTACGAATCATTTTGCATATCAGAATAGATTGCGAGGGATGAACCTTGAAGCAAATAGACAGTGATCAACTGCGGGATTTATTAAAAGTCTATTTCATTATGGGCAGTGTGAATTGTCGGATAGCCCCAGCCAAGGTATTAAAAGAAGCCGTCGCGGGAGGCATAACGATGTTCCAATTTCGTGAAAAAGGTACGGGGGCATTAACTGCCCAAGTTAAATTTAATTTAGGAAGACGGCTCCAAAAGATATGTCGTGCTAACGGAGTCCCTTTTATCGTTAATGACGATATTGATCTAGCCATCGCCCTTGATGCGGACGGCATTCATGTAGGACAAGATGATACCCCTGCGCTAGCGATTAGGCAGTTGCTTGGCGAGGATAAGATCGTTGGTGTGTCCGCTCATTCGCTCGCCGAAGCTCGGCAGGCGATAGCGGATGGAGCCGATTATCTGGGCATTGGTCCTGTTTATCCTACCTCTTCCAAGGAGGATGCCCAAGCTGTTCGAGGCACATCAGTTATTGAAGAAATACGAAACAGCGGCATTACGATTCCTTTGGTTGGCATAGGCGGGATCACGGTGCACAATGCAGCACCAGTACTAGCTGCGGGTGCGGACGGTATCTCCGTTATCTCAGCTATTGCGGGCGCTGAAGACATCGCCTTGGCAGCCAGAGGATTTGTTCACGAAGTTAATTTAAGCGGGTCATAAGCTCACTCAGCTCTTCTCCGCTCAAATGCCGCCATTGTCCTCGCTCCAAACTACCAAGTGTAATATTCATGATTCTTATACGCTCTAGCTTTAGTACTCTATATCCTAACTCCTTGCACATTCTGCGTATTTGCAGATTAAGGCCTTGAGTTAGGATAATTCTAAACTGACATTCCGCGATCCGAGAGACCTCACAAGGTTTTGTTGTGACGCCAAGAATATCCACACCACTAGACATGGCATGTATGAACTCTGACGTTATTGGCTTGTCTACATGAACTACATATTCTTTTTCATGCCCATTCTCGGAACGCATCATTTTGTTTACGATATCTCCATCGTTGGTTAACAAAATGAGGCCTTCCGAGTGTTTATCTAATCTGCCGATCGCAAAGATCCGTGAGGGATAACCTACAAAATCTATAATATTCCCGGCCACATTTGGCGCAGCTGTACAGGTGATGCCTATCGGTTTATTCAGCGCGAGGTATACCGGCTCCCCTTTACTGCTTGTTATGGGCTCTCCATCAATCCATACGATATCCTCTGGCTCTAAAAGAATATTCGCATCACAGACTATGCCGTTAACAGCGATCCGCCCTGCGGCAATGAGTCGTTTCGTTTCCCTTCTGGAACAGAAGCCTGTTTCGCTTATATATTTATCGATTCTCACTGATGATCCTACTTTCCTTCTGATACTTGCATCTATCCATAAAAAAACACCTGATTTTAACGATCAAAATCAGATGTTAACCTTCAGGAATAATTGATTTCAAGGGAGCTATTTCGAGCTTCCGCTTTTTTTCACGTTATTGCCCTTGCTTCCACTTGCATCTTTAGCGCCTGGACCCGTGGTTGGAGCACCTTTTGCAGGTTTAACTGGTTTTGCTGTTTTGTTCCAGCGTGTCCAGCCCTTACTCCCCGTACCTCTGCCCGTGCCGCCACCTTTACTTTTTGCACCCATCTTATCACTCCGTCAGTCATTCAGAATTCGTATAGTTTATACACTTCATCTATTTTACCACACTCTCAAACTTTCTGGTTAAGTAATAGCTCAGCTTCGACTAACGATACTCTGACTAATATTTAGCATCTTTATTCATTTCATGAATATCAAAGGTATCTTCATGTATTTCAATGGCAATGACAGTACCCTCTTTTTCGAAAAATTGCACATGCCCTAATCGCTTATCCTCCAACTCCACCCAGCCAGCATCCTCTAATTTATTAAAGTAGTGGTCAGGTCGATAGAGACCTTGTTCTCCCCCTATATTATCCAATTCGTATTTTACGCCTATTTTTATATTGGGGTTACTTGAAGTTGTTGTCACTTCGATTTCCTTTGCTTTCTTAGGAATAGGAATTTCAGCATTTATAGAAGATATTCCGTACTCTTGCTCCTCTTGAGTTGATGATGTACATCCGCTTGTGAATAGTATTAAAGGTAACCATATAAAAGCTAATAAATATTTATACAAGTATATCAGCTCCTTCCCCAACTTATTTTACCAAATCAATCCATTAAAAAACACCCCACCAAAGACTAAGCTTTGATGAGGTGTCTATTTCGAATCAGCTTTACAGCTCATCCATTTTATTTAGGCTGAATATAACCTTCTGCTTTCAGAAGCTCAGCGATCAATACAGCACCGCCTGCTGCTCCGCGCAGGGTGTTATGGGAGAGACCTACGAATTTGTAATCATAGATGGCATCTTCGCGAAGTCTGCCCGTCGATACGCCCATACCATTCTCAATATCACGATCCAGTTTGGTCTGTGGACGGTTCTCCTCTTCGAAATAAGTAATGAACTGTTTAGGGGCGCTAGGCAGTTCAAGCTCTTGAGGACGTCCTTTGAAGTTATTCCAGAGTTTCAGAATCTCTTCTTTGGATGGCTTTTTCTCAAAAGAAACAAATACAGCAGCCATATGTCCATCCGCTACAGGCACACGGATACACTGCGAAGTAATCGTCGGCGCTTCACTTTTTACGATACCTTCTTCTTGCACGCTTCCCCAGATGCGCAACGGCTCTTGCTCGCTCTTCTCTTCTTCGCCACCAATGTAAGGAATCACGTTGTCCAGCATTTCAGGCCAGTCAGCAAAAGTCTTGCCCGCACCCGAAATTGCTTGGTAAGTGGTGACTACAACTTTAGATGGGTTGAATTCTTTAAGTGCATGAAGCGCAGGCACATAACTTTGAATGGAGCAGTTAGGTTTAACCGCAATGAAACCAGTCTCAGTGCCCAGACGTTTTCTTTGCTGCGCAATAACCTCAAGATGCTCTGGGTTAATCTCAGGAATAACCATAGGCACGTCCGGTGTCCAACGATGTGCTGAGTTATTAGAGATAACTGGAGTGCCTGTACGAGCATAAGCTTCTTCGAGCGCTTTAATCTCTTCTTTTTTCATGTCTACTGCGCAAAAGATCAGGTCTACGTCCGCAGCTACTTCTTCTACCTTAGAAGCATCTTGAACCATAATATTCTTCACGTTCTCAGGCATTGGAGTAGATAGCTTCCATCTGCCCTTGGCCGATTCTTCATACGTTTTCCCAGCAGATTTCGCACTGGCAGCAATCGCAGTTACTTCAAACCAAGGATGATTCTCTAGAAGGGCAATAAAACGTTGTCCTACCATACCTGTGCCGCCAACTATGCCGGCTCTTAGCTTTCTTGACATCAGAAAATACACTTCCTTTTGATTAACTGTCCTATTGTGAATAATAGGCCGATAATTAATGATATACGGGTCGAGAACATTTGGCGAGTGTTAACATCAAAATAACATTAAAAAAATTAATATTTTCATTTAAACCAGCCTTTTTCCTTAAATCGAGTGATCGCTTCAATCCGATTTCCCACATCCAGCTTATCGAGGATAACAGAAATGTAGTTCCGAACCGTACCAGTGGTAATGTACAGCTCGCTGGCAATTTCTTTCGTATTTTTGCCATCGGCGATCAGGCCGAGTACTTCCTTCTCCCGCTGAGTCAATGGATTGACTTCACCGCTGTAGGCTTCATCCATCAGCTCCGGTGCATACATGCGTCTGCCTGCCATAACATTCCGGATAGAGAGTGCCAGCTCTTCACTAGGACTGTCCTTCAGTAAATAAGCATGGACACCCGCTTTGAGCGCACGTTCGAAATATCCCGCCCGGGCAAAAGTCGTTAATATCATCGTTTTGCAGCCGCTAGTCTTCAGCGCTTCTGCAGCGTCGAGACCACTCATCGCCGGCATCTCAATATCCATAATACAGATATCCGGTTTAAGCTGCTGAACCATCGCTACAGCTTCTTCCCCATTGCTTGCTCGGCCCACGACCTTCATATCCTCTTCTAAATCGAGTAAAGAAGCCAACGCCCCGAGGAGCATTCGTTGATCCTCAGCGATTACAATTTTAATCATTATAGGATGACCTCCTGTTCCTGATGTTTGAATGCATTGGGTACTTTAATTACAATTGTAGTCCCGCTATCTCTCACGATGTCCATACAGCCATTTACGAATTCAAGACGCTCTCTCATGCCTTGCAGGCCATGGCCTTTAAAATAAAGATCATTCCCAGGTATACCAGTCCCATCATCTTTTACTTTAATGACTAGATCCGTCCGTGAGGGTTCAATCAGTATAGAGCAAGACTTTGCTGCACTGTGCTTCACAACATTTGTGACGGCTTCCTTTATACACATACTAAGGACATTCTCGGTAATCAATGAGGTATTGGTCAGCTTCGGATTCCCTTCCAATGTGAAATCAATCTCCGCAGCTGCAAGGAACTGCTGAATATGAACCAGTTCATCTTCAAGCCGAATGCCACGCATCCGCGTTACCATTTCCCGAACCTCTTTCAGCGCACTTCTCGCCGTTTGTCGCACATCATTGATCTCTGCTTTTGCTTGGGTAGGATTGGAGTCGATTAGCTTTCCTGCCAAATCACTCTTCAGACCAATTAATGAAAGCTTCTGACCTAATGTATCATGAAGATCTCGCGAAATTCGTTGTCGTTCTTCAAGCTTAACGAGTTCGGATATCCGTTTATTGGCATCTTCCAATTGGTCTTGCAGCTTCTCTTGATTGTTACGGTTGTAGGTAGTGATGGGTAGAAGAATTACTGCAATCATACTAACAAGTACGAACGGAAGCTGGCTAATAAACACTGAATTACGCGAGAGCAGCTCATAATTGATTGTAATGATCGTAGTTAACAGATGAATAGAGTACAGTGTGAAGAACCCCACTCGATTCTGTATGTTCCCGATAAAAAAGGCTAGAAAAAGTGCAAAATACATATATCCGAACAAAAGCGTCATTGTTATAGAAACAATAATTTGGACACTCGTCCAGAAATAAACCAGCCACCCCTTAGAAACAAAGGAAAGCACATAACAAACAAAAAATACAGCAATCATCAAGATTCCCCAAACTACTTGGTAGGTAGAGGAGGAGCGAAATATAAAATAAAACGGTAGAATGTAAAAAACGACCCACACATAAGGGCTGAGACCTGTGCTTTTATGAAAAATATGATGCCACTTTTGCATGACCGCTCTCCTTTTTACCATACATTACTCTCCTTATTCTAGCACAAATTCAGTGAAAATCTGTTGAACCACTACGATAAATAGAAAAAGATTAGAGCCACGAATGATTTCTCCGGCTCTAACCTTTCTTTATACTCCTATTTTGTTCGAACCTATAGTTATTATTCTCCTTGGAGTCTAGTCTTATGAACTTGCAGGACTTCTCCCGCTACCTTAGGTTTGCTTAGTCTCGACTTTACCTCTTTAAAGCTGATGAAGCACTTATTCTCCTCATCCCAAAGACGGAAGTGTAGAGCCTTCAAGCTAGTGCTAAGCGTTATGGTCGTCGCCTTTTGCAATGGTGGCGTTGCATTATGTGCTTTTTCTAAATTATAGTTGGGTACCTTTGGACTTAAATGATGGACATGGTGGAACCCGATGTTCCCTGTGATCCATTGCAATAGCTTAGGTAGCTTGTAATATGAGCTTCCCTCTACTGCAGCCATAACATAACTCCACTCCGATTCATTCTCGAAGTAGGAATCCTCGAACTGATGCTGAACATAGAACAACCATATTCCGAGAAAACCGGATACAAAGGCTATTGGCAATTGCACCATGATAAAGGCTTGCCAGCCGATCGCCCAAATAAGCAATCCGTAGAGAGCTGCGATAGATACATTTGTTAAATAGGTATTCATCCGTTCTTTACGTCTAGCGCCTTTAGCATTAAAGCGATATTGAATCATAAAAACAGCAATAGGTCCTAAACCGAACATCACGAGTGGATTACGATAAATCCGGTAATACAGACGTTTCCAGGATGAAGCTGCTTCATATTCATCGACAGTCATAATCCATATGTCACCAATCCCTCTTTTATCGAGGTTACTGGAGCTGGCGTGATGAATGGAATGACTATGCTTCCACTGCCGATAAGGAACAAGTGTAAGTACACCTGTAATCGTTCCGATAATGTCATTCGCTCTACGATTTTTAAAGAACGAACCATGTGTGCAGTCATGGAAAATAATAAAAGTTCGGATTACAAATCCTGCTGCAGGAATGGCCAACAAAAGGGTGAGCCAGTAGGAAACGGATAAAGAGAAATAAGCTCCGCCCCATAACAGCACAAGTGGCCCTAAAGTATTAATGAGCTGTCTTATGCTCGCGTTGCGGTCGTTTTTTTCGTAAGGGGCTACACTTTTTTTAAGACTGGAGAGCTGTGATGTCTGTTTTGTAGTCATCTTTATCGTTTCCTCCTTGATGTGTCTGGCTAAGGATCTTTTTATCTATCCTAAGTATAGGAGATAAAGTGTCATCCTATAAGTCATAAACATCAAGTAAAGGGTATGATAAATGTCATACTTATGCCCTATTTTCCCCCTTTTGCTATGCAATCCGTGTACTTTTTCGTTAATTAACCTGCCTCGTATGCTCTTCACGATATTCCGTAGGCGTCTGACCGCTAGCTTTTTTAAAGACTTGAGTAAAATATCGTGGATCCTGATAACCAACTAGTGGAGCGATCTGATATACCTTCACATTACTACTTTGCAATATATCCTTCGCCTTCTCCATTCGACAGTGAGTCACATACTCCAAGAACGTATAGCCTGTTATTTGTTTAAATAAAGTACAAAAATGACTGACACTAAGATCGGCAAGCTCCGATACTTCTTCAATACTTAAGTCTTTATAGTAATTACTCTCGATAAAACGTTTCGTCTTCTCGATGGAACTGCGTGTGTCTTCCCGATTCACAGGTTTACTACCTTGATCCAATCGCTCCCCAAATTCTTCCTTCAACGCAGACATCATTTCACTCAAGGTAACCAAATGGTGCAGCTTACTTAGTAATCCATGTAGAGACCAATCCGAATTTAGATTCAAATGTTCAAAATGTCTGTATAACACAACAACCATTTCCACAAGAAGACGTTCTGCTATCTCTTTAGGAATAGCTTGAGCCTCAATATATAATGCCAACTCATCAAACAATGATGACATTTGGTTTCTATTCAAGGTACGAATACTCTCTATCAACGAGGTCTCCAGTTCTTTTGGATATTTCACTTCTGTATTGCCTGCGAAGGTTGTTTCCTCATCTATATACACCCCGGCAAGACCATAATAGAAACGTTGATACAAAGCCTTCGCAGCCAATGGATACACCGTACTTAATTGATCAATCCCTTGTGTACAGCGGCTGATTCCTACAGAGCAGCTTAGCTTGGAGTATCTTTTGATCCCTGTAATTAAATGTTCACCTAGTTCTCTTCTGCTCGCGCTTAAAGATCCAGGAAAGAGCAATATCCACTCCCCGTTATGAAAAGGAAAGACTGTAAGTACTCCATGTTCCAGCGACCACTCTTCAACAATATTACGGATCGCAAACAGCCACAGCCGCTTTTCTTCCACACTCCACTGCCCAGTAAGCACAGAATAATCATCCAATTGGACAACAGCCATGAAATATCCACTCTCAAGTTCACTGTTCTCCAGCCATTTCAGGTGTTCAAGCGGCCTTGCATTTCCCAAAGTAATTTCAGCAAACATCCGTTCACGAGCTAGCATCGACAGCATCTGAACGGAATGCATCATCTGATCGTTCTCTTTTTGCTCATCCAGCCTCGTTTTCGCTCGGTATAGCATTTCAACCAGTTCGTCATGGTCGATGGGTTTCAGCAAATAATCAAAGGCTCCTTGACGCAAAGCTTCTCTCGCATATTCGAACTCCCCATAACCACTAATAAAGATAAATACCAGCTTAGAATTCTTTGGTAATACTTCCTTCATCAAAGTGATTCCGTCAATCACAGGCATACGGATATCGCTGATTATAATATGCGGTGTAGTTTCTTCTATTAAGCGGAGGGCAAGCTCTCCATTTCGAGCCTCTCCCACAATTTCCATCTGGAGATCATCCCATGGAATAGCTACTTTTAGACTACGAAGAATAATCGGCTCATCATCTACGAGCAGTACTTTATATTTCTCTTCTATCTCATCCATTCCAGCACCTCCATGCTTATTGAACACTTGAGTTTTGGATCAGATTCCAGTATTCCATCGATGATGCCTGCACTAGCTTTAAAGCGTGATCTGCAGACATTTCTTCGTTAATCATTTTTTCGATGACACTTAGGAACATTTTCTTAACTTCAGGTGATAATACGTTATCGTAAGGCACAAAGCTCTTGCGGTTCACTTCCATCATTTCCATCACTTGCGCGAATACCGGACCGGTCTTCTCCGGATCAAAGGCAATACGAATGGATGGAATTCTCAGTCCTTCATATACAATTCGGGTCTGAACTTCCTGCGTGTAAAAAGCCTTCATAAGATCCAAAGCGGCTTCCCGTTTAGCTCCATTTAGTTCGGAGGAAAGACCGATGCCGATGGTATATCCCCCCGCAATCGAAGGCTCCTCTCCTTGCTTCAAGGCAGGAAATGGAATAACGCCTACCTCATTCTGAAAATCAGCTGGAGCCGCACTACCAGAAAATAAATTGATATCCCAGTTCCCGTTTAAATACATCGCAGCCTTGCCGCTTGTAAACAATCCGACTGCATTTTCAGTTGAGAGATCATTAGACTGAGTACTGAAGGCTCCTTCTTTTATCCATTGATTCAAATGCTCGAAAGCCTTTAAATAGGACTCATTCTGAAAGCTTGCTTGATCCTCACCTGTGATTAGCTTCTGGATCAGCTCGGAACCAGCATAACGATCCATTAAATAATGTGCAAAGATCCCGGCAGGCCAGCGATCCTCGTTCCCAAGTGCAAACGGAATATATCCTCCAGCCTTGAGCCCCAGTATGACATCATCGAGTTCTTGAAGCGTTGTAGGCGCCCCGAGACCAAGCTTGTTGAAAATAGTCTTATTGAAATACAGTGGTTCAGCGTTTCCTTCGATGGGCAATCCATAAATATGGTTGTCAAAGGTCCATAGATGCAGATCCTTGAATTGATTGGTTAGACCGTTCTCTCGGACAAAATCAGTCAGATCAACCAGCCGATTGGAGCGCACGTACGGCTCTATTTCAGCTCCACCAAATAAAACAAACATATCTGGTGGCGTGCCAGTAACCATTTCGCTTTTCAGTTTTTGTTCACGGTGAATCGTCTGGTCTAGTCCTTCAAAATTGACCTTCACATTCGGATGCGCAATTTGGTATTTATCCACGATCTCTTCAAAGATAGCCAATAGTGGCCGATCATGCTCTTTGATCCAGAAATGACGGAAGGTCAGCGTTATTTTTTCTGGTGAGTTATCTTCAATCGGTTCGTGATCTCCTAAAGTAATAAATAGAACAGCGCCAGATATCAGCACTAGATATATCCACATCCAGCCCCACTTCAATAACCACTTCATGTCAATCTCCCCCTGTTTCCTCTGTATGATCGATTATGGCAGTATTTTTGGTATACGAATTCGAATCGTTGAACCAAATCCAGGGGATGAACACACAAGTAAGCCATATGGACTGCCGAATCGGATATTCAGGCGCTCATGAACATTCTTAAGCCCTACGCCACTGTCACTATATTTCTTCTGGCCGCCTCCCTCGTTATCCCATAGATTCATCATCTTGGCTAAGTCGAAGCCCGGACCGTTATCTTTTACGATAATGATCATATCCGTACCCATTTCATAGGCTGTGATTTCGATGATACCAGGGTCCTCCATCGGTTCAATCGCATGGTACAATGCATTCTCTACAATGGGCTGAACAATCAGCTTTTGAGTCATAAACGTTCTAAGACCCTCAGGAAGATTTATAATATACGAAAATTTATCCTCGAAACGGAACTTCTGAATATCCAGATAATGACGAACATGTTCAAACTCCATTTGCAGCGGTATCAGCTCTTGATTCTGACTAATACTGATTCGCAGCAGCTTGCCGAGTGAAATGACCATTTTACTAATATCTTTATTACCTTGCAGCACGGCCATCGAATTAATCGATTCTAGTGAATTATAAATAAAATGAGGATTAATCTGCGCCATTAATGCCTTCATTTCCGCTTCCTTTTTGCGACCCTGCTCCGTCTGCACTTGCACAATCAATTCGTTGATCTGTGTGCTCATCCGGTTAAAGCCATCAATCAGAAAATCACTTTCATCATCCGCACGATATCGTGTAGTGATAGGTGTAAAAATCCCCTGCTTCACTCGTTTCATCCCGTTGACCGCGCTGTTAATGCTATAAACGAGCCTTCTAACAAAATATCGGTCAAACAAAATGGCGGATAACAATGAAACCGTACTCAAAATAATCGCAATATTACGAATAGATATAGATTCCGAAGAAATTAGATTCATCGGTGTAATCGCTGCCAAATACCAGTCTTTATTATGTGAAGGAAGGAAGGTTATGAGTGATTTTTCCCCCTGATAGTTGTCGATGTAATAGTTTTGTTCCTTGGCATAATCATTTTCTAAAAAAGGGAACTGCGTGCGCTGCCCAATATGTTCACCGGATTTGTTAAAAACGATATTCCCCAGCTTGTTCACCAGCAGAATATCACCCTTCTTAAGAGTTGCTGCCTCCCAGAAAATCTGATCTAGTAAATCAGGTTTAACATTAACGACCAAATAGCCTATATCTTCAAGAGAATAATAATCTTTGATTACTCTGGCTTGCACAAGTACCGGATGGCCCGATAACGCCGAACCGTTCTCACCAGGTCCTGACCATACAGGGCGACCCTCAGCACTTTCCATAGTATGAAACCAGCTCTGCTTCTTCATCTCCTCAAAGGACATCGGCGCATTGTATTGATAAAGCAACCGATCTTTACTATATAAACTAAATGAAGTAATCATCGGGTGATTAATGAGTAAATTGTTGAGTTCCTGCTTGCGATCATAGGTGAGCACAAAGTTAGTCTGCTTTAGCGATTGTTGAATAACCGGTTGTGTGATCGCAGAATTTGAGATCGAGGAGATCTCACTAAGGGCGAATTTGAGCTTTCGATCCGTTTCGAGTAGTGAAACCCAGTAGAAGTTACTTGATTTTTTCTCCATAGCGTTAGAGAAGTTAACGTAAGTAACAATCCCCATCAGAATCACTGGAATAAAGACGAGAAGAATAATAGCGAACAAGATTTTACGGCGGAGCTTCATGGTATTCCCCTTCCCCCTGCTGTCTCTGTCCTCTAGTATTCTTCACGAAACCGCCCATTCCCTTGTAAATGTTAAAAGTAAAATCAGCTCTTAATAGCTCCTGAGGTTAGTCCTGCAATTACCCAACGACTAAATAACAGGAAGACGATCAGCAGTGGCAAGGTCGCCGTAAACGTAGCTGACATGATCATTCCATAATCCAGACCGTCGCGATTGGAGAATAACTGCTGGAGCGCGATTTGTATTGTAAAATGTTCTTGGTTCTTTAACACGACCAAAGGCCAGAAGAAGTCATTCCATACGGTCATAAAATTCAGTATGCCTAGAGTTGCCATAGCTGGAGTGATAACTGGAATGGCGATGTTCCAGAAGATCCGGAAATGTCCTCCGCCATCAATCCGTCCAGCTTCGATCAGTTCCGTATGTACAGCTGTAGAGGTATACTGCCGCATCCAAAAGATCCCAAAGGCATTAACCATTGCAGGAACAATCAGCGCCTTGAAAGAGTCGATCCAGTGGAGCTTGGCCATAATTACATAAGTAGGTAACACACCAAGCTGCTGGGGTACAAATAGAGTGGCAATAACAAAGTAAAATAGAATATTTTTAAACGGGAATTCATATTTAGCAAAAGCATAACCAGCCAGTGTACAGAAAAATACGACCGATATGGTTACCATAGACGAGACGAATAATGAGTTTCCAAGGGCTTGGAAGAAATCCGTTTTATCCAGAACCCGCTGGAAATTATCAAAAAACTGGTTCCCAACCGTAAGCAAAGGGGGGACATGGAATACTGCGCCCCTATCATTTGTGCCAACTACAAACATCCAGTAAAAAGGAAAGATGGACACGAGTGCACCAAGAATCAGAATGAGATAAAATCCTACTTTGCCGAAAATCCCAAGATCATCCGGATCTTTTTTTAATAGACGCACAGTACTCACGCTTTACCCCCTCCTGTATCTCCACCCATGCGGCTTGAAACCAGCATATTAAGGACAGAAAATATAATCGTGACCACAAACAGCAGGACTGCCGTAGCCGCCGCCGTACCGAAGAATCCATTGCGGAATGCCTCGCTGTACAAATAGGTAACCATAGTGATGCCTTCCTGGCGTGTAGATCCCGTTCCTGATTGTCCTAAGAATACATAAGGCTCAGTGAACAGCTGCAGGGCGCCTATAGTCGATAGCAAAGTGACAAATACGATGAACGGTTTCAGTAATGGCAATGTAATGAAGGTTAATTGTTGCCTTCTGTTCGCTCCATCAATACGGGCTGCTTCATACAAATCCGTCGGAATACTTTGAAGTCCTGATAGAAAAATAATGGCATTATACCCTGTCCAGCGCCACATCACCATGGTTGAGATCGCGATTTTGACCCCCCACCAGCCAGAGTTGAAGGCCACACTATCAAGCCCTAAACCACTGAGCATCCAGTTGATCATCCCGTTGTTCCCAAACAGCGTACTAAACACCAGGGTAACCGCAACGATAGACGTAATATTGGGCATGAAAAAGAGAACACGGAACGTTTTCTTGAAACGAGTCATCCCCGAATTCAACAATACGGCAATCAAAAGCGCCAATAGGATCTGTGGAACAGTTCCGAGCAGTCCCATAATTAAGGTGTTGCTAAAAGAAATCCAAAAGGTAGGGTCGCTTGTGACCAATTCATAATTTTTCATTCCTACGAATTTCATAGGATTCAAGGCATCCCATTTAAAGAATGAGAGGTAGATCGTAAAGAAGATCGGATATAGTCCAAATATCGAGAACAGAATAAAAAAAGGAGAAATGAAAGTATAAGCGGTGATGCGGCTCCTTCTTTGTTCAGTTAAAAACGGGCGCTTGCTCTCGGCATGCGGACTCGAAATAACAGGCTCAGCCATGTCACACCTCCAGGTAATCTAACGTATTAAGCAAAAACGTCTTCCGCGTCTCTATAAGGACGCTAAGCGTTTATGCGAGATAAATCCGAATTCATAGAGAATACCGTTCTCCATGAATCCGGACCTTCTAGAAATAGAGTGCTTTTATTAGAAGTCTTAACTGCGTTCAGCCAGTGTTTTCGCTTGTTTTACAGCTTCATCCCACTCTTTAGCCGGATCAGCCTTTTTCTCCAGCACATTTTTCAGTGCATTTTTGAAGAAGGTATCGGTTTGGTCATGAAGAGGACCGTAGTATACAGGTTTTACACGATTAGCAGCTTTACCAAATTCAACAGCTGTTTGTTGTCCACCGAAGAATTCATCTTTGAAATCTACGAATGCCGGATCTTCGTACAGTGCTGGAATGGAAGGCATCAAACCTTTTGTTTTGAATGATTCCAGTTGATTATCCTTGTTATCCATCCATGCGATAAAGTCATAAGCTTCTTTGGAATGCTTACCTTCTTTAGGGAGTGTCAGGAACGAACCACCCCAGTTACCAGCACCTTCTGGAAGCTGCGCGATTTTCCATTTGCCAGTGGAGTCTGGAGCATTACTCTTAACATTCCCTGCCATCCAAGCAGGTCCCATAACCACTGCAAATGATCCGTCGTTCATGCCTTGGCCCCATTCGGGAGACCAGAGCATCACATTGCTGATCCAGCCTTCTTGGATACCTTTAACTGTGAAATCATAAGCTTTGCGAACTTGCGGATTGGTGTCTCCGATAAAGCTGCCATCCGCTTTGCTGAAATAGATTTCATCCGCAGATTGGTCACGTAATGCGTTAAATGTAAGATCAGTAAGGTCTACAAAAGGTTTGCCTGTCTTTTCCTTGAAAGCTTTGGCTACAGCTGCGAACTTGTCCCAAGTATCAATCGCTGCGCCGAATCCCTCGGAGTCACTTGGCAATCCCGCTTCTTCAGCCAAATCTGTTCTGTAATACACAACCGTTGGACCGATATCTGTAGGAAGACCCAGCTGGAAGCTTCCATCTACGGAAGAGGCTTGTTTCCATTTCCAATCCAGATAGTTCGCTTGAATATCTTTGGCTCCGAGATCATTCAGGTTATAGAATTTATCCTGTGCATTGATAAAACGCTCCATGAAACCGATTTCAAGTTGGAAAATATCTGGTGCGCCCGACCCCGCCGATAAAGCAGTGGTCAAATTATTATGGTGAGCCGTTTGGTCACCGGTATTTTGAACCTTGATCGTAACGTTTGGATGTTCCTTCGTGTACTCTTTCGCTAGATCCTCGTAGTTCACGTTACCGAGTGTCCAGAAAGAAAGTTCGATTTTCTCAGCAGGCTCAGTACCCTCGTCTTTTGCAGGTTCACTTGTGCTTGCTGCGTTGTTACCTGTATTTTTACTCGATGCATTATTCTCGGCGTTGTTGCCTCCGCATGCTGCCAGTGAACCTACAAGCATGATAGCGACTAACGAAAGCGCCAAGTGTTTTACTTTATTCATTCCCCTGTACCCCTTTCAAAGGTTTCTCTTACAAGATTTAGTGTACAGGGTTTATATTCTTTTTTTGAGGAGGCAAACTTCCGATTTATGGTGGAAATACTTCTGATTCAATTAAAAAAAGCCCTCATAAGAGGACTCAAAGTTCATTACCATAAAATTTGTTTTCCCCACCAGCGTTTTTATAGGCTCTGAGAACGTTTAGCATGGCCTGTTTCTGACGTTTACTCAGTACTATGTCTTCCTGGTATAAACCCAATCCTGTCAATCGCACAATTGTTTTCTCGGCATTAGCCATCGCCTTTATCATCTTTAAATCTTTAAGATAAACAGTATCTTCATAAACTTCACGTACAGTACTATAAGAAAATGATTTCTTTATTAGAATTCCCGCATTATTAGTAACTTCAAAAACTTCATCATCTGCTCTAATCTGAATCCACTTTGTGTCAATCTGACGATTACCTATATAATCAACCACATAATGAAGATTTGAGACAATACCTTCTTCGTTTTTTATGAAATAAACGTAAAAATCATTCTTGTCTATGTTATCAATGGTTGTTTGTGCATAATAGACTGAGAATTCTCCAAACTCATCCCTCTCCTCAATCAGACCGGATAATGCTTTATTGACTTCTTCTGGTGATTTCGTGGGTTCCGGTGGTGTATTCTGCACATTTGAAGAACATGCTGATAAAGATATGACTAGGAGCATCAAATAAAGTGTTTTTCTATTCATGCCTCTTCTCCAGCTCTGTAGCTTGCGCGCTGTCATCGGTAGCATTATGCCCTAAAGTTTCGATAATCTTCTTTTTCAATGTCTGACCTCCAATATATTAATATACCAAGTATATCCAAAAACCGGGTGATAGGGTAGGACATTGTTAAGAGACTACGAATGTACCGCTGCAGCTAACTACATCTACAATGCCGTCGATATGAGTTCCACGATTAACGGTTTGTGATTGTTTTCGTTAGATTTTCCAGCAAGCGTTCAAAAATCGTTGCTAACAAACCACATTCAATTGAATGTGGTCTTAAACATTTACTTCGTATCTTTGACCTTCCTTAAATCAATATTTCATACAGACCTATGCCTACTAATAACAATCCACCGATAAGATCAGAATGTTTACCTAGCCAAGTTTTGGACATTCGATTCCCGATTTTCATTCCGGCAGCAACAGTGATAAACGAAAAGGCACCCACTGAGATCGCTGTGAATGTTGCGTTCACGCCGCTGATCCCTGCTCCAAAGCCTGTAGCAATACAATTGATAGCTAGCGCCACACCCAACCACACCGATTCTTGCCATTTTAAAACATGACGATAGCCAGTATCTGTAGATGATGTGCTGAGCACGTTGGCCTCTATATCCATGCTTACACTTGAAGTTGGTTTCTTATACACAGTTCTAATACTCCAGATTCCCATAAACAGAATCAAGCAGCCACCGATGGCATTGCCAAGTGCCTCCGAGAAATATTCTGATACATATTCTCCTGAGGTAATTGAAAGGAAGGTAGCCAGCATCGACAGAACAGCAATAATCAGATTAGAAAATGGTGTAATTCTTGTGGACCTAGCACCAAAGGAAACGCCTATTCCTAAGTTATCCAAATTTGAAGCCAACCCAATAATGATGATGGAAAGCCAATGCATATCTAGACCCCCTTAATACATTCATAACTATGTTATGTCTGAGATGGGCGTATAGAATTTTGTCCAAATGTGCTGCTCATAAAATGTTCGTCAGCTTCATTTATATTGGATTTCTCATGCTTCCACAGGTATACTATTTTTATTTCTAACTTCATTAAATGATCAAAAGGAGTTAAATACTTATGCCAATTAACCGCCCGCTGCTAACAGACAGCGATTTCCAAGAAGCCGTTGACCGCAAACTACCTGTTCGTGTATTTCAGGACGATCATTTGGTGAATTCAGGGGCCACTGTTGTCCGCTTCACCGATTCTGATGTAGTTATTCAGTCGAGGGTTAGCGATCTGACTTATTACGCTCGTAAGAGTTGCCAATTTTATGAGGTTAGACCCTAAAAAAAGCCGGAACACAGTGACCCTTGGGATCAATGCGTTCCGGCTTTTTTCAGCAGACATATGTAGTAGCTCTTACTTAATATTTTTGTATGTGCCATACACTTTCATTTTTTCATTCAAGACTTCCTGAAAACTCTGCTTCTTCTTATTAGATCTCTCTTGTTTAGGATTGACCACGGGCTGAGGTCTAAAAAACTGATGATTGTAAGCCATAAGATTATGTACCATCACATTCATTGAATTCCAACCTCCTTAGGTAATCATTTCCTGAAATACGCAGAGCAACCACTACTACTTAAAAGTTACTTACCCAGCAACATATAGACCGAAACAAGTTTATCACATGTTCATATGAAAACAACCTCCAAGCTGTAAAACAGCTGGAGGTTGTTTAATTTCTGTTCATTTTCTCAACGCTGTGATGGAAATCTAGCGTTCCCAAAATCTTTATTACTATGATCAACTTGACCTCTCATCAGTTCAAGCAAATATTCGGGATCAGAGTTCATATCTAACATTTTCAACGCATTTTTTGGAGCAAACCCTTCACTTACACTGTGAGTGATCATGGCTAACAGTGGATTAAAATAACCTCTTATATTCAGCATCCCTATAGGCTTCTGATGAATCCCAATCTGCATCCAGCATAGAATTTCAAATAACTCATCAAAGGTTCCGAGACCACCCGGCAGGGCAATAAACGCATCAGCCATACCGCTCATAACGGCCTTTCGTTCATGCATACTAGAAACCTCAATCAGATTCGTTAGCCCAGAATGCCTGATTTCATCTTTAAAAAGATCCACTGGCATGATACCGACGACTTCACCACCATTTGCCAACACTCCGTCTGCCACCTGTCCCATCAGGCCATTTCTTGAACCTCCATAAACCAGCCTACAACCTTGTGCAGCTATATGATAACCCAACTCTCTAGCCATTTCTGTATATTCTGAATTAAGACCTGGATTCGAACCGGCGAACACACATATTGTAAAAGCCATACCTATCACTCCAGACTGGTTATTATGGTTCAATTGAGATAATTCACTTATTGTACATCAGAATATTAAAATAAGTGTTAAATGAAAGTCATCTTTTTGTTTGTATCGTTAATTGGTACAGTTTACTATTCCACTCTGCAGTAACACCTAGTGCCTTAGCCAAAGCTGCCGCTGGAACAAGTGATGCATAACTTACTTTAATGGCTCCCTCTTTAAAGATGGTTTTCTTACCTTCTTTCAAGAGCGTCATATCGCCGTCCCATGAGAGGGTGTAGCCCAGATTTTCCGCCACTTCCCTGATCGGTACTCTTACACTTCCATCCAAGAATATAGCAGATTGCGCGGAGTCGATCTTCTTCCCATCCACGATTACAGTAACAGGCTTCAAGATAGGTGATATAGTAAAAGGACGTGAATCAAGCGCACTGATACCAAGTTGACCAAACATATTCGTCCCCCAAGCTACTGCTGTCCCATCCTTCAAAACTGCATATTTACTATTTTCCCCCGTGGCAAAAGAAATCGGATTGCTCAAGCCTTTGATTTGTTTAGGTTTAGTAAAGACCCATTTACTGTCGGTTGATGATTGGGTACTCCAAGTCCACACGGTGCCATCTTTTTTAACAGCTACAAAGCCACCTAAATCCAGCGTAAGTTTGGAGATCGGCTTTATGACTGTGATCTTTTGCAGACCTTGCAATAAAGTGCCAGCTTTCCATACCCAGTATTCTCCTTTTTTATTGGCAACAAGATTGAACCCATTATTCGTCTGAACAGATACAATATCCGTAAGACCTGGCATCTTCTTCATCATGATTTCGTTATAATTATTGCTGTCAACCGTTGCCCAGACACTTCCAGTCTCAGTTAACGCCAGTATACTCCTCCAGTTCATAGAAACGGACTTCACATGGTATAAATCCTTGACTGGGGTCGGCTTCTTCACCGCTTTTGTATTCTCTATTTGTGGGTTAGCGCTCCAAATCCAAAGAGTACCGTTGGTGCGAATTGCGGCCTGATAGTCACTGTTACCGACCCACATTACCTCACTTAAACCCTGAACCTTGGTAGCAGCAGGCAACGCTGTAAAACCTACATCAGTGATTTCTGGAGGATTCCACTGTAGTACGCTTCCATCCTTTCTCAAAGCTAAGGTATTGTGTATGCCTGAAGCTATACTGACTACATCGGTCATCCCAGAGATAACCTGAGGAAGCAGCACCTTGTACTGTTTAGTGCTTACCCCATTGCCTGCTTCTATAGCATTCTTATCCCGGTAATCTCCCCAAGCTTTAACCGTCCCGTCTTCGTTCAGCGCAACATAATAAATTCCACCGATCTCTAACTGCTTCGTACGATCAAGCGCTGCTATGCTATGGGGAGTAATCGTCCACCCTTCAGGACCTGCAGTTCCATTTGCAAATTGTCCAAAAACATTGCTCCCCCAAGACCATACGGTTCCGTCAGTCCCCAGTGCGAAGGAGCTCCCTCCCCAAAATCCAGAAGTGGCAACAATCTCCTTAATTCCACTCAGCTTCGCGGATGAGGGATCCGCGCTTATCACTTGTGGGACTGACGTAACAGCCATAAAAGTAGAACAAACAGCCAAACTAAACAGCTGTAGCTTCCTTGCTAATAAGTTCATCTTGTTTTTCCCTTCTTATGATATTATTGTAATTATTATTCATCTTACACTAAGACGCTATTAAGCTGCTCAAAGTTGTATAATTTTAAAATCCTGGGATTCAGATTGCTTTGAATTATGTTATAATTACGCTGCCTTGGATCTACTCTTTTCAATCGCAATACCGGAACCAAATGATTATGGAGGGAAGTTATGCTTAAATTTATAGGTGTTTTACTGCTCTTCAGATTAGTGGGCAACCCTTTTCTGGCTATATTCATCCTGCTTCTTATCTTGTATTTCTTGGATCGGCGATATGTGGGCATCTTCCCCAGCATTACAAAGCCCTTCAAAAGAATGCGTCAAATTTCCAAGTTACGTACAACCATTTCTTTAAATCCTAATGATGTTTCATCCAAATTTGATTTAGCGCGGAGTTTGACAGAACGTAAAAAATACAGGGAAGCGAAGGATCTCCTACTGCAAATCGAGGACCGTTATGAACAATCTGCTGAATATTGGGTAGAACTCGGACATGTGAATCTTAAGCTAGGCGCTTTGGAGGAAGGCGAAGCACAAATGCTTCGTGGTCTGGAGATCAACCGTAAGGCTCGATATGGACAGCCATATCTTTGGTTAGCGGAAACTTTCCGCCATACGAATCATGATAAAGCATTGCATTACGTTACTCAGTATCAAGAAATCCAGTCTTCTTCTTCTGAGGCGTATTATCTGGCTGGTTCGATGTATAAAGCGCTTGGCAGATCAGAGGATGCGAAACGAGCTTTCGAAGAATCCACCGCTGTTTATCGTTCACTTCCTAAATATAAAAAACGGCAGGAGCGCGGTTGGGCGTTGCGCAGCTTTTTCGCCAAGATGAAATAAACTTGACGACTCCTTAACCCAAAAAACGGAGATCACTTCTGATTATCAGAAATGATCTCCGTTTTTTTATAATAAATTGGGGGGGGAAACGATGTTATTAGTTCGTCACTAATTTCCAAAGCGATAGTGCCGACTCCGGATTCCAGTTGGTATCACCGAAACTTCTAAATGTCACTCGAGCTTCATAAACGTTACCCTTGTATTCAACTTTTGTTCCTACAATGTACAACCCGGTTGCATTCCAAGCTGCTACATCTGGTAATACGGGTTTCACAAGGGTTGTGACTGTATACAAAGAGCTCTTGTCTGAAATATTACCAGCAGCGTCTACAGCTCTCACATGATAATTGTACGTAGTGGAAGCTTGCACCGTTAAATCCGTAAAGGAAGTTCCCTTAGTTTGGGTCAATTCAACACCCTCTCGATACACAACATAATGATCAACACCTACATTATCTTGGGCTGCGTTCCACATCAGATTAACACTATTGTGCTTCACAGACATGGTATGCAGCCCCTCAACCATCGAAGGTTTCAAAGTATCTGGTGTTTCCACTGGAGGTATAACCACTTCCGGGTTTGGTGTGCTAACAACAATAATATTACTTGCGCCTGACGTGTTTCCTGCACGATCCACCGCAACACTATAATATGTATAAATTTTACCTGGTTCTACAGTAATGTCTTTAAAGCTCGTTGTTGAAGATGTTCCGATTTGTTTCGCTATACCGACGCTATCCCCGCGATAAATCATGTAATGATCTACGCCTATGTTATCTGTTGCAGCATTCCACATAAGATCTACACTGCTCGATTCTACACTCATCGTGTGTAACCCCGTTACTGTTGACGGCTTCTCCGTGTCTGGTTGTACCCCAGGTCCTGATTCACTGTTCTTTAGATTCACATCAATGACTTGATAGAAGGCATTCGATGTATCATCGATATCCCACACTGCCAAAATAACATGGTATCCACTGCGGTCAGTTGGGACATTTACTTTGTGCGTCACAGAACGCTCAGGCTGTTTACCGCCATTTTCAAAAGTTCCAATAAGCTCTAAATCGGAACGTTTAATTGGCGTATTAGGATTCCAACCTTTTTTCGTAATATAGTAATGCCATTTTGTTGTTCTATGTTGTGCTGTATGATACCAAGTGATGTCATTGACTCCGCCAACCATATCGTGCTTAATCCAACGATCACTTGATTGTTGATCCAGAATTCCTCCGAACATGCCACCCGCAGATGCAATCTTCCCGTCCGCAGGACCCGCCAATGGGAAACCCTTTGGTGCCTCTAGACTCTGTGGCTCATATTGAACAGAACCCACATTATTCGCTGCACCAAGCTTCGCACGACTTGCTGGTTCGGATACATAACCGTGTCCTAACGCTTTATCGGTATCGATAAGTCCTACTCCGGCAATAACCCCCGCAGTAATAACAAATGGAGCAACCTTCTTTGCGATACTGCTGTTCTTCATGCTTACTTTCATCATTCATCATCTCGCTTTCTAGTTGTAATTTGGAGACTTTGAAAACGAATCCAGTGTTATTATAATTTTCTGAAAACATAATAACAATAACCTAAAGAACCAGACGACAATGGATAAAAGACCCATGACAATTGAACGGATTAGTAGTTCTCCCCGCTAATAATGCCCCATCGAAACGATTCATTCTACTCAAATAAAAAGCCAGCCACCGATAAATATATCGGTGGCTGACTGCAAAAAAACAACTTGTTATGACTTCTGATTCATAAATGGGGTATAGTCCCATTTACATATTTAAATCCTGCTTGTTAGCTTCTCCGCTCTGTTTAACCGAAAATGGCCACCAATTCCCTCGGCCGAAGACCCGTACCATTACAGGGACAAAGAACGGCAGGAAGATTAAAGCATACAAGGCCAATCCTACGAGCACCACTGTAGCAATCTGCATCATCGACAATACCCCAGAAGGATACATCGAGGCGAAGGTACCACCCAGAATAACTACAGCTGAAAGGATAACTGTACCCATATTTCGCATAGCGTGTAGAATCGCTTCTTTTACGTCCCATGTTTTATTTTCGTTAAACCGGGCCATTAAGAAAATGCTATAATCCACACCTAGTGCAATCAGCATAACAAAACTAAAGAATGGCGTCGTCCAGGTAATCCCTTCATAGTGCAGAAGATTAACGAAAATAGCCTCTGTAACGCCCAACGCTGAAAAGTAAGTGATCAAAAGTGAAATAATAAGGTAAATCGGCATTACGATTGAACGGAGCAGCAACACTAATATGATGAAAATACCGCTCAGCATCAAGATTACTGTACGCGTATAGTCTTCATTGGAAATATTCCGCAAATCGCTTTGACTGCTTGTAACCCCGCTAATAGCTGTTTCAGCATTTTCAAGCTTCGTACCTTTAACTGCACGATCTACTGCTGCTTGAATATCACCCACACTATCTATAGCCTCTGAGCTGTAAGGATTCTCGGTAAATACCACATCCAACGTCATCACCTTACGGTCATCAGACAAGTACGTATCAAATACCTGCTTTATACCTTCAGCTTTAAGTGCCTCAGCTGGCACGAAGAATCCGCTCAGCTCTTCATCCTTAGCCGCTTGAATCTGATTCAAGTATTCTTGTGCCGAGCCCAGACCGCTTGTAATTTGCTTCAATCCATCAGCACTATCGCTTAGTCCAGTGGTTAAGGCTCCAATCTGACCTGTCAATTCACCAAAACCATCTGCAAGCTGCTTCTGTCCGCCTTGCAATTGATCAAGCCCACTTGTGATAGATGGAATCTTATCTACGATCTGTCCTTGACCTGCTGCCGCCTGATCGAGTCCAGCTTGCAGCTGACCGATTCCAGCTACAAGCTTAGCTAAACCTTGCGCGAGCGCGGTTTGCCCAGCCGCAGCTTTGGCATAACCGGCATTCGCCTCATTTAAGCCTGTAGCTGCACCTTTAAGCTGTTCTGAAACCTGACCAAGACCGGCTGCTAGTTGCGCTGCACCCGTACTACTTTGTGCTACTGTACCTTTGATCGTCAAATAATTTACATCCTGAACAATTTCCGGATAACTGCTCTCTAGGCCAGCGAAGGAACCGTCCAGTCCTTTTAATGCCTCTGCAACACCTTGTAGCTGCTTCGGAAGCTGTCCGAGTCCTTCATCCAGCTGGGTTAAGCCTCCACCGATTTTTTTATAGCCCTCAAGTAACTTCGCATTTGCATCTGCTAACTGTTTAGCACTTGTTGCTGCCTGCTGAAGACCGGCTTTGATCTCTCCTGCACCCGCTGAGCCACTCTTAATCCCGCTCTCAATCTGAGTGAGCCCAGCGCCTAAAGCAACAATTCCGTCTTTGAGATCAGCTGTGCCCTCTGTCAGCTTAGCACTCCCTGCAACAGCTTCTGTAAGTTTAGGGGCATTATCGCTAAGCTGTTTACTAGCTTCAGACAAGCCGGTCTGAATCTTGGTCAGACCTTCGTTACTCTGGTCCAGTCCATCAGAAAGAGTACCTACCTGATTCGGAATCAAGAAATCACTAATCAGCTCACCTGTTGGACGTGACATACTCCGAACAGATTTTACACTATCCACTTTTTCCAGCTCGCGGCTAATTTTCTCCGCAAGTCCCAGATATTCTGAATTGTCCATACGATCATCATTCTTGATAACGATCTTGCCAGGCATCGATTCACCTGGTCCGAAGCTCTCCGAAATAATATTAAAACCTTTTACCGAAGCATATTCCGAGCCAATTTCCTCCAAGCTGTTAAAGGACAGCTTACCGCTATAGGTGACTAGGAATGGGGATACGATTACTGCAACGATTAGAAGTGCGGCCCACGGTCTTTTTAAAGAAAAAGAACCTGCCCATCCCCAAATACGGCTCTCACTATGCTCCAGCTTGCCACGGGAGGGCCAGAATAGCTTTTTGCCTAGAACAGCCATAAAGAACGGAACAATCGTCACAAGTGCCAATAGCATAACTGCAATACCAACTGCAACAGCTACTGCTGAACGATAAAGAATAAATTTCGATAACCCAATTGCTACAAAACCTACAAACACCGCTAAGCCCGAATAGAACACCGTTCCTCCAGCTTTTCGATAAGTTGCAATGATTGCACTTTTAGTATCTTCTGCGGTCATCAATTCTTCTTTAAAGCGACTGATCAGCAGAATACAATAATCCGTACCGATCCCGAACATGACCGCAACCATAAAGATTTGAGTAAACGTTGATAAAGGAAAATCATAACGATCCACCAAAAAAGCCACGACAGATTGGGATACAATATAGCTGATACCCACGGTCAGCAGCGGTACAAAAGGCGCTACGAACGAACGAAACACGACGAATAGAATAAGTAGGATAAAGACAACTGTAATATACTCCGACTTCTTTAGCCCTGCTTCTGAGCTAGCAATCATATCCTCTGTAATCAGACCTTCACTGGTCAAATAATGATCTGCTTTAACACCTGAGAGCATCTCATCCACTTTATCTGGCAGAGCAGTAACAGCCTCTCCTTCACCTTTTACGGACAACGCCACCATAATAGTCTTGCCATCTTTGGAAATTAGTGTATCTTTAAGCTCACTTTGTGAAAAAGGATCGGTGATGGAATCTAACTGCAAAGCTTCCTTATTCGCAGCCAGCTTCTCAACGCCTTGTTGAATACTTGCTGTTTCTTCCGCTCCGATTCCCTTCGGGTTATTGAACACAAGGGCTACTTGATGGAGTGATTCGCCTCCCTTGTCACTTGACGCTTCCTTCATGATTTCTGCTGCTCTTGATGAAGGGTATCCCTCTGGAACGGTAACCTGCCCCTTCTCACGGACAAGATCAGAGAAAGACGGGGCCGTCATCACTAGCACCACCGCTACAGCGAGCCAGATTGCGATAACCGCCCATCTTGCTTTTAGAATCGTCTTCATTGGCTCTTCCCTCCATTATCATTCTGAATTAGACTTGCCAGTTTCTCAAACATCATGATGAACGTCTCAATATCCTTCTTTTCAAAATGAAACAAATACGGGGCCACTACTTCATGTACTTGCGACTCAGCGGCTTCAAATACTCTTTTACCATGCTCTGACATCGATAAATACACCTGACGACGATCATTCTCGTCACGAGTTCGCTCAATAATGCCTGCTTGCACCAGTCTGTTGATTATTGCTGTAATGGAGCTTTTACCCACGCAAAAAGTTTCTGCTAGATATGTAGAGGTACAATGTTCCTGAGCATTAATCAGACGCAGAATTTGATACTGATCATTCGTTGTATCTGCAGCAATGCTATCTTTAATTCTTGCGGCTACTTGTCGAGTCACCATCATATAAGCATCCATATAACGGTTAATCCAATGCTGAACTTCATCTTCCAAAGCTTCTTACCTCCAAATATAGTTCAACTGTAGAATAGTTTCATTGTCAAACTATAATCCCATTTATTTCAAAAGTCAACTTTACAATTCTAAGGAACTATTTAAGGTGTCAACAAAAAAACAGGCCGAGATTTCATCTCGACCTGCCATTGTATGTCTTTTAAAAACTGTTTATTCCTCATCCTCGATCTCTTCTACTTCATAAACACATCTCAGCGTTTCAATGCCTGCTGCATTTTCGCCGAGGCTGTACACCATGAACCCAAGACTACGGTAGAAATCTGCAGCAATCTCATCCTCTGTTTCAGCTACCAGATAACGCGGCTGACGCGTAGTAAGCAGCTCCAGAATCATCCCCCGTGCATAACCTTTTCCTCTGTTCTCTGGCAATACAGCAATATGCCGAATATCCAACGAACCATCTTCTGTTTCTTCAAAGCCTATAAGACCAAGCAGTAATTCTTCCTCTTCCCAGCCATATAACTTTAGCCCGGCTTGTTCGCTATACTCAGACGAAGTCTGCTGTAGAGCATTCGGATCATCTATCACGGCATAGGTCAGCAGCTCATTCACCTCAGATGTACCAATGAGGGGTTTAAGATCAATCAACATTCTTCACATTTCTCCTTCTTTGTTCCTTTTACAGCTAATCACTCGAAACAATCCGTAGCCTGTCCACACACCTAGCATGTTTAATAGTAAATCATCAATATCGAAGCTTCCCACATGCAGCAGCATTTGCAAGCACTCCAAAAGCAGTATGCAAGGGACAGCATATAGCGAGATCCTAAGCCAAGAAACCGGATGTATCTTTACTAATGGCGAAAGAAAACCAAATGGAATAAAAACTACAACATTTCCTAGCAGATTTACTAGCCGATTGATAAGTGATAAACCGTTATCCAAGTTGAAATAAAGTGACACCGTGCGAAATGGAACCAGATTATACTGAAGAGGACCTCCGGTATGTACCTCACGTCCAAATCCGATAAACATCCAATAGATAACAGTAGCACTATACAGAGTTAGCACTCCCCGTGTCAATCCTTTTAGCGGCCATGAACGGTAGGTTTCTTTATGTCTGCGGTTAATCAATTCTTAGGTTGAGCTTCAATAATTTCGATAGTTCCATCAAGTTTACCTACGATCGCCATCGCTGCAATCCCAATAAATAAGCCGTGATCTACAACACCCGGGATGTTTTGGATGGTCAGTGCAAGCTTCGGTGCAGCTTCTATCGCTTCAAATCGGCAGTCCGCAATGTAATTGCCATTATCCGTCTTGTACAACTCTTCTCCGCTGCGACGCAATTCAGGTTGGCAACCCAGTTTGGCAAGCTCTGCCACAGTCCATTCCCACGCGAAAGGAACGATTTCCACCGGCAACGGAAATTTGCCTAGCGTGTTTACAACTTTACCTTCATCGGCAATCACAATCATTCGGGTACTATTACTAGCTACAATCTTCTCACGAAGCAAAGCGCCGCCGCCGCCTTTAATTAGTTGCAGACTGCTGTCTAGCTCGTCCGCTCCGTCAATGGTTAAGTCCAGACTATCAATATCACCAAAAGCTACCAGTGGAATTCCCAGCTCTCGTGCCTGCTCTTCGGAAGCGCTTGAAGTAGCTACTGCGGTAATTTTCAAGCCTTCACTGACGCGTTCACCGAGCTTGCGGATTGCCCAGTAGGCAGTTGATCCCGTACCCAAACCTACCTTCATTCCATCTTCTACATATTCCACTGCTTTTTCAGCTGCTAGTTGTTTAACGTTGATACTCATTTTAATACCCCCATGTTATCCATTATAAAGTTTTATAGTATTTTGCCGTAACAGAGACTATGCGGATCACCTATGTAGGGTCCAAATAAATCAATCGGTTGGTAGCCATGCTTGACGTAAAGCGCAATCGCTTCTGGCTGCTTAATTCCGGTCTCCAATCGGATCTCCTTAAACCCCGCCGCTAATGCTTGTTCTTCAAGGAATAACAGCATATTTGTAGCTATGCCCATTTTACGATAACTAGAATCTACATAAAAGCGCTTCAACTCCATCGTTGCGATCTCTATTCCGATATAATCTAGTGGACGAAGCCCACCACAGCCCACTGGTTTTCCGTTTAAGTAGGCTACTACGAAAGTCATTTCTTTTACTTTGGGATCCTCGAAATCAACAACATAGATCGTCTCATGCGGATAACGCATCTTCAGTTCTTCATCCAGAAACGTAATAAGTTCTCTTAAATCAGCGTTCTCTGGATCAACTACTTCAAAATTCACTTCTGTTACGGGCGACACTCTATTTCCCTCTTTTCTTGTATCCAAATTCGTATTATCCTTCTTGCAGCCAAAAAAATCAATATTCTTCATTCTGTCTTATGTATATTGTAATTTCACTACATCCTCTAAATTTAGGATCATCTCTTTTTCAGCGTGGTTAGCAGCCCTATGTAAGTAAGCTTTATGCTCAATGAAAGCATCTGAGGGGGCTGCCAATTTAATGTGCTCCAGCACACTGCGTTCGACATCAGCGAGAACTAGATTTCCTCTACCCGCACTTACTCTACAAAGAATAATGATTGCTAAAGGCTTATTCACAACTGCCTGCCCGCTGGACTCCACAAAAACTGTGTATTGAACTAAAGGAATTACGTCTGGATCTTCCACACTAGCAGCGCAAGATTGGTCAAAGATAGAATACATTAGTGAAGGATTGCGTGATAAAGTTCCTAATTTTTTCTGATTAGATACCAATTTGCTGTTCTGGTAGGCCAAGAATCCGGCAACTGACAACACGAGCACAAGCAAAATAACTAATATCGAGTACATTTCATCACGTCCCACCCAATACTCCATAATAACAATGCCGATTATATATTATCATGGATAACTGCATAGACCAATCCTATATTATCAACACTATAACAAGTGTAAGCGATATTCAATCTATAAAGTTATTTTGAAATATTCAAAATAACAGTTGAAACTTCGTTTGACATGTCTCATAATGAAAATATGAATATTGTTTGTCAATCCATATGGAAATCAAGGGAGGAAACTTAAAATGAAGTTTTTCTTGGACACCGGAAATATTGAAGAGATCAAACGTATTACTCGCCTCGGATTAGTGGATGGCGTAACGACTAACCCGTCGCTCATTGCTAAAGAAGGAAGATTGTTTAAAGATGTTATCAAAGAAATCGTAGCAATCGTTCCAGGTCCTGTAAGTGCAGAAGTAATCGGACTTACAGCAGAAGAAATGCTTAAAGAAGCATACGAAATTGCTGAGTGGGCTCCAAACGTTGTCATTAAACTCCCTATGACTGAAGATGGCTTGGAAGCTTGTTATGAGCTTACAAAAAAAGGTATCAAAACTAACGTAACGCTTGTCTTCTCAGCGGCTCAAGGCTTAATGGCTGCAAAAGCAGGCGCAACTTATATTTCTCCTTTCGTAGGACGTCTGGATGATATCGGTGTTGACGGAATGAAGCTGATCAAGGATCTGAAGACCATCCTAACTAACTACGGTATGACTTCCGAAATTATTGCAGCATCCATCCGTAACATTGCGCATGTTGAGCAAGCCGCTCTTGCCGGTGCTCACATTGCTACCATCCCAGGTTCGCTCCTGCCTACCCTCTGGAAGCATCCGCTGACAGATAACGGTATCGAACGCTTCCTGAAGGATTGGGAATCCGTACCACAAGCATAAGATTGTCTTTCATTCTTTTATCAAAGGGCTATCCCGCAAGCTACGGCAACGTAGCTTAAGGATAGCTCTTTTTTCCATCTAAAGTCCTTGCAGAAGTCTGACGAACACGCTTTGACAAGAGGTGCGGATTTACCTGCTCCGTTTCTTTCACACCAGATTCTCCCTTGCTCCCCTTGCTTGGCGTTACTGCAAATAAGGTCAGCAATCCACCAATTGCGCCGACTGTAGCCATTAAAGCGAATAATACCCAATGACCACTGCTTAACAGCAGCGATACCACTGGCGGTCCTGCGGCTACCCCTATAAACCTCATACTGCTATAGAGAGCGGTTATCGTGCCACTATTCTCTTTCTCAATTCCCTCCGTGATTAAAGCATCCATACAAGGAAGCACAATCCCGATTCCAACACAACCTAAGCCCATAAACCCGACTAAGAAATAAATACCTTTATTGAACCCCGCAAAGATCATTGCTGCAGTTAGTAACACCATACCTCCAAAGCCCAGCCATTTCATTAGCGTTTTGTTCTGACCAATGATCTTTCCTGTTCCATATGAAGACAAACATAACAAGGCTAATGGTATTGCCAGCACAAATCCCTTCATTGCCCCATGCATATTAAATTTAGTTTCCAGCATTTCCGATAAATAGAATTGAACGCCAAAGGTTACAAACATACAGATACCACCTATGGCAAAAATAGCATACAACCATCGTCCCTTTTCTCGCAAAATGCTCACAATTCCGGATAAAAATTCTCTTATACCCTGTTTCTCAGGTTGTTCCTTCGCTTCCGGCTTTCGAACCAGAAAAAGAACTAAAGCAAATGAAATTAGACATAGAACAGGAATAGCGATAAAAGGTGCAAACCAGAGCCATATTCCAAGATAAGCTCCAAGGATCGGACTGAGTACTTTACCAAAGGTATTTGAGGTTTCAATAATTCCCAGACTTTTGCTTACATCCTCTTCTTCCTTGAATAAATCACCAACGAAGGGCAGCACAATAGGAAAAGCACCAGCCGCACCTATCCCTTGTAACAAACGTCCGGCCAGAATGACCCAATAGGCGCTAACGCCCTTCATAAACCAAGCCGCCACCACGCAGACGACTCCACCTATAGCAGCAATGATCAGACTCGGAAGAATCACCTTTTTTCGTCCATAAGCGTCAGACAGGTACCCTGCAATAGGAATCATCACGATAGCCATCAATCCATAAACAGTAATCAGCATACTCACCTGAAAAGAGCTAATGCCTAGTTCTTTAGAAATCTGCGGCAAAATAGGAAGCAGCATGGAGTTACCGAGGGTCATAATTAGTGGAATGGATGCCAGTGCAAGCAGATCCCATTTTCTTTCCTTCATGAACTGACCACCTTTGTCATTGTTTGCGACGACTCTCTATATTGTGGTTTGTTCATCCCTCTTTATTCATACATATAAAAAGACCGTCCCCCCGCCAATGCGAAAGGACGATCTTATGATCAGAAGATGGGGCTTTACAGCGAATTTGTAATCATGGTCTTCGCTTTTACAGATGGAAGAAACCGGTTTGGTTCTCCTAGGCTAAAAATATGCAGCAAGTGCATCGCTCGAGTGCAAGCTGTATAGAACAGTTTACGCTCGCTTTCTCTGCCATATCGTTCAGCTGAACCATCGTAAATGATGACAGCATCAAACTCCACACCTTTAGCTAAGTAAGCAGGTAACACCAATGTTCCCTTCTGGAAATTCGGCGTTTCCTTCGTAACGAGTCTTACTGGCAGCCTACTATGTAGTTCATCATGAACTCTTGCGCTTTCTTCTGCTGTTTTACAAATGACAGCCACATAATGATACCCCTTGGATTGCAAATTCCGGATATCCACTTCAACTGCATTCAGAAGCTCATCCTCGCTAGACACTACACTTAGCTGAGGTTCTTCTCCTCGTCGATTAAACGGCACAATTCTTTCTCCTCCAGGAATCATTGAACGCGTAAATTCTACAATCTCAAAAGTGGAGCGATAGCTTCGGGTTAACGAGATCACTTCTGTATTCTCTTCCCCATAAATGCTTACCAAACTAGACAAATCACCGAGGACCTCGCCTTGTGCATAGATCGCCTGATTCAAGTCACCCAATACGGTCATTTTTGCCCTTGGAAATAAACGGCGCATGAACTCTAATTGGAAAGGTGAGTAGTCTTGTACTTCATCCACAATCACATGACGAATCAGCGTATTGGTACGGAAGCCTTGGCTTAACTCCTTCAAATAAAGGAATGGTGTAGCATCTTCGTAGGCAAGCTCGTTCACTGCGATTGATTTTAGTGTTTGTTCACAGATCTCATCCCATATTTCCGGCAGAGAATTAACACCATTCAGACGTTCCATAAGCTCACGATCAGTAAACAGCGTACTGTACAACCCCTTAACATCCACAAAACGACCTCGTTTAGTCCATCCGCGCAGCGGTTTTAAGCGTTGGCTGACTACATACCGGGATAACACTTCTTTTTCAGTATCAAAATCATCAAAACTATCCTGCGTGGCTTTCTTCTTACGTCGCAACATCTGATATGCACGATGGTAATCACTGGAGTCTAATAGCTCAATTTGATCTTCAACCCATGAAGCATTTCTTTCCTCATGGCTAAAATCAGCGATCTTCTTCAGTAACCAGCGTGTCATTAAGTCTACACGGTTCGCAAGCTTAATGGCGGGATCATAGGCATAGAAATGACGTTCCATTTCTTCTTTACTGACTACCGCTCTACCTTGAAACATTAAAGGCTTGAACAGCATGCCCTCATGTTCCAGCATCGTAGCATACCGACGAATCACATCGAGAAAAGGTACAGATGATTTATAAGCGATTCCTTCTCTGCGTATACCCACTTCAGGGCCATCAGGGGCATTCAATAGATTTTCCGTCTGACTAAAGACATCTTCCAGCTGGAATTCATGTCCTAAACGATGCTCAAGATACATCTGAAAAGTGGTTTGTTGCATATTTTCTTCACCTAGCTCTGGGAGCACAGTTGATACATAGCTATTAAACAGCGGGTTCGGCGAGAACAACAACATCTGGTCTGCTTGCAGAACTTCACGGTATTTATACAAAAGATAAGCAACCCGCTGCAATGCTGCAGAGGTTTTCCCGCTTCCTGCGGCACCCTGAACGACCAGCATTCGGCTTTTGTCGTTGCGGATAATCGCATTTTGCTCTTTCTGGATGGTAGCTACAATACTCTTCATTCGATCATCGGCACTATGGCTAAGCACTTGCTGCAAAAGCTCGTCGCCGATCGTTACCCCAGTATCAAACATAACTTCAATAACACCATCAGAAATCACAAACTGACGTTTAAGATTCATTGTACCGGAAACAAGTCCACCAGGTGTCTCATAAGCTGTTGGGCCAGGAGCTCCGTCATAATATAAGCTCGATATAGGCGCCCGCCAGTCATAGATCAAGAAGGTGCCATCATCCTCCATCAAGGATCCAATTCCCAGATAAATCTTTTCCGTTTCTCCATTTGGTGCTTCTGTAAAGTCAATACGCCCAAAGTAAGGAGAGACGAGTAGCTTTTTATATTTTTTTAGAGCCTTGCTCGACTGTAAATGATGGCGTTCACGTTCATTCAAGATTTGGGATTGTTGGCGCAGACTTGTTGAAGTTTCCCCTAAATCATCTGGACTACTGAAGTTTACTGTTACCTCTTCCCAGAAGTCTTTCCGCATATCCACCACATCACTGCGATGGAGTCCGAGCTCCTCAGATAGTCGCCGGATATGGGCAGACAAAAGCTTAGTCACTCCGTCAACCCGCTGCTGTTCCTCTTTCCATTCAATTTCATGATTCTCCACTACATTTCATCCCCTTTGGAAGGTTGATATTTCAAGTGAGGATACTCTTAATAGATGAATCCTTAAGCTTATATGTTGCACATCACAAGGTTATGTTTTAAGCTTCGCGATCCGTTTCTTTTTCCTCAGTCGCTATACGGTTCATCTGATCTGCCACTTTATCAAGCCGTTCTAATTGATATCCGTAATCGTAAATAGCTGCGGCTACAACATACAATCGTAGTTGACCTATTTTCTCCGCATTATACCCCAGGATCGTTGAATTCAAAAATCCATCATTCTCGTCTCCCAAGGGTTCCGATTCATTAGTGTTTGGTTTTAGTTTATCTTCAAATTTCAGCAAGATCAGTTGATGATATTTGATTAACTGCTCCAAATGACTGTCAAACAATGCATCTGTCTCTTCACTTCGATC
Organism: Paenibacillus sp. FSL H7-0737; assembly: GCF_000758545.1. Classification (NCBI taxonomy): domain Bacteria; kingdom Bacillati; phylum Bacillota; class Bacilli; order Caryophanales; family Paenibacillaceae; genus Paenibacillus; species Paenibacillus sp. FSL H7-0737. The sequence goes on along the minus strand of NZ_CP009279.1, from coordinate 2,781,950 downwards.
CGCTTGAAAATAATGCCGATCCACAGCCTCAAGAACATCGAAGCCCTTTTGCAAAGAAGATAACAGGTTCTTATAGACAACCATTTGTCTAGTCTGACTGTACTTCGCCCTCTTTAGCTGTTTCTGCTCTTCCTCAAACAAAGCGTACTTATCCGCTAAAGATTTAATAGATGACTCCAGTGCAAGTTTTTCATCACGAAACACACTTTCCTTCATCTCATGAGATACAGCCGTTCTTAGCAGCAAGGAAAGACTGGCAAAGACGTTCTCGATTTGCTTGATGTACTGTTTCCGTGGTTTCGGAGGAACTACTATAATATTGATTAGAAATGCAGAAACAATCCCTGTCAATGTTAATAAGAAACGATTCAGCGCGAACTGCCATTCACCAGAAGCCTCCATCACTGTTATAACGGTGACCAGTGTCAAGCTAATAGTATCCGCTCGGTTAATTTTCATACTGATCATAATGACAAGAATGCAGACCAACCCAACCGCAATTGGACTATTGGATAACAGCATTCCTCCCAGAAGAGCGAGTACCGCACCCATTGTAGTCGTTGTCAGCTGATCAAGAAAATAACGCCAAGAGCGATAAATAGATGGCTGCATAGCGAAAATTGCTGCAATCGCAGCGCCCACAGAAGATGGAAAATGTAGCAGTTCGGCTAAATACAAGGCAAGCGTGACTGCCATTCCTGTTTTAAATATGCGAGCTCCAAAAGCCAAAAATATCCCCCCTAAAAATTGGCCCACTCTGCAATATGGACATCTACGAATCCCTCATTCCTCTAATTACCCAAGCCTAATGTTGATGAATTTATGATCATTTAACCTCTCACTTATGATTCTTTCAGCTTTCAGGGAATACTAATTCAAGTAAGTACCTATCACATATAACATACGAGGTGAGTGAATGAATAACAACATCAAAAAATTAGTGACCATCACAGCTGTTCTTTTCCTCAGTCTGTCTCCAGCACTTGCTCCTACTCGGAGCGTGTCAGCTGAGAATGTAACCTCCACTGCACCTGATTCTGGGCCTTCGGAAAAAGGTCATAGACCCCCACCAGGGAAAGACGGGAAATTCAGAGCCGGCGGACATTTCATTATTTTCGAAACAGCCAAGCTGCTTGAGATGGATCGTATGGAGCTAATCAATAGCCTAAAAACAGGCAAAACCCTCCCCGAGCTTGCCCTTGAGAAGAAAGGCTGGACAGAAGATCAATATATTCAAAAGCTCAGCGAATCCGCAAGTAAGCGGCTGGATCAAGCCATCAGCGAGGGACGTCTAACAAAAGACGAAGCTCAAAAACTAAAGGCTGGACTTCCTTCTATGCTGAAGAAAAAAATAAGTAAAATGGGTCATTTCCAAGATCATAAATCTTCGGAACATCATATGATGAACCCTCAAGCAAAAACGCCTTCGGTGTCCTATTTAGGACGGTAAGCGTTTATGCGAGAAATATAAGGATAATGTATAGCGTGAAACATATATATTCTTATATTTTAAAATATCCCACAAAAACGGGTATCTTCATTTCTTATGAGGATATCCGTTTTTTATAGGCTTCAAATAGACTGATGGATAACATCAGCCACGCACCACTTGCAGCATAACCACCAATTACGTCGCTAGGATAATGAACTCCCAGGTAAATACGACTCCAGCCAATGCCCACAGTCATGAATACCGCAAACGTTATTAGCAGAATTCTTTCACTTCTTCGCGGCAAATGACGCCACAGTAAATAGGCAATTACCCCATAGAGGGAGAAGGCTGCCATGGAATGTCCACTTGGGAAACTATAACCGAGCTCTTGGACAATACGATTGAAATTTGGACGCTCCCTTTGAAACCATAACTTCATAAGTGTATTCAATAGCTGTGAGCCTAGTCCAACCCATAGGAACAGAATTAGCTCAAGCCGATGTTTCAGCAGAAAATACAGCAGTGCCATCGTGCCGATAGATATGCCAATCGCTACCTTAGAGGAACCAATCAGAGATAGTCCTTTGGCGAATGTGGTCAGTCCAGGTGATTCAGCGGATTGAACAAAATGAATCAAATAATTATCAAATGATGATACCTTATTCATATGAACTAGGATCGCAATAACGACGAAACAAGCAGTAAACCCTATAAAATAACGAAAACCTCTAGACCAGTTCTGATAATAAAGCATAAATACCTCCGTGTCTAATTTTGTGCCTGTCGATCACATTTCCTGAGAAGCTATAACCCGTGCTATAATTATAGAGAAATAAATATACAAAAAGATGGAGTGCTGCCAAAGTGGAGAGTCTAAAATTGCAGGAACGTTTGTTGAATCAGTTTATTTCCACAAAGGTGCCCGTGACGATTTTTACAACAAATGGTGTAAAAATGCAAGGCGTCGTAACCTCGTATGATGCATTCACAATCACTTTACAGGGTCAAGGTGATGGCAGACAGAATGTGCTCTTCAAATCTGCAGTATCCACTATTGTACCTCTTAAGCCCGTCTCACTCAAATAGTTCACACATTCATTAAACTTCTTCATCCTATTTTCAATAATAAAGGGAACACCGGACTACATCTCCGGTGTTCCCTTTATTATTTTCTTAAATTGTCTTATTCACTCTTCAAAACAAGTTTCTTTTATACTGGGAAAATCACAGGCTTCACACACACCGGCTTGGATACATCAGCAGTATTCCCAGTAAAGACGAGACGACCACTGGTCTCTTCAATAGAGAACACAACCAGGTTATTAGCGTCACGATTTGCAACAATAAGATAAGCCCCATCCGGAGTTAATGAGAAGTGTCGTGGATGCCCTCCACGAGTAGATACATATTCAATTAGTGTAAGCTTGGCAGTAGCGTTATCCACTGCAAACACTGCGATGTTATCAGCTCCACGGTTAGAAGCGTAAAGATATCTTCCATCTACTGAAGTAGCAATTTCAGCGCAAGTATTCTCTTCCTTAAAATCCTCAGGCAAAGTTGAAACTGTATCTACCGTGTGAAGAGTCCCTGTAGCACTGTCATATGTAAACGATGTTATCGTGGAATCCACCTCGTTTATAACATATGCAGACTTTCCATCTGGATGAAATGTAAAATGACGAGGTCCGGCCCCTGGATGAAGCGCAGTATCTCCGTGAACTTCTAGTTTGTTCAAGTCTCTATTGATTCTATAGGACCGAATAATATCAAGCCCAAGATCAGAAACAAACAGATACTGTCCGTCCGGACTGAAAATAGCCGAATGGGGATGTGGGCGATCCTGACGTTCAGGATGGTGACCATGACCGGAATGAATCGCGACATCCGCCAGTTGATTAGCAACTTTTTCTTCATCTAGTGTGATCAAGCCTACACTGCCACCATGATAACTACATACAACAATGTATTCATCGTTTAGATCTCTTGAAATATGGCATGTGGTCGTTTGACCATTACCTGAAGCAGGCATTGAGGCTATACGATTCAACTCGCTCAATTTCCCACACTTAGCGTCGATAGCAAAGGTAACGACTTCTCCCTCTTTTCCACCTTCACCATTTGGCTTTTCTCCTATGGCATATAAACGCAGGGCTGAAGCATCTACATTAACAAAGGTGGGGTTAGTTAGACCCTGAACCGAGTCGATTAATTTTAACGTACCTCCTGCTTCGCCATCGAATTCAAATACCTGCACACCGCTTTCCGTGGCACTTGCATAGGAACCCGTAAACAGCAATAACTTAGTCTGCTTTTCCATCTCTACATCCTCCTCCAAAGTATTGCTATTATATAATTTACAATTTTTAAACGTTAAAGACAAACTATAAAGTAAAAAGTGTGACAAATAGTTCAAAAATAAGGCTTTCCAATGATTAGGGATTGTGCTATAATGAAAGCGCTAACATTAGTCTTTTATTAAGTATAAAGGGGGAACATGAATGAGTAGCATCCTGCTGGAAGCCAGAAATGTATACGAGGACTTCGAGGTGGAAACAGACATTCTGTTCTTTAAGGTCGGGGACCATGATTTGGTCATTTTTCACGGCAGAAACTACAACATAAAAAAGAGAATGACTGCCGAGCAATTAAAACGATTGTTATCCAATTCTACTTACTATCATGTGTACGGTGGCTGTTATGTCAATCTAAACAAGATCAGTTCTATCGAAGACGACTGCATTTATTTCGGAGAAAAGGGCCTATTCGCTAAAAACGTACGGGTTCCAAGACGGAAACAAGAAAGTATTCGTCATCTATTGAAAGGACTGAAGTAAACATCTTATTCCCATAAGCCGGAAGGGCATGTTACCGATGCCATTTCCGGCTTTTTGCTTTTTATTAATAGAAACTTAAAAAGATCCTATCTTTTTTTATACTTTCTTAAGGTTTAGGATCTGGATTTCTGTTAAAGTTGTAAATAGACAAGCAACACCTATATTGAAGGGAGTCATTACTAATAATGGACAAAAAAGATCTGAATGGAAATGAGAACTTAGAAAACAACGGTACTCCGGAAGAAGAATTGAACACTACCGAGAATACCAATGAAGTAAATGAAGTGGAGGTCGTAGCTGCTGAAGAACCTGTGAATACAACAAAAGAGGAAAGTGTTCCAGTAATGAACAAAGTCGGCAGCAACAATAATACGACGCCACCTGCTCCACCAGTTTCTCCTAAAGGTAACAAGGGCTGGATGATTGCCTCTGTGGTTCTGGCTGCGGCACTCATCATTGTATTGATTAAGCCTCCATTCCAAAAGGACGACAGCAGCACAGCTGTTGCTAGCGTTAACGGAACTAACATTACTAAAGAACAACTTTATGATAAATTGATCGAAGCAGGCGGAGAAAGCACACTGCAAGCTATGATTACTACTGAACTCGTTGATCAAGAAGCTAAAAAAGCCAACGTAACCGTTACTGATGAAGACATCAATGCTGAATTAGAAGACCTTAAGGCACAATTCGGCGGAGAAGCTGCATTTAATGCTGCATTGCAACAAAGCTCAATGACCGTTGATGACTTGAAGAAGCAAATGCCGCTACAAGTTAAACTGCGTAAGATTCTTGAGCCGCAAGTGACTGTAACGGATCAAGAAATCAAAGACTACTATGAAACAAATAAAGCTACTTTCAATGAAGAAGAACAAGTTCGCGCTTCCCACATTCTCGTTGAGACTAAAGAAGAAGCAGATGCAATTCTGAAGCAATTGAAAGATGGAGCTGATTTCGCTGAACTAGCAAAAGAAAAATCTTCAGACACTGGTTCCAAAGCTAATGGCGGAGATCTAGACTTCTTCAAACGTGGAGATATGGTAGCTGAATTCTCCGATGTAGCCTTTAAACTTAAAGTTGGGGAAACAAGCGGTGCTGTGAAATCCGATTACGGTTATCACATTATTAAAGTTACCGACCACAAAGACGCTAAAAACTACACCATGGAAGAAAAGAAAGATGAAATCAAAAAGACGCTTGTGTCTCAGAAGGTTTCCACTCTTTCCACCACTTGGTTGTCAGATACAACTGCAAAAGCAAAAATCACAAATTCACTTACGGATGCCAAAAAAGAAGCAACAGCTTCTCCTGAGCCATCTGCAAGCGCAGAAGCAGGAACTGAATCTGCTAAATAATATGACTGTAAAAAGCAGGACAAGCGTTAAGCGACGCTGTCCTGCTTTTTTTGTACCTCTATTTTCGAACTTTTAATTAATGTCCTTTTTTACGGACCTGCTTATCACGATTCTCTCCCCACTCTTTCGCTTGTGCGGTAGCAATAGAAATCGCCCTTCCCTCTTCATATCCATCTTCTAGCAGTGCATTAGCAATATCAATCGCCTTATTACGAATAGGTGCAGTGAAGTTTTTGAGTGAATCTGGATAATCTTTTTTGTTCCACGGCATACAAAAAACCTCCTTAACCTGACTATATAATTAATTAGCCTGGTCTAGGAGGTTTTAAACACTCTCTTAAGCTTATTTAAAGACTTTAACGCGATCTTCAACCGGTTGGAATTGTTTCTCACCTGCTGGAGTTACTGTCTTACCAAATGGCAATTGAGCAATCAGTTTCCAGTCTTGCGGGATGCCCCAAGCTTCTTTCACTTCGTCATCAATTAGTGGGTTATAGTGCTGCAAGGATGCACCTAAACCTGCTTCAGAAAGTGCAGTCCATACTACGAATTGCAGAATGCCTGAAGATTGGTTAGACCAAACTGGGAAGTTCTCGGCATACAAGGCGAAGTTTTCTTGAAGGTTCTTCACTACCGCTTGATCTTCAAAGAACAATACGGAACCGTAACCTGCTTTGAAAGATGCTAATTTTTGTGCTGTTCCTTCAAATTGTTCAGCTGGAACGATTTTGCGCAAAGTTTCTGTCGTGATATCCCATAATTTATCATGCTGTTCACCTAAAAGAACAACCGCTCTGGAGCTTTGGGAGTTGAATGAAGTTGGGCTATGCAAAACCGCTTGCTCAACGATTTCAATAATTTGAGCATCGGCTACAGTGGATTCTTTACTGATGGCATAGATGGAACGTCTTCCTTTAACCGCTTCAAGAAAATTGTTAGACATAAAATAACTACCTCCATTTATTTAAGTAACTTACTTTTGTACATCTTATCACCTTTTTTCTGAAAATACAACATTTATTCACAACTTATTTTGTCGGATATACAATTAGCCTCGGTTAGTAACATCTCCCCTTCACTTTTCCGATATACATTTCGGCTAAAAATAAGCTACAATAGTGCAGCAAAAGTACAGAAGGAAGGTTATATAAATGAATTTTTCAACAGATAAAGTTCTTATTCTACATAAAAAAACGATCATATTCTCTTGTGTAGTGCTCTTTTTCCTTAGCTTGGCACTTACTGGCTGTAAAGACACAAAATCGTCTAATTTAAACGCTATGGAACTTGATCAAGCTGAGCTTAAACCTGTATCTTTCTGGGTCGCCACAGACACTCACTTTTTGGATAAGGATCTTCAGGATGGTGGGCAGGCTTTTCAGACCTATGTCACTGGAGGCGATGGAAAAATGCTGCCCTACAGTGATGAAATGGCTGAAGCTTTGGTCTATGACGCTGAACAGAAAAAACCTGCGTTTATCATCCTCAGTGGCGATTTAACTAATAATGGAGAACGCAGCAGCCATCAAAAGTTAACCGAAAATTTAAAACGAATTGAACAACAAGGAACCACTGTATATGTCATTCCAGGCAATCACGACTTATTTAATCCTTGGGCTAGATCCTTCAGTGGCGATAAACAGCTCCTTACGGATTCAATTACAGATAAGGATTTCGTCAAAATGTATGCGGATTTCGGCTACAAAGAAGCTGCATCACGTGATAAGGAATCACTAAGCTATATCGTCAAGGCTGCCCCCAACTTATGGATTCTGATGATAGACAGTAGCCAATACCTTAATAATAAAAAATACGGTTTCCCTCAGACCGATGGGCGTATTGCTTCCTCTACGCTTTCATGGATGGATGAATCCGTTAAGCTTGCAGCCAAAGAGCACGCTTCTGTGATCACGGTGATGCATCATAATTTATTAAGTCACACTTCTATGTCTGTTTCAGGCTTCAAGCTTAATAACAGCCAGGAAGCTATAAAATCCTTACGGAAGAATGGACTTAATCTAGTTCTCTCAGGACATATTCATATGCAGGACATTCAAGTAGATCCAGCAGACGCGAATGAAGATACAGCATCCTCTGAACAAATGCCAATCTATGATATCGCTACGAGTGCGATGGCCGTCAATCCGCATCAATATGGAGCCATGACCTTCGATCCCGTCTCGCGAACCATAAATTATAAAACAACGTCTTTGAACGTAGAAGGTTGGGCTGAAGCTAATCAGATTACAGATCACAATCTCTTAAACTTCAAGGCTTATGCCGAAGAAGCCTTTGCTACTAACTCCTATGACAAAGCTATGGATAGTCTTAAGGAAAGCCCTTTAACGGAGTCTGAAAAAGAATCCATGGCGAAGGTAATGTCCAAGCTGAATGTACGATACTTCGCAGGAACTGCAGGTACCTTTGCTAAGGATATAAAAGCGTTGCCGGGCTACAAGCTTTGGGAGGAACAGCAGGACGGTTTCTTAGGAGGGTATGTCCAAAGTATGGCTGAAGAAAAAGCGCTAAGTAATGTCGACCTAGAAGTGGTTTTAACGAAGCAATGAAAAGATGCCATATTTCATATAAAAAACCCAGCTTCACCCGCATTTCTGCGAAGTTAGAAGCTGGGTTTGTTTGTGTTATTTAGCCAATGAGGATCGAACTAACTATTTACGTGTAATAGTAATCCAACCATCTTCATCTACATACACAGTAGCATGAAGTGCTTCAGCAAGCAGACGCAGCGATACATAGGCATCACCATATTCGTCAACAAATACAGGCTCTGCAAGCTTCACTTTTTCACCGTTAATTACTGCTTCGGAAGAACCGATTTTGAATACCAGCTTATCACCGTACACACCATCAGTTACGATAATAGCACGATTGACTGTATCCCATTCCACAATAGCATCTAAATCTTCTGCAAAATACCGAAGAGGAATGTACGTCGTATTATTGTCAACGATCGGATAATAATATTCGTCGTCTGGTTCGATGACAATCGTTCTCTTGGTGATACCAAGATCGTCTTTCAATATACGATAGACGTTAGAATTTGGATCAAAATTGTTCAAAGTCTCTCCAGGAGTCAGGTCACCAGAAGAAACATCAAGTGCTCCTTCAGTACTGATTGGATCTGCCGTTACAGCACCACCAATGTTCCAAATCTGACTGGAAGCCTTAAGAGAGAAGCTCTTTAATGGCATATCTTCAGTACCTGGAAGCGCCACTTTCAGATCAACATTCTGTTTACGAACATGTAGTCCACTGTCTACAAAAATGTCGACAGCAAGCTTCGTATCCTTGCTCAGAACCGTTTTAAGCTCAGGGGTAGCTTTGTAAAGACTGTCTAGTTGATTGTCATAAACCAGCAGTAACGCATCCACAGCCAATTTTGCTGCATCATGTAGTACAGTTACAACAGCTTCTTTATCACCCAGAGGAATGACTCCAATACCTGGAATTTCATAATCACCGGAGGCTTTTTCGTCCATAGCTTTAATCACAGGATATAGATAGTCATATAGACCACCAACCAATTCTGTAAAGCCTTCCGTATCTTTAGAGATCGATTTCAGGAATCCTTTTAACAATGCCGGAAGCTCATCACCCGTCACTTCGGTATGTAACTTCGTCATATTCACCTGCTGGCCATACACAGCCTCACTAACGGGTGTTACGCTAATTGCGCTTGGATTAGGAAGATTCTTCACCACAAACTTCGTTAGCAGCTTACTAAGATCTTCAGCTTTAGTCAGATCCAATCCAACTTCAGCAAAGACCTCATCATAGCCTTGAACCGGGAAGTAAAACGGTTGTTTTGCTCCTTCAACCGTAAAGACTAAAGTTTTTTTGTCCATAAACAATGAGAATGGAATATTCAATTGTTTATAGCCGATCGTTCCATTGGCAGATACATTACCATTCTCTTGTAACTTTGCATTGCTAATACTCAGGGAAAAAGAATTTATGAGATCGACCATTTCCTTATCTTCTGCGCTAATTCCTTCTGAAGGTTCAGCGTTCATAGAAAACGTCATGCTGGATTCTGATGATTTAACACCGACATCCCCGATCAATGCCTTATTAACATCGAAACCTCCAACCGATTGACAACCGGCCAGAACAAGCAGCAGTGCGACAAAAGGAATAAACCATTTTGCCCTAGCTTTCATTCTCCTCATAGCAAGTCTCCTTTTTTAAGATTTTTTGAAATCAATCCATTATCTCAGCAAAGGCAACATTTGTAAATCAAAGTATTGCTTATTGTAAAAACACTATAGATTCAACAAAGTTCGCCATTCGATAGAAACCCATTCATTGTATATTACGCCTTTAAATAATGCTAAAATCAGTAAATGCGCAGGATAAAAAGACCACCACACCCAGCGTGGTACCCGGTGACGCTCTAAATATCCCCAAAGTGCAGGCGCCAAAGCAATCAACAGCGTTGGTAAAATACTAAGCATTTGCACAACCCAATAATTATAAAACATGTAGAATAGATTAAGTGCCAAATGTGCTACAACAAGCCAAAATGACTTCGTATAACGGAATATCAATACTAGCAGCAGGCCGTACGCATTATAATCTATCGGGAAATAATCCATTAACGCGATAGCTGCAATGACGACTGGTATTCCAAGCCATGGAGTAGGTAGTTTATCTAAAATAACCAATACGGTTGCGGATAACAAAAGCGTAAACACCACGTTCCATCCACCAGGATTAATCGCTAAATTGTATGGGATCTGCGCAATAATAGCGATAATGAGCAGTCGGAACAAGTATTTCGGTCTGGATGATGTATGGATATGCCCCTGCACAAGCCCGTAACAATAGATTGGAAAGGCTATTCTTCCTACATATCTCCAAGCAATATCCTCTGGAAAAAAGATATAGCCAATATGGTCGATTAGCATCGTCAACATGGCGAGAATCTGCATATCAAACCTCCTTAAAATAAGTTGATATCATACATTCGCCAATGAGTACTTCATCTCCTTCGCCTGTACACAAATGATGACTGCAATAAAAGAGAACTGAATTTCTGGTTTCTTGCCTCTTGACTTTATGGGGTGCAATTGAGTACTATGAACGAGCAACATCATATGGCAATGATCAAAGACATGATTTCCTATACGAACTGTCCAGAGAGAGAGGTCTAGGCTGAAAGCTTCTCCAGTACACGATTGTGAAGTTACCCCTTTGTAGCCGTGACGCTGAATCCGCCGATCTAAATTTTGCGGTAGTATGTGGCACCGACTTATCCACGTTAAAGGATACCAATGAGGTCCTATCCTTGTGATAGGTCGAATTAGGGTGGAACCACGAGCTGAACGCACTCGTCCCTTTCTGGGAGAGATGCGTTTTTTTGCGTTCACCACTAACAATTTTTGAGAAATGGAGGCTAACAATCATGGAGATCAAGGTAACACTGCAAAACGGAACAATTAGAGAGGTACTGCAAGGAACGACGATTAAAGAAGCAGCAGGTGCCATAAGTACCAGTCTGAAAAAAAATGCTGTAGCTGGAATAATCGATGGAAGATCCGTTGATCTAAACCAAACGATCGAACATGATTGCCAGCTCGAAATTGTTACGTTGGATAGCAAAGAAGGCCTGGAAATTTATAGACACAGTACAGCACATATCATGGCGCAGGCCATAAAACGTATATATGGAGACAAGGGTGTCCAGCTCGGCATAGGTCCAGTAATCGAAGATGGCTTCTATTACGACATTGATATTGAGACACCTCTATCCACGGATGATCTTGTAGCAATCGAACAAGAGATGGCGAGAATTATTCAAGAGAATCACCCGATTGTCCGCCGTGTCGTTCCCCGCGCTGAAGCAATCAAGCTTTTTGAAGCGATGAATGAGCCCTTAAAGCTAGAGCTTATCCGTGATCTACCGGAAGACACAGTATTGTCTATTTATGATCAAGGTGAATTCTCGGATCTCTGCCGAGGCCCACATCTTCCCTCAACTGGCTTGGTCAAGGCTTTTAAGCTGTTGAATGTAGCAGGTGCCTACTGGCGTGGAGATTCCAATAATAAAATGCTGCAACGTATTTACGGAACTGCTTTTCCTAAGAAAGCTCAACTTGAAGAGCACTTACTCTTTCTTGAAGAAGCTAAAAAACGTGATCACCGTAAGCTCGGCAAGGAACTGGAATTGTTTATGTTCTCTGAAGAAGCTCCAGGTATGCCCTTCTATCTTCCCAAGGGGATGACTATCCGCACAGAGCTTGAGAATTTCGCACGTGAATTACAAAGACAGAGAGATTACGATGAAGTTCGTACACCACTGATGATGAACAATCGGCTTTGGGAGCAATCCGGACACTGGGATCACTACAAAGACAATATGTATTTCACCAATGTAGACGAAACAAAATTCGCACTCAAACCGATGAACTGCCCAGGTCATATGATGATCTACAAAAATAACCTACATTCTTACCGAGAGTTGCCTATCCGAATTGCCGAATTTGGTCAAGTACATCGCCATGAGTTCTCTGGGGCACTTAACGGGATGATGCGTGTTCGTACTTTTTGTCAGGATGATGCCCATCTCTTCGTATTACCAGAGCAAATTGAAGATGAAATAAGCCGGGTAATCTCACTGATTGACCATATTTATCAAGTGTTTGGCTTTGAGTACAAGATTGAATTATCTACTCGCCCGGCAGATTATATGGGATCAGAAGAACTATGGGATCTAGCTGAACAATCATTACAAAGTGTATTAGACAATCTCGGGATCGAGTATCGTGTGAATGAAGGTGATGGCGCATTCTACGGACCAAAGATTGATTTTCATATTTTAGATGCGCTAAAACGAAGCTGGCAATGTGGAACCATCCAACTAGATTGGCAAATGCCAGAGAAATTCGATCTTACTTACATCGGGGAAGATAACCTTAAGCACCGCCCAGTCGTAATCCATCGCGCTGTTTATGGGTCGATTGATCGTTTTATGGGGATTATTACGGAGCATTATGCCGGCGCATTCCCGCTATGGCTAGCACCCGTTCAAGCGAAGTTATTGCCCGTCTCTGAGAACTACGTTGCTTATGCATTTCAGGTGAAACAATCCTTAGAACAAGCTGGCATTCGTGTAGAGGTTGATATCCGAAATGAGAAGCTAGGTTACAAAATTCGTGAAGCCCAACTTGAAAAAGCACCCTATATGCTCGTTCTCGGTGAGAATGAGAAAAACTCTGGCAGTGTTTCTGTAAGAAAACGTGGTGAGGGTGATCTTGGTTCAAAGAGTATCCAAGAGATTATTGAACAGATTAATAAAGAAATAGTTAGCAAGTAAAAACGCCTTCGGCGTCCTTATAAGGACGGTAAGCGTTTTAGCGAGAAATATAAGAATAATTTATACGTGTAGCATATAAATTCCTATATTTTAAAAAATAAAGTTCTGCTTCAAATTAAACGTTAAAGGGCTGTCTATCGTAGAAATCTACGAACAAGACAGCCCTTTCTTTGATCACATATAAATTTCACAGGGACACTATTTCACGTACAGACGACTGCTTTCATCCCAATACTCGCCTGGTTTGAGACTGAATAAGCCGATCTCATCCGCTGGCAGATCTACCATTGGTGCATTAACCAAGTTGATTTGCGGCTCTGGGCAGAAGAACTGCTCAGAAGCACCATTATTCCAGATCATCCACTGCTTGTATGAAGTCCCAACGTCATAAACTAAAGTGACTCCAGCTTTGCTGTCGGTAAGCTCCATCCGGTTACGTCCATTCTGAGCTACAGCTGTGTAATGGTTGTCCATCGAAGCGAAATAAGGATTCACACCTTTATCACGAAGCTGAGCTTCACCTGGCTCCAGCTCTTGGAATTTACCAGTCGGCAGCATACGGTCATTCAATTCCCAGCGATTACCGATGGTCGCTTTTACAAGGTAGTCTTGTGGTGTGCTACCTGGTGCGAATGGTGCATTAATCGCGGTATGGAATGCCAACAAGCAAGGCATCTCTTCATCACCATCATTATGGACTTGTACCTGTTGAGATAAGCCACCTTCACCAAGGGTATACCGTAGTTTCATTGTGTATTTAAACGGCAAGTATTGATAAGAAGGATGGCTCTCATCCACTTTGATGAATACGGTTACGAAGCTTGCGGTCTTACCGCTACCGAACTCTTCCACTTCCCAAGCTGCCGTATGTAAAAATCCATGTAAATGGTTGCCTGTTGCGACTTCATTTACCGGGAGTTGATAAGTTTGACCATTCCAAGGAAATTTGCCATCTTCATAACGATTCGGAGGAAATAATACAGGAATACCATGGATGCCTGGACTTGCTTTGAAGGCTTCCATTTCCTCAGCTCCCGGTTCATGCAAGAAACGGTAACCGTTTTCGGTATCACGGAAACAGATCAAGTTGCCACCGATGCCTGGTAGGATAGCTGCCTCATAACGGCCAGCTTTCAACCAGATGGCTGCTTCTCCTTCATATTGTCCTTCATAGGCTGTGATAGACATAATAATGTGTTCTCCCTTCCAGTGTCTGATAATTGTCTCTACTTGATAGATTACCACATCTGGTCATGACGTGACATGCCCTTTTTACAGCTGTTCCACTTCAACGCTCATGACATGATCAATTTTCTTCACATCATAATAGATCTCTGTTGCGTAATCTTTATCCGGGGCTGAGATCACCATATCGATCATTTGTCTTCCATCTTCCAAATCCTTAATTTTCATTCTGCGGATCGCCCGGGATGGACTTCTAGTACTTCGTTGGGTACTAACCTGGGGTCTCTCAATTTTTTGGATCACTTCAGTAAGTACAAAATTAGCTTCCATGATGATCCTCACCGAAACTTCATGCTTGTTAAGCACTTCAGGACCAATCGAACGAATTAAATGAGGAACCAAATTCACCGCAAACATTAGAAGAATAACCGCATATGCTGCTTCAATATAGAATCCTGCTCCCACAGCTATACCAATCCCCGAAGCTGTCCAGATGAGTGCTGCCGAGGTCAAGCCTGATATCGCATCACCGCCTCTACGCAGGATAACACCAGCCCCCAAGAACCCTATCCCACTGACAATTTGAGCAGCGAGGCGCATCGGATCCATATTTGGATGCTCAGGACCTGCAAACTTATCAAAGGCATGAATAGACACTACGGTTACAAGACAAGAGGCAATACTAATGACCATACTGGTCCGAATCCCCAGCGGTTTCTGCTTGATCTGTCGGTCAATCCCGATGAACAGCCCGAACAGCATGGCCACTAGCAGCTTAATTAATGATTCAATATGAAAATCCATAGTTCATTCTCCTTTCTCCACAGATACTCCATTATAACGGAAAACGGAGATTATGATTAGCTTTATTTTACAGCAAAAAAACGGCACTCCTATCCTCCATGTATATGCGCAGACAGCTTATAAAATCCGCATAATGAAGAGGATAGAATCCGTTTTGGTGAAAGATTATTTAACCATGAAGCAACGATTCTGCACCGTCACAATAAATCTCAGTTCCTGTAATATGATCGGAATCCTCGGAGGCCAGAAAAAGTGCCAGCTTTGCAACTTGATCAGGACGCCCAGGACCTTCCTCTAGCGGTTGATCCCCTTCCGGAAATTCGACAGGGATTTTTACCTCTTTGAGATCCTCGGATGGAAAAGTGTTGTCATCAATATTGGTCTTAATAGCCCCAGGACAGATCGCATTTACGCGAATTTGAAATTGAGCCAGTTCTAATGCTGCCATCTTCATAAAAGCAACCTGACCTGCCTTTGTCGTACTGTAAGCAGAAAAACCGATGTTAGAAAATACACGATTTCCGTTAATGGAGCTGTTAATCAGGATGCTGCCACCGCTTTCTTTTAGATGCGGTATCGCATATTTAACAGTCGCGAAGGTTCCACGAAGGTTGATGTGAATCGTCTGGTCCCAAGACTCAATATCCATCGTTTCAATGGGCGTCATGGCTCCATTAATCCCTGCGTTTGCAAAAACAACATCAAGACGACCCCATTTCGCGGCCGCCTTGTTTATGGCAGCTTCCACTTGCGGGGGTTCAGCAACATCGCATTCAATTACGAGGGCTTCTCCGCCTTCTTTCTCCACTTGTTTTCTAACCTTTTCTGCGTTCTCAACAGTTCTATCCAGCAACACAACTTTGGCCCCGTTACGAGCGAACTCAAGCACAGTTGCTCGTCCAATGCCGGAACCACCTCCTGTTACAATCGCTACCTTACCTTCCAGCTTCTTATCTGCCATGTTTAAGTATCCTCCTTCTTGTCATGCAAGCCTTCCAGTTAAGTTCTTTCCTTAACCTTAACCTCGCATACAGAAGTTGAATCGATAGATCTTTAATACCCCAAAGGATTATTTTTATTCACCCTGCCGAAGATGGATAATGAGATCATTTAAACCGGCTTCACGGATGCCCTCTACAATAAGATCAGCAAGCAGACGTGCTCCTAAAATCTGAAAATGTGTATTGTCTTGTACGCCAACTGGATGCAAGATATATTCTCCCGGATAGGACCACATGAACAGATCCTTTGTTCCTTCCACACCATAGGCTTCAAAAAGCTTACGACTCTTCTCCGCCAAATCGATTAGGGGGATCTGCTCAGTCTCAGCCAACTCTTTCATTGCCGTTAAATACTCTCCATGACTGTCTACTATAGCTTCTGCAGGATCAAATCTCCGCCTATGTACAGCGGTCACCAGTACCGGGTAGGCTCCTGCTTTCCTAGCAACTGTAATCATCCGCAGCAAATATTCTTTATATGTAGTGAAAGGTTCGGTGTGTCTATGTTCATCCCCTTTTGAATCGTTATGACCAAACTGTATGAACATATAATCTCTGGGCCGAAGCACAGTAGAAATGTTGTCCAAATGCCCTTCCTCAATAAAGCTCTTGGAGCTACGTCCTGAAATGGCTCGATTATCCACTACAAGACCTGCTTTGAAGCAGCGAGGCAGCAACTGGCCCCAGCCAGCATAGGGATAACCAGCTTCTCCTTGATCGGTCACCGTAGAATCACCAGCCAAATATAAGACAAGCGTTTCGTTGTCAGGCTCAATGTCGAGAGCATTTATTCGAGGCGCAATACCTGAGAAGGAGAGCTTTAGCTGACCACCCATGATTCGCATCGCAAATGATTCTCGTATATACTGACCTGCCGGGACGTTCAATGTATCTAATACGTACTTACCATCACCTGCTCGAATTATTGTACTCGTATCTGCTAAGGAGTCACCAAGTAACAAAGAAATCCGGTAAATCCCATCAGGAATATCTAACAGGAAGGCTGCCTTCTGCGGAATGCAGAAATCACTTCTTAATGGATCTGCTCCTCCCCTGGAACGCCCGAATACTGCTGAGTCTGAAGTAAAACCAAATCGCGCATCCGGAGAGTATCGTGAGTCCGGCCGAATTTTGGTGTAGCCGGGCACTGTATCTTTAATCCCAAAGTCAAAATGATAGCTATCCAAATTCAGCCGCACCTTTCTTCATTAGATATTTTATCCTTTCAAACCACTGGTGCTGATTCCTTCCACAATCTGCTTTTGAAAGATAAAGAAAATAATCATGACGGGTGCCAAGCTAAGAACGGACATGGCGAACATGGGTCCCCAGTTGGACACGGACTCACTGTCGAGGAACATTTTCAGCCCCATAGAAACTGTATATTTAGATGGAGAGTTCAGGTACAACACTGGCCCAAGCAGGTCTTCCCAGCGCCAATAGAAGGAAAAGATCGCTGCAGTAGCCATAGATGGACGGATGAGTGGGAGAATGATTCTGAAATACAGTCCAAATTTCCCGCACCCATCAATCGTAGCCGCTTCGTCAAGTTCAACAGGTATTGTCCGAATAAACTGCAGCATTAGGAAAATAAAGAACGGAACACCGAAGAACTGTGGAACCACGATCGGCTTGATACTATCGAGCCATTCCAATTTCGCATAGATGATATATTGCGGGACTAGCACTACATCTGAAGGAAGCATAAGCGTCATCATCATGATACCGAACCATAAGCCATGCCCTACAAACTTATTACGTGCAAATCCGAAGGCTACCAGTGAAGAAGAAACCACCGCTCCTAGAGTGGCTACAACGACAATAATTAATGAATTCTTTATGAAGACACCAAAGGAATATCCGGCAATCCCTTCCCAGCCTTTAGCATAATTCCCCCATACCCATGGATCGGGAAGAAGCTGCTGAGCGGTAACGAATACAAGCCGGCTCTCTTTAAAAGAGCTCATGATCATCCACAAAATCGGATACAGCATAATGATAGCGAGGCCACCGATAAGAATGTGATACAGCGGCCATTTCAGTTTCATTTTCGCCATGGATTATTTTCCTCCTTCCGATTCGTAGAAGACCCACGATTTGGATGTCTTGAACAAAATTCCGGTCATGATGCCGACTAGCAACAACATCACCCACGCCATAGCTGAAGCGTAACCCATGTTATTAAACATAAAGGCCTGACGGAATAGATATAGAGAATACAACATCGTACCGTCCATTGGTCCGCCTTCACCTTTAGAGATAATATAAGCTGGAACAAAGGTCATAAATGCACTGATCGTCTGCATGACTAGATTGAACAGAATAACTGAGCTTAGGAGGGGCATTGTAATCTTAAAGAACTTTCTGAAAAAGCCTGCTCCATCTACACTAGCTGCCTCGTACATTTCACCAGGAATGTTCTTTAGACCCGCCAGAAAGATCAACATGGATGAACCAAACTGCCACACGGATAAGGTGATCAACATAATAAGCGCAGCGCTCGGATTACCAAACCAACTTACTGGACCAAGGCCGAAAAAACCGAGCATGCCATTAATAATTCCAGTATCACTAAAAATATTACGCCACATGATGGATACCGCCACACTGCCACCTATAATAGAAGGTAAATAATAAGTTGTACGATAGGCTCCGATCATGCGCGATTTAGTATTTAGAATCATAGCCACAAATAATGCAAAGGTGAGACGTAAAGGCACACCAATAAATACGTAAAGCAGCGTCACCTTTAATGAATGTAAATATTTCGGGTCATTCGAGAACATTTTGATGTAATTATCAAATCCGATCCATTTAGGTGGAGCGAACAAATTGTATTTGGTAAATGAAAGATAAAGAGAAATGATCATCGGGATCAATGTGAAGCAAAGGAAGCCAATGACGAATGGACTGATAAAGGCATATCCTGTAAGGTTGCTTCGTAAACTCCGGCCTGTTAGCTTCTTTTTCTTAAAAGCCAGCGGATTCGAAGGAAGGGGATTCGTGGATGCCAAGGGTCTCCAACTCCTTTTTATGTGAATAATAAGGGAAACGGACTGCCGCCTAACCAAATGGCATGCCGTTTCCCATGTTAGACGCAGTATAGTTATCTATTACCTTCTATTACCGGCTGGAGAGAATAGCGTTCGCTTCTTTTCGGAACTGCGCGGCGGCTGCGGCTGGGTCAATTTTGCCGAAGTTCATTTGTTCAGCAAGGTCTGTAAGGAGTGCTACTACCTCTGGCGATCCAACTGGCGGACTCATTGGAGAAGTAGTAGGCTCCATGTCAGCTACGAATTTAAATACTTGCTTACCGGAATCCGTTAATTGTGAAGCTACAGATTCTTTGATTTTGCTTGAAATTGGCACACCACGTTCGCCTTTGATTAGATTGTTGGCTTCGGGATCATTAATCCAGAAATCAACGAACTTCGCTGCTTCTTCCTTCACTTTTGAGTTAGAAGTAACCGACCAATACATACTTGGCTGCATGTAGAGTCCTTTTTCCATATCCGGACCAGGCATTTGTGCCAGTGCCATAGGGCGATTTACAGCGATTTGCAATGCAACATATTGGTTAGACCATTGCCATACGCCGATACCTGTTCCTTTTACTATATCCGACTCCTCGATAACGCCTTTGTTTTGGCTCAGTTTGTCTTGGGATGGAACCGCTCCATCTTTAATTAAACCAGACAGCATTCCGAAAAAGTCAGTGAACAAGGCATCATCCTCATATCCAAGCGCTGAACCATCATTGTTATAAAGTGCCAGCCCTTTTGTACGCAGATAATAGTTGAAGAATACGTCAGCTGCCATAGAACCGTCGATATACAGTCCAGCTGATTTAGCTTTCGCAGCAATTTCTTTGTACTGATCCCAAGTCCAGTTCTCAGGAATGGAATCCACCCCTGCCTTCTTTAGCAATTCTGGGTCATATTGAAAACCAAGTACGTTAACGCCTAATGGAATTCCGAATTGCTTCTCATTGATTACCCCAGTACTAAGGACGTTCTCATTCACATCGCCGACTTGGATCTGAGAGTTCAAATAAGGCTTCAAATCTTCGAGCTGTCCGTTAGACCCATATTGATTAATATAAGAAATATCCATTTGAACGATATCAGGAAGTCGATTCGCTGCTGCTTGAGGGGCAAGCTTCTTCCAATAATCATCGAATGAAGCATATTCAGGTTCAATCGTTACATTCGGGTACTTGGTTTCATACATATCAATCACTTGTTGTGTATAAGAATGCCGTGTATCTCCACCCCACCAAGCTATACGCAGAGTTACGGGTTCTGCTGAAGTTGTAGCTGCGGGTTTCGTTTCTGAAGGCGTGTTTGTAGCGGAATCCGTAGCGGCAGCACTATTATTGTTATTACCTCCACCACAACCAGCTAACATCGATGACAACAACAATGGTACGGCTAGTAAAGCGAATCTCTTTTTCAAATTCATGTCCCCTTTTCCTATAATAGTATAAAGGCTCTGATCCCTTTAGGTAGCGCTTTCATGTATAAATCTTCTCAAATATTCAGTAATTGTTGAATACAAAAAACCGTCTTGTTTGTTCAATAATCAGTTCCCTTGAGAGGGTTTCATAAATTCTGTGGGTGTCTGCCCAGTTACTTTTTTGAACACTTGACTAAAATACTGTGCATTCCCACCGAAGCCGAACATTTCAGCGAGCTCAAATACTCTTACATCACCACTATGCATAATGTGTTCTGATGCTTTAGTAATCCGGTAATTAGTAACGTAATTAGAGAATTTCTCCCCCGTGATTTTCTTAAATATTTTCCCGAGATAATCAGGATTCATGTATAACATCTCAGCAGCGACTGAGCTAAGTGACAGTTCCGCATTCTTATAATCATCCGCAATAATTTTGAACATTTTATCTACGATTAAGGATTGGCGACAGCGAAAATGTCGATCATACATCGCTGTCAAACGAGCAGCAGCATCTTTTACATAGGCTTTAAGACCACTTAAAGTCCTGATCTCAGCCAGTTCCACCATACTTGAAGTAAAGGTATTTCT
Source organism: Paenibacillus sp. FSL H7-0737 (assembly GCF_000758545.1). Classification (NCBI taxonomy): domain Bacteria; kingdom Bacillati; phylum Bacillota; class Bacilli; order Caryophanales; family Paenibacillaceae; genus Paenibacillus; species Paenibacillus sp. FSL H7-0737. The sequence continues at coordinate 2,760,957 of NZ_CP009279.1, read as the reverse complement.
TTCATCAGGGACGGCTAAACGTATCATCGCAGAATACAATTGCAAAACATAAGATCGCGTTACATTAATATCCACACGCTGTTCAGCTAGCAGATTAAATAACCGCTCTAATTCAAACTCTACTGCACTTTGTTCGCCCGCCTTAATCAGCAGACAGATTTGCTCTTCATCTAGTTCAATGTCATTTCTTCCGCTTAGTTCATCACTAGGAATATCACTTCCTGTGATCAAACCTCCCTCTTCCATATAAAAGCAGTGGTTAAGGCATTGCAGAGTCTGACGATACAATCTCCGTGAATGTATCATGAAGTCCGCGTCACTAATCGCAATGGTTACATCCACTTTATAAAATTCGTAGAACATTTTCCGTACATCAGAAATTCGTTCAAGCAGTGTACTATTCAGCGCAGTCTCTCCTTCGACTTCCATTAGTGTCAGAATAAATCCGCCTATCCTTGTACTAAGCAGCGTTTCTTGCAGCATATCCTGTGCAATATTTTGCAAAGCAAATAGTTGCTCATATTCATAAGAACCTTCCAGTCTGAACAAGATCAAACGCACCACTTTGTCATTTAATTCGATACCTAGCAGCTCCTGATAATACTCTAAATCTTGACTCCCGTACGTTTTGTTAGAGATCCATTCCTTCAAAAATTGTTCCTTTACATGCGGTAGAACTTTAGTAAAACGTTGCTTCATATCATTTACAAATTCCGTCCGGCCCTTAAGTTCATCGAGCTCTGCTACCAGTTCAACTAACGCATCATGAATTTGATTCTCATTGCACGGCTTAAGCAGATAATGTTTCACTCCATGCTGCATAGCGATACAGGCGTAGTCAAAATCCTTATAACCCGTCAACATAACGAACTTTACCTCAGGAAACCGATCACTGCATTTCTGCACCAAGCCTAGTCCATCCAATCCGGGCATGGAAATATCAGTAATCACTATTTCTGGGCGAAGCTCCTCTATTTTCTCTAAGGCCTCTATCCCGTTTCGCGCAGTACCCACAAGTTCCGTTCCTGCCTGCGCCCAGTCCACTACCTGAGATATTCCTTCTAGTATCAACCGTTCATCATCAACCAGCAGTAACTTATACATTCTCTTGCACTCCTTTTAAATAAGGTATACGTACGTGTATTGTTGTTCCTTGACCTCGCTCACTTTCAATCACTGTACCCCATTCTGGGCCAAAAACGATTTGAATACGCTCTGCGATGTTCGCTAACCCAATGCCTTCGCCACGTGTCTTAACTCTTCCCTGCTGTAAATCTTTGATGAACTCGGCACTCATCCCCGGCCCATTATCACTAACACGAATATCAAGGCCCTGGTCTTCCTCACTTACGGTTATAGAAATCGTGCAAGGCTCGATATTAGGCTCCAATGCATATCGGATCGCATTCTCGATCAATGGCTGAAGGGTCAGCTTCGGAATTAAAGCGTCATGCAAATGCTCTGGAAAATCCATGCGGAAATCAAGTCTCTCGTCAAATCGTGTCTTCTGGATAATGACATAATTGCGCACAATGGTGAGCTCTTTTTCAATTGTAATCAACGGGTCTTTAAGACCAATCGAACTGCGAAACAAATAGCCGAGCGCTTCTACCATTTCTGAGATTTTAGCTTGCTTGTTCATCTTCGCTAACCAATTGATCGATTCAAGTGTATTGTACAAAAAATGCGGATTGATCTGTGCCTGCAGTGCTTTAAGCTCGGTCTCTCTAATAATGAGCTGCTTCGCATAATTCTCATCGATAAGTTCTCTGATTCTGCGGATCATCATTTTAAAGGTTCTGTTAAGCTGACTTACCTCGTCCTGCGCAGTTTGTGAAACGACACCTAGCGACTGTTCCTCCAGATTATCCAGATCACCCTTCTCGATTTGTTTCATTTTTTTAGTCAGCTTTGAAATCGGGCGTACAATACTTCGGGCTAATCGATAGCCTAAGAGCAATCCAATTAGTAATATGAGCGCGAATATGATGACGACCAATTTTTTTACAAAAGTAATATGTTTGAACATCTCATTGAAGGGGGTCGCATTGATATACATCCATTCCATATAAGATGATTTAGTCTTCGTTATAAAATATGTTCCTTCTTCATACTTAGCCGTACGATAAAGCTCGGAACGTTCCGTTTCCGCTTTAAGCTCATTTGGCAGCAACATCGGAGTTTGGGGATAAACCGCTAGCCCTGAAGTCGCATCTGCAACAATCAACTGATCGCCATCCGAAGTGTTACTAGTGCTATCTGCAATAATACGATCAATCCGAATTCGAATGACTAACGTCCCTAAATCGTCCAGCGTAAAGGTTGATCCGGTGTAAGATTTAATCTGCCGAACAGCCAGGAGTGAATTCTTATTCCCTTGGGGATACCACACAATACTACCGCTAGCTTCCTTAGCCAGAGGCTTTAATTGATCCTGGAGATCCTGTGATACACCTTCCCGATTACCCGCAGTCATAGCGCCGCCATTCGTATCCAATAACATCATGGAATAAACGTATTTCTCTGCTCCTGCAAAGGCAACTAACCTGTTAATGATTTTATTATGTAGGACCTGCCGCTCATATGGTTGAGGATCATCCTGCAACTGGCGAAGACATTCCTGAATTTGCTCATCAGAGACCACTGTAAAAGAAAGTTGTTCCAGCTCTCTCAAAGTACTCTCTATACTGATAGATGACATTCCCAGCACTTCAGATGCCTTTTCATAGATTTGCTTGTCATAAATTCGATAAACATACTGCAGGACGGTTAAAGAGAACAGAAAGGACAGCAGCAGCAAAAATGAAATGATCAATATCATTTTATTAAAAATACCCGAACTCCTGTAAGCGCTAACATTCTTCCAAAACATAAGCATCCTCCAATTCACTCCAAACCCTTATTATGGGAATAATATTTATCGTCACTATATCCTATCATAAATGATATTGAAGCATTCGGGAAAACTTACAACAAAAAGGACTTAAAGTGAAATCCAGAGTCAGAATTCACTTTAAGCCCCTATCCTGAGCCTAAGATACTCCTATACAAAACTAACCAAGCATCATTCGATCATCCGCCAGTTTATGACCACTGATGGTCTCAAATTCTCCCAGCAGGCGTTCTACCGTAAGATCCTTTTTCCTTGTTTCATCAATATCAAGGATAATACGGCCTTTATCCATCATGATAAGACGATTGCCAAGACGTATAGCCTGCTCCATGTTATGGGTAACCATAAGCGTAGTCAGCTTCATCTCACGGACGATAGACTCTGTCAGTTTAGTAATCAGCTCCGCTCGTGAAGGATCAAGTGCCGCTGTATGTTCGTCTAACAGCAAAATTTGCGGCTGGGTAAAGGTTGCCATTAGCAAACTCAGTGCTTGTCTCTCCCCACCAGATAATAATCCTACCTTAGCTCGCAGACGATTCTCCAATCCAATCCCGAGACGACTTAACTCCTCACGAAACATCGTCCGTCTCGCTGCATTTACACCAAACGATAATCCTCTACTCTTCCCTCTTTTAAAAGCCATCGCTAAATTTTCTTCAATCGTCATCCGTGGAGCCGTACCTGCCATCGGGTCCTGAAAAACCCGTCCGATCCAGCGACTGCGCTGATATTCTGCTAAATGGCTAATCGAATTCCCTTCAATACTAGCTGAACCAAGATCCGGCTTCATCACACCAGAAATAATGTTCATTAGCGTTGATTTACCAGCACCATTGCTTCCAATAATGGTAACAAAGTCACCAGGAAGAAGCTCCAAATCAATGCCAAGTAGCGCGATCTTCTCATCCGGTGTCCCAGGATTAAACAGCTTAGATACGTTATCCAGTTTAAGCATCGATGGTGCCTCCTCTCTTGCTGCTAATCGCTTGTTCAGCTAATTCAAGCGAACGTTTACGCGCCATATTCTTCTGCTTCAAGAAACGCTGAATCGATGGGAATACAAGTGCGAAAATAACGATAATCGCCGTAATCAGCTTAAGATCCGAAGGTCTCAACCATGGTACATACAAGGCTAATGCAACTACGATTCGGTAAACAATAGATCCCAGAACAACTGCCAACGTCGCACGGAAAACATTTCCAGCACCGAAAATGGCTTCACCAATGATTACCGAAGCTAAGCCGATAACAATCATCCCTATACCCATTGAGGAATCCGCAAAGGTAGAATACTGAGTGATCAATGCACCTGAAAGTGCCACCATTCCGTTGGATAAACTGACGCCGAGAATTGTCGTGTTATCTGTGTTTACACCCAGACTACGGATCATTCTTGCATTATCTCCGGTAGCCCTTAAAGCAAGCCCAAGATCAGTACGCAAGAATAAATCCATTAGAATTTTCACAAATAAAACAATAAAAGGAAGAACAAGAAGCGGATTGATGGACGAGAACAACGTGGTATCACCCATTAGTGACCAGTTAGGCTTACCGCCAAAAATTCTCAGATTGATGGAATAAAGTGCGATCATCATTAGAATCCCGGATAACAATCCATTAATCTTGCCCTTCGTATGTAGTAGACCGGTACACATTCCTGCCAGCATCCCACCTGCAATAGCAGCAAGCGTGGCTAACCAGGGTGCATAACCATTGGTAATCATAACGGCTGCAATAGCACCGCCAGTAGTAAAGCTTCCATCTACAGTCAAATCAGGAAAATCCAAAATGCGAAAAGTAATATACACCCCTAAAGCCATAAATGCATAGAGCAAACCCATCTCCACAGCCCCGAGCATTGAATCATACATAGAAGTCTTCTCCTTTCAAGCATCAAGGGGCGCCCTCATGGAATCGCCCCTATAGAATGTCTTATTGAATAATATTGTTAGCTTGATCGGCAACTTCTTTTTTCATCGCATCCGTCACTTCTATGCCTTGTGCGGCAGCCGCTTTAAGGTTAAGGATAAGATCGAGCTTTTCTTGCATCGTTACTTTCATATCTGCTGGCTTTTTACCATTCTTCAGAATGTCCACTGCCATTTGTCCAACTTGGTAACCATGGTCGAAATATTTGAAGCCAACGGTTGCAAATGCGCCTTTTTCAACGGTATCCCGGTCGCTGGAGAAGAACGGTATTTTCTTATCATTAGCTGTTTGAATAATCGTATCAACAGCGCTCACTACTGTGTTATCCAAAGTAATGTAGAATGCATCTACACGACCAGCTAGTGATTCAGCAGCTTGCTTCACTTCAGAAGTATTTGTGATGGCTGCCTTCACAAGCTCAATGCCATGTTTATCCAGCTCTTTCTTAGCAATATCCGCCATAATTACAGCATTCGGTTCACCTTCATTGATAACAATGCCCAGCTTCTTCACATTAGGAAATTGAGTAGCAATGAATTGCATTAATCTATTAATAGCTTCAGGATTCGTATCTGATACACCAGAAACATTTCCACCTGGGTGCTCCAGATCAGTTACGATCTTTGCATCGAGTGGATCAGTCACTGCTGCGAACAGTATCGGAGTGTCCTTACTTGATTTACTAAGCGCTTGAACAACCGATTGAGCAGAAGGTGTTGCAATAGCCAATACCAAATCATTAGTGTCAGCTGCAATCTTCTGAGCAATGGTCAAGTTATTCGCAGGGTCAGCTTGAGCATTCTCAAGGTCAACCTTCAGGTTCTCTCCTTCAACAAGCCCGGCATCCTTCAAAGCAGCAAGAATACCTTCGCGTGTAGCATCAAGTGATGGATGTTCTACGTATTGGGAAATTGCGATTTTGTACGTTTTGGAATCAGCGGTTCCAGCATTCGTTGGCGCATTTCCAGTGCTTGTTGCGTTTCCTGAGTTTACAGCGGCATTATTGTTGCCACAGCCAGCAGCTACTAGCATGAAGCATAAGCTTAAACCTGCAAAAATGTTTCTCTTTTTCATTAAAGTACCCCATTTCATTAGATTATTAACGCGTGCATCAAAGTGAGCGACTCAGCATTATCACTTTTATCGATAAAAGCATTAAAGCATAAGCTTACACGTACCTCACAATAATGATAGAAATCTATTAAACCTATATTATATGGAGGTTGTTTATCCGTCAATCACTTATCCTACTTCCATAGATTACAAATTTTATAGCGCATAACTCACCAATATAGGAAGGACTTGGTTATGTCTTACAGTGATTGCCTTGGTCCCCATTACATAAAAAAAAGCCCCCTGCACAAACTTAAACTACAGTTTGAATTTGGAGCGTGTCATATGCCTAATAACCACAAAAAATTACTATCCACTGCTACTGTATTGCTCGCTGCCGTTTTATCAAGTACCGCATGCGGTTACTCTTCACAATCACAAAAACCCAAGGTAAACGCCGTAACTCCCGATGGCATGCAAGCCTCAAGTTATTATGAAAAGTCCGCCATCACCGATGCTCAAGGAAAGTACTGGATTCCACTCAAACCTGCGATTACTTCACTCGGTTATCGTATGAAAGATGATGCTACTCATGGGGGATACACCAAAATTGGCTACAGTGATGTTATGTATATGCTGCGCCCTGGCTCTACTCAAGTCTTCTCCCTAGGTGAGAAAATCACATTACCGCAGGCACCTAGACGACAAGAAGGTCAAATCTATATCACACCTTTAGCCCTATCCAAATTTCTTCAAACGGAGGTGGGTTGGAATCCTCAGTCTGGTGAAATCAACATAGCCACACCGACCGACCATGAAGCTATTATAAAAACACCATCTGCTAAATCATTGAATGAAGCTAAACCATTTCACATTCAAAGTATTTCTGAAGCAGACAAGAAGGAATTAGTTACTTATGCCAAAAAATTCTTAGGTGTGCCTTATGAATTCGGTACCGGGCCTTATGAAGAGACTAAGAAATTTGATTGTTCTTCTTTTACAAGGCATGTATTCAAACAATTCGGTGTAAACTTACCGCGCTTAGCCAAGGATCAAGATAATATAGGTTCTCGCGTACAACGCAGTGCATTAGATGTCGGCGATCTTATATTCTTCACTGTCCCAGGTCGGTTTGAAAGTGACGCTATACCCGGGCATGTCGGTATTTACATTGGGGATGGAAAGTTCATTCATACTTGGGGTGATCCCGGGGTTCAGATCAGTGAGCTGGACTCAGGGTATTGGAGCAACGTAATCCTGCATATGCAGCGCATTCTGTAACCCATATTACTGGCTAAAGGCACCTATTAAGAAAGCCTGAATCCTCCGCTATGGAAGGGTTCAGGCTTCTTTGTTGCAGCATAAAGCGGTATTCTTAATCCCAGTTCTTGCCCTTGCCACTTAAACGTACAAACAGCTTTACAAACTCTACAATCACTATAATCGCCAGTGCTGCAGCAATTACAATTCCCCACTGTAACCCGCTTAAATGCGAGACACCAAACCAGTCATTCAGTCCTGGGATGATAATCACCAGCACCAGCATAAGTGTAGAGATCAGTGATGCCCACAGCATATACCGGTTGCTGAACCAGCCAATCTGGAACAACGATTTCGTATTGGATCTGACGTTAAACGCATGAGAAATTTGCAGCAATCCTAATGTGGCGAATGCCATCGTAACCGCAATCCCCTCATTGTAATGGGTATGTGCCCACTGGTATACAAACAGCGTAAGCGCGGCCTCTAATATACCCTGGTAGATGATCCCGATTCCCACGCCTCCAGCAAAGATACTGCTGCTGGCTTTGCGTGGTTTCTTCGACATCAAATCACCCCCCGCCTTCTCAAGCCCAAGAGCTAGTGCCGGTAGGGTATCGGTAACAAGATTAATCCACAGAATATGAATTGGCTCGAGTATACGCCAGCCGATCATGGTTGCAATGAATAGCGTAAGCACTTCCCCAAGATTGGCTGAGAGTAGGAACTGGATGGCCTTACGGATATTGCTGTAAACCTTCCGTCCTTCTTCAACAGCAACAACTATGGTCGTAAAGTTATCATCAGCTAGCACCATATCTGAGACGCCCTTAGCTACATCCGTTCCTGTGATGCCCATCCCGACGCCGATATCTGATGATTTAAGCGCAGGAGCATCATTCACACCGTCACCCGTCATGGCAACAATCTTCCCTTTTTTCCTCCACGCCTTAACGATCCGAACTTTATGTTCAGGAGATACACGTGCATAAACCGAATAATTAGTGACTTTCTCAGCAAATTCCTCTTCACTGAATTTATCCAGCTCACTGCCGGTCAATACGCCTGTCTCATCTTCGATAATACCTAATCTTTTAGCAATGGCCGCTGCAGTATCTCGATGATCTCCTGTAATCATTACAGGTCTAATCCCCGCTTTACGACAGATTGCTACCGCATCCCGTACTTCCTCTCGTGGAGGATCAATCATACCGACTAAACCGATAAATATAAGTTCTTTCTCCGTAGCTTCCGGGGAGAGGTTAGTCGGTAGCTGCTGTTCATCTCTGAAAGCAAATGCCAGCACCCGCAGTGCATCATTCGCAAGCATTGTATTACTTTCCATGATATGTCGTGAATGTTCATCATTAAAAGGAACGATCTCTCCATCCACATAGATATGGCTGCATTTGGACAAAAGCACATCTGGTGCACCTTTCGTTAACACACGATAACGTCCGTTCTCAACTTCATGAATCGTCGTCATCAGCTTGCGATCGGAGTCAAATGGCAGTTCATTTTTACGTGGGAATTTCTTTTCTAAATCCCTTTTGTCAGTACCTATACTGAGCGCGTAGTCCACTAACGCTGTTTCCGTAGGATCCCCGATAATCGCTTTACCACTCTTAGTTTGCGGGTCCTTAGCTCCATCATTCCCTCCAGGTTCTTCAGAGGAATTCCCTTCGTCAATGCTGGAATCATTACAAAGCGTCATAGCCTGAAGCAATAGTTCACCACCCGGTGTCCCTTCAAGACCTTCAGCAGCTTCTTTCGTAGTTCCATTGACATGCACTTTTTCGACAGTCATCTTGTTTAGAGTCAAAGTACCTGTCTTGTCAGAGCAAATAATTTCGGTGCTTCCGAGCGTTTCTACAGCGGGGAGTTTGCGAATGATCGCTTTACGTTTAGCCATCCGCTGCACTCCGAGTGCCAAGATAATCGTCACAATTGCTGGCAGCCCTTCAGGAATCGCTGCTACTGCAAGTGAGATCGAGGTGAGAAGCATATCCAGCAGCTCTCTACCCTCAAATATACCGACGGCAAAAATGACTACACAGACACCAAGAATAATAAAGGTGAAATATTTTCCTAGTTCATCTAGTTTCTTTTGCAGCGGTGTTACATCATTCTCTTCCTCCGAGATAAACCCAGCAATCCTGCCGACTTCAGTCTGCATTCCTGTAGCTGTGACGACACCAACCGCTCTACCGTAAGTTACATTGCTGCTCATATAAGCCATATTGGTGCGATCCCCGATAACAATGTCGCTTCCCTCAAGCACACCAACCTTCTTTTCTGAAGGTAATGATTCTCCGGTTAACGCGGCTTCCTCTGTTTTCAAAGAAGCAGCTTCTAACAGTCTAATATCCGCCGGAACTACATTTCCAGCTTCCAGCAATACGATATCCCCAGGTACGAGATCTTCACTTTTAATCTCTGAGACCTGACCTCCACGTCGCACTCTGGCATGCGGAGAGGACATACTTTTCAGGGCATCTAGCGCCTGCTCTGCCTTATTTTCCTGAATAACGCCAAGTACCGCATTCAGGATGACTACCAACAAAATAATGACTGTATCTGTCCATTCTCCCAAAACCCCAGACAATACTGCCGCCACTAGCAAAATAAAGATCATTACATTTTTAAATTGTTCAATAAATTTTCCTAGCAGAGATTTAGTTTTTGCTTCTTGAAGTACGTTCTTCCCATACTGCTCCAGAAGTTTAGCGGCTTCACCGGAAGACAAACCATCTTTCCTAGTTTCCAGCCTTTTGAGCACTTCTTCCTCACTTAGTGTATGAAAAGGTACCTGCCCCTGCGATTTTGGATCATTTGAGTTCAAGACAATAGCCTCCTTCCGGGATTGAGATTCTGGTAAAACCTCTCATATGAGTCTTACCCAAAAAAGGCACGGTGATTCTAGAACGTTATGTACAATTTTAGAAATTAAGCTGTTCCGTCTGCTTGACTCGATCAAAGCTCTTGAATCTAGTCCCTTGATAAAGGAGTTCTCCTCGATCCCCTTCTACAATCAGACCAAAATCCTGATCTCTAACCTGCAATTCCAAGCGTCCACCATCCTCAAACTCAAACGTCACATAATAACTAGTATGTGCGCTCGACTCACCCGAACCACCCCATACCTCAGTCCGTTTCGTTACAGCTTTAGAGCTAGCTTTTATCAAGGGACTTGCGTTGTTGGCTATCCAGCTTCTCACTGATTTATAAATTATAAAGACGAAAACACCTAGAATAAACAAAGCAAATAATTTAAAAAATAGGGGCATCTCATGAATGAAACTTCCGAAAAAGCTTCGTTTATCAAAACCGTTAAAATCCTGCCATTCGCTCAAATTCATTCCTCCTGACTGATACAAGATAATAAAAGTCTTCTTTTCTACGAAATACGTCATTTTTCCCGTTCGGTTTCTTGTTTTCATCGTTTTCAAATGAATTTTTTTCACAAAACAATTTGGAATCAAATGATAAGGTATGGTATGCTTTTTATACTACATACAGTTGGGAGGTGTTATTTCGGTGCAATATATAGCGCGCTTGTCACTACTTTGGTTTCTTCGTATAGTCCTAATTCTAGGAATGATGTTTTCTTTTCCACCGGTTTGGTCTGGAGGATTATTCACTACGGAGCAAGAATCAAAGACAACCGAAATTGAACGCTACGAGCGAAAGTTTATAGCTCCCGTAAGGACGGTACCCCAAATAACTCCTCAAATAGGAGCCATCAAAATAACTGAACAGTGGGGAACTAAATCTATTGCGGTAGCCGCGATACTCCCTGTGCTTTCTTTTGTATTCCGTCCTGTGATCTATAAATTCTTGCTTCGACTGCGGCTGTACCTGTTAAAATTCACTTCTCACTTTCTAATATCACGCAATGCGAATTTCATATCTACCTTAAATGATTGTTACTGAAGGTCATTTAGAACTTCCATTGATAAAAATTCGAAGAAAGCGAAATAATTATAAGACACCTAAATGCAGGGTAGACTTTCGTGGATTATAGAGAATCGGATTTATCGGGAATCGGTAAAAATTTGTTAGTGCAAACTTACTTCTAGCATAGGAATCAAAATGGATCTATAAATTATTGGATACAGTATATAAATTAAAGAAGTGACATGCTGCTAAAATTATCCAAAAAGCTGTCGCTTCCTACGAAAATGAATAAAGTTGTTTCCCCTGCTAAAGGAGGAAAAACATTGCAGACTAAGACAACACAACATAAACAATTACGTAAAAATTCAGTATTACGAGTTCTAACCGTTATTGCAGGAGCACTACTTGCCGCAGTAGGATTAGAGTTATTTCTCATACCACATGGGCTTGTAGTTGGTGGAATCACAGGTTTATCGGCATTATTCGCTCATACCACTGAAATGCGGTTGGGATTGTTTCTTTTTCTATTCAATCTACCTTTTATATTCATGTCTCGAAAGCAAGTGAATCTTCGCTTTGCTCTGTATACCGTTCTAGGATTAGCTTGCTTGACCATCGCTTCTCTTGCTCTACACCGTTTTCCTGCAGTGATTAGTGATCCTTTACCTGCTGCTATGGCAGGTGGCATATGTTTAGGACTCGGTATCGGTATATCTGTCCGATTCGGTGGTGTGAACAAACATGCAAGTGATCAAGGATATTCACTTCTGAGTGGTGGACCGCCAAAGTCAACCGAAGTCGTCATCATGATTCTAAACTGTGCTATTTTGCTTATAGCAGGCACACTATTTGGCTGGGAGCAAGCCATGTACTCCATTATTGCTTACTTATTGGCCTTCGAAGGTGTGAGATTCTCACTCCGAGGGTTATCCGATTCACGCGCTGCATGGATTACCAGCAATAGTTGCATGGATATCCAGGAAGCTCTCGAAAACTCATTAAATCGAGAAGTTGGGCTTGCTGAAGGCTCCGGGCAAAATGGAGAGCTGAGCACATTGTTTTGTCTCATCAACAAAATGGAAGAACATCAATTGCGGACCATCGTCCTTAATTGTGATCCTGACAGCCAAATTGTGCTCAAATCAGCTGCCAGTGATCAAAGATTGAGTAATCTGCCATCCTAACTATTAGGGCAGAATGATAAGCATGGTGAGTAGGATGATTACGTCTTCTTTGTTTGAAGGTAACCTTTATGATTCCACGTAATAGAAATAGCGTTTCTCCCGTGTATGGGGGGAGCGCTACTTTTTCGTTATCAACCGGGGTTCTTTCGCTGGTATTACGATATCCTGCAAAGTACATCTTTTGGCTCAGATATCCGCTCCATTAAGCCCAAATCCTGCAAATGTACAGGAATATCCTCATTTATGGCTCGAAAGCTTCTTCTGATGCAAGAATTCCTGCAGATTTGCAGGAATCAATACATTAACCCTCCTCGTATCATCTAAAGATGTACTATTGCAGGATTTTCACCGGAAAATTATTGGTTAGTCTACGTTCGTTAATCAGTGTTCGTCAGTCGGCGTTCATTAATCAACGTTAATGAGCCAGTGTTTGTTTGTCTTCGTTTCCCTAGAATTCATCCTTGATTGACACAAAAAAAAGCTGTCTCAAAAGCAGCATTCACTACTTTTGAGACAGCCTCTACTCCTTTAGCTAGCTGAGAATTAGACCTAAGATCTAGCCTATACTCGCTAGCACACTTTCCTAACGGAACATTCCCCACAAACGGATCAAGTGGAAGGTGTTGTTTGGATCAATTTTCTGAGCGATAATAAATTTCACAATTTGGTCTTCCTGCGTCGAGGTCAATTTCTCGTTCAGTACACCTGACGCATTCCGTACCAGCCTGCGAACAACTGCCGTGTCCTGTAGCTCTTGTTTCGAGACGCCGTTAATCATATTTTTAATACGATCTTTGACAGTCGCGTTTTTCATCTTCAGCTTGATGCGTTCCACGAGCTGAGGGCTAATTCCGAATTGTTGATAACCCAAGTGTAGCACCTCCCGTCATATCCAATCTTTCACAGTATATGAGGCTTAGGAGCTAGATGTGCCTACTTAGTCAATTAATTCCCCTTGGAAAATTTGCTCGCCTTGTAAATAATGCCGAAGAGGTGCATATTCAGGAGATGTCCAGAACTTCTCATCCTTAAGCAGCTCTGCCACATCATCACGCGCCTGCTCCAGCACTTCAAAGTCAGCCGTCATATCCGCCAAGCGAAACTCCGGTAATCCACTCTGCTTGGTTCCAAAAAAATCACCTGGGCCACGCAGCTCCAAATCTCTCCGCGAAATCTCAAATCCATCATCGGTATCCGTCATGGCAGTCATTCGTTCACGCCCGATTTCAGATTTCGGATCAGCCACTAGTACACAATAAGAGGCATGCTGACCTCTACCAACCCGTCCACGAAGCTGGTGCAGCTGTGATAATCCGAACCTGTCTGCATCCATAATAATCATCAACGTGGCATTAGGAACGTCTACACCCACCTCTACAACCGTTGTGGATACTAAGAGTTGCAGTTCATTGTTGTAAAATGCTCGCATCACTTCATCTTTTTCAGCTGGAGACATCTTTCCATGCAAAAGCCCAACTTTATAGTTAGGAAAAGCTTGGCTCATCTGAATATGTAAATCTATAGCATTCTGTACATCCAGTTTCTCCGATTCTTCAATGAGCGGACAGATCAGATACGCCTGACGTCCCAGCTCTATTTCACGCTTAATCAGATTTAGGACACGATCCATGAGATCATGCTTGACCCAATAACTAGTTATTGGCACTCGGCCTTTCGGTCTTTCCGACAGCGTGGATACATCCATATCTCCAAAAACAGAGATCGCAAGAGTACGTGGAATAGGTGTTGCAGTCATCGTAAGTACATCCGGATTATATCCTTTACGCCGCAATACACCTCGCTGGTTTACACCAAACCGATGCTGCTCGTCCGTAACTACAAGACCCAGATCACGGAAAAATACATCCTCCTGAATCAATGCATGCGTTCCTACAACAATATCGAGCATCCCCATTTGTAGTGAAGCTAACAATTCTTTACGTTTCCGTCCAGTTACGCTCCCTGTTAACAGACCAACCGTAATTCCAAACGGCTCAAACATCTTCGTAAGTGAACGCATATGCTGCTCTGCTAAAATCTCAGTGGGCACCATAAGCGCACCCTGAAAACCAGATCGCACGGTGGCAAAAAGCGCGACGGCAGCTAGTACCGTTTTGCCGGAACCCACATCACCTTGAAGCAGTCGATTCATGCAATATGGTGATCGCAGATCATGTAAGATCTCCAGCTCTACTCGTTTCTGAGCATCTGTAAGCTCAAAAGGTAAGCTGCGAACAAACTGGCGCACGGTTGCGTTATCTACGGTATGGACTACACCATCCATCCTACCGCGATTGAGTACCCGGAATGCCTGCATCTTCAACTGGAACAGAAACAACTCCTCATACACCATCCTGCGGCGTCCCTGCTGCCCTTCACGCGTATCCTCTGGCCTATGAATGGTAGCAATCGCCCGTTTACGGGGCATAAAATCATATTGCCGCATAATAGCATGTGGTAGTATCTCGGGAATTAAATCTCCATACTGTTGAAGCGCCTGATTAATACTTTTCCTAATCCACGACTGCGTGATCTTTCCACCGACGGAATAGACAGGCTGTAGTGTCCCTGTCTTCCCTTCCCCACGATCGGGGAATTCAAAATCCGTCACTGTAATTTGATTTCGCTTCTGATCCCATTTACCTGTGAGTACAATTTCTCGTCCCACAGTAAGTTGCTCACGCACGTAATGACGATTAAACCATGTAGCTGTGAACATCCAAGGCTCCGCAACCATTTTACAACTAAGTCGTGACTTACCACCAAAACGTTGCAGTACGGGGATACCGATCACTTTAGCCTCTGTAGTCACTTTATCCCCATGTTTAGTTTCACTCAGCGAGCGTGGTCGATAATCCTCATAACGGAACGGATAATACTCTAATAAATCCTTTACTGTAAAGACGCCAAAGGCGTGAAGCTCGCTTTGCTTTTGAGCACTCACGCCAGTTATGTTTTTTACTTCAATTTGATTTAATGACAGTGTCATATTCATCCCTCATTTTGCAGGCCAAATGAATACAGCTAACGTACCGTTTCCGACATGGCTGCCCACGACAGGGCCGACGTTCGTCAGCACTTTCTCTTCTAGTGTAAAATGTCCTGACAGCTCTTTCAGGAACTCTTCACCGGAAGCCGGTTCAGCCGTATGACCCACGGCCACATTGATTTTGTCTACACCTTGAATATCCTTCTTAAATAATTCAATCATACGGGCAATAGCCTTCTTACGGCCTCTAACTTTCTCCAC
The DNA here is from genome assembly GCF_000758545.1 of Paenibacillus sp. FSL H7-0737. Classification (NCBI taxonomy): domain Bacteria; kingdom Bacillati; phylum Bacillota; class Bacilli; order Caryophanales; family Paenibacillaceae; genus Paenibacillus; species Paenibacillus sp. FSL H7-0737. The sequence goes on along the minus strand of NZ_CP009279.1, from coordinate 2,745,491 downwards.
CGCATATATTATTCCTTCTGCATCAATAGACAGGATCGGCTTAATATTAAGAAGCGTTCCCAGAATGGCCGAGGCCTTTCCGATTCTCCCGCCTTTTTGTAAATATTCAAGTGTATCTACCAAGAAGTAAAGCTTACGAGATTGGCGCAGACTTTCTACAGCTTCAAGAATCGCTTCGGGACTCTTATCTTCAGCAGCCAATCTGGCGGCTTCCACCACCATAAATCCAAAACCGTAAGAAGCGGAGAGAGAATCTACTACAGTGATCCCTTCTCCCTCTTCCTCCAACATCGATTTAGCCAATAGTGCTGATTGGTACGTACCGCTTAGTCCAGAAGAAATATGAAACGAAAGGATAGGACTTCCCGGGTAACGTTCCAAAATATCTCGATACACATTCATGTATTCAACCGGTGAGGGTTGAGAAGTAGTCGGCAACTGTGACGAGCGGGGAAGTCGCTCATAGAACTGCTCCGGCGTCATATCCAGATTGTCCCGGAAAGCCTCTTCGCCGAACATCAAGGTCAAAGGGACGACCTCAATGCCATACGTTTCCGCCATTGCTGGCGGGATATCAGATGTGCTGTCGGTGACGATAATGGTACGATTCATGGATTATCTCCCCCATACTATAATTTTGCCAACTACGTAATTAGCAAGTTGCTCCTGAACTGTTATAGAACCCTCAGCATCTACCTATGGCTCTACGGAGAAAAGATAATAATAAAGGGGTTGGCCACCCTCATGAATCTCTACTTCCACATTCGGGTAAGTCTCTTCCAGCCACTCGCTTAAGGAATCTGTGACCTCAGAATCAGTTTCTGCTCCAATAAGGATCGTGACGATTTCATCGCCATTCTCAAGCATATTGGACAGCAGCGCCTGACTTGCAGCTAACAGATCATCTGCGGCAGCGACAATTTTGGAGTTCGAAATTCCGATAAATTGCCCGGATTTAATCTCCAGATCATCAAAGCTTGTATCACGGACAGCATTTGTTACTTGTCCTGACTTGACCTGTGAGATTGCTTCTAGCATGTTCCCAGAATTAGTCTCCACGGAATCCTCTTCTTGGAACGCGAAGGCTGCAGCGATTCCTTGAGGAATGCTTTTGCTTGGAATAACCGTAATCTCACGTTCGCCTTCCAAGAGCTCCTTAGCTTGCTGAGCGGCAAGAACAATATTAGAGTTATTCGGCAGAATGTAAACATGCTTCGCAGAGATGGAAGAAATCGCGTTCACGAAATCCTCTGTGCTAGGGTTCATAGTCTGACCTCCAGCTAGGACTACGTCCACACCGAGGCTTTTGAAAATATCTGCAATCCCAGCGCCTGATGATACTGCGATGAAGCCGTAAGGTGCCAAATCATCTGCTGGTGGTTCGGCTGGAGCTGATTGTACACGGCTCTGCTCATCCGGCATATCCGCGAAAACATCTGGCATAGGTGCAATATCCATCCCTGCAGTTAACAAGTCGCGGTGTTGCTCACGCATATTGAGAATATGAATCTGCGTAATTTCCCCATAGAGGAGTGCCAGATTCAAAACTTCACCTGGAGCCTTGGAATGCACATGCACTTTAATGGTTTCATCATCCGAAATTACAATAATGGAATCTCCATTTACTGACAACGCTTTCCTAAAGGTTTCCTCATCAAAGTCCGTTCTCACGTTACCGCCTAACTGGCGATTAATGAAGAACTCCATATCATATAGAAATTCTATGTCCTCTGTTGAAAGCTGTGATTGCGCAGAAGACTGTACAGAAGACAGTTCGCTTTCAGGTTTCTTTAACACCGGTACCGGTGTTGGCACGACTGGTGCCTGAGGTTGTCCTTTTACAGGTTCAGATACACCGGAGCTTCCGCTCGTCAGATGCTGGTGAAACCCTTCATAAATATAGACCAGTCCTTGACCTCCAGAGTCTACGACACCGACTTGCTTCAAGACAGGCAATTGTTCCGGTGTATAGGCTAAGGCTTCCTTTGCTTTGGCCAATACCTCTGTCATGAGCTCTGTAACATCTGTAGTTCGGCGAGCATAGTAGACAGCATGTCTTGCAGCCTCTTTAGCCACTGTAAGAATAGTTCCTTCTACAGGCTTTACAACTGCTTTATAGGCTGCGTCCACTCCGCTTTGCAATGCAGCAGCAAATTGCTGTGTGTTCAGCTCATCATGTTGAGCTGCAGATCTGCTAAACCCTCTGAACAATTGAGATAAAATAACTCCGGAGTTCCCCCGTGCGCCCATTAACAAGCCCTTAGAGAGTACACCTGCACATTGACCGACAGACGTTGTATTATTTTTCTTCAATTCATTCGAACCTGCGGTCATCGTCAAATTCATGTTAGTTCCGGTATCTCCGTCTGGAACCGGAAAAACATTTAGGGAATTGACGTGTTCTGCATGCTGTTGCAGCTTATCCGCTCCAGCCAATACCATAGCGGTAAAATCTGTTCCGTTTATAGAACGCTTACTCAATTGAGAATTCCCCTTCCTAACTTCATGCCTAATCATTCTATGATTAACAGGACATAATGCACTAATTTACATTGTACTATAAGTATTAAAAGAAATAAATGTTTTTGAATCGGTTGACGTAGCAAAATTTGCTGTGATATTATAGATAAGTATTGTTTTATGCAGGTGTTAGGAATAAGGAGGTGTAATCTATGTCCCGCAAATGTGCAGTAACAGGCAAGAAACCGAGCAGCGGTAACAACGTGTCTCACGCCAATAACCGCAACCGTCGTACTTGGGGAGTTAACGTTCAGAAGGTCCGTATCCTCGTGAACGGTAAACCAAAACGCGTGTACGTCAGCACCCGTGCTTTGAAAGCCGGTAAAGTTGAACGCGTTTAGTCTTTTGCAATTTTAAAGACCGAGCGATCACTCATATGAAGCAAAAAGCACCCTTTACATTTGTAAGGTGCTTTTTTTCATGTTTTCTTTTCTGTTCCAAGCCCAAGATCAACTCTTCTGAAATGTGTTCAAAATCGCTTTAACAAAACCTCCCAAAAACCTTGGCAGCTTAAACGTGTAAAATTTCATGGTTTACCCTCCCATCAATTCATGCCGTACGCAGGAGACTTTCTTCTTGTTCTAACGGTAACGTACTGCAGTCCTCCCTGCCAAAACAAAAAAGGCTACATGAGATTTCTGCTCATGTAACCATATTTATGCGTCGAGGACTTGGCCTATACCTTTAGTCGTAATAGCCTATTTTTTTAACGAAGTGCCGCTTCCGCTGCTTCTCGAATCTCAAGGATCGCTGCAGCACGATCACTCCGGCCAAAAACTGCATTTCCTGCAACCAAAACATCCGCTCCTGCACCGACAACCAATGGCGCTGTAGCTTCCGAAACACCACCATCGACTTCAATAAGTAGATCTGGATTGACTTCATTCGCCCATTCTCTAATTTGAGTAATTTTGCGCAACGTGTTAGGAATGAATGCTTGACCTCCAAAGCCAGGATTGACGGTCATCACGAGAATCATATCCACATCCTCAAGCACCTCACGCACCGCTGATGCCGGAGTGCCAGGATTAATAGCTACTCCTGCCTTAAGACCCAATTCCTTGATCTGATGCACCACACGGTGTAAATGAACGCAAGCCTCAGCGTGAACAGTAATCACACTAGCGCCTGCGGCAGCAAAATCAGAAATATAACGTTCTGGAGACTCAATCATTAAGTGAACGTCTAGTGGAAGTTTCGTATGTAACGAGACCGCTTTTACGATTGGTGGACCAAGCGTTATATTCGGCACAAAATGCCCGTCCATTACATCCACATGGATCCAATCCCCGCCACTGACCTCAGCTTCTGCAACCTCTGAACCTAAACTTGCGAAATCGGCAGACAATATAGATGGTGCAATTCGTATCATGACTTAGTACCTCCGCTTTTTATCTTTCATTTCATTAAAAAATAATTTGTAATGTTCATACCGGCTATCAGCGATATTTCCAGCTTTCCATGCCTCGATAACTCGGCAGCCTGGTTCATGCTGATGACTACAACCACGGAATTTACAATCCCCAGCATAGTTTGCAAATTCACGGAAACAAGTAGAGAGCTCTTCAACCCCAAGCTCAAGAAAATCAAGCTGACTAAAACCAGGGGTATCCGCTACAAAGCCGCCCCCGCCAATATCCATCAATTCTACATGTCGGGTAGTATGACGACCACGGCCCAAACGTAAGCTGATCTCACCTGTCTCCAGTTTAAGTCCTGGCACAATACGATTCAATAAGGTCGACTTTCCTACCCCAGATTGTCCGGCAAATACACTAATACCACCAGTAAGCCGCTCTCTTAGTTCATCACTGCCAGCTCCTGTAATTGAGCTTGTAACCATCACTTCATAACCAATATCTTCATAGAGCTCTTTAACATACTTAGTGGCTTCACCATTATCATTAGCCAAATCCTGTTTGGTCAGAACGATTAAAGGTTCCAGTCCCGAGTGCTCAATATGAACTAGGAACTTGTCCAATAGATTCAGGTTCATATCAGGTTCCCGCACAGAAAATAATAGAACGGCAAGGCTTACATTCGCTACAGGTGGACGAATTAACTCAGATTCTCTAGGGAGAAGCTCATCCACCATCCCTTCACCATGCTCAGTCAGCATATAGATCACGCGGTCACCTACAAGAGGAGCGATCCCCTTTTTCTTAAGTATGCCTCGGCCTCTGCATTGAACTGAAACTTCCTCTGTTGCAATTAATCCTTCACGAAGCGGTTTTACGTAATAATATCCGCTTAACGCCTTTACTATTATTCCTTCAGGCATACATAGTGAGCCTTCCTCTCCTGATTTTGCGAAAATGACCCAAGTTTGAACATCCCCGGGTCACTTCGCTGCCACAACTATTCAAGCACTTCTGTCCTGATTAGTTATCGCTTTTATCTTTAGATTTGTCTTTGTTTTTATTATTATGCTTGTCACCATTTTTATTACTGTTCTTGTTGTTACCACTATTGGTCGATTCATTATTCACCGAATTGTTAGTAAGGAATCCCGTCTGATTGGCTGATCCAGTATTAGTAGACCCTTCGTTGTCTGAACTTGGAGGCAGGATCTCAGGCTCAATGGTCGGTTCAGCAGTAGGTGTAGGATCTATCGGTGTCTGAGTCGGCTGCGGAGTCGGAATCGTCGGTGGTTCAGGTTCTTGCACCGTGCCATTCTTCGCATCAATATATGGAATCACATAAGTGTCTAAAAGCACACCATCTCGGGTAACAATAACAGAGCCATCTTTATTCGGAGCAAGCACTAGATTAACGGACAGCACTTGGCTCTTTCCAATGGTACGCGTTCCCCAATCTTGTTTCTCACCATTATTGCGCGCATCAACGAACTCAATTCGAATCTTGCTCTTCTTTCCATCCTGTGCAGGAGCTACTGGTACATTAAAGGTATAATTCAGGGCTTCAGGTGGATAACCTGTACTTAAGTAAATCGTAATCGCTGTTCCAGGTGGAACAGAGGTACCTTTCTCATAAGCCCAAGTTTTCGTTACCTTACCTTCATCAACTGTGAAGCTGGATTCTTCCTTTACATCTCCGAGGACCAGTTTGGATTCTTCCAAAAGCGCCTTAGCTTCACTCTCCGTCTTACCGATGAGGTCTGGCATCGTGACACTTTCTTCTCCTTTGCTAACGTAGAGGATGATTGAAACCGACTCAGGATCAAACTCGCTGTCAAAGGCTGGGTCTGATTTTACAACCTTACCCACCGCCGTATTTTCATCGAAGAGAGGTTCATTCTTAATTTGATTCTGGGGTACACCCTTTGCCATCAGCGCTTTAACCGCTTCGTCAAAGCTTAAATTTGTAACATCTGGCATCTTAGTTAATGGTTTCGCCGTATTCACAGTTAGTATTAGGGAGGCTCCCTTTTTCACTTTGGCGTCCTTTTCCCTACTTTGCTTCATGACCACATTCTCTTCGAAATTCGGACTGTAGTCATACAGTATAGGATCAGCAACCTCAAGCCCCAAATCCTCAAGTTCAGTCTTCGCTTGTTCCAGCTGTTTACCGACCACGTAAGGAACCGATACCTCAGGAACAACTAATTGGGATTTAACGTACCACACGAGACTGGCCATAGCCAGCAGTAACACTAAAGTTAAACCAATCCATAATGCAGGTTTAGTCCATTGTTTTTTACCTTTTTTCACAGGTACCGGATCGTCATCATCATCTTCATCATTATCCATCCGGTCGTGGCGATGATTACGATTTCCATTGCTTCTTTGGATCGGTTTAATCGCTGGTATTACCCGCGTTCGATCCTCGTCTTCCTCATCGTTAAAAAGAACTTTTGCTTCACTACGGCGCTCAGGCAACAAGCAGGTTTCTAAATCCTGCAGCATTTGCTTTGCAGACTGATAACGCTCTTCCGGATTTTTACGCATCGATCTTAGAATTACATTCTCAACGCTTTGCGGAATAAGTGGATTTATGAGCCTTGGCTCTTCAAACTCTTCTTGCAGATGCTTTAGAGCTACGCTAATCGGACTCTCCCCTAAGAATGGAAGACTTCCGGTAAGCATTTGATAGAGTACAATCCCTAATGAATACAGGTCGGATTTCTCTCCTGTTGAGACACCTTTGGCATGCTCTGGTGAGAAATAATGAACGGAACCTACTACAGAGCCTGTCTGAGTAATGGTAGTAGATGTTACCGCACGAGCAATACCGAAATCCGTTACCTTCACCCGGCCATTGCGCCCGATCAATATATTATGTGGTTTAATATCCCGATGAATAATTTGATTCTGATGAGCGTGATCAAGTGCATCACAGATTTGTGAAGCGATCCTTACGGACTCGTCAACCTGTAATGGCGCTCGTTCTTTTATAATTTCATTAAGATTCTTGCCCTCAATATATTCCATGACAATATAATGAATTTCGTCTTCTTGTCCTACATCGTAAATACTAACCACATTCGGATGAGACAAAGATGCAGCTGATTGCGCCTCACGCCTAAAACGGCGGATAAATTCCTCGTCATGAACAAATTGATTACGCAATACTTTGATGGCGACGTTTCGGTTTAAAAGAATGTCATGTGCTCTATAGACGAGCGCCATTCCACCTCCGCCGATCCGTTCGATGACTTGGTAACGGCCGCCCAGTTCGTGACCGATCATCAATCCCACTCCTTTGTTTCGGGCACAGCGGCCTCTCCATGATGTTCTAACAAAGCGACGCTAATATTATCGCCGCCGCCAGCAAGCAGTGCCAACTGAAGTAAGCGGTCCGCTCTTTCCTCTAACGGTATCTCATGTATTCCCGCTACCTTGCCCAAATGCTCATTGTTAACAAAATTACTTAAACCATCACTGCAGAGAAGCAAAAGTTCCCCAGGTAGCAAGGTAACAGGGGCTAAATCAACCAGCACCTCAGCATCTGTTCCAAGTGCTCTCGTCAGCACATTCCGTCTCGGATGATTATCTAATTCCTCCACACTGATCTGACCGTTCTTGAACAGCTCATTGACTAGCGTGTGATCTTCGGTTAATTGAACTGCTGCACTGTCCTTTATTAAATAGGCTCTGCTGTCTCCGATATGGCCAATATATCCGTTTGAACCATTCATCAGGGCAGCAACGACAGTAGTACCCATATTGTGGTACTTATCGTTGCTGGAAGCCTCCTTGAAGACAGTGCTGTTAGCTTCCAAAATAGCAGCTGATAACGCATCACGCAGTGCTTCGTCCTGAAGCTCAGGCAGGAGCCCGTCTAGGGTATTCCTCATCGTCTCCAAAGCAAGCCTGCTCGCGGTTTCACCAGCCTGATGTCCACCCATCCCATCGGCAATTATGCCGAGTGTATAACCGTGGCGCGTCGCGCCGATCCAGACCGAATCCTCATTGACAGAGCGCACTCGGCCAATATCGCTGGCATGAACTGTTCTGATCAAATATCCTCACCCCAACTCCATATGTTTGGCACGCAGCTGTCCGCATGCGGCCGCGATATCATGGCCTTGCTCACGGCGAATGGTAACATTCACGCCGTTGTCAGCCAAAATACGTTGAAACTCAAAGATATCATTGCGTGAAGTACGTACATATTTCCGCTCTGGCACGTGGTTTACTGGAATCAAATTGACGTGGCACAGCATGTTCTTAAGCACACCTGCTAATTCCTCAGCATGCTCCGGCTGATCATTCACCCCGCCGATCAATGCATACTCAAAGCTGACCCGTCGCCCCGTCTTAGCTTGATAATAACGTAAAGATTCAATCACATCATCAAACGGAAAGCGGCGGTTAACTGGCATTAGCTTCGAACGCAGTTTGTCGTTAGGTGCATGAATCGAAATCGCCAAATTTATTTGTGTATCTTCTTCTGCAAATTTATAAATGCTCGGCACAATCCCGCTTGTGGAAACAGTAATATGCCGTTGTCCGATATTTAGACCTTTCTCATGAATCATAAGACGCAAGAATCTCATTGTTGCATCATAGTTCTCAAACGGCTCACCAGTACCCATGATAACAATACTGCTGACACGTTCACCCCGCTCATCCAAGATCTGTTGAGAGCGTACAACCTGAGCTACAATTTCACCCGCTGTCAAATCACGTTTCAATCCACCAAGCGTAGAGGCACAGAAGGTACAGCCGATTCGGCAGCCTACTTGAGTTGTTACACAAACGCTATTTCCATAATTATGTTTCATGATAACTGTCTCGATCGCATGATCATCATGCAATCCAAACAGGAATTTTACTGTTCCATCTTTCGATTCCATTTTAGTAATCTCAGTGAGCGCTGCAATGGAGAATTGCTCGTTCAGCTTCTGACGAAGTCCTTTAGACAAATTACTCATGGATTCGAAGTCACTTACACGTTTTACATACAACCAGTCAAAAATCTGTCCACCACGAAAAGCAGGCTCACCGTTATCTTTCGCCCACTGCTGTAACTCTTCTAAAGAAAAATCATATATTAAAGGTTTCATTATTATTAGCACCTGTTCTTTCATAAGGATATGCGTATTATTTCTCATTCTTCCTATTTTAACACAAATTTCAGAGACGGTAAAAGAAATAGCCCGCCGTACGTTAGCCCGGCGGGCGGAAGATACAACGATTGTCAGTAAATTTGCTATATTACAAGACTCTTTGAAGCTTGGAGATATAGAACCCATCACTGCCATAATGATGTGGCAATAACTGAATCCCCTCACCTGCAGCCAGCGCAGTACCTTCCAATCTCCCCCACAGCGGGGAAGCAAATGTTATAGAAGTGAAATCAGGATTTTGCTTCAAAAAGGCAGCTACGACCTCACTATTTTCCGTTTGTTCAGTCGTACAGGTACTATAAACCAGAACACCACCCGGTTTCAACAGTTTAGAAACCGACTGCAGCAGCTGACCCTGCAGTGATGCTACACTTGCAACATCCTCAGGCTGCTTACGCCATTTGAGATCTGGCTTACGGCGGATTACACCAAGCCCAGAGCAAGGCGCGTCCAAAAGAATTCTATCGAAGGAATGATGTTCTAAGGTATGCTCCAGCTCCAGTGCATCTGCACTGCCTGTTACTACGCTTTCGAGACCTAACCTTGCAGCTTGATCCGAGATAAGCTTAGCTTTATGTGGATGAAGGTCGTTAGCGAAAATAGATCCTTCATCTTTCATCAGCTCGCCCATGTGGGCCGTTTTACCCCCAGGCGCGGCGCAGCAATCAAGCACTCTCATTCCAGGCTCAGGTGCAACAGCTTCAGCTACAAGCATGGAGCTTTCATCCTGAACAGATAGATATCCATCCCGGTACCAGGATGAAAGAGCCAGATTACCTCCGCCTTTTACAACAATACCATAAGGACTTACTTCAGAAGCAGAAGCTTGCAGACCTTGTTCAATCATCTGACTCAATAGGGCTTCACGGCTAATCATCGTAGTATTTACGCGTACACTGACAGCGGGTGGCTCATTGTTAGCAGCACAAATAGCTTCCGCAGTGTCAACACCATACTCCGTAATCCAGCGCTTCACTAACCATATAGGATGGGAATACTGAATAGATATCCGTTTCGCAGGACCCAATCCATCAGGTATTATCGGCAGATTTCCAGCGCGCAGCACACTACGAAGCACGCCATTAACCATACCCGAAATTCCTTGATGGCCCTTTTTCTTAGCTATATTAACAGCCTCGTTTACAGCTGCATGAGATGGTATGCGATCCAGGTACATAATTTGATATAAGCTTAGACGCAGTAAATTACGCACCCAGGGCTGCAATTTAGCGATCCCTTTGCTAACAAATTCCTCGAGCACATAATCAAGTGTATTCATCCGAGAGATGGTACCATAGACAAGCTCTGTAACTAGTCCAGCATCTTCTCTGCTGAGTGCAGACTTCTGCAGACTGCTGTTCAGCAATAAGTTGCTGTAAGCCCCTTGTTGTTCGACTTTAACCAGGATATCGAGAGCGATATCGCGGGAAGAAGCTGTAGCAGCTTTACCTTTATTTCCGCTACCGCCCTTTTTACCACTCACTGCTTTATGATCGTTACTATTTTTATTACCAGAGTTATGACTTACTCCTGATCGGCCCGCACCGTTACCACCCGCGCTCAACCTAGCACCATCCCTGGTTTCATGACACCGCCACGGCTAAAATCCGCAGCGCTCATCGCTTTTTTACCCGCAGGTTGAACCGTAGTTAGCAGCAGACTTCCGTCTCCTGTCTTAACCTCGACACCATGTTCAGTGACCGAAAGTACCGTTCCTGGCGCACTATCAGATGATTTCTGCTCAGCAGGAATTTTTGAAGCCCATACTTTGAAGGTCTCTCCATTCCAAAGCGTAAACGCACCGGAAAAAGGTACTAATCCACGAATTCGATTATAGTTATCACGTGAGCCAGCGTTCCAATCCAAACGCTCATCCTCACGATTTAGGTTAGGAGCAAAGGTCGCTTGACTGTCGTCTTGCGGAGTCGCTTGAACAAGGCCGTTTACTAATCGCGGCATTTCAGACTTCAAAAGATCACGTCCAGCAAGGCTAAGCTTCTCGAACATCGTGCCGGAAGTATCCTCATCCTCGATAGCCACCTCGACGCGTGAGATCATATCTCCAGTGTCAAGTCCTGCAGCCATATACATCAAGGTAACGCCGGTAACCTTCTCACCGTTAATGATACTACGTTGAATCGGTGCGCCACCCCGGTATTTAGGAAGTAGTGAACCATGAACATTCACACAACCATTACGCGGCAAATCCAATACAGCTTTAGGCAAAATTTGACCATAAGCAGCTGTAACAATCAGGTCAGGCTCATATACAGCTAGCTCTGCGACAGCCTCAGGTTTGCGCATCCGTTCAGGCTGGAGCACAGGTAAACCGAGAGATAATGCGGCTTCTTTAACTGGTGAAGGAGCCAAGATCTTTTTACGTCCTTGCGGTCGATCTGGTTGGGTGACGACTGCTACAACTTCATAGCCTTCATCCATCAGCATTTGCAAGCTTGGTACCGCAAAGGCTGGGGTTCCCATGAATACAATCTTCATATCCTCACTCCTCAGTCTCATTGCGTTCAGCTGTCATCTCGTATACTTTCTCAGCGATATCGGTAAACAGTACTCCGTTCAGATGGTCAATCTCATGTTGAAAAGCCCGTGCAAGTAAACCACTGCCGGTAATGGTAATTTCTTTTCCCTCACGGTTAAGACCACGTACGGTTACTGTCTCTGCACGGCGTACATCACCATTCAATCCGGGAATACTAAGACATCCTTCAGGTCCTAGCTGCTCCCCTTCTGTACCGATGATTTCCGGATTAATCATTTTGATAAGCCCGTGCTCTTCATCTGCATCCACCACAATTAGGCGCTTCAAAATACCAACTTGCGGAGCTGCCAGCCCTACACCTTCAGCGTCATACATCGTATCAGCCATATCATCTAACAATTTTTTAACATTAGGTGTAACTACAGTTACTTCTTTTGCTATTTTGTGCAACACTTCATCCGGTTCCTTAACGATCATACGTATCGCCATTAAAAACACCTTCCCGTTCTGTACATCTCTATATTTAGAGTTTATTGATCTAGCTCTTTTTTTACATTGTAACATGATAACGATTTACATCAACATTTGCGGATCAACATCAATGCTGATCTGAAGCCCTGTATCCCGTACAGAATCCTCCAACTCCTCAGCCACTTGTCGAACAAGCCCTATCACATCGATGGCGCCGCGCCATTTTATCATACATTGGAATCTATATCTACCCTTTAAGCGAGGGATTGGAGAAGCTACGGGACCTAACAGATCTAGTACATCCGTGGTTAGCTTATCTAGACTCCCATACCATCTTAGATTTCTGGCCTTCCCCTGCAGATTCATAGCGTAATTCTCTGCCATCCGGAGTAGTAGCGGTAACTGCTCATGGGATAATGTAACGAGTATCAGTCTGCAATAAGGTGGATAATGTAGCCCTCTGCGATGCTTCAGCTCTTCCCTTACAAAAGAGAGATAGTCATGCCCGCTAGCATGAATAATAGAATAATGCTCTGGTGTATAGGACTGAACAACGACCTCACCCGGAAGTTGATGCCGACCTGCTCTTCCAGCAACTTGTGTAAGCAATTGGAAGGTCTTCTCCGCTGCACGAAAATCGGGCAGGTTCAACGCTGAATCTGCTGTAATTACGCCAACAAGAGTTACGTCAGGAAAATCCAAACCTTTTGCTACCATCTGAGTGCCTAGCAGAACATCCGCTTTTTTGTCTCTGAATTGATTCAGCAGCTTCTCATGCGAACCTTTTTCTGTCGTTGTATCCACGTCCATACGAATCACCCGTATCCCAGGGAACAACTTACCAAGCTCTTCTTCCACCCGCTGCGTCCCCGTTCCGAAGAAACGGATATGCTCACTTCCACACTCTGGACAAAGTTTAGGTGCTGGTTCAGCATGACCACAATAATGACAACGCAAATTGTCACTACGACTATGGTACGTTAATGAAATATCACACTCGGGGCAGCCTGCTACATATCCGCAACTCCGGCACATAATAAACGTCGAGAAACCTCTACGGTTAAGCAATAACACGGTCTGTTCTCCACGTTCCAGTCTTTCAGCCAATGCAGCATGAAGCTTTCGACTGAACATTGAGCGATTACCTTCTTTAAGCTCTTCCCGCATATCCACGACATTTACCTTCGGTAGTTCGTTACCAAGCGCGCGGGTAGGCATCTCTAGAAGGACTGGTGAAAAATGAATATCACTCTGCGCTCTGGCAGCATGATAGCTTTCTAACGAAGGCGTGGCGGAGCCTAAAATCACGGATGCCCCACACTGTTCGGCTCTGCGAATCGCTGCATCACGGGCATGATATTTCGGATTTTCCTCCTGCTTATATGAAGTTTCATGCTCTTCATCCATAATAATCAAACCTAGGTTAGAGAACGGGGCAAACACCGCTGAACGGGCGCCAACGGCAACCGTAGCCTTTCCTTCACGGATTTTGCGCCACTCATCGTAACGTTCGCCAACAGATAATCGGCTATGCATTACCGCGACACCACTTCCGAAGCGCCCTTTAAAGCGCTCCACCATCTGCGGCGTTAATGCGATTTCTGGGACGAGCACTACGGCCTGTCTACCCTGATCCAGACAACGTTTGATACATTGCAAATAGATTTCTGTCTTACCGCTCCCCGTAACGCCATGTAACAGAAAAACTTCATGGAGCTGTTCTTCTAGCGTTCGTGAAATACGTGTGTATACAATCTCTTGTTCTGCTGTAAGTGGCAGAGGCGTAGTAGGCTTAAAATCACGTCCTTGATAAGGGTCGCGATAGACTTCGATTTCACTGATTTCGATAAAGCCTTTTTCCTCTAAACCCTTCACGGTGCTTGCCGTCACTTGAAGTGCAGACAAGACTTCCTTAAGCGCCATTGGGAGTGTAGCTTCCCTTTCAATCAGAAAGCTAAGCACTTCCTTCTGTCGCGCGGACTTTTTGGGGAATTTATTCAACGCCTCACGAGCAGCCGTAATCCCTATCGCAAGATCTACTGCTTTTAGCTTCTTCTTGCCCATTTTATCTTTAATCGATTGGCTCTCTACAAGAACTCCACGTCTTAGCATGAACTTCACCGTCTCCGCAGCCTCCGGAAATGCACGGGTGAGCTGCTTCATGGAAACTTCGCCATTACGTCCAATAAACTCAGTAATTAGTCGTTCCTCATTCCCTGTATCTGCAAACATAGGGAATAATTCATCATCAGAAAATGCTGCTTCTTCTTCCACATCTCCTAGCGAAATCAGTCGTTCTGCCTTCCCTTTTAGAGCAGTGGGCAGCATCGCTTGCAGGGCTGAAATTCGTCTGCATGCATATCTTTTACTCATCCAGTCCGCTAGCTCAACTAATTCAGGAGATAAAGGTGGAAGTAAATCCAGCACCTCTTGAATAGCCTTAAGACCAGGATTCACTACTGTTTCACCTGACTCCAGAGAAACGACAAAGCCTTGCACCGTGCGGTGTCCAAACGGGACCGCTACTCGGCTGCCCACTTCAATCCATAACTTTAGTGATTCTGGAATACTATAATCAAATGGCCGGTCAGTGCTGCGTACAGGCACATCCACAATGACCTTGGCAATATCCATTATAATGAAGCTCCAGTAATCCGCTCTGCCACGAGCGTCAGCAAGCGGCGAGCGACCTCATCCTTAGACAATTGTGGCAATTCGAGCACCAATCCATCTACATCATAAATCGATACAATATTCGTATCCGATCCGAATCCGGCTCCTGCAGCCGCTACATTGTTTGCAACAATGAGATCGCAGTTTTTGCGGACTAGCTTGTCCTTTGCATAAAATTCTGTGTTTCCCGTCTCCGCAGCAAAGCCGATCAAGAACTGCTTGTCTTTGTTCTTACCTAGCGTTTCCAGAATATCCGTTGTTTTTATAAGCTCAAGAGTCAGTGTATCTCCATTTTTTTTAATTTTGGATGGCTCACTTTGCTTAGGCCGGTAATCCGATACAGCAGCCGCCTTGATCATGATATCGCAGCTATCCCACTGAGCAGTAACCGCATCGTACATCTCTTGTGCAGATTGAACACGAATGACATTCATATCCGGGTCCTGCGGAGGCGCTTCATCTGTTCGCGCAGCAATCAAGGTAACCTCAGCACCCATTGCACGTGCAGCACGTGCCAATGCAAAACCCATCTTACCGGAGGAATCATTAGAGATATAGCGTACCGGATCAATCCGTTCTACTGTACCACCAGCTGTGATGACGATCTTTTTACCCTTGAGTGGACTAGACTTCACACTTTCTTGCAACGCAAAAAAATCCTCAACATAACTTACAATAGTCTCTGGTTCCTCTAAACGTCCTTTACCCACGTAACCACATGCCAGCAGACCTTCTCCAGGCTCAATAAACTGAATACCTCGTTTAGCGAGGGTATCCAAATTGCTAATTACAGCGGGATGCTGATACATATGAACATTCATAGCCGGTGCCACCATTATAGGTGCAGTAGTAGCGAGTAACGTTGTGGATAACATATCATCCGCAATTCCGTGCGCCATTTTAGCAATAATATTTGCAGTTGCTGGTGCTACTATCACAAGGTCCGCCGAATCAGCCAAATCAATATGCGAGATGGAGGATGGGTCCCGTTCCTGGAATGTATCGCTATATACTCGTTGCTTCGACAGTGACTGTAGAGTTAATTCTGTAATGAACTGCTTTGCCGAAGCTGTCATAATGACATGAACCTCGGCTCCTTTTTGGACAAGCTTACTGGTCAGGGCTGCTGCTTTGTAAGCGGCAATTCCCCCTGTAATCCCAAGTAAAATAGTCTTCCCCTTCAAGCTCTTCAACATGATCTCCCCCCTGTTCCCTTCTCTTACAACGAATGATCTATTTCTTAAACTACTTATATTTTGAGAAAAAAATAACAACCTTCCGGTTGTCAGAAACAGCCCGGTCTTGGGCTATCAGCATTCATTAAAGACCCATAATTGCTCCATAACCCAAGAAGAAACGGCATCGCCTAATAACAAATAGGCGGTATCCGTTTCTACAAAAGGTCATATCTAAATAAACTTGAGACTACTCTTCACCACGGGTAAGCGTAATGCGATCTTCGTAAATTTCCTCAAGAGCAACACCGACAAATTTATGCGATCTAGGGTTCTTCACATCTGTCTTGCCACCCTCACGCAATTGTCTAGCACGACGTGCTGCGGCTACAACGAGCGAATACTTACTGTCAACCTTGGTCATCATTTCATCAATTGATGGATATAGCACAGGGACACCTCTTCATAGTTTACTGGTAATACCTTCAGCCTTGCAGCATTCATTATCTAACTTTACAATGTTCGGCGATAATAATGCTTTCTATTCTCTTACAGGCCAGATCAATCTCATCATTTACAACAGCATAATCATAATGCTGCATTAGATTAATCTCATCCTCCGCTACAGTCATGCGGTGATCGATCACATCTGGATGTTCCGTACCCCGTCCGCGTATGCGGTCCTTCAGCTCATCCATAGAAGGTGGAAGAAGGAACACAAAAATACCTTCAGGAAATTTTTCTTTAACTTTGAGAGCTCCCTGAACCTCAATTTCGAGAATAATATCTTTGCCGCTATTGAGAGTTCTCTCTACAAAATCACGTGGAGTACCGTAAAAATTACCTACGTACTCCGCATATTCAAGCAGTTGATCGGCTTCTATCATAGCCGAAAACTCCTCTTTGCTTTTGAAAAAATAATTCACGCCGTCTTCCTCACCCGCACGCGGACAACGAGTAGTAGCAGAAACTGAGTAGACAAGTTCGGGCATCTTCGGTCGTAGCGCAGTACATACAGTACCTTTACCCACGCCGGAAGGTCCGGATAATATGATGAGCAATCCTTTTGACATAATACACTCCATTTAGTTGTTATTCGTCGTTGTCGTCATCTTTACTGGATAAGCGATGCGCTACAGTCTCCGGCTGTACAGCCGACAGAATGACATGATCACTATCTGTAATGATTACGGCACGAGTCCGTCGGCCATAGGTGGCGTCGATCAACATATGTCGATCTCGAGCCTCCTGGATAATACGTTTGATCGGTGCAGATTCCGGACTGACGATGGAAATAATGCGATTGGCGGACACAATATTCCCAAAGCCAATGTTGATAAGTTTGATTGCCATGTTCCGGTAGTTCCCCCCATAAAGTTCTATGCTATTGCCTGTTCCCGGTTACTCTATGTTTGCCGCTTGTTCACGAATCTTCTCCAGCTCAGCTTTCATGTCTAGCACAAGACCCACGAGTGTTAAATGATTACATTTCGATCCGATTGTATTCGTCTCCCGGTTCATCTCCTGAATGAGAAAATCCAGCTTGCGTCCTACCGGTCCTTTCCCCTTCAGGAGGGTTCTGCATTGTTCGAAATGACTATACAACCGGGTCAACTCTTCATCAATATTACAGCGATCTGCAAAAATAGCGATTTCCATCCCGAATTTATGCTCATCAAAAGCGAACGTCCCATCATTTAACTCATTTAATCGATGACGAAGCTTGTCACGATATTCAATGATTACAACAGGTGCAAGTTCTACCATTTCAGCATGCATGGATTCGAGATGATTGAGACGCTGTTCAATATCAGCGGCTAGAAAACTGCCTTCACGGGCGCGCATCTCTAGCAGAGACTGCAAACTCTGCTCAAGTCCCGTCTCCAACATTTCAGAGTAGTCTTCTAAGGCCGCGGACACGGCACCCGCAGCCTCATCTTTGCTTTCCATAATACCGGGTATAGAAAGTATATCACGTAGAGTCAACTCACCGGACAAACCATACTCGTTCTTAAGCTGATCTGCTGCCTTAAGATAAGTCATGACAGTAGAGCGATTCAGAACCGGTCCGGAAGACGACTCATCGTGCTCTCTATTGATGGTAACATCTATCCTTCCCCGTTTGACGTGCTGCTGAACCTTTCTTCTCAGCACATCCTCATAACCCGTCCAATCCCGGGGCATCCGCAGTACAACTTCGCAGTATCGGTGATTCACCGATTTCACTTCGAACATAATCTTGTAGCCGCCGAATTGCAGGGACGATTGACCGTATCCGGTCATGCTAAATGACAACGGAATCACATCCATTACACTATTGTAATTGATTATTACTAGCGAAACAAGGGGGACAATTTACGTCCTGATTTCTCCCATACATACTCGATCAACTGTGTACTCATATCATAGAACATAAACGGTGTCATCAAATAGATTCCATTGAAATGGGCAGTTGCAACATCTAGCAATTCCTTGGCGATGGCGACCCCTTCTGCTCTTCCCGCTTCCCCTTCAAGTCCCTTCATGCGATTCCGGACATCATCCGTAAGCTGGATTCCCGGAACCTCGTTATGCAGGAACTCTGCATTACGCCCACTAGCCAATGGCATCACACCAATAAACACGGGAATATCCAGATGTGCAGTTGCCTCAGCGATCTTTACGATAAGCTCCTGATCATAGACAGGCTGAGTCATAATATAATCTGCACCAGAGGCAATTTTCTTCTCCAGTCGCTGCACGGCCTTATCTAAATGTTTAACATTCGGGTTAAAGGCAGCACCGATAACAAAATTCGCTTTCTGCTTCAAAGGTTTACCTGAGAAGGAAATACCATCATTCAACTGCTTAATCATACGAATAATTTCAAAAGAGGTTAAGTCGTAAACCGAACTTGAGCCGGGAAGATCTCCGAATTTCGCTGGATCTCCAGTCACCGCTAACACATGATCAATTCCTAGCGCATCAAAACCCATCAAATGCGATTGGGTACCAATCAGATTGCGATCGCGACAAGCAATATGCACTAGTGGACGGAGTCCAGTTTTAGCATGCACCAAATGGCCCAAAGCCATATTGCTCATCCGTGTAACAGCCAGTGAGTTATCGGCGAGTGTCAGCGCATCCGCACCTGCTCTTCTCAACGCTTCTGCACCCTTCATGAACTTGCCGATATCCAAATCACGAGGTGGATCAAGCTCAACGATAACCGTATGACGTTCCTTGACTAGATCAACCAGGTTCGGCTCACGACCATCTCTTCCCTCATCTTCGCCAAAATGCTCCTGCAAAGATACACGCTCCACAGTCGGAAGCGTCGGTTCTGGAAGTGGCTGAGGTACGTAATCTTTCAATGCGGAAGAAATTTCAGCAATATGCTGCGGAGTAGTACCACAGCAGCCCCCAATAATTCTGCAACCCATTTCTGCAAAAGTAACTGCCATTTGTCCGAAATATTCCGGTGAGGCTCCATACCGATATTCTCCGTCTACATAATCCGCAACGCCCGCATTCGGATAGACCGAGATAGGCAGAATAAGATTGCCTTGTACCGCTTTTAGTGCTCTCTTAATTCCATTCGGGCCAGTATTACAGTTAAATCCGATGATATCCGCTCCATCACCTTCTAAGATCCGGAAAGCCTCTGGTAACGTCAATCCATCTAATGTTCGTGCCGATTCATCCACAGCAAATTGGCAAATGACTGGGAGAGTACTATGTTTACGTACTGTTCTTAGTGCAAGATGCAGTTCCTCGACATCGTAGAAGGTTTCTAGCATAATGCCGTCTACTTCTTCTTCTAACAAAGCTGTAATCTGCTGTGTAAAATACTTCTTCAACTCTGTCGATGAGAGATTTGCACGCTTACCGGCGCGAATAGAGCCTACAGCACCTAATACATAACCTGTATCTCCAGCAGCTTTACGAGCGATTCTTACTCCGGCGCGATTAATTTCTTCAACCTTGGACTCCAAACCATATTTGGACAGCCTGTCAAAATTCGCTGAGAAGGTGTTGCTTTCTAGCAGCACTGCTCCTGCATCGATATAGCTGCGATGGACATCTTCGATAACCCCCGGAGAGGTCAAATTTAATTCTTCGTAGGAAATGCCGACAGGGAAACCCTTCTGATATAAATAGGTACCCATCGCTCCGTCTCCAACCAATACTTTGTTTCCCCATGCGGAACGTAAATCCGGCTTCACTGCAAGATCCTCCCCTGTCACATTAGGTTCTACTTTAGTTTCATACTAATGTAACATAAATCGCTATGGATGATAAGCTTTCATAAGAAAAGCAATCCCCCCCAGTGGTATGCATGAACAAGTATTAAAAGCCTCATACTAACGTTAAAAAAATTAAAGGGGTGTTTAAGTGAAGAAAAAAACAAGAAAGCTTCTGATCCGAAAATACACTGTAATTCTACTTCTATGTATTCTCTGCCTATTATTTCTGTATTTGGGAGATTGGATGTACGGGTATGGTCTGGGCAATATCGGTTATATTCTAAATTACTTGCTATATACCCCCTCTGAGAAAGTCGCTGCTTGTATTTTGTTACTCTGTCTGATTATTCCCGATATCCTAGCCTGGAACACGGGGCATCAACCAGAACGAGGAGGGGAACTGTGACTTCTTATCGCTGTAATAATAATTAGGAGCAATGGAATCAACACCATAAAGAAGGGAAAGACCGTATATAGCAGTTTCCCTCCCTCTTCAATATGCTCTGTGAAGCTCCGTGCGTTCAGCATCGAACTGAACAGGATTATTAGAGCTACCGGATACACCATTCTTCGGTAAGGAATCTTGAACAAATCTGAAATCCCAATAAGTGCTGCTGCAAAAAAAACAGACAATTTGAAAAAAACACCTATTATTAGCACCATGACAATTAGAATATCCACACGTTGAATAAAATCGGAGATAGAGATCTTACTGATCGTAGGCATTAAGGGGAACGGAGAACGCCTGACAATATCTGTACCAAGCACCGATATATTTAAGGCCATGGTCATACTTAACAGTATACCTGATACAAATATGCCCGCTGCGATTACCCAAGGACCTTTTTTAACGTTATTCAGATAGGGCATAAGCATAGTAAAACAGATCATTTCACCAAAAGGGAAAATGTAGTTTTGATGTAAAACAGAAGAAACAATTGGCTTAATTCCATTCTCAAAAACAGGGAGCAAACGGTTCAAATTAATGGAGCCCGAGAACATTAACATGCTCGAACAAAATAAACCGATTAATATCACAATCACCGCAAACACCAACGAAGTTCGGGACAGCACTTCTACTCCTTTATGCAATACATAAGCACTAGATAATACCATTAACATCGCTACAATGAATAACGGCGTCCTGTGCATAGTAGCCATAACTAGCATAGAGCTACCATCTCGCAGATCACGACCAGCCAAATTAAGAAATATCACGATATAAGCTATGGATATCAACGAACCCACATATTTACCAAATAGTTGCCGGAGATATGCCGTAAGGGGCAGATTCGGAAACTTTCTATAAAGATAGGCATATCCTGCAAAAACAATTAATCCTATCAAATTCCCCAGCAATATGGAAATCCAAGCATCCTTATCAGACTCCATTCCAAGATTTACTACCAGCGCCGTCCCTAGTTCAAACAACACTGTCAGGGTGAAAAATTGAAGTAGTCCTATTTTTATATTTCCCATAGCTGCCCTCCTAAATTTTCATTTCTTTTTGGACTGAAAAGAATCACTCCGCATGTCGGTATGCCGAATAACTATATCCACATTAAACTTGATCTCACAGGTTGCAAATATGCTATCCCAATGATCTTTTACTTGCTTCCACCCCCGCGGATTCTCTCGTTCTACAACTTCACCAAATCCAAGGTAATCGCTTTTTAACAAACGGGCTGCTGAGACAGCTGCATGTAACTTATCATTGATACTCTGTTCTAGAAGTTCCGAAAGATTATTTAAGACCTTGGGATCTGTCAAATCCAAAGCATTAGGCGATTCTTTTAAACCTGCCTGCTCAGTGATATTTATTGTGATTACCGGATGCTCGGCGTCCTTCGCATCAGCATGAATATGTACCTGAGATAAATACACGATGAACGCTACATATTCATCCTCACCAATCGAAACCACTACTGGAATTTGTGTGATTTTATTCTTTAGCAGGGCAGTGCCTATAGCTTCATCACCTCGTAGCCAGCCTATCAGCTTGTCCTCTTTAAATGCAGCGAAGTCTGTAACTCTAAGAATGGCCTCAGGATCTATATTTTTCAAACTGTCGTTATTATCTTTTTTGTCCAATTCGCCTGTTACCATTACCCCATTGACGATAGGCCCACCACCTGGAATTTGAATACCACGAATTATATCGTCTACTTCCATCCGGTAATTATATCCATACTGTTTAGAGGTCGTCTGCAGCTTCTCCACTAGATCATTGGCGGGTATTTTGCCAAACGTAGTCATGGTCGTCATACTATCTACCGCCGGCTGTCCCTTTGATATAAAAATAAAACTGGTTAGCCTAGTTTCACTCTCTCTTTCTAGGACATCCATCATATCTTTGATACCTTCGCGAGCAAACTTTTCCGAAATAACGATCACTCGGATATGTCCTAAGGACAAGAAGCGCGCAGTCTGACGCGAGGCATTAGCCAACGCTTCAAACATTGTACGTCCACTGCCTTTATATACTACGACTGGCGAAGTACCTCTGGCGTTCTCGCCAGAGATTTCGTCAGCAATTATAATCTGAAAAGATAATACATATTTTTCCTCATCTGTAGGACCTCTATCAATAGCCACTCCAGAAACGATTGCCCTTCTATTTAGCTCCACACTGTCCCAGCAGCCTGTAAGACTGAGAAATATCAATAAACATAGCAGGACAACCCCAATAAAAATAGTGCGATTACTCTTCATCCTGCGCTCCTTTTTTTGGATGCTCTGCCCCAGTAGATTTTTCAAGGATTTTAGGAGAAATATTCTGTTCATGTCCTGTTGAGATCTTCTTTCCTTCCGAAATGCCTTCTTGCCTCTTTGTTGTAGAAACTTGCTCCGTTCTCAAAGCCCATAAGGGCAGTCTTAAGAACGCATCTTTTTGACCATGTGAGGATATAGGCACAATAGGGGATAGATAAGGGACACCGAATGAACGCAGACTATTCATATGTGCAAGCAAAACAATTAAGCCTAAAGTAATCCCATAAAAACCAAACATACCGGCCAGCACTAAAAATCCGAAACGGATAATTCTACCTGCTATCGCCATGTTATAAGCAGGTATAGCAAAGCTCGCAATCCCTGTCAGCGCTACTACAATAACCATAACCGGTGTGATGATTCCTGCTTCTACTACTGCCTGTCCCAAAATAAGAGCACCAACAACGGATACTGTCTGTCCTACTGCACGCGGCATTCTTACTCCAGCCTCTCTAATGATCTCGAACGCTCCTTCCATCAGGATTGCCTCCACAAAAGCAGGGAAAGGTACATTTTCACGTTGTGATAATAGATTGATTAACAGGGTTGTAGGAATCATCTCATAATGGTAAGTGGTTAACGCTATATAAACGGAAGGTCCAAGAATTAGTACAATAAAACTGATATATCGAACAAGACGCATGAGAATTGCAATATCGAACCTTTGAGCATAATCCGAGGCAGACTGAAAAAACAGTGTAAATACCGCAGGCAAAATCAATACAAACGGGGTGCCATCTATAATGATCACAACCCTACCCTCTAATAGGTTCGTCGCTGCAACGTCAGGCCGTTCACTATTATTAATGGTTGGAAAAGGTGTGAAGGTTTTATCCTGAATTAGTTCTTCAATATAACCGGATTCCATGATGGCATCGACATTAATCTGTTGTAGCCGATTTCTCACCTCTTCTACCAACTTCTCGTCTGCATTGTCTTTAATGTACATGAGGGCCACATCTGTGTGAGTTACCTTTCCGATCTTTAAATGTTCTAGTCTTAGCTTAGAAGACTTAATTCTTCTCCGAATCAAGGAAATGTTCGTAGCTACAGATTCAACAAAACTATCCTTTGGGCCTCGCACGACTAGCTGGGTGGATGGTTCGCTGACGGAGCGAGCTTCTCCTCCCTCGGTCTCACACACAATTGCACTGTCATAACCTTCAATCAGAATGACCGTTTTGCCAGAAAGGATCGCCAGTAGAACCTCATTCCACTCCTCTTGCAGCTGTGCTTGACCTATTTCCAAAGCACGGTTCAATACGAATTCCTTAAGATCATTTGTTGCAGAGATGTTCTCTTTGAGCATTTCGTCTGTAATTCCGAGTAACGAACCGATTACGAATTCATCGACCGTTTCCTTGTTGACAAGACCATTAAGATGAATCACTGCTGCTTGAACGGGGCTCTCACCTCCGATCTTTACCTGACGAATTTTGAGATCAGGACTATGACCCAACTCATTATCTATTTGGTCGAGCGTTTGGTCCAAATCATCGGTAAGCCTCGGAATTCGAGTATCTTCATGAACTGAGGCTCCTTGTTGTTCCTTAGCGGATTTGTTTCTTCTGTTTATCCCGTTTATGTTCAACAAGGTCCCCCCTTTTTTCAATCTTAGAGGTATTATTCTCGGTTATCCCTTCCATTATTCGGCTACATAAAGTCGTAAGGATGTGGAAACACAAGAAGGCAGCCCAAGAGATTCTCTTGGGCTGCCTTCTTAAGTATTTTTCTAAATGGCTACACTACCTGTGAATGCAACCTCAGCAGGACCTGTCATATACACATGGTTATCCTCTTCGTTCCATTCAATATAGAGATCGCCACCCTTTAGACTAATCCAAGCTGCCCGGTCCGTCAGACCATTGAGCACAGAAGACACTAAAGTTGCGCAAGCTCCAGTCCCACAAGCAAGTGTTGGTCCAGCTCCGCGTTCCCATACCCGCATATCTACTCTGCCTCGATCCAGAACCGTCGCGAACTCAACGTTTACCTTTCTCGGGAACAATGGATGTACCTCTAGCTTAGGTCCCCATGTCGCTAGATCGAAAGATACGGCATCTTCTACATAAATAACGCAATGAGGATTACCCATAGATACTGCAGTAAACTTAAATTCGGTTCCATCCGATTCAATCCGCTCTGAGAGCACGGGTTCTGCATCAATAGCTACCGGAATTTGAAGACCGGACAATACAGGTTCACCCATATCAACCGTTACAGTTTCCACTACACCGTCTTTTACATTCAAGGTAACCTTTTGTTCTCCGGCACCAATCGTTTCAATAACAATCTGCTCGGAGTTTACCAAGCCATGATCGTAGACATATTTGGATACACAGCGAATGGCATTTCCGCACTGCTCTGCTTCCGAGCCATCAGAATTCATAATGCGCATCATGTAATCGCCGCGTTCAGACGGAAGGATGTATACAAGTCCGTCCGCACCAATTCCGAAGAATCGATTGCATAACGTTACAGCAAGATCCGCTGCATTACTTGGTAGCTCTTGCTCGCCGAAAACTACGATGAAGTCATTGCCTAGACCGTGCATTTTTGTAAATTCCATTGAAAGTCCACTCCTAAAGGTTATGTTAAGTTAGATACGAGCTATTTACTGCAACAAGTATACCTTTAGGAATGGAGCGTTACTATTAACTTTATGCCGAAATTTTTGTACTTTTTATCATCGAATTACTGCCGCTACGACCTCGATTTCGTTTACCGCCCCAAACACTGCCAGCCCCCATCAAGAAGGTCGGAATTCCCGCTGTTACGAATACTAGACACCATTCACGGAAATTAAGCGGCACTGTTTTGAAGACGGGCTGGAGAAATGGAATATACATAACAGCCAGCATCAAAATCACGGATGACAAAACAGCAAGAACTAGGTACTTATTCTGGAACGGATTTCGATGGAACACCGAACGAGAACTGCGGCAATCGAAGACATGAATCAACTGAGCCATAACGAGTGTCGCAAAAGCTACGGACTGTGCTCGAATCAGCTGCGCTGGATTTTCTGGTGCTACACGTAAGGTTAGCCAAAATGCTCCTAACGTACATAAACCGATTAAAAATCCACGGCTTATGATCTTCCACCCTAAACGACGGGCAAAGATATTTTCCTTTGCACCACGCGGCTTATGCTCCATTAAGTCCTTCTCAGGCTGGTCAACACCAAGCGCCATCGCTGGCAGTCCGTCTGTCACCAAGTTGACCCATAAAATTTGAATAGGCACTAATGGCAGAGGCAGACCGAGCATCATGGCAAAGAACATGGTCAAGATTTCCCCTACATTTGATGCGAGCAGGTATCGAATGAATTTACGAATGTTCTCATAGATGTTTCTACCCTCTTCAATGGCAGCAACAATGGTTGAGAAGTTGTCATCCCCTAGCACTAATGAAGATGCTTCCTTGGTCACATCTGTTCCGGTGATCCCCATAGATATTCCTATATCTGCCGCTTTGATGGCTGGAGCATCATTGACTCCGTCTCCGGTCATAGCCACAACATGACCACGGCGCTGCAAAGACTTCACGATACGAAGCTTATGCTCTGGAGATACGCGGGCGAATACGTACACATTATCCGATACTTTATCCAGCTCATCATCATCCATCCGAGTCAGTTGAGCCCCTGTTAATACTGTGCCCCCACGTTGCAGAATTCCTAATTGGTGAGCAATGGCCTCTGCAGTCGTTCCATGGTCCCCAGTAATCATCACAGTCTTAATTCCTGCTCGGCGTGTGACGCTAATGGCATCGCGAACTTCACGCCGTGGCGGATCAATCATTCCAGCCAATCCGATAAAGACAAGTTGGCACTCCGCATCCTTTTCACTATCCACATTTTCACTTGGACGCATATCACGATAAGCCATACCTAGGACACGAAGTGCACCTGAAGCCATTTGCTCATTGGCATCAAGTACTTTCTGCCGCAATGTTGGCGTTAAAGGCACGACACCGCCCTCCCAGAGCATATACGAACAGCGATTAAGCAGCACATCAGGCGCGCCTTTCGTACATACCATCCGTCCTCCGGGATGACCAATAATAACTGACATTAACTTCCGCTCGGAATCAAAAGGAAATTCCTTCTCACGGGAGTATGTTACGGCTAGCGTCTGGGCAGTCAAACCCATCTTCCCTGAAAGCGCTACTAGAGCTCCTTCCGTTGGATCTCCTTTGAGTTCCCAGATCGATGAGCTGTCAGAAGATTTATCAACTACTATGTCCTTATCCTTCCCTTTACGCTTACCTCGCACTTCGGTCGGAAAGGTCTCAATAATCTCCGCATTACTGCACAAAGCACCCACCTGTAGCATCCGTCTTAAACTTTGATCATTTTTGAGATCTACCGGTTTACCTTTCTCCAGAACCTGTCCGTTCGGAGCATAACCTTCACCTGTTACTTCAAGGCCACGTCCGCCCGTCCATAATCGGGTCACCGTCATTTTATTCTGAGTCAATGTACCCGTCTTGTCCGAACAGATGACGGATGCGCAGCCCAAGGTTTCCACTGAAGGTAATTTACGAACGATAGCCTTTCGTTTGATCATCCTCTGCACGCCCAGCGCAAGTGCGATGGTTACAATGGCCGGAAGCCCTTCCGGAATCGCAGCGACCGCCAAGCTTACCCCGGCCAAGAACATTGCTGTGGCAGGCTGTCCATGTAAAATACCGGCTGCTACAACTACAATAGTTAAACCTAGTGATACATAGATCAAAATTTTCCCTAACTGCTCGAGACGATGCTGAAGGGGAGTCTCCTGAGACTCTGTATTCTGGATCAGGTCTGCAATCTTACCCATCTCTGTGTCCATACCCGTACGAATTACGATAGCTTTACCAGTACCCCTGGTTACCATTGTGCCCATGAACCCAAGATTCTTCTGATCGCCGAGCGGAATCTCCTCCGCGCGGATCACATCCGAATGCTTCGAGACAGGCAGTGATTCCCCAGTTAGCGCGGATTCCTCCACATATAGAGAACTGCAATCCAGCCATCGTATATCCGCGGGTATTCGATCACCACTCTCCAGCAAGACAATATCACCTGGTACTAACATCTTTGCTGGAATAACCTCGCTGTTCCCCCCACGCAGTACTTTGGCAGAAGGTGCGGAGAGCTGTTTTAAAGCTCTTAGCGAACGTTCGGCGCGGAACTCTTGAACAAACCCAAGGGCTCCGTTTAAAAGGATAATCGCGATGATCGTGATGGCATCCAAATATTCGCCAAGCAAACCGGATACGAGCGTCGCACCCATAAGCACAAGCACCATGAAATCCTTAAACTGGTTCAACAGCAGGGTAAACGGGGATACGGTCTTTCCTTCGGACAGCTCGTTATACCCATTTTGCTTCCGTCGCTCCGCGGCATCCTCTCCACTGAGGCCCGTCCTCGGATGGACATTGAACATTTTCTGCAGCTCTTCTGCACCGAGCCGGTGCCAACTGTTTTGTTCCATGACTTTTCTTTCCCTCCCGGTCGTTTCTTGACTTCCGGCGGCGCACAGCTTTTCCACCTGTTCATGACCAAGTGTATTCAAGGTCGTCCAATAATATCACCGCCTAACCAATTCCCCTTTTGCACGAATGTCCCAAAGTATGGCATCATAGAGAGGTAAGCTTAAACGTCTTCGGTGTTCTTATAAGGGCGGTAAGCGTTTAAACAAGAAATATAAGATATAAAGTATGATGTGAAACTTATACTTTCTTATATTTTCAGAAATTCATTTCACGTCGACAGGAGAGCTTTATCATGGCATTAGACGGCATTGTTACCCGAGCTATCGTGCACGAACTGCAATCATTCATCGGTGCGCGTATAGGCAAAATATATCAACCGAGCAATCACGATCTTATCTTCAACCTGCGGGGTGCCGGTGGCGGCGGCAAGCTATTGCTCTCTGCTAATCCGACATATCCGCGTCTGCATCTTACAGAAAGAAGCAGCATAAACCCGTCAGAAGCACCTATGTTCTGCATGCTCATGCGTAAGCATTGTGAAGGTGGGGCTATTGAGAGTATCACTCAGGTAGGCATGGAACGAATTATTCACATAAATGTTAAGACTAGAGATGAGCTTGGAGACGTCTCTGCCAAAAAGATCATCATTGAGCTCATGGGACGGCATAGTAATATCATCCTTACTGAGCTCGGCACAGGAACGATCATAGACGGCATTCATCATGTTACTCCATCAATCAGCAGCTACCGGATCGTAATGCCCGGTGTCGCTTACACAGAGCCTCCTCAGCAACACAAGCTGAACCCTCTGGAGATCGATAAAGAACGATTTCTCAATTTGATCTCAGCTGCTGAAGAATCCGCTCTACTGGAAGAAGATGAGAAGGAGGCCGAACCGGAAGAAATCATTGAAGGTGAGCTCGCCAACCTGATTACAAAAGAAGAGGTTGAACAGAAACCTGACGGCTCAGGCGGTCCTTCCCCATCAGCTGACCCGGTAGGCTGGATGGTGCATGCCTTCAGCGGAATGAGTCCACTTGTTGCCGGAGAGAT
Organism: Paenibacillus sp. FSL H7-0737; assembly: GCF_000758545.1. Lineage (NCBI taxonomy): Bacteria > Bacillati > Bacillota > Bacilli > Caryophanales > Paenibacillaceae > Paenibacillus > Paenibacillus sp. FSL H7-0737. The sequence goes on along the minus strand of NZ_CP009279.1, from coordinate 2,716,091 downwards.
TGCTCTTCGTCTCAGAAATGACCTTGCGATAGGTGATACACAGGGATCTGCACCAGAATTTCCAACAAAGTTATGGGACGCCTTCCAGTCTGTAATGGGACCTGTCCATAATTGCGAATTCTCTCCTGTTTCAGGTGCGAATGCGAAAGGGAAAATGATTTTTTCCGCGATTCCGTTATCTCTATTGGATGAGAATGCGAAGCAATATAACACGATTAGTGAGTGCATGGAGGATTATTACGGGGATAAAGCTGAACGTGATACGGTGAAGCAACGGGTAAGTGATTTGATCCGTTTCCTGAGCAACGAACGTAGCAAAAACGTTAAGAAGCTTGCCAATCTACAGAAGGATCTAGACGAAGCGCAAGACGCAGATCGCTATCGTATTTGGGGTGAATTGCTATTCGCGTCCTTACATGCCGTGTCCAAAGGAGATAAAGAAGCCTCTTTGGTCAATTATTATGACGTAAATCAGGCAGAAATGGTCATCCCACTCGACCCTTTATTAAGCCCATCGGATAATGCACAACGTTATTTTAAAAAGTACAACAAATATAAAAACAGCCTCCTTGTCATTAATGAGCAGCTGATTAAGACCCATGAGGAAATATCCTACATGGAAAGTTTACTTCAGCAGCTTGCCCATGCCTCATTGAATGACATTGAAGAGATCCGCGACGAGCTTGTAAGTCAAGGATATCTTCGCGACCGAAGCAAAAAAGGCAAGAAAAAGAAAAAAGCAACCAGACCTACATTGCAGGTCTTCACCTCGTCTGAAGGCATCGACATTTATGTCGGAAAAAATAATTTACAGAACGAATACGTCACTAATCGACTGGCTTCACCTAATGATACTTGGCTGCATACCAAGGATATTCCTGGTTCTCACGTTGTCATCCGTAGTGAGGAATTTGGAGATGCCACACTGGAAGAAGCCGCCCAGCTTGCCGCTTATTTCAGTCAGGCGAAGCAGTCAAGCAGTGTGCCTGTAGACTGCACACTAATCCGCCATGTCCGCAAACCGAGTGGCTCGAAACCCGGATTTGTGATCTATGATCATCAGAAAACATTGTTTGTCACTCCAGATGAAAATCGCATTAAGAGTCTTCCAAATACGCTGAGAAGCTAATTAACAAAAAGAACCGGCTGTCGTCCATTTGTGGATGACAGCCGGTTTTCGTTTTTCAGTATATTATGTGCAACTGATTGAACTTAGTTTTGACGTAACATGCCAGCAACCTTCTTCAACTGTTCCAGCGCTTCAACAGAAACCGTAACACTACCGATATCTCCATGGAATACAACACCTTGGCGGGCACCATGAAAATCCGAGCCACCGGTTATAATTAAGCTGAATTCTTCAGCCATGGTTAGGTAACGCTCTGAATCAGCGGGTTCGTGATCCGAATGATAAACCTCAATCCCTTTAAAAGCCCCCCGCTCCATAATCCCTCGTACTAACTGGTCGTCACCATATAGGCCTGGATGCGCCAATACTGGAGACCCACCCGCCTCGATGATCCAATCACAGGCATCCTCGGGCGTGATTCGTGGGGGTGACACGTAAGCCGCTGCACCTTCGGCTAAATACTTATTGAACGCATCTCTCATATCCGTAGCTGCTCCAAGACGAACCAGCTCATCAGCAATATGTGGTCGCCCAATACTCTCATCAGGCTTCAGTTCCCGTCCAATTCCCGCGACAACTGCCTCAAGCGTAATTTCAATCCCAAGCCCACGTAATTTTGAGAGGATCGCCTCATTCCTTAGTGCCCGGGTTTCTCTTAGCCCTCCCAAACGGGAAAGAAACAACTCATTTGCTGGATCTATGTAGTATCCAAGGACGTGAATATCTTTTCCTCCAGCACGAGTGCTGATCTCTACACCCGGTACAACAGTGATTCCGTATTTCTCTCCTGCTTTGAGAGCTTCCTTCACACCAGCCACAGTATCATGATCCGTTATGGCAACTGCGATTAGTCCCTTCTCTTTAGCGAGACGTACATTTTCCTCTGGTGGCTGCATGCCATCAGAGACTTGAGTATGCGTGTGAAGATCGCATCGTGAGGCGTCAATATTCTCCGGTCTGTCGCCCTTCAGTTCATCCAGTCTAGTTTCATTCTCCATTTCTATCACCTCGCTAGTTTCTAAGTTTCCTGCCTCTGGTCATATTGCTTTAGTTATCATTCGAATGCTCGCGCAAAAAAGTCAAGAACGTCACTGCAGAAATTGGCAGCAGTGTCGATTTTAGATGAATGGCGTAGAATTGTCTTTTAAATGAGGCATCCGAGATATTCACGATTTTCAGTAGTCCAAGCGCAACCTCATGTTTAACAGAAGAAGTCGAGATAATAGTAACCCCAAGACCTGCCTCCACTGCCGACTTCACAGCACCCGTACTACCAAGCTCCATCACTATTTTCATCGATCCCGGATCAAGCCCCTTCGAGAACAGCTGCTCTTCCATCACACGCCGCGTTCCTGAGCCCTGCTCACGCAGAACAAAAGGGTGCTGAAGCACCTCCTCCAAAGTGACCTCTTGCTGCTCTGCAAGCGGATGATCATGGGGCACAATCAACTTCAATTCATCCCCCATCACCGGCTCAATCACCATATCAGGATGTGTTACCGATGCTTCAATTAAACCAAAATTCAACTGATGTTTTAGGATTTCCTCCATAATTTGCGAGGTATTCATGACCTTCATCATGATTGAAATGTTCGGATATTGCTTTCCAAAAGGACCTAAGAGCCGTGGCAGCACATACTCACCAATGGTAAGGCTTGCCCCAAGCTGCAAGCGCCCTTCCAACATATGCGTAAACGCCGACATCGCTTGATCCGTCTCCCGCATCAATTGGATACTGCGCAGCGCGTATGGCATTAACGTATGACCTGCTTCGGTGAGCATGATTTTTTTGGTAGAACGATTGAAGAGCTTGGTTCCAAAATAATCCTCTAGCGCCTGTACTTGCATGGTCACTGCTGGTTGAGTCATATGTAATGTCTGTGCCGCTGCCGAGAAGCTTCCTCGCTCTAAGACAGTATAAAAAATATGTAATTGATGAAAGTTCATGCTCTGCAACTCCTTGTGCTATCTATAAAAGAAACTTAAGTAAGGGATTATGTACGATATGAAGCTTATATATTCTTATTTTCAAAAAGGACATGCAGCCACCGCCGCATGCCTCCTGTTCGTTCTTTATACACTATTTACGTTTACGCTTCTTCTTCGTTAGCTTAGTGCGGCGGGAATTGCGCAGCAGCGAAAAGTAAGTTTTTAAATCTCTCAACTGTGGAGTCGCAGAGATTCTACCAAGAAACGAAACGATGATCATAGAATATAATGGCTGACCTGAAATATCTTTTTCACCTATCAATTCCGTGAACTCAGCGATTACTACAGAGTCATCGTCAATTAAATACGCGTTAAAATCACTGTCTGAAAAGGGCTTGAGCCGATTCTGCATCAGGCACTGCCACATCCATGCGGCGACCTCTTCGTCATCGCTTACACCTTTACTGATCCGGTCCAAATAACGACTCTTCGCATGATTTGTTATAACGATGTCAGCGACCCTGTAGTCGTTCAGCATGATGTGGAAGGGCTCGTAAGAACTGGGCCAATCCGTCCCTTTGTTGCGCATCATCATCACACTCCACCATAAGGGTCTTTGTATGTACTTAATGTTGTCATCTTACCTCATTGCTGAAAGTTGTACAAGTTCCAGAGCACGGAAGAAACCGCGGTTACCCGAGATCTGCGCATAAAAAAACAGGTGCTACTTAAGCACCTGTTCATCTCCAAGAATTACATACCGTAGTTACGGGACTTGTCCGGCCCATTACTGGTATACTCTGTCTTAATTTCGTTACGATAGGATCTTTCGATCTTACGAACGTAGGAGAGTCTGCGGACATTCTTCATAACTTCCTCGGCACGTTCTGCATTTACATACATCACTGCATAATGCATTTTCCGAGAAACATAATGTAATGTTCCGTATTTCTCAAGGTTACGTGCCGCTTTAACGTCACTTACCCAAATGATGTATCCTGTCCGTTCCGCAAACATAAGCTAAACCGCCTTTCTCTCTCTAAATCCTAAGGGAAGCTTATCCGCAGGAGCATTTCCCCCCGCTACCGCATCCACCTTTAGGGGAAGGATCATTGCTTGGTACTTTAATGCTATCCGATACTGAAAAAGCAATCGCTTCCGACATGGAATGCAGAATGTCATCAAGAGTCTTCTCCGCCTGCTTAAAACGAGCGACCTCTTCAAAATTCTCCAATTCCGCTTCTACTGCCGAAACCTCATCCTTCGCTGAATGATAGTTCGGATGAAAATGTCCGAATCGCTGTGTTTCTTCAAACAACTCCTTCTTGGCTTGAAGCTGTTTGACCATGGCCTGAATTTCTGGGTTCGAATCAACCCGTCCTTTCCAGTATAAGTAATCCGACACTTCGGCGGATTGATTAATCATATCGCCTAATTCATAGGCGTATGTCAGCACTTCAGCCATATCGACCGTATTTAATTCCGCTACGCTCATGAACTCAGCTCTTTTCTACGTTAATGTTCTACCGAATTCAGTAGACTTTTCTATCATACCATAATCACTCGCTTCAGCAGAAGAGGAATTTCTTCGCCTTTTGGGAATTACTAACTTCATTTCCTTCCAGTCTTCAGGGGCCAGCTCTATTTCCTCAACCGTTTCACCATCGTTATACAGCAGATGGCCTGCCACTTTCCAAGGATTACCTTTTATTCTGGAGGGGATGAAATCTAACATTTGGTCCTTTAAGGAAAACCGCACCTTAATTCCCCATTTCAGCCCTTGTTCCATTACTTTCTGAGCGGTTGAGCTATGATAATGGCGCCATTCCTTGCTCCAGATCTGTGGCACATTTTCTCCACCTAATAAGATATCCTCCTCCTGCTCAGGAGAAATAACTGGTAGGTTTAAAAAGGGATTCCCTCTGTCGAGTAGCTTTAGTTCAGCATTTAGTTCTGGAAGTGAATACAACGCTTGCCCGGTTTCGGCTTCTTGATGAAATGAAGTCCATTCAGCATCCACCTCTTCCTCACGTCCTCCAATCATCCTAGAAGGGGCCAATCCTGCTAAGAACAGCTCCTTACGCATCTGTTCCACATTCTCCGGAGATACAAGAAAATGAAGCGGTCCGATACGTTTAAGGCTCTCTTGCAGTCGCGGATGGGCTGCAATAGCCCCTCCGTCCTCCTCCGTCTGACAAGTCAACAGAATCACTTCAGAGAGTGATGTTCGGCCAATGCTCTTTCCCCATTGCTCTAAAGACAGCTCCACCACAGATGGCAGACCACCCAGTGCATGATCTTTAATCCAAGCTATCGCTTCTTCTGGAGGCATCCCTCGCTCTGATGCATGCACTAGCATCTCACGAGTCAGTCGGAAGCTCCACATCGTATCTGTTTGCAGAAGTTCAGCGCATTCAGCTAAAACCCAGCGCACAGTATAGAGAACATCCGGTGAAATCAGGACTTCAAAATCGGGTTGCACAATAAACTGGTCATTCGAATGCTCTGCCACAGAATCAGGGAAGGACTCACTACTGTACATCAGCTTCGGTTTTGCAGCAGTCCAGCGAAAACACTGGATACCCTCAGGCGTGCTCCCCAGTTCACACCATCCAAAGCCTGTTAGACAACGAAGCCAGTTTAAGCTTGATTGTTCCAGCTCTTTTCGGGCAACTGTTCCGGTTAAATTCATATCTGCCATCCAGTCCAGAAGCTCAGGCAACACTGTCCATTTCTCGGGTACAAAAGCAGTGCTGGATATTAAATAGCGAAAATGCTGATCGGCAGGCCCAATGCTTCCAAAACGATGAATAACAATCCCATACAGGATGTCAGTCATTCTTGTCTCAGGAAGTTGCAACCAACGTCCCAGTATATCCTTGTCAAGTCTATAGCCTGTTTTCAGCTTGCTAATAAGCCCAAGACACAACATGATATCTACTACAAGAGCCGCTGACAGGGCATCCACCTCATTCGAAGGATTACCCATAGAGAGCCCCGCTAAATGCTTTTCCTGAAAAGAAAGCTGAGCCGCTAAACGATTTAAATTCTTTTTATGAATAATTCCCTTAGCGGTAAAAGGCAGGCCTTCACGAGCCATGAACAGCAAGGCCCGAAACAGATCTACTGCCAGTCCAGCACCCGCCTCCATGGATAGATTTACTGAATAACCCTCAATAAACTTAGGTTGGTATGGGAAGAATTCTTGTTCTAGCACTAATAATTGTTCAACTGGAATCTGATACAGCTTCTCCCCCAATATTTTATGCCTCGCAGTTAACAACCCAGCGCGCCGCAGTTCATTCATTGCAAGCTTTTGCTCTGCCCGGCAGAGCGTCGAAGGACGCCAACGCTCTTCTTTTCCCTCGTCAAAGGGCTGGGCCGCGTAAGCAGCACATAATCGCTTTAAGACCTCTAGGGCTTCCGCTGATAGCTGGTTCAATGGATCGTCCGCTCCTTTCCGTTCGGCACCATTTTAACGACATATTCATACCCCTGTTCTGTTAAAAACATCCGTCGGCGCATAGCGAATTCCTGCTCCCGGCTATCTTCAGATACCAGCGTATAGAAGTACGCTTTGTTCTCACCCGCCTTCGGACGCAAGATTCGACCCAAGCGCTGGGCCTCCTCCTGCCTGGATCCAAAAGCTCCTGAAACCTCAATAGCAATCGACGCATCTGGCAAATTCACCGCAAAATTCGCTACTTTAGAGACAACAAGCACCTGTATTATTCCCTCGTTAAAAGCTGCATACAACTCATCTCTTTCTCGCTGCTTCGTTTTACCCGTAATCAGAGGTGCACCGATCTTATCCGCCAGTTCAATTAATTGGTCGAGATACTGTCCAATAACCAGAACCGATGATCCCTGATGGGCTTTTAGAAGCTCGACTATAACCTCAGCTTTTGCAGGATTGCATGAGGCCATACGAAATTTCTCTTTCGCTTCCGCATACAAATACTTCTGTCTCAGCTCAGAGCTCATCGGTACGATCATCTCGACACATTCTACCTCTGCAATCCAGCCCTGCTGCTCCAGCTCCTTCCAAGGCATGTCGTAACGCTTAGGCCCGATCAATGAGAATACGTCCCCTTCCTTCCCGTCTTCTCTAACCAGAGTTGCAGTGAGACCTAGTCTTCTAGTAGCCTGAATATCTGCTGTAGCCCGGAATACTGGAGCTGGAAGCAGATGAACCTCATCATAAATAATCAAACCCCAGTTGCGTTCATTGAACAGCTTCATATGGAGAAAAGGACCGCCTTTGGATTGACGGTGCGTTAATATCTGATAGGTAGCTATAGTAACAGGCCGCACTTCTCTTTTTTCACCGGAGTATTCGCCAATAGCCTCATCAGCCAAATCGGTTCGCTCAAGCAGCTCATCTACCCATTGTCTTACCGAAGTTGTATTTGAAGTTAAGATCAGTGTTTCGCATTGTAGACTTTCAAGAACGGCCAGTCCCACTACCGTCTTACCCGCTCCACAAGGCAACACAACTACCCCGCTGCCTCCCTGCCCTTCTATGCCTTGAAACATCTGGACAGCCTCCTGCTGATATTCACGCAGTCCAAAAGTTTCACCTTTCGCTCCATCCTTTGCGTGATTGTGAGACTCCTTCCAGGTCAAACTTAGAGCTTGTCCGACATGATAACCAGCATAATCCAGTACAGGGTAGCCTAGTCTCATCAGCTCTTGCTTTAAAAGCCCTCTGTTCTCCGCACGGCATGAGCTTTCTAGTGGATTTATTCTCTGCAAACCTAACTCCTTTAGACCTGATTCATTAACTAGTCCATTCAGAATCTCAGCTGTCTCAGCCCTAAGCGTAATGAGCTCATTCGAAGTCTCTTGACCGTGAAGGGTGAGCTTTCCATACCTAGAGAGAAGAGTTGCGATCTCATCCTCCAGCCCGGCAGGAACACCCCAGCGCGCAAGTTGATGCAGACTTGAAATAATCGTTTCAGCTGTATAATTAAGCGCTGCAGCATTCCATAATGATAATGGAGTGATTCTATAGGTGTGATAAGCCGGAGGACTCTTTACGAGCTCTGCAAAGGCTCCTAGTTCTTTCCTAGCCTTCTCAAAACCAGGATGTGCACATTCCAGTAGAATCGTCCGATCCCTTCGCACAATGCAAGCCCCTGTTTCATTCATAACGTTCCCTCCCCAATCATTAATTTTATTCAAGCCTGCGCTATATAATCTGCTTACATTCATACAAGCAAAAACGTCCTCGGCGTCTCAAAAGGACGGTAAGCGTTTATGCGAGAAATATTAGGATAATGTATAGTGTGAAATCTATATTTTCTTAGATTTGAACAGGAAAAAGCTCATCCCCGCATAACGGTCATGAGCTTCCCTATCAAACTATTTAATGTAAATGCTGCTGCGAAATATCATGAAGCGCTTCTCCAGCCTCGTCCGCAAAAATGTTGCGCACAGCCAAGTCACCGATGGACACTACACCCATCAGCTTCTGGCCACTAGTCACAGCCAATCTGCGAATTTGCCAGCTCGACATCAGTTCTGCAGCCTCATCTACAGATGTATTCTCTGAGACGGTCTGAATTTCTCTACTCATTACCTTTTCCACAGCTGTTGATCCAGGGTGTTTAGCCGCGTAACCTCTAATCACTAGATCACGATCTGTAATTACACCGAGTAATGTCTTATTGTCTTCATTATCAATGACTGGTATAAATCCAGTGTCATGCTCTCTCATTTTAACAGCGACTTCATACACATTATCCAGTAGTGTAACTGTTACTGGATCCTTCGTCATAACCTCTTTCACTGTCTTCAAGAACGAACCCTCCTAAACGTAATCTCCATGTTATGGAATAGGTTCTCCTCTATGAAACGAAATTATACGATTGTCTTCTCTTGCAAACAGGAATTCGCCATAGCGATTAATAATTTCATCCCATGCAACATAGCATCCTCGTCAAAATCAAATTTGCTATGATGATGCGGGTAAGCTGCATCTTTATCTGGATTCCCAGCCCCTACGAACATAAAGCAGCCAGGAATTTCTTTTACATAGTAGGCAAAATCCTCAGCTGGCATCAGCTTTTCCATCCGAATCACTTGAACAGCTTCTCCTAGTGCTCCTGGTGCCACCTCGGAAAAACGCTGGTATTCGCCCTCGTGATTTACGAGTGGCGGATATCCCATCACATAGTCTATCTTAGCTTCCGCACCGTATGCGCCAGCTATTGAAACTGTCATTTCTTCGATTCTGCTGCGGATCAGATAACGGGTCTCCTCGTCGAACGCCCGTACGGTTCCTGTAATGCGACAATGCTCAGCAATGACATTCTGGGCGAATCCCCCTTGAATGGTTCCTACACTAAGAACAGCGGGCTCCAGCGGGTTCACAGAGCGGCTTACGATGCTCTGAAGCTGAGTCACAAGCGCCGCCCCGGCCACAATACTGTCTATCGTGCGATTCGGCATACCGCCATGTCCACCCCGGCCGATGATATCAATGAAAAATTCATCAGCAGATGCCATAAGAGGTCCTGGCGCACTGCCCACGGTCCCCATTGGAAGCGGAGTCCACAAATGCAAACCATACACCGCATCCGCGCCTTCCAGCATGCCTTCGGCAATCATCCCCTGTGCACCACCCGGGCATACCTCCTCCGCTGGCTGAAAAAGAAAACGCAGCTCCCCTTCTAACTCTTCAAGGCGGCTGCTATAGTAAGAGGCTACACCCAGCAGTATTGAAGTGTGTCCATCATGCCCACAGGCATGCATAACTCCTTCATTTTGCGAAACGTAGTCATTCTTATTCTCTTCTTTAATAGGTAGTGCATCCATATCCGCGCGAAGGACTACCGTTTTCCCTGGCCGATGTCCTCGCAATATACCCGTTACACCATACCCAGACGTGCTTCTCCTAACTTCAATTCCGAATTCTGCTAACTTGTCTGCTATAAATGCTGACGTTTCCTTTTCATGAAAAGACAACTCCGGATGACGGTGTAAATGGCGTCTCCATTCCACGATCTCCGGCATGAGAGAATCAACCGCTAAGCTCTTCATACGTTCTCCATCCCCTTCTTCATAAACCCGCATCAATAGCATGCGACAGCAGTCCTGTACACTTTGTTCCAGCCGTATACGGCTATAATTCTTTTATTGTAGCAGAAACGCAAAAAACTGGGTATCGTTAGGAGGTGCCTACTCTTGCACAACGTTTAGAAACATACTATCATGAGGTAGAACATCAGCAAACGGATCATGAATTCATCATTATACTTCATAAGGGGGATATGCGTGCTATGATTTTTGAGAACACGGGCCTCGTAGGATTGAAGAGTGATCTTCTCTATCTGGACGAGAGTGCGACAAAGGCTGGCTTCATTCGCTGGCAATGGGAATACTATCGTGCCACTTACGACTGCAAAATTGAAGACCCACAGGATGGTGGCGAATACTTTCTACGCATCAACACTCGCGCTGTCGAGGGGAAGCTGGAGAAAGCTGATGCCGTACTTGCAATTGAAGCCGTATACTTAGGGAAAGCAACATTCCCCCATGGCCTGGAGTATGACTCCCCGGTGCCTAAACCAGTATTGGACACTGCTGCTACTCGGATTCTCGAATTAAAGCAGCTGTTGGAGGCTTGAGTAACAGAAAGGGAAAGACGAAACAAAATGTCAGCCTGCCCAAAAGAGGAACACCCGATTTCCAACTACTCATCTTAACACTACTACTTGTGGGTTTCGGTCTAGTCATGGTCTTCAGTGCTAGCTCCAGTTTGACCTTAGCAAGCTCGAAGTTCGGTAATGACCCTCTATATTTCATGAAACGCCAAATGATTTGGATCGTACTTGGAATCGTTGTTATGTTTATAGCCATGAATATTCACTACAGTAAATTCAAAAAGTGGTATGTCCCTATCTTCATCATCACCGTTATTCTCCTGCTAATTGTAGCCTTCTCCGAAAGAATCAATGGCGCCAAGAGCTGGTTAAGTATCGGGAAGCTAGGGATTCAACCTACCGAGCTGGCCAAAATATCAATTATCCTGTATCTCTCTGCACTGATTACCAAAAAAGGTGAACGGTTTAGAGATTTCCGTACAGGATATATCCCTGTAATGGTCATTGTGGGTATAGTTGCCGGACTTATTATGATGCAGCCAGATTTGGGCTCATGCCTTATTCTCGTGGCTACCAGTGGACTTGTCATTTATGCAGGCGGTGCCAGCATGAAGCATATCCTTGGCTCTATTGCACTCTTGGTGCTAGGTGTAGGAATTGTTATGGGGGCTAAAGCAGCGATTGATTCTCTTTCCCCCGCAACCGACAAAGTAGCTGCCAATCAGGACTATAGAAAAGGCCGTATTCAAGCTTTCATAGATCCCTATCAGGATGCTGAAGGCGAAGGATATAATATTATTCAGTCTTTGACCGCTCTCGGACAAGGTGGAGTCAGTGGCTCTGGCTTTGGCAAAAGCATTCAAAAGCTGGATTATCTTAAATACCCGTATACGGACTTTATTTTCCCCGTCATTGGTGAAGAATTCGGCTTTGTAGGAACGGCATTATTTCTGATGTTATATCTGTATTTTATCTGGCGAGGTATTTTAATCGCATTAAGGTGTAAAGATCCCTTTGGCACACTAGTGGGCATTGGTATTATGGGCCTCATTGCCATTCAGGCCTTTGTCAATATTGGTGGCGTAACGAAGACGATTCCGCTTACTGGTGTAACTTTGCCATTTATCAGCTACGGCGGTTCTTCACTTCTTGTGAGTATGCTGTCCATGGGAATTATGCTGAGCATTTCAAGAGAAACTAATCTTCCAGCTAAAGAGGAAGTCACGAAATCTGTAACTACGGTTAGACAAGTTCGTTCCCGGTAAGATTCATAAATCCGGATGTAATGGAATATATAAAAAAGCAGTCCAAGTTAAGTATCTTGGACTGCTTTTTTGTGTACAAGCACTTTTGCATTAAGCAATTTCATCGTTCTTAAAGGCTACGCCTTCAACTTTGACATTCACTTCAACAATATGAAGTCCAGTCATGCTCTCCACAGCTTCGCGTACGTTCTGTTGAAGCATCCGGCACACTTCATGTATCGGAGTTTCATAGAGAACTATAATACGCAGGTCTACTGCTGCTTCTAGCTGTCCCACTTCAACGGTAACGCCCTTTTGGACGTTCTTGCCACTAAGACGCTTTGCCCAGCCCTCTGATAGGCCACCTGACATGGCTGCAATACCTGGAGTCTCCAAGGCAGCCAATCCGGCAATTTTCGAGACGACGTCATTTGAAATTCGTATATTTCCCATTTCCAATTGAAGTTGTTCTGCCATGCCATATCCCCCCTTAACTCATTATCAATTATTGTAATTCCTAAACAGGCTAAAAAGCAAATCAGTTTCTCGCTTTCTCGTTTACACTTAGGAATAATTTGGGTATATTGATTATGAATTGATCCTGAATACATAGATTGGAGTGTACTTTACCTTGAAAAAATGGATTTCACCAGCTTTGCTGGCAATCACCTTTATCCTTAGTGCCATAGGACATTATGCAGATTGGGACCACACGCTTCAGTTCGTTCTCTCTGCAGTAGCCGTTGTGTTTGTGGCTGGCTTTCTGGGCCGCGCCACAGAAAGTGTAGCACATTATGCTGGACAGCGGTTAGGCGGCTTCCTAAACGCTACCTTCGGTAATGCCGCAGAGCTAATCATTGCCTTTTTCCTAGTGAAGGAAGGACTGTTCGACATGGTGAAAGCCAGTCTTACCGGTTCCATTATTGGCAATCTGCTGCTTGTCCTCGGTTTAAGTATTTTCGCTGGCGGAATGAAGTTCAAAGTACAGAACTTTAACGTAACCCTTGCCGGTATGAACGGTTCCCTTATGATCGTAGCGGTGATCGCTTTATTTGTACCGGCTATGTTCTTCAATACCCATTCCATAACTGAAAAAGATACAGACGTGCTGAGTTTAATCGTTGCTGGGCTGCTCATCGCTTCGTACATGGCCTGGCTTGTCTTCTCCATGATTACGCACAAGAAACATCTAGAGGACGTTACAGAAGCCGGTAAGGAAGAAATGGCTCATGAGCATGCGCCTAAGTGGTCCAGAAACAGATCCATCCTTTATCTACTTCTTGCTACCGTGATGGTAGCCTTTGTGAGTGAGTGGCTGGTAGGGACGCTAGAGACACTAACTGAGCGCTTTGGATTTAGTGAACTGTTTGTAGGCGCCTTCCTCGTGGCAATCATCGGTAATGCCGCAGAACATAGTGCAGCCATTATGCTAGCCATGAAGAACAAAATCGGTGCGGCAGTAGAAATAGCTGTCGGGAGCAGTCTTCAAATTGCACTATTTGTAGCGCCTGTACTTATCTTCGCCAGTTATTTCATGGGTGATACTATGGACATTGTGTTTACAACGATCGAAATTGTCGCCATTGGTGTCGCCGTCTTTATTGCCAAATCAATCACTCAGGATGGTTCGACCAACTGGTATGAGGGTCTCTTGCTATTAACGGTTTATCTAATTCTCGGAGTCTCCTTTTATCTAGTATAAATACTTCCCTTTTCATTCTATAGTTCTAAAAAAAAACGCACATGAGTGACGAAAGTCCTCTCATGTGCGTTTCTATGAATACTATAAATCAAAACTTATTCTTCTTTTGCTTTGTTATTCAATGCCTCATAGAGTACTGCTAAATTCCGCTCCAGCTTACTCAGCACCATTTTACCGGTAATCTCTGGCACCAAACCTGCTCTAACCGCAAAATCGACCTCTCTTGAGAAACCGTACATTTGGGTATCAAGCACTTCCTCATAGAGAGGGCAGTAGCGTGTTGCCAGATTTTCCATCTGCACTTCAATAAGTTGCTGAATTTTATCGGCATCTTCTTGTAGAAGATTGATCGCTTTAAGATTAAACTGTTCCTGTAATTCCGACGAAGTCATGCCTCTTCCCCCCCATGTCCAAAAGTTAAGCTGCTTTTACTATTTTACTTAATATTAGTCGAAATCGGATATCAATACAACAATTCTGTTTATACTAACCATTTATTTGAAAGAAGCAGCTATGTTGTTTATAAGGGATGCCATTAATTCCACATCTATTTCTAGAAAAAACGCCCCACCGTAAATCGGTAGGACGTCTTTACATACAACTATTACTCAGCTACAACTGTAAAGTTCAAACCGTGTTTAGCAAAAACTTCACTCATTGCCTTCTTAGCTTCTTCTGCATCTGTTCCGTGAACATGAAGCTCGTAGCTTTGGCTTGATACCAAAGTCGTGAACAAACCAAGGATACTCTTAACATCAATGTACTTGTTGTCCGCTTGAAGAACGATTGAAGAGTTGAACTGACCTGCCGTTTGAGCAATATCAACGATTGCCGCATTGTTACTGGACATAGAAATCCCTCCGCAACTTGATTATGAAACATAAGTCATTTGTAATCATTTCTTATGATACCTTGAATCCGCTTACTTGTGCAAGGTGTTTTCTTACTTTTACAGCTTATTTCAAGTTTTCAGGATTCAGACCTTCCAGTTCTGGTAACACGAAGATTCCATCCTTACGGATTAATACATCGTCAAAATAAATCTCCCCGCCGCCATAGTCTGGACGTTGGATTAATACAAGATCCCAGTGAATGGAGGACCGGTTTCCGTTATCTGTAACATCATATGCTTGTCCTGGTGTAAAGTGCAGGCTGCCTGCAATTTTCTCATCGAACAGAATGTCATTCATTGGGTGCAAAATGTAAGGGTTAAAGCCTATGGCAAATTCTCCAATGTGACGTGCGCCGTCATCTGAATTCAGGATTTCATTCAAGCGAGCGGAGTCATTGCTTGTTGCTTCAACAATTTTACCGTTCTCGAATTTGAATTTGATATTTTCAAAAGTCACTCCGTTATAAACGGATGGTGCATTATAGCTGATCGTTCCATTTACAGAATCACGAACAGGAGCGCTGTAAACCTCGCCATCCGGAATATTCTTTTGTCCAGAGCATTTCTCTGCACCGATTCCTTTGATGGAGAACTTAAGATCTGTTCCAGGACCTGAAATATGTACCTTATCTGTTCTGCGCATGAGATCAGCCAATGCATCCTGAGCCTTGTCCATTTTGGCGTAATCCAAATTACACACTTCGAAATAAAAGTCCTCAAATGCTTCTGTACTAATATTTGCAAGCTGAGCCATACTCGCATTGGGATAACGTAATACTACCCACTTCGTATGCTTCACGCGTTGTTCACTATGCACTGGATGGGAATACAAAGAATTATACAATTTCATATTTTCTTCTGGAACATCGGACAGGTCATTTACATTCTCACCTGCACGGATGCCGATATAGCAATCCATTTGCTTCATCCGGTTCAAGTCAATTTCAGCCCATGTCTGAAGACTCTCACGTGTTGCAAATTTAAGCATGCTGCGTAGGACTGTACGATCTGTCAACTGAACAAAAGCATGAGCGCCAGCTTTACCGATTTCCTCAACAACAGCTTTGATTAAATCTCTTTCATTGCCAATCATTTCTACAAGCACGTTCTCGCCTGGCTGAACATCTACGGAATAACCTACAAGATTTGCCGCCAGCTTTTGAATTCTGGGATCTTTCATTGTGTACTCTTCCTTCCTCTGTCTGAAAAATAAGCATGCTGTTCTATTGTAGCACGCCCTTTATGGAGCGCAAGACCTGCATAACCATGTAAAGATTAACGGTAACCTGTGAAATCCACCTTAGATACATAAGTTTCATTTTCAGATTTATTCATCATTTCACCGGAATAGCTTACTTTTCGATTCAAGGTAAGCCTTCTGGGAAGATTATGCTTCTTATCAACCGTTAGGTGGTAGACCGTTTCAACATTAGCCTGTTTCAGCTTTTGCTGTAGCTCATTATTTTTCTTCTGCCACAGCTTCTCCAAAGCTTTCGTCACTGCCTGAACCGCCTCTGTGTTGTTCTCAGCGGATTCGGGGACTTTAGGACGAAGGTTCTGCATTTCTTTCTCCAATTCAGCAGACAGCTGCTTCCTAGCCTCTGAAGGCGTCAATTCGATTCGCAGCACACTTGTCCCTCTGCCTGCTCCAGCCTCTTCGGTTACACTCGTCTCCATGGACTCAAGCTCCTCGAGTTGCTTTAGCGGATTTAGCGCAGGTAATGGATTTCCCTCCTCCGAGGAATTTTCAGTAGTCTGAAGTTCCCATCTGCCCTCTTTTTTCTCTAACTGACTGTAATAAGGTTTCAGAGCATATGCGCTACTCTTTAAGTCTTTAACGCCATCAGCTGCTGCTTTTTTGGTCATAGATTTATCTGGAAGAAGCGTGTACAGCTTGACCTTTTTATGATCCTTCACTGTGCCTCCGTAGAACAATAAGGATTCAGGAACCGTTGTTCCCCCGTGTTTCAGCATATTCGCCCCTTCAAAAACAACCTCATCACTTCCAGCCATCCCTGCCAACGCCAAACTTAAATCCTCCTTCGCAGGTTTGTCTCTTATGACGCTACATCCGCTACATAACAGGCAATACAGTGTCAGAACTAGAGGGACTCCTCCCTTAAGTAATAATAGCTTTCTCACGGACCTCAGGCCTTTCTCGGAGTATTTTGCTTAAGTACAACCCATGTATAGGGTTCTCCCTTCCTGCAAGCCTTATACCGCAATTAGAGCCAGAATAACTGTGCATATAAAAAAAGAACCCATGAGGCTTACCTCACGGATTCTTAATATTGCTATCATTTTCTTTCGTATCAAAAACAACTTGGTTCCGGCCGTTATTCTTAGCTTTATACAGTGCCATATCCGCTCGATAAAATAATGACTCAACACTTACTCGATCGTCCATCCAGCTCCATTCCGCTATTCCGCAGGATACCGTTACACTAGGTTCAGTTTCTTCCATAACGCGTTTGCGTATACGCTCAGCTACATAACCCGCCTGCTGCATTCCCATTAACGGTAAATAAACGGAGAGCTCCTCCCCACCCCACCTCGCAGCAATGTCGCCTTGACGGATGGAAGATTTCACAATTTCACTAACCTCTTTTAGAATCTTATCGCCTTTTTGATGACCATAGGTATCATTCACAATTTTGAACTGATCAATATCCACAACAATTAAACAACCGCAGAAGTCCGTAGACTGTCTTTCTTTTATCTCTTCGTCCAAATAATGACGAGCATAGAGACCTGTTAGGCTATCTCTATTCGCTAGACGTCTAACTTCAGCATGTAGCCTGGCGTTACCTACTGCTAGACCAATATGTCCCGCCATCGCCTGCAATAGCCTGTAGTTGTCATAGGAAAAATAATGAGAATCTCGATGTGCCAGCATAATCGCACCTCGCACTTCTCCACCCACACTAAGAGGTGTGGCAATCAACGACTGTGAACCGGTAGCATTCATTAGTCGGGAAGTTGTCTTAGGATTATCTATGTAGTCAGACATGATCAGTGACTCACCTGTGGAATACACCTTTCCACCTAAACCTGCTCCTACTTCTAATACTTCATTCTGCAATGAAGGATGGTTGCAGGCAATAACTTCTAGGCCACCCTTTTCCTCATTCATATGTAAGATACAGCAGTAATCTGCACCAAACATTTCAAGTAGCTCTTCAAACGCAAATTGAAAAATATCGCCTAAACGCAAGCTTTGATTCAAACGCTGGGTAAGCTCATTACTCATACGAAGCTCACGGATTAGCTGATTGGAGCGCTCATAAAGCTTGGCGTTCTCAAAAGCAGTCCCTGCCGTATCGGCTACCATTGTGAGAAACCGTAAATCAACGTCAGGGAAGATTGGATTATCCATCACCATATGGAATACCCCATAGACCCCCTGCTTACCACCTAACGGAAGCCCTATTTCTACATTTCGGTGATTTTCATCACTAGTGTGCAGCGCAACACGTCCATCCTTGAACGCCCTGGCACAGACATCATCACTGGACATGTGGAAAGGTAACGGTTTGACCTGCGGATTAGTGCTGCGATGATCTTGTGACATATACAGGTCGAGTCTGGCTCCAGGATACATCGCAGAGATGCTATCAATGACTTCCGAAAGTACAGCATCTACATCAATATTGTCATGCATCCGCTGAACAATCTGAAATAACAATGAACGACGATTGCTTTCACGTTCTGCATGAATATGGGTACTTGCAAGATCAGCTACAAATATATGTTCAAACTTATGATAAAAACAGGTGCGGTAATGCAGCGACATAGCTTCTGCAGTATCTCGTCCACCCATTTCATATTGTTGCGTAGGCATAGAACAGCCCAAAAACGCAAAAATTTTATTGTCGACGCGAGTGAATAGCGGTATGGTAAAAAAACTCAGATCCTTACCTTCTACGGTTAACGTAACGGCAGAGATTGTTTCTGAAATCAAGCTAGAAGCCGCCGCCTGTTCCCACTGCTGCCTCCATAGTTCTTGTTGATCCAAACTATTGTTTATATATTTACCTTCAAAATTCAGCACACACCATTCCCATGATCTAGAGAATGGAAGGACATTGAGCCCACCAAACCATTCATTGAAACTGTCTGCAATCAAATTTGCTAGATAAGGGAAGTCATGCGTTACTATTTCCGTTTCCCTAAGCCAGGCGGTGGGATCTTCGGAATCTCTACTAGCGTGTAAGTTGTCCTGTAACAGCATACGGCTGTCTTTATGGACGTATGCTTTCTGCTCTGACATAACGAAGATCCCCTTTGCATCTTGATTAAGAAAACTATCTTCCCTAGTAATAACTAATTAACTATATTTTACTCCCTTTCTTTGTGCATTGCATTATATTTTCATCATTTCCGGGACTTTTTTTTAGGACCAAAGAACTATCGACAAAGATTGACAAAAACTCTTTTAATAAGCGCTTGACTTTATATACTGTATTCATATAATATTTATTGTTGAACAAGACTGTAACAAGTCTTACTTGGGCGTAACGTTGTGTCACCCTCACGCATTTCGTTACTGCCAGGGCAGCGGCTGAACTTCCCTGGCAGTGTGGAAGCCATTAATACTAATCACGGATACGAAATGCGGCGCAAATAGGCCCTACCCTGAAATTTCAATTATAAAGGAGTCTACTATAACATGGCACGTTACACCGGACCTAAATTCAAACTCAGCCGCCGTCTGGGAATTTCCCTTAGCGGTACAGGAAAAGACTTGAAACGCCCTTTTCCACCAGGACAACACGGAGCTAACCAACGCAGAAAAGTAAGTAACTACGGAATGCAGCTTTTGGAAAAACAAAAACTGCGTCACATGTATGGTTTGGGAGAGAAACAATTCAAAACTCTCTTCACTAAAGCACAAAAGCTTCCAGGTCTTGCGGGCGAAAACTTCATGTTCTTGCTTGAAAGCCGCTTGGACAACCTAGTTTACCGTCTTGGATTTGCTAACTCCCGTGCTGGTGCACGTCAGTTGGTATCCCACGGACACGTAACTGTTAACGGCAAAAAAGTCGACATCGCTTCTTATCGTGTAAGCTTGGGCGACGTTATCGGTCTTCGCGAAAGAAGCCAAAGCATGGCTTCCATCAAAGAAGCTCTTGCTAACCGTTCCCACCTTCCAGCTTACCTGGAATCTGCTGAAGGATCTTTCGAAGGTAAATACATTCGTTTGCCAGAACGTTCCGAGCTTTCCCAGGATATCGATGAGAAACAAATCGTCGAGTTCTACAACCGTTAATATCTCGCTTATAGCGAGTATGACCAAAGCCTCCGGATTTATCCGGAGGCTTTTTGTTATTCTAATAGGTAATGAACACTCCGACTGCATTCAAAACCGCCAATTTGTGCTATAATAATTCCGTTAAAAGGAGGAATTATCGTCGATGGTTCAAGAGAACAAGAAAAAAAACGTAAAGAAGCCTTCACCCCGCAGATCTGGGCTTAGCAGGTTCGGTTCTGTAGTTAAGTGGATGTTTATTCTTGGCATAATAGGCATTCTGTTCGTCGGTGGTGCAGCAGCAGGATACGTCACTTCCATGGTGAAAGATGAACCTGTTCGCTCTGAGGAAATGATTCAACAGCAAGTAGGACAAAATGCGATCACCGGATTCGCATACTTCCGTGATGGCGCACCGATCGGCCAGCTTCGTACAGAAGAAGATCGAAGGCTCATTCAATACAACGACATCCCCCAGATTATTATTGATGCAGTTCTCGCGATAGAGGACAATAATTTCAATGAGCATAATGGCGTGGATTTCAAAGGCACCTTACGTGCCGTCAAACAAAAGATATTAAATGAATCCGTTCAGACCGGAGGCAGTACACTTACTCAACAGCTCGCAAGACGTGTATTCCTCAATCTGGATCGAACAGAAGATCGTAAAGCAAAAGAAATTCTACTTTCACTTAGACTAGAGCGCTTCTTGACCAAGCAAGAGATTTTAACGGCTTATCTGAACAAGGTTCCGTTCGGAAATGGCTCGAATGGCTATAACGTATTTGGGATTAAAGCTGCATCCAAAGGTATATTCGGTCTGGATGATCTAGACAAGTTGAATATTGCCCAAGCGGCGTATTTGGCCGGTCTTCCACAGCTCCCATCCGCTTATTCAGCATTCAATGGCGTTGGAGAATTCAACGCAAAGGCGTTCAATAGAGCTATGGATCGTCAACAGCTTGTACTTCGTCGTATGCTAGAGGAGAACAAGATCACTACCTCCCAATATGATGAAGCACTCAAGTTTGATATTAAAAGCTCTCTCGCTCCTCACACTAAGAAAGCCTATGCTACATATCCATACCTAATGATGGAGACGGAGCGTAAAGCATCTGA
Source organism: Paenibacillus sp. FSL H7-0737 (assembly GCF_000758545.1). Classification (NCBI taxonomy): domain Bacteria; kingdom Bacillati; phylum Bacillota; class Bacilli; order Caryophanales; family Paenibacillaceae; genus Paenibacillus; species Paenibacillus sp. FSL H7-0737. Next base: position 2,695,221 of record NZ_CP009279.1, on the reverse strand, counting down.
GATTCTTTTGTCACTAAATGAAAAGAATAACAGTACAGCTGATACCAATAGCTCTAGTGATAATGCCGTACTTCTTGAGGAAGCAAGACAACAGTTAATGACCGGCGGTTACCGAGTCTATACCACGATTGATAAGAAAGTATACAGTGCAATGCACAGTATTTCCGAAGATAGTAGTAATTTCACCAAGGACAGCAAAACAAAAGGTGTTGAACAGACGGCGGGCATTTTGATCAACAACAAGACCGGAGCCATTCTCGGTATGATTGAGGGCCGCGATTTTAATATCGAGCAAATGAACTACGCAACCCAAATGGTCCGGCAACCCGGCTCAACGATGAAGCCGATTTCAGCATACTTACCTGCCTTAGATGCAGGACTAATTCAACCTGCTGGAATCTTAGATGATGCTCCAATCATTTTGAAGGATGGCGGGAAAGGCTTCCATATCCCTAAAAATGCTAACAATCGCTATCAGGGTTTAGTTACGGCTCGCTATGCACTTAATAAATCCCTCAACCTACCGGCGCTTAAACTTTTTAACGAGAAGGTCGGAATAGAGGATGCTTGGGCCTTTACTAAAAAGCTAGGGATCACTACACTCACCGAAGATGATTACAGAGCGCAGACTGGGGTTATAGGTGGTCTTCGATACGGTACATCCGTTGAGGAATTAACCAATGCCTATTCCGCCATTGGCAATAAGGGAGCATTTAATGATGCTTATATGATTGAGAAGATTGTGGATTCGGAAGGCAAGATCGTTTATCAGCACAAGGTTAACCCTGAACAAGTATTCTCTGAGCAAACTGCTTATCTAATGACCGATATGCTGCGTACAGTAATCACAGAAGGTACTGCAAGCACAGTAAGAAGAGATTATAAACACTTTAAAGACGTTCCGATTGTAGGTAAGACTGGCTCCACTCAGAACTATGGCGATGTCTGGTTCATGGGCTACACCCCTGATGTCACACTTGGCATGTGGGTTGGTTATAAGGAACAAATTAATACCCTTACAGGAGATACACAAAAACGACAAGCACAGACCTTATGGGCTAAAGTCATGAATGCTGTTATTGATAAGCAGCCAGACTTATTCGTTACAGACAAATTCACACAACCTGAAGGAATTACCAAAAAGACAGTTTCCGCGTACAGCGGTAAGCTGCCAACGGCTCTAACTGACAAATTTACAACGGATCTTTTCAATACGAAATATGTACCTAAAGAGAGCGACGATGGGATTTCCAAAGCCAAGTATATTACTTACAATGGCGTCAACTATATCCCACTCGAAGGTACACCGGAGGATTTCCTGAAAGAAAAAATCGTCGTTAAACGTGAAAAGCCGATCCAGGAATTAGTTAAGGAGCTCTTGGCAGCCTTCCCTAAGATGAAGGAGCATAAATCGCTGGAGTATTATATGCCAGCCGATGCTAAGACAGATTTCCCTACTGAAGTCGATCCACGTGTGGACGATGGTGCTTCCCCTTCTGCTCCTGGGAATGTTAGTGTCTCATATAGCACTGGAAAAGCTGTGATCAGCTTCTCCCCAAGCGGCTCTCCAGATGTAGTAGGGTACCGCTTATACCGTTCTTTAAACGGCGGGTCTTTCCAGAAGCAAGCTGTAATTATGGCTGACGAGAGCAAGGTATTCTCGCCAGGAACGCCTGCGAGTGCTAATGCAACATTCTATGTCAGTGCTGTTGATGTCGCAGGTAATGAGACAGCTTCTGGCAGCGTTGCTGGAGGCACTACACCAACTCCGGAAGCAACACCAACTCCGGATCAGCAACCGGAGACAACGCCTCCTACAGGCTCTGAAAGTACACCAGGAGAGGATATCGAGATTCCTGGAACCATTCTACCTACGCCTACTTCAACGCCATCTGGCGAAGGTAGCAGTAACGGAAACAGTAATAGTGGTACAGCCGGCAATACGACTGGAAACCATTAACCGGTAGTCCGAAGAATAACTTCACACAACAAAACACCGTTCCCTTAAATTCATTAGGGAACGGTGTTTTTTATGATCCATTCTAATCTTCTATCGTTGATAAATCGCCAGTTGGGAGATGAAGCTCCCAAGCCTTTAATACACGCCGCATGATTTTACCTGATCGTGTCTTAGGAAGTTTATCCTTAAATTCGATCTCTCTCGGCGCAGCATGCGCAGACAGTCCGGCTTTAACAAATGCCGCGATCTCCTCTTTGAGAGCAGCTGTAGGAGTATAGCCTTCTCTCAGCGAAATGAAAGCCTTGATAATTTCCCCACGCACCAGGTCTGGTTTACCAATTACACCCGCTTCTGCCACAGCAGGATGCTCTACCAATTTACTCTCCACTTCAAAAGGTCCTATACGCTCACCAGAAGAGTTGATAACGTCGTCAATCCGTCCTTGAAACCAGAAATATCCATCATCATCCATATAAGCAGAATCACCAGAAATGTACCAACCAGGAATGCGGAAATACTCCTCATACTTCGCCTTATTGTTCCAGATCGAATTCATCATGGATGGCCAAGGAGTCCGTATTGCAAGATTCCCCATTGAGAATGGTGGGAGAACATTGCCTCGATCATCTAAAATCGCTGCTTCAATGCCTGGCAACGGACGGCCCATAGAACCTGGTTTGATATCCATTCCAGGATAATTACAGATCAGTTGCGCTCCCGTCTCTGTCATCCACCAGGTATCATGAATGCGCTGGTTGTAGAACTTATCTCCCCATCGCACGACTTCAGGATTTAACGGTTCTCCAACAGACAGGACATGGCGCAGGCTGCTCAAATCAATTCCCTGAATTGAACTCTCTCCTGCCCCCATCAACATACGAAATGCTGTAGGTGCACTGTACCAAATACTAACCTTATTTCGTTCAATCGTCTTATACCAATCCTGAGGACTAAAGCGTCCCCCTCTCACGACATTCGTTATTCCATTTAACCAGGGAGAAAATATTCCGTAAGATGTTCCTGTCACCCAGCCTGGATCAGCTGTACACCAGTAAATATCATCTGGACGTAGATCCAGCACCACTCTACCTGTATAATAATGTTGAATCATTGCTCTTTGCACATGATAAACGCCCTTAGGTTTTCCTGTAGAACCAGATGTATAATGCATGATAAGGCCATCGTCCAGGTCAAGCCATTCCAATTCGAGCTCAGAAGACGCGTTATCCATCTCCTCAGTGAAACCTAAGTTACCTTGCTCGATATCAGTGGTACCGCCTACTAGAAAAATATGACGCAAATTCGGAAGCTCATCACGCTTCACACGATGAAGTAGTTCAGGTGTAGTAACCAAAGCAACCGCACCACTATCTTCCAGCCGGTCCTTAACTGCTGTCTCCATAAAGGCTTCGAACAGAGGGCCCGCTATTGCCCCAATCTTCAGAATACCTAGTAAACTAAAATATAGTTCCGGTTGACGAGGCATAAAAATAAATACCCGATCTCCCTTACCGATACCATATTTACGCAATACATTTCCGAACCGATTCGACCGTTCCTGCAGATCGGCAAATGTATAGGATTCATCCCGCACCGCATCACTGTAGAGCAGGGCCGTTGCCGCTCCCCGTCCTTCTTGAACGTGGCGATCCACTGCTTCATGTGCCATATTAACCTTTCCAGTGTCATACCATGAGAAGTTACGTTCAACATCCTCCCACTTAAAATTGGCTACTGCCTGGGTGTAATCAGACATATTGGAGCTCTGCACACGGCCAGGCAAAATTTCGCTATGGACTTGACCCATCACTCTTGCCTCCCTCACTCGTTTGATTTAAGCTTTAAGGGTAAGACTCTTCTCTTAGATAATGATGTCAATGCAATGAATGTGAATTTTTTATGTCTGAATTAGTATAACATAGCAAACGTTTACATTCCATATTTTATCATCCGAAAGGAGCACGGCTATGGAGCATCGTAAAATCCCTGTTTCCCATACGCTTTCATATACAGGTAGAACAATAACAATAAGTGGCCCCCGATCTCCAGAGGACCTTAAAGCCCTTCACATGCATCATGATCTTGATGCCTTCCGCAAGCCGATTGAACAGCAAGAAGCTCTCATAGAGATTGCTAGCCTGCCAGAAGGACGTATAATTACAGCTGTAGAGGATGGCACTATAATAGGCTATGTAACCTTTCATTATCCGGATGAAATGGAGCTTTGGTCACAGGGTGGAATGATGGATCTAATTGAGCTTGGAGCTATTGAGGTGAGTAATGATTATAGGGGAGCCGGACTAGGCCGGCTGCTGATTTCCACTGCTTTTGAGCAAGAGCAATTGGAGAATTGTATCGTCTTTACAACAGAGTATTATTGGCACTGGGATTTAAAAGGGAGTGGGCTTGATGTGTGGGCTTATCGTCAAATGATGGAGCGGCTAATGAAAACTGTAAATATGGTTTGGTATGCTACGGATGATCCTGAAATCTGTTCACATCCAGCAAACTGCCTAATGGTTCGTATTGGACAAGAGGTACCTATGTCCTCACAGGAGACTTTCGACAGGGTACGCTTTAGACAGCGCTTCATGTACTAAACGAGTATTAAAGATGCTGCAGCATATATTCTAATATAGAATGTGAGCGCCCTGAGGCTTCCACCGTGAACTCCTTAAAACTCACATTTGCTGACCCGTCAGACTTATCAGACATCGAACGAATAATAACAAAGGGAGTGGCGTTCATCACACACACTTGTGCAACCGCCGCCCCTTCCATCTCCACGCACGCTCCGTCCAATTCCTCTCTTAATTTGGCTACAATCTTCGCATTAGAAATGAATTGATCACCTGAAAGTACTTTGCCGACCAAGTACTTTTGGCCTAACTCGTTACACGCCCTCTCAGCAAGGAGTACCAATGAAGGGTCTGCCTGAAAGACAGAATTATCCTGATAAGGTATTTCACCTTTTGAAAAGCCAAGTGCTGTAGCATCCATATCATGCTGAACACAAGTAGATGATATTACAATATCTCCAATATTCAATTCAGGGTGCACAGCCCCAGCAACCCCAGTAAACAACACACGAGACACACCAAAGGAATCAATTAGAATTTGTGTCGTAACTGCTGCATTTACTTTACCTACCCCAGATTTACAGAGCACTACAGACTTTCCTAATATATTTCCTATGTAATAATGAATTCCTGCCTTGACCTTCGTCTCCTTATTCTCCATCCTTTCTAGTAATAGCTTAATCTCTTCATCCATCGCACCAATTAATCCGATTATTTCAGGCAAAGATACCGCCTCCTCTGATGATTTACTCTGTAAAAAACATAAAAAGCTCCAAAAGGAGCTTTTTACGGAAATACTGTTTAGTTCTTAAATTACTTATTCAGATGATTAACAGACAGGCGGAGAATCGTTTCATGAGGCAAGATAACCCGCGGATTCTCAACCGTCTCTTTCTTCATGAGTTTCGTCAAAAGTCTCATTGCTACCGCACCTAGGTCATACATAGGCTGGGCTACAGTTGTCAACAATGGACGAACCATCGAAGCCATACGGATGTTATCCACACTAATAATGGAGAAGTCATCCGGTACCTTCAGGCCTTCATCCTGAATACTGTGAATTGCACCAATAGCCATCTCGTCGGTTGCGGCAAAAATAGCGGTTGGCTTCTTCTTGAGTCCAAGGAAATACTTCATGGCTTCGACACCAGATTCATAGCGGTAGTTACCGATACGTACCAAGTCTTCTTGATACTCGATTCCAGCCTGTTCAAGTGCCTTCTTATAACCATGGAAACGTGCATATCCATTCGCAGGATCCTGGAGTGTACCACTGATCATTGCGATTTCTCGGTGACCGTGACGAATCAAAGTATTCACTGCATCAAAAGCAGCGGTTTCATGATCGATGTCAACGGAAGGATAAGTTCCCTTCTCATCCCGTGTAGCACATAGGACAATCGGAACTGCAGAAGTCTGGAAAGCTTGAATATGTTCTTCGGTTACCGTACCACCCATGAAGAGCAGACCATCGACCTGTTTCTCCAAAAGGGTATTGATGACACGGATTTCCTTTTCTTTACGCTTATCCGCGTTACACAATATAATATTGTAATGATACATGTTCGCGATATCTTCAATCCCGCGTGCAATTTCTGCAAAAATCGAGTTTGAAATATCAGGGATGACAACCCCAACGGTTGTCGTTTTCTTACTGGCAAGTCCTCTCGCCACGGCATTGGGACGATATCCCAAACGCTCAATCGCTTCAAAAACTTTCTTCCGGGTCTGCGGTTTCACGTTAGGGTTATTGTTCACAACCCGTGATACCGTAGCCATAGATACGCCTGCTTCTCGAGCTACATCGTAAATGGTTACCGTCAAATTACTCTCTCCATTGCGATAAATTTTATCGTTCGACTAATTAAAAATATGATACGACACTTTGTACAATTGTGCAATGATAACGCTTCATTTTCCTTTCAAAATTTCTTTCAAGGCTGAAGACGTAACCCCTAATTACAATTTTTGACTAGTGTAGGTTTCCCTATTCACGAGCACAATAATGTAACTTCTATCTATCGTAACAAAAAGTGAGTGAAAAATCCAACATTCCGTGAAAGTTTTTCATTATTTTCACAGAATGTTTTAATAATTTGCGTTTTTAGTCGTTTGGAACGTTAATTGAGACAGTCTTCGACTAGTTTCTTCCATCCAATTCTGGTCTTTAAGCCCCTCAGCTAGTCGGTATAGATCAAGTAACATATCCACTCTAGCCTGAATTGTCTCTCGGATAGCCAACTCTAATTCTTGAAATCCTCCGACAACAACCTCTGTCAAAGCTTCTTTTAGGACACTAGCTAATTCATTTCTTTGAGTAAACGAAAAATCTTGTCTTGGCACATCCGCGTTCAATTCTTTCACTAGCTTTCCTAGATCTGCTTTAATAAACGACAAGGGCTCATAACTAGTACATTTCGGACAAGTATAGACAGGGACATGTGTAATCTTCACCCTCGTATTAAAAATCAATGAATGCATATGTAAGTTCATGAGGCCACCGCAGCTGCACAACTTCTCCATTAAGTTATCTGTATACATCTTCTACACCTCTTGCAAGAAATGAATTAAGTACAAAGTATGACTTTTCAATTTCTATATTCGACCTCCCTCGATTAAAACCCTCCTTAATTGCATATAATGATTAAATTGGCAATTCGTCTATAATTTACAACCCTTCAGATGACTTCGTATTTTAAATTTGATAGAATATGAAGGATCATGTGATACGAAAGGAGCTTTAACAAAATGAGACTAGCTGGAAAAAAGGTCATAGCACTCGTAGACGATGAATTTGAAGATTTGGAGCTCTGGTATCCCGTGTACCGAGTTAGAGAAGAAGGCGCTGAGGTTCACTTGGCAGGTTTGGAAAAAGATAAAACATACATCGGCAAATATGGTGTGCCAGCAAAAGCGGAGTACTCCTGGGACGATCTTAATGCCGCAGATTATGACGGGATTTTAGTTCCTGGCGGCTGGGCTCCTGATAAAATCCGTAGATACAGTGCCGTACTAAAACTAGTACAGGATTTCAATGCAGCTAAGAAACCTATTGGGCAGATCTGCCACGCAGGCTGGGTATTAATTTCCGCTAAAATTCTGGAAGGTGTAACCGTCACCTCCACTCCCGGCATCCGTGATGATATGGAGAATGCCGGAGCGATATGGAAAGATGAAGCTGTGGTTACGGATGGACATATTATTTCTGCTCGTCGCCCGCCAGATCTGCCGCCCTATGGCAAAGCTTTTTGTGATGCGTTAGCAGGGGAGTAGGGTACTGTATAAATATATTGGTTAAAAAATAAACAAGCCCTGTTTCTCACTTTTTGAGGAACAGGGCTTGTGATTTGATTCGCTCTACATCAGAGTTCATTACTTAATCCGAAGGGAAGCCTTCTCCTTGAATAAGGTTGGATAAGAATTAAATTTGAAAGTCAAGGGTTGGGGGAGCTTTTCCTTCCCTACGTTAAAGAAAAAGGTTACTGTAGTTCCCCTGCTATCTTCATTAAACTCTTTATATCCTGAGTAGCCATCTTTAACCCATCCTAACCAATGCCCACTACCAGTGCTATCCACAAAATTATCGTCCAATGCAAAACCGCTATCAGCAAACGCCTCCATATCATCTTTAGGAATAAAGTAATCCATAACCAGAATTCCCTGCTCTTCGTTCTCCATCCGCTTTGAAATCGTTAGATTGTTATCCGGTGCCTTTAGAATCTGCTGTGTTTCCGTGTCAATCACGAGCTCGACCTTTGATTGATCTAGAGCGGAGATTCCTTCAACTTCTAGTTTGATTGGTTCAGCAGGTCTCATATTGTCATTGTTGAAAATATAAGTTTTCAAGCCCCCTACTACTGAAGAAGCACCACTTACCCTCATTAACTCCTCTTGATGCTCCCCTTTCCCGATAACCAGCTTAGGTGAAATTATATTAAAAATCCTCATTTTATTCTCTTTGTCAAAGGTTTCCCGCATGTAAATACCCGTAGGTCCAATATAGATATTATCCATTTTGATTTTCTGTCCACCAATAGACAGACTATCCTTCAGATCAACAATCTCTCCCTTAAAATAGTTGTTATCGTCTTCCAGCGGAATTTTAACACTTAGCTTTTTAATATCCATGCTCGAGCTAGAAGGGTCCTTAGATTCTGGATATAGAGATAATGTAATATTCAACTCATCTGTCAGATCATCTCGATATTTATCCCAGACGATTTGTTCTAACATGCGGGTCGTCCCAGGTGAACCTGCCTCTTGTGCATTAGAATTGCTAAACCCGCTATATCCGGTGAGGTCGTAATTATTCTTTTGATTTTTTTTCAATGACAGGCCTATCATTTGCATCTTCTGATCTGTATTATTCTGGATTGTATAAAGCACAGCAATACCTCTATGATCTGCCATGATTCCGTTAACCGTCCACTGTATCCCATCCATCTCAGGAGAGGAGATATTTACCTCCTTCAGTATACCTGCATCAAGTGCTGATTTAATCGTCAGATTATCAGCAACAATGGGTCTAAACACTTCAAGCTGACCCCAGCTTTTTGGTGGTAACTGCGCACGAACAGGATTGGCCATCTGATGTGCCCAAGGTACAATAATTAATAAAGCGATGGCTAGGACCGCCAACGCAACAACAGCGTATCTTTTTCTAAAAGAGAATCTTTTGTGGCTACCTTGCTGCATCCCCTTGCGAATCGCGGCATCCAGCTTAACATCCGGGATCTCCTCAGCCTCGACATCAATTCTCTGAAAATAATCGTTAAGCAGCTTTTCTTCAGACTCAGCCATAAAATAGATCCCCCTTCCGTTTCATTCTGACACGCAGCTGTTTCAGACCTTTATTGAGCCATGTCTTCACGGTGCCCTCCGGTTTATCCAGTACCTCTGCAATTTCTGCAAGGGTCATATCCTTGTAATATTTGAGTACAAGCACCTGGCGATACTTCGGCTTTACCCCTTCCAACGCCTGTTCCATGTCTAATCTGCGGTCGCTTTTCATCTCCATGATCCCTACATCACTTCGAGCAGCTTCTGTGACAGCGTTCCTCTTTCTGCGCTTCAACTCATCGTTACAGCAATTGATCAGAATACGTGTTAGCCATGGAGCAAATCTCTCGGAGTCTTTTAAGCTTTTACGTTTAATCCATGCACGGCAGGTTGCCTCCTGTAGAACTTCCAACGAATCCGCTTCGTTTCGTAAATAGCTATACGCAATGCTGTATAGCTTTCTTTTCTGTTCAGCTACCAGCTCATAAAATATGTCTTCATCCGTAGCGACTATTTCCATTTCGTCATTAATAATGTGTTCCATGCTTGTTTTGTCCTCCCCCCTTGCTTTCACGCATAAATCATTCCTGTGCAACTCGCTCTATGTATAGACTGCGCCGAAGCGCAAACGGTTTTGTTTTTTTATAAAATACAAAAGAAAAAGGCCCAGCAAGAATGCCGAACCTTGATGTGGACTTGATGATGGAGCGCTTGATAACTATGAAGAAGCTTTCTCCTTTGTTTCCACGCTCGTTCCAAGCGTAATACCGCTTTTCTGAGCATAAGCACTTAGGATTTCTTCTGTCTCCGAGCTTGTACGATGATGGAAGCAAGCTTTGGCAACCCTTGTAGCGTCTATAGCCAGTGTATTCAGGGTACGGTGTTTAACCTTCAGCAGTGCCTGTGGCGACATGCTAAGATCACTAATCCCTAACTCCAGCCAAAGTGGTAAAGAACGCTCATCTGCCGCCATTTCACCACATACACTTATATCTATTTTTGCATTACGGGCTGCTTCTACAGTCATACGGATCATTCGCAGAACCGCTGGATGATATGGATGATACATATGCGCAATTTGTTCATTCATACGATCTACGGCTAGTACATATTGCACCAAATCGTTCGTACCGATACTGAAAAAGTCAACTTCCTCCGCCAGTAAATCCGCAATCATAACCGCAGCTGGAACTTCAATCATAATACCGACTGGAATATTCCGATTAAACGGTATGCCCCGTAGCTCCAGTTCAGCCTTCACTTCTTCCAGTACAGCTTTTGCTGCTTGTACTTCTTCTACGGAAGATATCATAGGGAACATTAGCTTTACATTCCCGTATGCGCTCGCCCGCAAAATGGCGGTTAGCTGAGTTTTGAACATATCTTGTCGATTCAAGCTGATTCGAATGGCACGATAGCCAAGGAACGGATTCTGTTCTTCTGGTAGCTGGAAGTAATCCAGATGCTTGTCCCCGCCTATATCCAGCGAACGGATCACAACCATATTACTGCCTACCTTCTCGACAACCTGTTTGTACACTTCAAATTGTTCATCCTCAGTTGGAAAAGAACTGCGATCCATGTAAAGAAACTCTGTACGGAATAGACCTACACCCTCGGCTCCATACTTGAGCGCTAAATTCAGTTCTTTGACTGAGCTGATATTACCGGCCAATCGCAGGTTAACGCCATCTTTAGTGACGGCATCGACTGTAGCAAGCAATTCCAGTTGTTCTTTCTTTTTATGCTGCTTATTCCGAAGAGAAACATATTCATTGATCGTTACCTCATCAGGATGAATTTGCACAGATCCCGTGTCTCCATCTATCACGAGCATGTCTCCGGTCTGAATAGGGTTAGACAAATTATTCTCCAAACCTGCCACGAGCGGAATGCCCAGTGCACGAGCCATAATGGAAGAATGTGAGGTTTTACCGCCCATCATAGTAACAATACCTAGAACATAAGTTGGGTTCAAGTGAGCTAACTGGGAAGGAGATAACTCCTTCGCAACGAGAATATACGGCTGTGTATCCGATGGCAGCGTGACCTCAGGAGCACCTAAAAGATGCTTTAACAGACGGTTACCGACATCCTTGATATCCACCGCCCGCTCCTTCATGTATTCATCATCCAGCAGATCAAACATCGCTACAAAATGATCAATCGCTTCCTTAACAGCCACTTCCGCCGCCTTATACTGGCGTTCAATAATCCCCCGGATTTCGCTCATAAACACCGGATCATCCAAAATCGCCAGATGAGCATCAAAAATGCTGGATTCCTCCGGACCGACTACTTCTCTGAATTCTTTTTTGATGAATTCAATCTCGTCCTTAGAGGTACGGATACCTTCGTATAAACGCTCAAACTCCTTAGCTAGATCCACTGGGTTCACTTGTGTGTCTGGTAAGCTCCACTCCCAGTTCGGTAAGACAAAGGCCTTCCCGATAGCTACACCTGCTGCTGCGCCTATGCCTTGTATCATCCTTCTATCCCTCCAACGTTACTTTCATGTAAGACTACGGACATTACTGAAGATTGCCCCTTTTTAACATTTTTAAATGGAGCATAGCTCCATGATTTTACTCGATCAGGATTCGTAATCACCATTGGTGTAGCCAGTGAAGCTGCATGCTCACGCAAATAAGCGAGGTCGAATTTAACAAGCAATTGACCTGGTTCCACGCTGTCGCCTTCTTTTACAACCGCCTCAAATGGCCCTTTAAGCTGCGAAGTGTCGATCCCTATATGCATAAGTACCTCCAGCCCTTCCGGCGTAGCAATACCAACGGCATGCATTGTAGGATAGACGTGCATAACCTTCCCGAATACAGGCGAAGTCAGCTCCCCTTTTTCCGGCAAAAATGCAACTCCATCACCCACCAGCTTCGCTGCAAAGATGTGATCCGGCACTTCCTCAATGGGCATCATTCTACCCTGCATCGGAGAACTGAACAATACCTGAGGCAAATCACGAAGCATTAGCTTATTAATCTCCTCGCGGATCAGCTCTGAATACGTACCAAATACTACCTGGACATTCCCGCCACCGAGCTTGATAATCCCAGCAGAGCCAAGACCTTTGAGCGCCCCGGTATCTATAAATCGATCATTATGGACGGTAAGCCTCAAACGAGTGATACAGGATTGTACTTGTACGATATTCTCCTTACCACCAAGCGCCTCCAAGATCAATGGTGCCTGATAAGGGATGTTTCCTGCCCAATCACCGAGTTCCGAACCTTCTTCACGCCCTGGTGTCGGGATCTGAAAACGGCGAATCGCCCAGCGGAACAAGTTATAATATACAATCCCATAAGCTATACCGATCGGAATTAACAACCAAGCCCTCTGGGACAGATGCATATTCAAAAAGAAATCAATAGCCCCTGCGGAATAGGAGAACCCATGATGAATCCCCAACATGTAGGTAATCACCATAGCAAGACCGGACATTACTGTATGTACCGCAAATAAGTAGGGAGAAGCAAACAAAAACGCAAATTCAATCTGCTCCGAAACCCCGGTTAGAAAACAGACCAGAGCCGCCCGCACAAAAGTCTTTTTAATCTTAGGCTTCAAGTCCTCGCGCGCTTCCTGAATAATTGCAAAAGCAATGGCTGGCAGTGCGAACATCATAATCGGAAACAAACCTGCCATAAAAATCCCCGCCGTAGGATCGCCTGCAAAAAAACGTGGCAAATCCCCCTGAACGACAGTGCTACCATCAGGAGTTGTGAAATTTCCAAACTGAAACCAAAACACATTGTTGAGAATATGGTGAAGACCGAAGGCTGTTAGTACTCTATATAGCACTCCATAAATAAATACGCCAAAGCCGCCTGTCTGCAATATTCCTTGAAAAAGATCATCCAGTCCTCTTTGCAGCAGTGGAGAGATCCCTAACATCACCCATGCAAAGCCAGCCGAAAACAATCCCATGAACAGCAAAACAAAACGCGAACCTCCAAAAAACTGTATCGCCTCTGGAAGCTTGATATTTTTGAACCGGTTTTGAGCGATACCGGCAACTATACCCAGCAAAATTCCGATAAGTGTTGCAGGTTGTACAAGCCCGTCTCCCATATGGGTAACAATCCGGTCGTAAGTGAACATTCCAGCCAATGCTGCAAGACCCGCCGTTCCAGCTTGATTGGATAATCCCCATGCTACACCCACAGCGAACAAATAAGGCATAAAATAAAAGATTCCCTGCCCAGCGTATGTAGCCACTTCGGATACCGAAGAAAGTCCCCATGCAGACCAAGGTAAGCTGCCCAAACTAAGCAAAATGGCTGCCGCCGGCAGTACCATGGTAGGAAGCATTATGGCTCTGCCCAATTGCTGCAATGATCCGAGCCAATTCAAGGCTACCCTCTCCTTTCTTTCTATATTGAATGGTAAGCGCTGCGGGGGTTTTTGTCAAAATAAACTGAAGGAAAAGATCAGGGTATATTTAAAACAAATACACACTCACTCCACAATAAAATCACCTAGAAACACCATTCTCTGGGCTCAGGATTCCAAAGCACTAAAGCAAACAATGCTAAAGCTGGTTAAAACCGATAAAAAGTTACTCCGTATGGATGCTGATAATGCTTCAAGTGAATGAGTAATATTTTATTGAATTAAGTTTTGTCTGCTGACTGAGTCTCTTTCTTTCGCTGCCGCTGATTAGAAAAGAAGTTAATTGTACTTTGTGCAGCTATTTATATCCTAGAAAAACTGAAATCCATATAAGTGTACTTTGTGCAATTATTTTTAATAATTTCACCCTTTTTCTTACCTTTGGTGTGTAATAAGTGTACAAAGTACAACTAAACCACAATAGAACAGAGATATTTCCGATATAGTTGTATATAGTGCAATTATTCTCCCTCTCCTACCATATTTGATCTGGTCGCATAGCTTTCACTTCGTATTGTCGAACCCGTTCTCCCGTAATTACAGGCTTTATTAGTCCCTTCTCACTCAACGAGTGCAACAATCTGCGCGCCGTTCGAAAGTTAATGCTGAAATAGGTGGTCACATCCTTTGGACGGATCGCCCTACCCAGTCGCCAAGCCAACCGTAGAACCTCCTTCTCCTCAGACAAAATATCCACGCCTGCAGATTTGCGCGCCAAATGAGGTGCCAGCACCAATTGCAAAAGCATCCGGCACACCTCGGGGCGGTGCTGAAGATCATCAACAGAAAAATGAATCATTTTCCACCCCATTCCGGTCAGAAAAGTGTCCCGATTAACTGCGTAGTTGAATCTCTCGCGGTCCATGTCCTTCACATGACTTTGAAACCCGTCACACTCAATCCCGAGACTGCCGCCGCTCTGCGGAAGAAAAGCGAAGTCCAGAAACTGAGATTTACGATTCCAGTCGTACACTTCGTATTCTGGATGCAAATCATCAAGGCTCTCAAACAATGGCCACCATACATTCTGCAAGAACAACTTCTCCGCATAATTATGCCCTCTAACCAGCCTCCCCCTTCTTTCTCCTGATCTTTCAGTCAAGTGCTTGTTAATGAACATACCATGTGCTTCTTCAAATTCCATTATGGTATCCTCCCCTATAAAAATAAAAAAACGCCCTTCACCGCAAATTATGCGGATAAAGGACGTTCTTCGTCTAACTTCAGTATAACAAGCTCAGTTAGTGATTTGCATTAGAAATTGCACAGTCTGTGCAGCCAATCGTAATCAAACAATGCTTTTGATCTTGGCTGTTCTTTAACATTAAATTTGCAACTACTTCAGCGTCAAAAAATTTAGTTCGCTGGTTTGTTAGTTTGTTCTTTTGTCTGTCGGCTCGCCGGTTCATTGTTCTCTCGGTTGGTTCGTTTGTCGGCTCATAAGCTCGTCAGTTCATCGTTTGCCCGCTCGTCGGTTCGTTCGAAATCCCTTGACACACGCTCTGATCTTCACTTTTCTCAATAGTCAGATAAAGTGTTGAACTACCGAACCTTATGCCCGAGTCCGCCCATGCATCGTGATCGCTTCTTCGACCTTGATACAACGGTCCATAATCGCCGTCATACCGTGCTCAGCGGCGATTTCAGCAGCTTCCTGGCTGATTACACCCTGCTGAAGCCAGAGCACACGTGCGCCGATTTCAGCGGCCTCCTGTGCGACCTTTGCGCAGTATTCGCTTCGACGAAACACATTAACAATGTCCACCGGCTCTGGAATTTCCGCTAACGTATGATAGCACTTTTCTCCCAGTATTTCACCATCAACCAATGGGTTTACAGGAATGATCCGATATCCCCGACTTTGCATAGCACCCGCAACCATATAGGAGGTACGGTCTGTTTTGTCAGACAGGCCAACAACTGCAATATTACCGGCAGATGCAAGGATATCTCCGATCTGCTCCCGGCTTGGATTCTCAAAGCTCATACACAGTGCCCCTTTCCATAGTTACACTTTATGATCCTGATTTACTTCACTGAAGACTGAAGCTAAATTCGCTAGCTCCCTTACTTCTATTGTACCCACTCCACATTCGCACCAAGCGCACGCAGGTGATCAAAGTATTGCGGATACGACTTAGCGACATGGTGAGCATCCTTGATCAATAGTGGTTTACGGGCTCGTAAACCTACTACTGACAGCGCCATAATTACACGGTGGTCGTAATGCGCGTTAATGGTCACACCACCTTCGACGCCTTCAGGCATGCCGTGAACGATAATTTCATCGCGGCGTTCCTCAACATTGGCTCCTGCACGAGTCAATTCTGCCAAGTAATCAGTTATACGATCACATTCCTTATACCGAAGGTTCTCAACGTTATAGAATCGTGAAGTGCCTTCAGCAAATACGGCAGCAGCTACCATAGCCAGCACCGCATCGGTTGCAGCATCTCCGTCGAATTCAACAGCTTTTAGAACGCCGTTCCCTTGTACGTGAACTGTTCCCTCTTTATGAGTAAGCGGTACTTCCATCATACGCAACACATCAACAATGGCTCTTTCTCCCTGCTTACTCTGTTCCACAAGTCGATGTACCTTAACATCTGACTTTGTAACCGCAGCTGCTGCTAAAATAGCCGCAGAGCCAGGATAGTCCCCTTGAACGGTATATGTTTTTGCCGCATAGGCTTGACGACCTGGCACTTTAAAGGACATATAATCATCCGCCGCATGAACCACAATTCCTGCCTGCTCCAACACTTCTAGTGTCTGACCTACGACAACCTTTGATTTCAAATCATCAAGGACAATAATTTCACTATCTTCTTCAAGCAATGGTGTCAAGAATAATAGAGCACTTAGGAACTGGGAGCTGACAGCACCCGAAACTGTAATTCTACCCCCAACAGGTTTGCCACCGCGGATCGTGATCGGCAACTTACCTTCATTATGCTCTACCTTCACACCAAGCTGTTCTAGAGATACGATCAGGTCGTCATGTGGACGTTTACCCAATGAGTCAGGATACGTATTTACGAATGTGACCTCAGGGCTTAAAGCAGCTACAGCCATTAGAAAACGTAATACTGCTCCAGCATTCCCCACATTAAGTTCCTTAACATCCTTAGGTTTGCGTCCAAAGCCTTGAATCACAATCTTCTCATCATCTTCTGTGAGTACAGCTCCCAAATCTGCAATACAACGACGGATGGCATCGCTATCTTCACTATGTGCCGGATGATAAATCGTACTTACGCCTTCTGACAATGCGGCAACCAGCAAATAACGAGTGGTATAGTTTTTGGAAGAGAGGGCCCCAAATTCTCCTTGCAGGGATGGCGTTGGCCTAACAATAACGTCCATAATATAAACTCTCCTTAGTAGATATAGTTGTATGTAGTGCTCGTTTGACAGGGTATTCCATGCTTGTGTTATCATTAAACCATTCTTCTGATGAAAAGAGGTCACAACCATGCATAATGTTCCACAAATTACACCGCAAGAATTGCGGCAGTGTCTAGAGACAGGAGAAGACCTTGTACTCATCGACGTTCGTGAAGACGAAGAGGTTGCCTTCGGGATGATTCCCGGTGCACAGCATATCCCCATGGGAGAAATTCCACACCGCACTGAGGATATTCCAAGCGATGCCAAAGTGATCTTTATCTGCCGTTCCGGTGCTCGAAGCCAGCGTGTCTGCGAATATCTACAACAGTTTGGCTATCATGCTACAAATTTAAGCGGCGGTATGATTGAATGGAATGAAACACTCTCTTAAAAGCTCAGCCGCGGTAATGCATTAAAATATATTGCGACACTTCTGCCGCTGTCAGTCCCGTTGTATCGACCGTGTAATGCGCGAACAGGTAAGCTTCTCGACGGTCTTCCATGATACGTCTAACCCGTTCTTCTGCATTGCCGGCGAGCAGCGGACGATTCTGATCTCCACTAACGCGGGCAATAATCTCTTCTTCTGTTGCCGTTAGCGCAACCACATGCCCTTTACTCAGCATTAAATCTGTATTCCCCGGCGCCAATACCGCGCCACCACCAGTAGATATTAATTTATTCTCAGACTCTAGCATACGCTTTAGTACTGCTGTTTCCACGCTTCGAAAGTAATGCTCTCCATCTTCCGCGAAAATTTCTGCAATACTTCGGCCTTCAGTTTCAACAATGACATGATCCAGATCAACCAGCTCGTAACCCAGTTCCTCGGCCAAAATTGCGCCTACTGTTGACTTCCCAGTTGCCATCATCCCTACTAAAATAATGTTCTTATTTCTTTGCTCTTCGTTGAACTTTTTAAATTCTTCTGTATCCCCAGCCATGTCTATCCTCCAACCGCGATATTTGTCATATCATAACACAGGGTCAAAACATTAGACAATCTGCTTCACATAGTAAATACACATCAAAACTTCAACAAAAAAGGCCCGAAAGCCTCCCCATTTCTGGTGAAGCAATTCGGGCCACTTTTTTAAAATATAAGAAAGTACAAGTTTCATGTTATACATTAACCTTATATTTCTCGCATAAACGCTTCTTACCGTCCTTTAGGGACGCCGAAGGCGTCATTGCTTATAACCGTAATAAACTAGATTATTCTGCAGACATCCAGTTGTGGTGGAAAACGCCTTCTTTGTCTACACGTTTGAACGTGTGTGCGCCGAAGTAATCGCGTTGTGCCTGAAGCAGGTTCGCAGGCAGTCTTTCTGTACGATAGCTATCATAGTAAGCCAATGCGCTGGAGAATCCAGGTACTGGAACACCCATCGTTACAGCTGAAGCGATAACTTTACGCCATGCGGATTGGTAATTGTCCATAACATCCTTGAAGAAAGGATCAAGCAATAGGTTCTTAAGATCTGCATTGTTCTCGTAAGCATCCGTGATGTTTTGTAGGAAACGGGAACGGATAATGCAGCCGCCGCGCCAAATTTTAGCCAACTCGCCATATTTCAGATCCCAACCGTATTCGTCGGAAGCTACGCGAAGTTGAGCGAAACCTTGAGCATAGGATACGATTTTACTTGCAAACAATGCTTTACGCACGTTCTCGATGAATTCAGCTTTGTCACCATCAAATGGTGTAGCTTCTGGTCCGTTAAGCACTTTGCTTGCTTCTACGCGCTCATCCTTCATTGCAGAGAGGAAGCGTGAGAATACGGATTCGGTAATCATGGACAAAGGTACACCAAGATCCAGTGAGCTTTGGCTTGTCCATTTACCAGTTCCCTTTTGGCCAGCGGAATCAAGGATCACGTCAACCATTGGTTTACCAGTTTCTTCATCATACTGAGCAAAAATATCTGTAGTAATCTCGATCAGGTAGCTGTCGAGCTCACCGCTATTCCACTCTTTGAAAATGTTGTGAAGTTCTTTTGCATCCAGACCTAGAACGTCTTTGAGCAGCTGGTAAGCTTCACAGATCAATTGCATATCACCATATTCGATACCGTTGTGCACCATTTTAACATAGTGTCCCGCACCGTCTGGTCCGATATATGTACAGCAAGGCTCACCGTTAACTTTAGCTGAGATTGCAGTTAGGATTGGTTCAACTAGCTTATACGCGCTTTCTTGACCGCCAGGCATAATGGAAGGACCTTTAAGAGCTCCTTCTTCACCGCCAGAAACCCCAGTTCCGACAAAGCGGAAACCTTTTTCTTCCAGATATTTACTGCGACGAACCGTATCAGGGAAATAAGCATTTCCTCCGTCGATAATAATGTCGCCTTGATCAAGATGCGGCAACAGTTGCTCGATGGTAGCATCAGTAGCTTTACCAGCTTGAACCATGATCAGAATTTTGCGCGGTGTTTCCAGCGAAGCTACAAATTCCTCAACGGAAAATGTGCCTACGAGGTTTTTACCTTCCGCCTCAGCAAGAAGATCATGTGTCTTCTCCGGTGAGCGGTTAAACACGGATACGGAAAAACCTTTGCTTTCGATATTTAGAGCCAAATTCTTGCCCATTACCGCCAAGCCAATAACGCCGATTTGTTGTTTTGCCATCTGGTCCTCCACCCTTTGCACCCTATATTTTTTGGAAATCCATTTCTCGCAGTATAAGAATACCACCCTTTATCAGAGACAGCAAAGCCTGCCCTGCGAATAAAGATCAAATTCATCGACAAATCCATTGCCAATATGAAAATGATCACAATGACTATTTTAACGTTTTTAGCACCAGAAGTGAACCCCTGTCTGCAAGTTCTCAAACAAATCTAAGACACCCCGAAATTCGGGGTGCCCCTAAGCAACTTATTTCGGCACCTTGTTTACCATTCTAACATATACAATTCCTTCGTCAAAAAGGTAAGCTGAGCTCGGCATTTCTCCGCGCGAATCATATCCTCAGCCTTAAGTGCATCATTTAATCGATCCAGCTGCTCATCCACTTCAATCCTGCGCTGGCGAATTCGTTCCTCTCCTTCAACAGAATAATAGAGCTTGGTCAGCTCCTCATCGGTGAGCATAGGACCCTTCTGGTATAAGACTCGCTGCTGATAACCCGAGATTTCAACAAGACGAATCACTTCGCCGAACAAAATATTTTCAATAATAATCTGACGGTCTCTGAAGCGCTTTACAATGGCATGGCCTCGCATGTCCCCAATTAACTTCTCCATCCATTCTGACAAGCGAGCATCACGAATCATATAGTCACCCACGAGTTTATAGCCATCTTTGATCCTTTGAAAACGTAATTTCACCAGTTTACGACCCGTACGGACCGAAATTACAAAGACCTGTTCGTTCTCGCTCCAATATAGGGAATAACCTTTTTGAATCAAATCCTTGATCAGGTCCTGGATATGCTGTCTGTCGAAACGCAGCTCCAGGTTACAATACTCCACCTCGTCGTTTTTGTTCACGGCACTCCCCCCTAACTACTTCACATCTGCAAAGCCAACACAATTGTTCAATTTCCGATTATTTATGGCTGCCGGACCTCTTCAAGTAGTAGTTACTTTTGCGTTCGTCTTAGTCTTATTTTATACTTCAGTTTATGTAGCGGTAACTTGGTTTATTGACTATTTTTACCCGCAACACACTTTCTCCAAACGCTGATTGAATTTTTATTTCTTTTAGTCCTTTTAATTCCTAAAAAAAGCCGCTGACAACTAATTCTCAGGTTGTCAGCGGCTTTTCACATCTAAGGTCAACTAGTTTTAAATTTCAACTTCGTTCTGTGTACAATTAGTAAATGCAGCCCAAAGAGTATCAACATAACAATTGCACTCATCAGAAACGGAACACCGTGACCTACATGGTCCCATAGTCTCCCTGATATCACTGGTCCTGCCACCATCCCTGAGCCTTGCAAGGTCAAGAAAAGCCCCCAAACAGTCCCTCGTTCCCCCTTAGGCACTTGCTTAGCCAGAAAGGCGTTCCATGCCGGGAGAATAAGCGCGTAGCTTATACCGACCAATGCCACCGCGATAAAAGCAAGCGGGAGCCAGCGTACCTGTGAGAACAGGGCAAGGGAAAAGGCGGCAAGCAAAAAGCCAATGTTCAGAAACACAGTTGTTCCTATTCGGTCCACCAGCTTGCCTGCTGGAATTAGAGCAAGCACCGTAATTCCCCCACCTGCAATCAGAAGCAGACTAAATTGATTCGGACTAACATGAAGCTCCGTACGTGCAAACAAGGTAACTACAGGCGTCATCAAGCCAATGGCAAAAGCCTGAAGAAATAAGGCCGGATATAGTAGGCGACTGACTTTAAGCGTCGTTCTGACCTGATGCAGTGTTCTTTTTATACTTTCTAATGGACTGATTTTTTTACGCTCAATAGCTCCGCCGAGCCCCTGCATGTCCCTTACAACTGCATGAGTGCCACTTGACGAGATTCTTTTAGGTAGAAAAAGCGCAACTACAACTACTACAGCAGCACACCCTAGCAGGACCAAAAAGGCTACACGATAGCTTTGTCCACCCTGATCCATCAAAAAATTCACTACAATCGGACCGATTCCCGTTCCTGCGAGCGATGCCATCTCTACAGCACCCATAGCTGCTCCACTGCTGCCGCTTTTAGTAGATCCCGCCAATTCCGTTATTCCGGTCATCACACAAGGCCAAAGCGGGGATGTCCCGATCCCAAGAATAAGACAGGCAATCGAGAGCGTAACTGCTGTTTTGGCATATATTATCATTCCAACAGCTACTAGGATCAACAACAAGGCACTTGTCATGGTCCAGCGAAATCCTATGCGCTCCATAACCCAGCCAGAAGGACTGCGGAATAGATTATCCCCCAAATACTGGAGTGCAAAGGCAAAGCCTACTACCGTAACAGATAGACCCAAAATATTCTCCATATATACGGGTAACAAAGCGACAAGTAGCGACCCTTTAACAAACTCAACTAAAAAAATAATTACCCACATCTCCATGATAAATGGCGACGTCAAACTGATATGTGTACGTTGCGCAGCTTTTGTGGACATTCTATCACATCCAAATCCTAGTATTCTGTAGATTGTTTTGTTATACTGATGCTTGCCTTAAATTTTAATATTCGCGAAAGGTTGTGACAGCATTAAATGAATCAACACCGTACTCCCCTCTTCACAGCTTTAAAAAAGCATGCCGCCGGCAATCCCGTTCAATTTCATATCCCGGGGCATAAGAAGGGGCTAGGAACCGATGCCGAATTCCGTGAGTTTATCGGCGATAACGCTCTATCCATCGATCTAATCAACATCGCACCGCTTGATGATCTACATCAGCCAACTGGAGTAATCCAGGAAGCTCAGAAGCTGGCTGCGAAGGCTTTCGGCGCCGACTATACGTATTTTAGCGTACAGGGCACGAGCAATGCCATCATGACGATGATCCTCTCTGTCTGCTCACCGGGTGATAAAATAATTGTGCCGCGCAACATTCATAAATCTGTGATGTCGGCCATTATCTTCTCCGGAGCCAAGCCTGTGTTTGTCTCGCCTGTTCAGGATGAGAATCTCGGGATAGATCACGGCATAACGACCAGTTCGCTGGAACGAGCGTTAAGGCGTCATCCAGACGCCAAAGGAGTTCTAGTAATCAATCCCACGTACTTCGGTGTATGCGCCGACCTGCGTTCGATTGTCGACCTGGCTCACCGTTACGGTGTACCCGTATTGGTGGACGAGGCACATGGAGTACTGATTCATTTTCATGAGGATCTGCCGGTATCGGCCATGCAGGCCGGCGCGGACATCGCTGCCACTAGTGTGCATAAACTTGGCGGCTCCATGACGCAAAGCTCGGTACTGAATCTTAATGCTAAGACGGGTCTGATTAACCCGCAACGGGTACAGACCATTATGAGCATGCTGACTACAACATCTACCTCATATATTTTATTAGCGTCTTTGGATACATCAAGACGTAATCTCGCGCTGAACGGTCATGAAATGGCGGAAAGAACCATCAGACTGTCCAACTACGCACGCGAAACGATCAATACCATCGAAGGCCTGTACAGCTTTGGAAAAGAGATCCTTGGGACAGAAGCAACATTTGATCATGACCCAACTAAGCTCAACATTCATGTGCGCCATTTAGGGATCACAGGATACGAAACCGAAAACTGGCTGCGCGAAAAGTACAACATCGAAGTAGAACTAAGTGACATGTATAATATTCTTTGCCTTATTACCCCAGGTGATACCCAAGAATCAGTAGATAAATTATTAGCTGCACTTAGGGTGTTGTCCGCCATTCATTACAGCAAGGGTGAAATCTACGAACTTAAGGTTCAGGTTCCAGAAATTCCACAGCTTGCTCTGATTCCAAGGGACGCTTTTTATGCGGATACGCAGTTAGTTCCATTCCGTGAATCTGCTGGCTACATTATTGCAGAGTTTATATATGTATATCCGCCTGGAATTCCTATTCTTCTCCCTGGCGAGGTTATCACTCAGGATAACATCGATTATATTATTGACCATGTGGAGATCGGACTTCCGGTTAAAGGTCCTGAAGATCGCAGCATCACGAACATAAAAGTGATTGTAGAAGCCGATCCTATTTCCTAAGATCCATCATTTTCCTAAAAAACTTCATTCATTTATACAAAAACCCGATACCATAATAAGTATCGGGTTTCTGTATATAAACATCAACTGTCATATACACAATAGAACAGCTTAATTTAGTCGCTAAAATCTATTCTTGCTGAGCAAGCAGATTGTTGTAAGCTTCTTCAACAGCTTTCCATTCTTCTTCATCTTCGATATTGTACAATACCATTTCTTCGTCTTCTTCTTCCATACGCAGAATAATGCCATCCGCTTCAGGATTTTCCTTTTCTAACAGCAGCGCGTATAGTTTCTCACCGATGTCGAAAGTTTCAACCAATACCATTTCAACATCTTCGCCCTGCTCGTTCGTCAAGGTCAGCACAAACTCCTCGTGCTCATGGTCGTGATCATGCCCGCAACCGCATGCTTCACCATGCTCATGTTTGTGATCGCTCATTGTAATACCTCACTTTGAATTGTATTATCCTACATCTGGTATACTACCACGTTAGATTAGTTCAGGTCAATTTAGAACCCTTAATTAAGAGCTGTAATTACCTTTTCTGACACAAGAACGTAATCCGCATTTTTGGAAGCTTTCATGTAGAAGCCTACCCGATATTTGCCGGTTTCTTTAAAATCATAAGTAAACTCCGAGGTCGGAAACCAGAAATTATCCTTCTGCGAGCCTTCAAGCTCCTGCGACTGAATATCCTTAACATTACCAGAGGGGTCCGTTATGGCTACTTTTACAGCTGAAACCTCTTCTGTTAAGCTATCTACCTGGGTTAATATTTTAATCTTAAGCTTGCCTACGTTTACGTTACCAAAGACCGTATTATCCTTAAAAAGAACAATATGAACATTAGGCTTAAGAATCGTCACTTTTCCAGATCCATCCCAATTCACTACCCCGCCCGCTTCTCTAGCGGGAATATATGTTTTTCCATCAATCAAATAACCGCCGTCTACAATTTCCGTCCCGTTGTTCCATACCCTGATTTTCTTACTCACAGAATCGGCGAACAATAAGGAGCCACCCATCAAGGAAAAAGCAAACACACATAAAGTGACTTTTTTCCATCTATTCATTTGAAACCCTCCAAATAATTCATGCTATTAATGTATACTTACTTTGTCTCAGCAAGTTGCGCTAATTGTAGGTAAATATTTCATTCATCTTCCGAAAAATGATATTATGTACTTGTTCAAAGTTGATATATTAGCTAACAGCGATTTCAGGAGGGTACTTTCTTATGAGTCTGAGCCTACAAATGCTAGGAACTGGCAATGCTTTTGCTAAAAACTATTTTAACAATAATGGCTTGCTACTAGCTGATGATTATACCCTACTGATTGATTGCGGGATTACAGCCCCACTTGCCATGCATACCATCGGGAAATCCTTCCGTGACGTTAACGCTACTCTAATTACGCATATTCATGCGGACCATGTTGGAGGTCTAGAAGAGCTAGCACTTACGCTAAAACACATATACGGGAAAACAATGACATTACATTTACCAGAGACGCTTGTTGAGCCACTTTGGAACAACACCTTAAAGGGTGGATTATATCAAAAAGATGCAGTAGCCTCCCTGACGGATATCTTCGAGGTTACACCTATGAAACCCGGAATTACGTACAAGCTCGCTCCTTCTCTTACGCTCGAGATCATACATACGCCGCATATTCCTGGCAAAGATAGCTATTCCCTTCTAATAAATAATGAGATTTTCTACAGCGCGGATATGACTTTTCAGCCGGATCTACTTATACGCCTTGTCCGTGAGCGCGGCATCCGAATGATTCTGCATGACTGTCAGCTTGGTGGATCAGGTGTTGTTCACACCACGCTGGAGGAGTTAATGTCTTTACCTGAAGATGTTCGACGTATCATCAAGCTCATGCATTATAGCGATGAACAACCTCAATTCGTCGGACTTACTGGAGAGATGGAGTTTATTGAGCAGCATGTAATTTATAAACTCTGATTTGATTAAAAAAAGACCGTACATTGACGTCCGATGACGTATGTACGGTCTTTGCCTTTAGAACTATGAGAAACTCGGAAGATTATCCAAATTGTTGGTTGGATCCCCATCCGCGTCGCCGCGAATATAAGTTCCTCCGTCTTTACCTTTAAAAGCATTCACTCCGGCAATATTTCCGGCCTGTACTTCTTGAAGCGCTTGGTCATACGCCAGGACACGTCCTGTAGAGGTCTGGAAACTGGTTAAATCTCCGTCTCCATTTTTCTGTACAGCTACGAAACTTTCGCGTTCGTTATTTGGCACTTCAGCTCGCCCCTTGCACTTGGATTTGCCATCATATGGCACATCCTAGCTTGCGTAATGAGACGGTAAATTATGTGTGCAAATCTTAAAGCGTTTTCTGCATCCGTACATGTAGAATACCTGCGTCATAAAAAGGTTCCGTTGAAATCACTTCATATCCTAGCTTCTTGTAGAAATTCTCAGCTTGGCACTGTGCATCAAGAATCGAAGCTTCCAGTCCAAGTTCCCGAGCAAGCTCTTCCATAGCTAGCAACAGAACACGTCCGTATCCTTTGACTCGATAATCTTTCAGTACGGCGATACGCTGCATTTTGGCTGTACCTGCTTTGTAATAAATCAATCTTCCTGTAGCCACAGGTACACCTTCATCTATAATTAGAATATGGTGCGCATTCGGACCGATAACATCGTATTCATCAATTTCTTCCTCAGCCGGTACCATTTGTTCCTCTACAAATACTTTGGTACGAATATCCAGCCCCATTTGAAGCTGTTCCTCTGTAGTTACCCGTAAGATTTCTGCCGCCATGTTAGTCCCAAACTCCTCTCTCTATATATATCCAACGATAGTTGTCTATTATATAAAAATTCGACTAGAAAGAAAAGCCTGAGCATGAGAAATCGTCTTCTGTCACTACTCTAATCTGCAGAATATACTTCTTCAGGAATCGAACGATTGTATGTGTCTTGCATCACTGGTGACAATGGAGGGTACTGACCTTTTGGCTTTCCATCTAGGTTAGTCATTTCTTTGATTTCCATGATTTTTGTTGGCTTCGCCTCGGAACATCCTCCCAAGACCATCAGTAACAGCAGACAAACGCTGACTTCCCATTTCAAAAATTTAGGCATGGTTTTACTCCTTTCACCGTTCAACTGCGGTTATTCTCATTACAGCTTTGACGGTTCATGAGTTTTATAAACCATTGGATCACTTCATTGCCCGATTCTAACCCTTATAGATTCACATTTCCAACGGCATGGACCATGTACATCATTCCTCCCAAAAAGCCAGCTAATACAAAATAAGCGATACCGTATTTCCAGCGTGAGCTAGCCGGCACATCGTAATACTTGTCGTTCTCATAGACAGAATAGCTGATATCACAATTCATCTTTAGATGAAGCCCATTCTCTAAGGTCACAGGCTCTAGCTGCGAGATACGTACCTTTTC
Source organism: Paenibacillus sp. FSL H7-0737 (assembly GCF_000758545.1). Classification (NCBI taxonomy): domain Bacteria; kingdom Bacillati; phylum Bacillota; class Bacilli; order Caryophanales; family Paenibacillaceae; genus Paenibacillus; species Paenibacillus sp. FSL H7-0737. Next base: position 2,668,003 of record NZ_CP009279.1, on the reverse strand, counting down.
AATGATGCATTGCTGCGGAAGCGTAGCTCTACCAATGTAGTTCAGTTGATCCCATCTCACCCCTACATACTGCTGTCTTTCCAAATCACTGTAAGTAGTAAAAGGTAAATCTCTTCTATGCTCTGGTCCTGGAATCATGTAGCCTGCATCTCTAAGTGGCTCTACTGGAATTAAGAAACTCTTCGTTACAGAATAAAGGCGATTGTTAGTGCGTCTCTTCACATATTTGTTATACAGATCGTAAGCAAATAACGCCCAAATAATAAAGAACAAGATCGAACGCATATAGATGATGATGGCTAAACCACCCACGAGCCCCACAAGCCACAGCCAGCGCGTCACCGCGGTTGCAATACGGCCGCCGTCAAGCGGGTGAATCGGCAGCAGATTGATCAGATTAAGTAAAAAACCTATATAAGCCAAGGAATAGAGAAGTGGACTATCCATGTAATAAGCCGCTCCAAAAACGGCTGTAGCCCCAATGGTTCCTAAGATCGGACCTCCAAAAGCAATATAAGCTTCTGTCTGGGCATCCAGCGGCTGTTTCTTCATTGTAATTAAAGCTCCCAAAAACGGTATAAACAGTGGAGCGCTGACTGGAAGCCCGATCCGTTTCGCTGCTATTACATGTCCTAATTCATGGACTAGCAAGAGCAGGACAAAGCCCACGGCAAACCCCCACGGGTAAATCAAAGCATAAGCCCATATTGAAATCATCATTGAGATTAACGGCCCGGCAATTTTACCTATTTTCAGAAGAGACAGAATCGCCTTTCCTTTAAACAGGAGCATCGCCGCCCCGCCCCCCAACCATTTCCATGGCGTGGAAGAATTCTTTTTCTGCTCATTTTGCGGCAAGATCTCAAGCTCCTTTTTCTTTCAATTTTTATCTAACTGCTGTACATTACCCTCCATTTTATCATAAGTGCTTAAGGAGTATTTCCATAAAAAAGCACTCGGCTAAGTATACGACGCAACTTTTAGAATCGTTTCAAGGTCAAACAAACAGATAATGGATAATTTTCACTATTATTCAAGGGAAGAAAGTGATTCCGCTCCAATACACAACCACCACCTCACACAAAATAACCCAAATTTTATGGTTACCCTATGGGCTAACGCCGTGAACGTTATAGGCTACGAACCATAGACTGTTATCAGGGTTATTCAATTGAGGAGGTTATTTATGGATACAAATGCAAATTTACATCAACAGGTCAGTTGGAATTGTATGAACAAATACGTTGGTATTACAACGACTGACGGTCAGTCCTTTGATGGCTTTATTGCCCATGTAGATCAAAACTATGTTACTCTTGCGGTTCCTAGCAACGAAATGGTAGAACGTTTAAACGGAATGCCTACACACGAATCGGCGTATAGACAATTTGGTTTCCGGCCTGGCTTTTTCCCAAGACGTCGCTTCTTTCCACGACGCATCCCTTTTTTCGGCATAAGCGATATATTTCTACTCCCGTTCTTTATCTGACGTGGCTCATGGGGATGGAGCGGCATCCCCTTTTCTTTTTTATTTTAAAGACTATGTAAACTATCATACCTATAGATTGTAAAAAAAGAATTGCCATCCTACTCTATCGTATGGTATTATGAAATTCGTCGCAGGACGGTAGCTCAGCGGGAGAGCACTATCTTGACAGGGTAGGGGTCATGGGTTCGAACCCCATCCGTCCTATATCGAAAAGCCTTGAATTTCAAGGCTTTTTTTGTTTTCTATTCACTTATCATTCTATTAAAAACCCCTGTGAGACGAATTTGATACGAATCGCGATTACTTTTCGTATCAGTTCATGTGATCCTCTGGGAAAATATCATCGCTTCTACCCTCCAACCAATTCCTAAATTCCGCTTTACTGATATATAATTTCCTTCCCACTTTTGCAACATGAAATACGTGGAAGCCTGTTTACAATCCTTTCAATTCTATCGCTGTCCATGCCATCTTCAGGCTCATGGAATCAGAGCCAAAAGAGAAAGAAGCCGCTACTGAAAGCAGCAGCAATATTCCTAGGAGTAAAAACAGACCGAAATACGATTTCCCTCTTAAATTAGGGATAACAGCTGTTTTATCATCTAGCTTTCTATTTTTTTCATATGTTGACACTAGCTTCTCAACTACAAAATCTAGCTGCTTATCAAAAGATTAGATATCGGAATAATACGAAAAATCAATATATAGCCTTGCAGCTTATCCCCAGGCTCCATCACAGCATGTCGAATATCCAGCACATTAACGGCTGCATAAATCCATGCGGCAATATGATCTTCCAACTTCATCTTACATTTCACTCCGATCCGTTACACAATCTATTTAAGTTAATTACATCTCAAACATTGATAATGATTATCAATTATATCTGGAACCGTTTATCTCTCATAATGGGGCATCATGCCTATGGTTCCTTATATAAACGTTATTTGAACTAAACAGGAATAATCTCTCAATATTGCATCTCCTATAATTTAGCATTAATATAAAATAATGAGACTTACTGAAAATCGTTAATGAGTATCGTTTTGAGGATTATTGCATTTTCGCAAACTCACTAAGGAGTAGGAGTGTTTTTTATATGTTATAGGGGAAAACGAATATTGGGACCAATGACTGAAGCTGATGCTCTACGTGAATGGTTTACTCTTTCCGGTACAGTGAAGGACATTTATATTATTGAGGTTGATGAGAACAATAAAGTAAGGCGCCAGATTGGACCCACAAAGAAGAAAAAGAAATAAGCATAGCCTGCAGCAACCTACTATAACTTGATTGAAAAAGAAATAAAACGTAAAAAAGCCCCACCGACCTTTATAGGTTGATGGGGTATTTTATTAAAATGGAAATTTAGTAAGCGAGAATATTAAGAGTACCATCCCAACAATCGAAGACAGAGCAGCCATTTTATCTTTAGTTTTAAAATAGGTAGCTCCTCCATTAAAAATCAGAGCTCCACACATCCCCATCATTGTCCAAGACATGATCGCTTGATCCTGACCGCGGAAAAATAGTATTGCCAGAATGATTGTTGCTGCACTAAATAGAATACCGAACAGCCTTAGTGCTTTCAGCAAAAAATCCCCTCCCGAAATATAATGGGCTAATGAATTTGCAGCTTACTCGATATTACAAGAAAAAATGTAGCCAATGGGCCACAAAGCAAAGAAATTAAAAACCAGTTTAATCCACTCCTATTTTTACCTTGTGCTAACCCAGCATTTATTAATGCTAATGTACCCCATCCAACAAAATACCCATTATCCATCACGCACACGACCTTTCAACATCATTTTATAGGAATACGAATATCCAATATAATGGTTTCATCATAAGCAAATGTTGCAGGGATTTGTTATACATGCTGAGATTTCAACAACTACTTTATTCTTGTGGCGATAAGCTGGATCGTTTCATCAGAGTCTTTTACAAGACATTTCAAAGTAGTGCCCAGGACAAGTGAAAATAAAGAGATCATAAAACAAATGACTGTAATCATTGCTCCTCTTAAGTCATTTGTGAAATTATAACGCAAGATTTCTGAGAAGCTGCTAGTAGAAAAGAAAATAATAGTCAAAATAAAAAACAATCCAAAAACACAAAATAAAATGTTTGATATTTTATTAACTCTTTCAAAATAGCTCATATATTCAACTCCTCTGATCAAGATAATAATCCACCAAGACATAAATGGAACCGGCAATACCAAAAAGGATAATGGCTATACTACTATTCAAATGATATTCCTGTATAAAGCGTTCATCGTATGCCTTGTAAAAGAAAACATATCCCCCGATACCACTCAGAAGCAATATCATTATGCGGGTAATCAAAGGATTTGCAACCATTCGAACAACCCAAGAGAAAGGAAAAATTATAATTGGGTAAAGAACGGCTGAAAAAAGAAATGCTAAGAAAATAAAAACAAACCCTATATTTTGAAACCCATAGTATTCAGTCGTACTGATCTTATTTCCTTCCCATAGCTCTAATCCAAAAGTGGCCAAGGTGAATAAAATCGTCGAAACAAACCATAACATGATATGCTTTACTACACGCAAAGTAATCCCACCAATTTTATGCTTTATATATCAGCCATTTTATTCATAAGTTCTATTGTTAAATCTGCTTCCAATAATCATTTAGCACTTGGTTCTATTGAAGTTAAAAAAGGTTTTTGCCCTATTCTACTATTATAGGAAACAAAGTACTCCTCATTTATATTAATCAACTTAAATATTCCTTTTGGGATTGTGACTGTAGTTTGATCACCGCTCATATTTTGTACTACTATTTCTCTTTTATCTACTGACACTACATTAACAACAGCAGATGTACCTGCCATCAAAAGGTACCATATTATAAATAAAAAAATGATCAAAGGAAGAAAAGAGAAGATTTTACGATTATTCATATCTATCACCTCAGAGTAAGAATCATATAATGGACATGATAGTTACCTCCTATCCATTGCCGAACAATTCTTGTATGTATTTTTCCGACATATATTCTCTAAATTCTTTATCTAATAAGTATATTTCATCTTGTTTTATCCACTGGTAGTTAAAAACAGTTCCACAGTCCTCTCCTTCACCCTCTCCAGTGAATCTCCACTTTTCAGGTAATCTTGTTTCTGGAATCAGAAGGTAGTCATGTCTTTCAACATTTGCATCTATATAATCCTTATAATAATATTGTGTTCCTATTTTCTTTACTAATTTAAATTGTTTAAGTCCACTTTCTTCTTGAATTTCCCTGAATAAGGCTTCTTCTTCTGTTTCCCCGGCATCGACATTACCACCTACTAATCTAAAGGGTACTTCTGGTACATTAAGATAAACTAATAAGGTCTTTTCTCCAACTTCATTGTCTTGCAAAATAAATCCGTATACCTTCTTTCTAATCGGTTTCCCTATCTTCATCGTGTCCCCCTATTTAGCTTCTTATAAACGAAAATAAAAAAGTATTTGATCATTGATCAAATACTTGCTCAGTCGTAAGGTGTTATGAATATATGCTCCCTTGTGGTCATCTACGTTTACGCTATTCGAACATCCATAAATTTACTTTATTGTATTCTGAAAACCTAAATTAAACAAGTGTAACTCTTTAATTCCCACCGCTGATCAAAATAGCACTCCGCTTCTGTTTAGCACATTACAATCTATTGTGCATTTTATATAGAGAAGCTTAATAGAAAGGGGTGGATCAGAATGGCAACTCGTCAACCTGATTTGGTATTGATCACTTGGAGCAGAAATCCTTTGGTTCGTGGCTCTGCACGTAGGATTATTTCTGTCCGCATCATTGGAAATGCTGAGCCTTGTCGACCTAGCTTAAGACCCAACGGGCTACTTGACACCGCCTTAGCTTGTTTATTAGATAATGACATAGGTTTTAAAGTGGTGTTTCGTAAAAAAACTTCAAGGATTAGCGGCTATTTGCTGTTACAACGCCATTAATATTTTCAGAGGGCAGCTAAGTTGCTGCTCTTTTTTAACGTTGAATAGAACCTGAATCTGATCGAAATTAGGTGAGTCCATGAACTTACAAGATGTAAAGAAGAGCTATGATTTAATCGTAAGCTTAGGTATGTCTTGTGCTCCTGCTATAAATATGCAAAGAAATAACTTGAGAACATTCTCCATGCCTCTCGACTGGATGATTTCTTATTCATTAACTGATGTAAACAGACTTTATAAAAATAGATTTCAGAATTTTATGGAGTTAACAAATCTGCAAATGCTCGAAGAGACACATTTTTTTCTAGAGGATGGAGTGCCCGCTTATCCTAATGGAAACAAGAATACGTTAGTGAAATCGTATTTTATTCAGGATACCTTTTATAACATTATCTCGGTACATGATTTTCCTATCACCTTAGGTAAACATTGGTCTACGACCTATCCATCTTATAAAGCAAAGCTGGATTTACGAATTAAGAGATTTTGGGACAAATTACTAAGCAGTAAAAAAATTCTATTCATTAGATGGTTCGCCACATACGAACAGGCTGTAGAGCTACAAGCGATTTTGTCTGATATATTAAAGCCGAACGAATTCACTGTCCTTATCCTTTATCCCGTTCGTGAATTAACATCAGTACGAGAAATCCATTGGAATATTAATCATATTTGTGTGTTAGAATTTCCTGATGATATGAACGATTATGATAGCTGGGATTATATTTTGAAAGATATACAAATAACGAGCGATTAATTTATCTCTTATTAAAAAATGACCCTCTCATGGGTCATTAATGTGGACGGCTTCGGTCAATCAAATGATTAATCATTTCTTGCGCAGCAAAAACATATGGATTCAGATATAACCTACTGATACCTACAAATATAGCAATAGGGTTACTGACTCCAAAATCGCTTTGGCTCCAAAGTGATTTTGGATTTGTAAGTTCAGGCTCTACAAGATCATACTTTTCCATCAGCCTTTCCTTTGTTTCACTTTCCATTGCAGCTCCGTTTCCTTTATCCGCAAAGACTGCTCCTGATGAAAAACACGCCATGATCAGAACAAAGGAAAAAATGAGTATTGCTAGTTTCTTTTTACACATAATACAGCTCCTAATTCTTTCTATGGTCTACACTAAACTCTAAACCTTGTACCAACTCAAATATTTCTTGGGTAATCGCAGGAAATCTATGTATTCGACATTTCTTGATCAGTTCTAGATCATATTCTATAAAAAAATGGGATAAAAAGTATTAAATTCTATAATACACCTTTCTCTATATAAAAACAAAAGCACCCCACAGCTATAATTAGTAGGGTACTTTTGAATAATTTCCGTATTTACAATAGCAACATCCCACTAAATATTCTATGGGGTTGGAGTTCCGCCATTGGCATTTAGCGTTTCGCCACTTATATAGCTCGATTCCTGGCTAGCAAGAAATACATATGCCGGAGCCATCTCTGCAGGCTGTCCCGGACGGCCTAGTGGTGTGCTCGCGCCGAACTCCTTCAGCACTTCCTCTGGTTGCCCACCCACCACCTGAAGAGGTGTCCATACGGGACCTGGTGCCACTACATTAACTCGAATGCCCTTATCAGCGACTTGCTGAGCGAGAGATTTACTGAATGTATTGATCGCAGCCTTGGTCGTCGCGTAGTCCAATAGGATCGGCGAAGGGTTATAGGCTTGAATGGAAGAAGTGTTGATGATGGTGCTACCCGGTTGCATATGTTTCACTGCCGCTTTACACAGCCAGAACATGGCATACACATTCGTCTTAAATGTATCGTCAAAATGCTTCGTAGTAAGATCAGCAATATCGGGGACGAATTGCTGTTTGCCCGCTACATTGGCTAAAATATCAATCCCACCCAGTTGCTTGACCGCAGTATCGACGAGCTGTTCACAGTACTCCTCGTCCTTAAGATCACCTGGGATGGCGATTGCGGTTCGTCCTGCTTCCTGCACCAGCTTGAGAACCTGCTTTGCATCCTCTTCTTCCTCCGGCATATAGGATAAGACAACATCTGCGCCTTCACGAGCAAAAGCAATCGCAACAGCTCGGCCTATCCCGCTGTCTGCCCCTGTAACAATCGCTTTTCGTCCAGTCAGACGTCCGGTGCCTTGATAGGTATCTTCACCTGTATCAGGCACGGGATTCATCTTCTTCTGAAGCCCCGGCTCTTGTTGCTGCTGTTGAAATTCAGGTCCTGCCTTGGTGTACTGAGTGGTAGGATCTTGCATCGTATATTGGTTAGACATCGATCAATTCCTCCTTTATTTTTAGAAAACCATTTTTTATTTAACGAACTCTTTTTTATGTAAACACAACAGTACACCGCTAAACATACCTCATCGATAGCATAGTCCTGAATATTTCCACAAAAAATACCCCAACTACCTGTTAAGGTAGCTAGGGTATCTCATACTTTAAGTATCATTAATCATTTAATGGCCTTAAATTTCCTCTGACCTGTCTGGAACCGACTCATAACGAGTACGTATTTCACGATTTTTAGCGTAGATGTATAAATCTAAAGCCACTATTCCTCTACGTGCCAATTTTACTAGCAGAACGAAGAAGTAGATTCCCAAGCCAATTGATATCAACCAAATTAAAAAGAACAAAACACCTACTCCCCCTCCGAAAAAAAGACCTGTGTGTTCCATACGATTTATCCGCTCCTTAAGCAATTTTCATTTTTTATCAGTCTATATTGCATAAGCTTAAATAAATATATGGAAACTCACACATGAATCGGGACACCCTCCACACAGTTTCGCGTATACATTACATAAAGGAGTGATAAATCATGGGCTTTTTTATTTTCCTCTTTGTTCTGTTAGCGCTACTTAACATCTTTTTCCCACGATTCGGATGGTACATGAGATACGGATGGATGGTCAAAGGTGACGTTGAGCCGAGTGAGGCTTATTTATTAATGACCCGCGTCAGCAGTATAGTGGCACTTATTGTCCTCTTTTTTATCTGGTCTAGTTTCTGACTTATCCTAACGCTCTTAATACATCCTCAATCTTACGCTGATGCGACAATACGCCGTAATTCATCCAGGCCATGAAATCCACCTCATATACGCTGCCGTTACGTACAGCAGGTAAGTTGCGCCAGAGTTGTGTATCCAGCAGTTCCCTTCCTCCCCCTTCAAGCTGATCAAAGATAATAAACAAATGATCCGCAGTCAGATTGGCAAGCTCTTCTTTTGTCAGGTTCACCCGATTCTTTCCACGGGTCAACTTCCGAACCAAGCTATGGGGTTGCAAGCCCAAATCATGATGAAGCACACTTCCTGTATACCCCAAATGCTCACATCCATAAAGAGTGATTCCGTAGACTGAGATTCTTAAACAAGCTATGGTCTGACTATGGACGGAACGGGTAAGCAGCTGCTTGGCTTGCTGTGCCTGATGTTCATAATTGTCGATCACTTCCTGGACACGTTCCGTTCTGCCAAAGACGGCTGCTGCGGAATACAAAGTGGCACGCCAATCCTCTTGATGAACAGGTAGCTTGAACAACGGAGCGATCCGGCTGCACTCCTCCAGATGCCAACGATGAAAGCCATTATCCAGCAAGATCAATTCGGGCGTATACCGGGAGAGCTCCTGCCAATTACGAGTCGAAATATCTACCTCAGGCACATTGTGGAGAGCCAAGTACTCTTGTTTCCCCCACTCGGCGTGAGAATATTGCGCCACAGGCGTAATATCCAGAGCCAATAGATAATCTTCCAAAAAAGGAGCAAACACCCTCAATCCATCCTGATGGAAGCTTCTGTATTGGCCTGGAGTAACACCCACCGATCTTTTAAAACGCCGATTAAAATAATACTCATTACTATATCCGACGGATACCGCGATATCATGCATACGGTCATTCGTCAGCAGTAGCTGCTGCTGCGCTCTTTCGATACGAAGCCCGTTCAAATGCTCCAAGGGAACCCTCCCTGTCACCTCTTTAAATGTTTGTGTGTAACGCGCACGTGTAATACCTGCAACTTCAGCCAACTGATCAACGGTTACGGCTTGGTTATAATGCTCCTCCATATAGTGAATGGAACGCTGTATTGCCTCATGATCACCCGTGACCTGAACGAAAGAGGAATTTGCACGCATGATTAGCAGTAGCAGCTCCTGAAAGCGCGTATGGCCTGCGAACCATTCGATCTCATCTGTGCTTCTACGGCTATGGTAGATAGCCTCTAGCAGTAATTTACATTGTGAAAAGGGTCTACAGCTTAACAAACCAGATCGAAGGATGTCCTCTTTAGTCCTTCCTTCTATTTCACTCTGCCTGTTTTCCCCGGTTTCGATGATTTCAAAAGTAAGCCGATAAAAGCTAAGCCCCCGCTCCTCGGCATTGATTTTGCTTAATAACCCTGGTTCGAACAAGAACCCAGTACCTTTTTCCAGTGGAAACTGCCTCAACTCAGCCTCAACATACCCCTGTCCTTCCGATACAATGAGTAGTGTATGATCCTGAAACACCTCACTCTGTCCGCTTCCTGACAGGGATTGGGTTTCTATATTTATCAAGCTATAGAATAGCTTCCTTCTATGGCTGTCTTGCAAATCTTTTGCCATTCTCCCGCCCCCAATTGAGAACCATTTTCATTCACTTCAGTGTAAAACAAAAAATAAGGTCTATCAAGGGTGCTGATAGACCTTATTTTTGCTATTCCTTCAAGGCGGCTGCCATTTATTTCACCATAGCTTCCAGCAGGTCATCAAGCTTCATCGAATTGGCCGTGATGGCACCAGTCTGCCAGTGGGAACGTTCCATTCTATAAACATTCCCGTTCTTCACTGCGGGCAGGCTCTTCCACAGCGGCCCATCAAGAATTTGGATCGCTTCCTGATTACCTTCAGTATCCCAGCCCCCGTTGTCAGGGAATACGATGATATGATCCGCTTCAAGCTGAGGAATAAGTTCTTCGGAAATAATAGATTGATATTCGGTCATTTCTGCAGCCATAGGCACGGGTGTCAGGCCAAATTGAGAATAAATCACACCGATAAAACGGTTTTTAACACCGAACAAAGCAAAGGTCTTATCCGCTACGTTGAGCCGGATCACTGCTACTTTTTCTTGCCCCAGAGCCTGTTGCAGTTTAGCTTTTCCATCTGCCACTTTCTGATCATACTCGGCGAGCACAGCCTCAGCCTTCTCCGGAATACCGAGCGCATCTGCAATCGCTGTAAGCACTTGTCTTGAGTCCTGCAGCGCCGCCTCAGGGAGACGATACGTTGGTGCTATCTTGGAATATTGTTCATACCTCGCCGCATCCGCGCCTCCGTCCGCAATAATCAAGTCAGGGTCTTTCTCCAACAACGCTTCCAAGCTTCCGGTGATATCAAATTCTGGCACATCGAGATTTAAGTAATCCTGTTTGCCCCAGCTTGGATGATACCACTGAACCACCGGGGTAATCCCCAATGCCTTCAAATAATCTTCAAGGTAAATCCCGGCCACCCGTTTAGGGTTGACTGGAATCTCAACATCTCCGAATTCCCCTGTAATCGTCCGAGTTGCAACCTCTTCCGAAGCATTTCCACTTCCTTCGCTCGGTGTGCTGCTAGCTGAGGTTGATTCCTCTGCATTCTGTGTTTTAGCAACATTATCTTTCGTAGTATTGCTATTCGTTCCGCATGCCGTCAGCGCGGTCAATGCCATAATAAGTACTGCTGACCATAAAAACTTCCGACCCCATCTTACCATTATCCCTTCACTCCAGTGCTATATTTTCATTGATTATCATTCTCAATAATCATTATCACAATAGTAGCATGACTTTTATAGCTTTCAATGCACTTTCTCTGCAAAAATCTTATACAAACTATTAACTAGTTTCTTCCCTTCTTCACAAATTTCTTATTATTTACGATTGATTTATACAATGCTTTCGCTTACAATAAACTCATAAACGCGCGTTTATGAAAAGAGGGGAAACATGCGCAGCGAAGATATAGCTAAGTTGGCCGGGGTTTCCCGAAGTACGGTATCCCGCGTGATCAACAATTATTCCAACGTCCCTGAAGAGACCCGGGCCAAAGTGCTGCGGGTGATTGAGCAACATCAGTACGAACCGAACAGCTTTGCAAGGGCTTTAGCCGGTAAGAAGACCGATACGATCGGACTCTTCGCCATCAGTATGAACGAGAAGGAGAATACTACCCGAATTTATCAGAATAATTACTTTGCTCCATTCGTTGATGCCGTAGTCGACACCTCGAATGCCCGCGGATGTTATGTACTGATTCATACAGTTTACTCTCCCGACGATTTCATCAAGGTAAAGCAAGCTTTTCTTCAAAAACGGATTGACGGCGGTATCATTGTCGGCACTCAGAAGGATATTAATATCGTCCGAGAAATGGTAGGGCTCGACTCTCCTCTCGTATTAATTGATTATGATATTTCTGAGATTATGTCGGAGCATCTTGACCGCAATCATCTGGCCATTGTGAACTCCAAAGATTACGAGGGCACCACAGAAGCGATTGAATATTTGATCTCTCTGGGTCATCAAGAGATTGGCATCATCTGTGGGCAAATGAATACGTACTCTGGACGAGAGCGTTATACGGCTTATGAAGATACGCTGAAGAAACATGGCCTGCCTGTAAATGAGAGATTTATTCTGAAAGGTGATTTTCTGAAAGAGACTGCTTACGAAGAGGTTAAGAAGCTCCTTGCTTCTGGAGAACCTTTGCCAACGGCCTTCTTCTCCTCCAACGATGATATGGCTATATCAGCGATGGAAGCGTTCTCCGAACACGGAATCATTGTCCCTGAAGATCTCTCCATGGTTGGATTTGATGACATTCAGCTAGCATCCCGTATTCAGCCTAAGCTGACCTCTGTACGCTTGCCAATCTATGAAATGTCTAAGGCTGCAGTTGAAAAAGTAATCGAGCTGTGTGATTCACAGCAGCCGACGTTTAGCACGATCAGCTTTCCAGCTCGTTTAGTGGAGAGAGATTCCTGTCAACCGCCGAAGAAATAGCTTAAGATCAATCCTTCGCTGAAGAAATCTACATATTTTTCCGTGAAGCTGCTATTTGATTCGGTATCGAAACTACTGCTTTAATTGTCTTGCTTAAAAGCATTGAAAAAACTCCCTTCCCTCGAGGGAATTTTTTCTGAAACTTATAAACGCGCGTTCACAATCGAAAGGAGACTTTCTCACATGAAATTCGGAACCTTTGACGACACTCGAAAAGAGTATGTAATTAACACACCTAAAACCCCTTACCCTTGGATTAACTATCTTGGTAATGAGCAATTTTTCGGACTTATTTCCAATACAGCTGGTGGCTACACCTTCTATAGGGACGCTCGTCTCAGAAGATTGACCCGTTACCGTTATAACAATATCCCACTGGATACCGGCGGCCGCTACTACTATCTTTATGACGATGGTGATTTCTGGACCCCAGGCTGGATGCCAGTAAAACGTGATCTCGACTTCTATGAATGCCGTCACGGTCTTGGCTACACTTCCATTACTGGCGAACGGAACGGAATTTCTGTGAACCAGCTTGCTTTTGTCCCTATGGGTCATAATGCTGAAGTACATCGTCTTGTAGTGAAGAACACGAGCTCTGCTAAAAAATCCGTGAAACTGTTCTCTTTTGCAGAGTTCTGTCTCTGGAATGCACAAGATGATATGACTAACTTCCAACGCAATCTCAGCACCGGTGAGGTTGAAGTGAAGGATTCCGTTATCTATCACAAAACTGAATATCGTGAGCGCAGAAATCACTATGCTTTCTACTCCGTAAATAAAGAAATCGCTGGTTTCGATACTGATCGTGAAGCTTTCGTAGGGATGTACAACGGTCTGGAAAGCCCACAAGCTGTAGTTGCAGGCGAACCTACTAACTCCGTAGCTAGCGGCTGGTCCCCTATCGGATCACACGCACTTAACATTACGCTTGAACCAGGTGAAGAACAAAGCTTCATCTTTGTACTCGGCTACATCGAGAACCCTGAAGAAGATAAATGGGAATCCCTGAATGTAATCAACAAAAAACCAGCAGAAGCTATGATCGCGCAATTTGCTACAGATGCACAAGTAGACGCTGCACTCGCTGCACTTGCTGCTCACTGGGATAACCTGCTATCTAAATATCAAATCCAAAGCGGCGACGAGAAACTGGATCGCATGGTTAACATCTGGAATCCATATCAATGTATGGTTACCTTCAACATGTCCCGTTCTGCTTCCTACTTTGAATCCGGTATTGGCCGTGGTATGGGCTTCCGTGATTCTAACCAAGACTTGCTCGGATTTGTTCATCAAATTCCTGAACGTGCTAAAGAACGTATTCTCGATATTGCGGCTACACAATTTGAAGATGGCAGTGCCTATCACCAATACCAACCGCTTACTAAAAAAGGTAACAACGAAGTCGGCACCGGCTTTAACGATGATCCGCTTTGGTTGATCCTTGGAACGGCTGCTTACATTAAAGAAACTGGCGATACCTCGATTCTTGATGAGCAGGTTCCTTTTGACAGTAATCCGAATAACACCGCTACGCTGTTTGAGCACTTGAAACGTTCCTTCGAGCATGTAACTAACAATCTCGGACCTCACGGCTTGCCGCTGATCGGGCGCGCAGACTGGAATGACTGCTTGAACCTCAACTGCTTCTCTACTGAGCCGGGTGAATCTTTCCAAACCACTGCCAACATCGAAGGTCGCGTTGCGGAATCTGTATTTATCGCGGGTCTGTTCGTCTTCGTTGGACCGGACTATGCTGAAATCTGCCGGATGCGCGGACTTAACGATGTAGCTGTGGATGCAGAAGCTAAGATTGACAACATGAAAGAAATCACATTGACGCACGGCTTCGATGGCGATTGGTTCCTGCGTGCTTATGATCACTATGGCGACAAGATCGGTTCCAAAGAAAATGAAGAAGGTAAAATCTTCATCGAACCACAAGGGATCTGCGTAATGGCCGGTATCGGTGTGGAAAATGGTCAAGCTGAAAAAGCTCTATCATCCGTACAAGAGCATTTGGATACTAAATACGGTATCGTATTGCAACAGCCACCGTATTCCAAGTACTATCTGAACCTGGGTGAAATTTCTACGTACCCTCCGGGCTACAAAGAAAATGCCGGTATTTTCTGCCATAATAACCCTTGGATCATGATCGCTGAAACTGTACTTGGACATGGCGACAGAGCGTTTGAAATTTACGCAAAAATTGCTCCTGCTTACCTGGAGGATATCAGCGAAATTCACCGCACAGAGCCTTATGTCTACTCCCAAATGATCGCAGGTAAAGATGCCGTTCGTCACGGGGAAGCTAAAAACTCCTGGTTGACTGGTACTGCTGCTTGGAACTATGTAGCCATCACTCAATCGATCCTTGGCATCCAAGCGGATTTCAATGGTCTGAAGATCGATCCTTGTATTCCTACTGAATGGGATAGCTTTGAAATCACACGTGTCTTCCGTGGAGATACTTATGTGATTCAAATCAAGAACCCGAACCATGTCTCCAAAGGTGTAGTTAGTCTTACCCTGGATGGCACAGCTGTAGAAGGTAACATCATTGCTCCAGTTGGAGACGGTGCAGTACACCAAGTAGTTGTAGAACTGGGTTAAAAAAATCCGCTCAACCGTTCACTTGAACGATTGGGCGGATCTATAATTAACGCTGGATGACTCCTGAACTCTTCAGGGGTCTTTTTTTTTTACCCTTCCACAACATCTGCTCTTAAATCACTCGCAACCTCAAGCATTCTCGGGATCACAGCTTCATTATTTCCAGAAACGTAAATATCCCCTTGATAATGCCTAAATGGGATTGTAGTATCACCAAAGCTCCACATAAAGAAATCTCCCTCAATGGACATCGTAGTGGCGCCTGCTACTGTATAAACTGATGTATAGGTGAAATCAGGTTTGGATGCGAAATACTGCTTGCACTCTTCTAAAGATATCGTTTGTGTTGAACCTCCATCATTTTGCATAGCTCGTGTAATTCGATAACGTTTGCTCATTGTGATGCCTCCAATATTTTCTGTAAAATGATCAGCTACCTTGTCCCGATCAAATATAGCATACAATAAAGCGTAAATCCCTGCTATCCTAAACCTTAAATTACTTTGCCTGTCCCATAACTCACATACTACCTTCCGGAATCCATACCTTCATTTCACCACTGCCACGATTGCCCCACAAGTAATAGGGAACAGCTTTGACCTTAACGGCTTGAAGGGATGCTTTCTCTCTGCTGTAAAGTCCACCACTCCAGCTCTCTTGATCAACACGCAGTCCATCTGCCTCGACAACAACAGCGCCACCAAGCAAAGTCTCATCAAAACTCGCCGTGAGTTCACCGTCTTCTTTTAAAGAAATAGAGCTTAAAGGCTCACCATTATCGATACTTTCAAGGCAATACACAAGCGGTCCGCGTTGAATCGTTACTTTTTGAGCATCTGCTCGCAAATTGGGATGAGCGTAAATGCGATGTGCCTCCATTGGGTCATTCACTTCGATTATGTCTCCTGCTCTCCACATTCTCCGAATAACGAGGTATCCCTGCTCGATGTTCTCAGCAGTGTTCAGCGCTTCACCATTGACTCTGAACTCCATTCCTAGACTCCACGATGGAATCCGTAAAGCAATTCCGAACTCCGCTTCCTCTGCCGGATTGATCTTCATCGAGACTGTACCTTTCCATGGATAGTTGCACTCTTGCTGAATCGTAACATCCGTTCCACTCAGCTTAGTGTTCAGATTACTTCCAATATACAAATTCGTATAGAGTGTATCGCCATGAACCGTGTAAATATATTGATTGAGCGAAGTAAGTAGACGCGCGACATTCGGAGGGCAGCAGGCGCAGCCAAACCAGCCTTGACGTTCAGACTTCACATGATGTTTCTCCGGGTTGCAACTGCATGCCTGGGGCCATACTTCCAGTGGGTTCACATAAAAATAGTGCTTGCCATCTTGTGCCATCGAGCCCAGTACATTGTTGTAAAGCGCCCGCTCCATGACATCGGCATAACGTGCATCCGGTGATATTCTCAGCATACGCTGTGCAAAAAAGATCAACCCAATAGAGGCACAAGTCTCTGCGTACACCGAATCGTTAGGCAGATCATAATCGAAGGTGAACGCCTCCCCTCTATGTGTAGAGCCGATCCCGCCTGTAATGTACATTTGCTTGTTCGTAATGTTATTCCACAGTCTCTCGCATGCTTCACGTAGTGATTCATCTCCAGTAATAGCGGCAAGATCAGCCATAGCAGTATACATATAAACCGCACGTACAGCATGGCCTACAGCCACCTTCTGCTCTCTTACTGGAAGATGACTCTGGTAATATTTTAAATCAAGATCCTCCTTCCGACCTGTGAAAAAATTGATCTTCCCCAGATTATCCCATTGTTCCTTTAAGAAATTCGGCTGTTGACCTCGCTCATTAATAAAAAAGCTGCTGAGCTTCAAATATCGTTCCTCACCTGTCAATCGATACAGCTTAACGAGCGCGAGTTCAATCTCCTGATGCCCATCATAGCCCTGCATTTTGCCTTCTTCCGGTCCAAACACAGAATCGATATGATCAACCATTCGGCACATGATGTCGAGCAGTTTTCTTTTGCCAGTAGCTTCATAATAAGAAACGGCAGCTTCTATGAAATGTCCAGCACAGTACAGCTCATGACAATCGTTCAAATTGGTCCAGCGCTTACCCGGTTCTTTTATCGTAAAATAAGTATTTAAGTATCCATCTTCCTGCTGCGCCTCGCCAACGAGGTCAATCACTTCATCCGCTTGACGCTCTAGCTCAGGATCACGTGTAATGCTTAAGGAATAACCAACAGCCTCCAGCCACTTAGCCACATCACTATCTTGAAATACCCAGCCGTAAAACTCGCCAGTCTTCCGGCCCGCAGCAATCTCAAAATTAGCAATGGCATGACTGGGTTCAGCTCCCAGTGCTCTATCGTGCAATGCCTCATATTGATAGGGGATAACAACGTTCTGGACCAGCCTAATGTATCCGCCCCAGAAATCATCTTGAATGGTAACAGTTTGATCTTTTACAACTTCTTGATCCTGTATAATTTTGTTCATCTTCATCTTCCCCTCAGTCTTATTTCATACTCGCTAATAATAATTATAGGGGGTAGAATAGATTAAAAATACGATCAGAAGCAACCCCTTTTTTGTACTATTTCACACTTTAGAAAGGAGGGATAATTACAAAATGGGCCTTTCATTTATACATTTCGCTGCGCCGCCATTTCCTTATTTTCTAGAATGCAATCGCACGGTTTATCAACCCGGGGATCAGCATCCAAATAGAAGCCATATTGGGGTGTTTGATCTACTTATTGTAGAACAAGGCTGTCTATTTATCGGGGAGGACCATAATCAATGGGAGGTTTCGGCGGGACATACACTGCTATTGCTGCCCGATCGCTATCATTACTCCGTTAAGCCATGTGATGAGACCACTTCATTTATATGGATTCATTTTCATACCCTTGCAGATTGGTCTAGCTCTGAGGGTGGACCCGTGTATATCAACCGTGAAACACATTTTCGGCAGTTTCTTACTCATCCGTATACCATTCGAGTGCCACAGTTCGGTCCCCTCCCTGACCCTTTTGAACGGAGTGGACAAGCCGAGATGCTATTACAGCTGTCTACGGGCCGGCGTTCCAGCGCAGTTTGGCAGCAGCAACGGATATTTGAAGAAATACTGCGGATGATGGATCTGGCACAGCATGATACTTCAGAAAGTCACGCGGTGGAAATCGCAGAGCAGACGGAGACTTATATCCGTAATCATTATGCGGAGCCTCTCTCCAATGCCTCACTAGCGGACGCACTGCATTTTCACTATAACTACCTTACTCGCTGCATGAAACGAGTATATGGGCTGACTCCGATGGAGTATTTGACGGATTACCGTTTGGAACAGGCTAAGCTATTGCTGCTTAAGACTGAGCTTTCTATAGCCGGAATCGCAGAACGTACCGGCTTCGAGAGTGCCGCCTACTTCTCGCGTCGATTTGCTCAGCAGATCGGAATCTCTCCGCTTCGCTTTCGCAAGCGTTACTCCCGTTAAAAACACAAGCAGCACGTCTCCGATTATTGGACACGTGCTAATTCCTCCATACAGTAACATTCATACTTTCATTTCTGAATTGTTTACGCTTAGTTACTTGGTGTCTTTTGAGCGTTAGGAACCGGCTATCCCTCACACACTATGTAATATAAGACTTTTTAACCCTGATTCATAATCAGGTTTTTTTGTTCAACTGCAATTTTTTGGAAGTGACAAGCATATTTATAGACATGCCTTTAATGTGGAGATGTTAAATATGCGGCCATTAAGATACCTTATCATACTTTTAGGAAGCTTACTCGTTGCTGCGGGAACTAATTTTTTTCTCGTACCATATAAAATCTTGGATGGGGGAATAATAGGGATAGCCCTCATTATTAATTATTTATCCGGCGCTAAAATTGGCGTAGCTATAATTCTCTGCAGCTTTCCTATCTTTCTGCTCGCTTGGTTAAAGGAACGCGATATCTTTTACAACAGTGTACTCGGCCTATTGATCTCATCATTTCTGATCGAGCTTCTCGGTCCTTTCCAATATCACTTTCTATATTATTTTGAGTTTGGTTCCATTTCTAGCGCCATTATTGGCGGTTTTTTGATGGGAACGGGACTTGGGATTATGCTGCGGTTTAAAGCAAGTACGGGGGGCACCGATCTGCTCGCTCAATTTATAAAAAGGTATGTCCCGCTGAACCTTGGATTCATCATTTTTTTGACCGACTTTATGATTATCGGCGCGGGAGGACTCCTGATTTCCAAGGAAACCTTCTTCCACTCCATCCTCACGATTATCTCTGGGGGCGTGGCTACGGGTCTATGCACACTTGAGACGAAATAAATGGAAATAAATAAGAATACACACGATCATACGTTCGTATTATAATAAGGAGAAAAAATATAAGGTATCTCTACCTCACCTGGAGCGTGTGAACCTATGAATAAAGAGCGTGTCATTATGCTATCTGATTGCCAAAGCTTCTATGCCTCTGTGGAAAAAGCCTCTAATCCGCAGTACAGCAATAAGCCGCTGATCGTTGCTGGAGACCCAGCTAGACGGAGCGGTATTGTGCTGGCTGCCTGCCCTATAGCCAAATCCTATGGCATTACTACCGCTGAGACGTTGAAGGAAGCGCTGGCAAAATGCCCCGAAGTCATCGTGGTCAGACCACATATGCAGCAATATATCGATGTCTCCTCTCAAATCACAGATATTCTACGTAAGTTTAGCGACCAGGTAGAACCTTATTCTATCGATGAACAGTTTATTGATATCAGCGGTAGCCTCAGCTTATTTGGCAGTCCAAGGGAGATCGCTACCGCCATTCAGGATCTAATTCGTAGAAACACAGGTGTGCGTGCGCGCATCGGCATTGGATATTCCAAGGTTACCGCCAAAATGGCTTGCGACCTGTGGGCCAAGAAGAACGCGGATGGTATATTCACCCTCGCTAACGAGGAGCTTCCGAATGTGCTCTGGCCTCTCCCCATTAGCGAGCTGTTCATGGTAGGTCGCCGCATGTCCGCCCATTTCCAAAGCATGGGTATTACGACAATTGGACATTTGGCACAGATGCCGCTAAGCGAGCTGAAATGGCGCATGAGGGAGAAATTCCACAAAAAATGTGATATCGACGCCGAGCTATATTGGCGGATAGCCAATGGCATCGATGACAGCCCCGTGAGCCCAAGCACCTATGAAGTCGCACCCAAGAGTGTCGGGCACCAAATGACGCTTCCAAGGGATTACTATAAGCTGCAAGATATTAAGACCATCATTCTTGAGCTATCTGAGCTTGTATGTAGACGTTGCCGCAAATTGAAAGTACATGGTGCAGTCGTGTCTATCGGCTGCCAAGGTGCCAGCTTTGATGACCCCACAGGCTTCTCAAGACAAACTACAATGAGCGATCCTACAAATGCCACCCTGCTTGTATATGAGGCAGCTCTTTCTCTCTTCAAGCTCCACTGGGACGGTCAGCCTGTGCGTAGAATCCACTTAAGCCTGTCCAATCTATCTGACGAAAGCCAGTACCAGCTAACCCTATTTGAGTCTCGCCCTCGCTATCGTGAACTCGAACGTGCGACCGATGCCCTCAAGAATAAATATGGGGAGACGATCATTGGGCGAGCAGCTTCTTTTACAGATGCCGGGCAGCTTAAGGACAGATCTGGAAAGATCGGCGGACACTATAAATAAAAACTATATTAAAATACACACCATATCGTTTATAATGCTATATTGGGGTTGTTATTTTCACGTAGATGAAGCGACAATCGAAATATGTAAACATAGATAATCACATTCCAGAGGAGGACCGGAGAAGTTGGATAGCACGAGCAACACTAACACTACGTATTATGAAATCGTTGATCTCTGTCTTCTTGCTGGCAAGATCATGCTGCAGAATGGTGCAGAAACATCCAGAGTTGAAGATACGATGACACGAATGGCAGGATCCCTCGGGTTCCCAGGAGCACATAGCTATGTGACGCCAACCGTTATTATGTTCACCACAAATAGAATAGAACCTGTTAAGTTATACAGAATTGCGGAGCGAACAACAGATCTGCAGAAGGTATCGGAGGTCAATGACATTTCTCGGCGTCTAAGCGAACGTCAGATTACAGCTGAGGAAGCTCGTGCAAAATTAGGAGAAGTCGATGAAGCCTCACCTGTCTATCCCGTATGGCTGCAGATCTTAGCAGCCGCCCTTACTGGTGCTTGCTTCACCGTTATGTTTAAAGGCAGTTTGTGGGATGCTCTCCCCGCCTTGCCGATTTCCGGACTGGGCTTCGCTGCGGTCATTTATCTGCATCGTTTAGTGCAGACTAAATTCTTCGCAGAGTTTTCTGCTTCCTTCCTGATCGGACTTCTAGCCTTCTGTTCTGTAAAGCTGGGGATTGGTCAAGAAATGGACAAAATCATTATCGGCTCCGTTATGCCTCTAGTACCCGGACTACTCATTACAAATGCCGTTCGTGATCTGATGGCCGGTCATCTGGTCTCAGGCATATCCAAGGGAGCAGATGCCTTTCTAACTGCATTTGCGATCGGTACAGGTATCGGGCTTGTACTATCACTATTTTAATATCCATGTGAAAGAGGTTAGCCCTTCATGATTTTGCAACTTATAACCAGTTTTATCGCCGCGGCAACCTTCTGTATTCTATTTAATGCGCCTAAGCGCTCACTACTACAGTGTGGTTTTGCCGGAATGGTGGGCTGGATGGTGTATGTGCTTCTTAATGTAGAGTTCGGGCCTGTTGTAGCTACGTTTGCAGCTAGTGTAATAGTGGGCATCGTCAGCCAATTTTTTGCGCGATCCTTCAAAATGCCGGTTATTATTTTTAGTGTAGGTGGTATTATCCCGCTTGTTCCGGGTGGTCTCGCTTACGATGCTATGCGTAAATTTGTGGAAGAGGACTATACTCTGGCTGTTGAAATCGCTGTTCGGGCATTAATGCTCTCTGGAGCCATTGCAGCTGGACTTGTGCTAAGTGATGTAATTGGACAAATGTTCCGTCGTCGTGCAATCAAATAACAGCATACTTCTTCAAAAAAAAGAAATCGCCTGTTGGTACAATGGTGGTCACCCATCCATCTCCCAAGGAGCGATTTCTTTGTTCATCTCTATGCAAATAACGCTTCAGGGAAGACTAAAGGCGCAGCACCCGGATGAATACTATTGATGCTAGTGTTCTTGATCCAGGACAGCCCTACAGTACCCTCACCCGCATGAACAGCCACAGCAGGAATATAGGTCATAATCTCAGTTCGTATGTCAGGCGCCATTGCTTTGATGTCCTCTTCTAGCTTGAGTGCCATCTCTAAATTATTCGAATGCATGATACATACATCACTAACAAGCCCTACATCCTGTTTAAATATCTCCAAAAGCGCTTGTTGCGTCTTCTTCATTGTACGGATTTTCTCCACAACAACGACCTTCCCTTCGTCAAAACGAAGCAGCAAGTTTATACGCAGCAATTGGCTAAGTACAAATTGTGATCCAGAAACACGTCCACTGCGATGAAGCTGTGTCAAGCTTGCAGGAATTAAGTAAAAAGACATATTCTCAATAATATTTTCAATCTTCGCTTTAATTTCTAGTCCAGAAAGACCCTTCTTCTGCCAATGTATACCGCGCATGATCATTTCTCGGATTGGATAAGCGCCAACCTTGGCATCAATTCCAATTACATTGGCCTCCGCTATTTCGGCGCCTTGCATCGAAGCATTGTAAGTGCCACTGAGCTCTGAAGAAAGATGTACAGCAATAATTTCATCGTATTCTTCCTTCAACCGTTCGTATAGCTCAATAAACTCACCGATTGGAGGCTGTGAGCTGCCTACCTTTTCATGCTGGCGCATTTTCTCATAGAAGTCATCGATCGTAATATCTATATTCTCTTTATAACATTCGTTGTTAATAATAATCCGTAACGGAATAATATACACATGATTATTCTTAGCGAACTCCGGATCTATGATACTTGTACTGTCGGTTACCCAGGCAATTGATTTCATGGTCATTTGTCACTTCTCTCTCTCATAAAAAGGAATAGTAGAATGAATGAGGAGACAAGGGCCAAGAATTCCAGACCAGTGAATCACACGCTCATCCTGAATAATCAACTTAAGAATTGAACAGCGGTTAAGTAATCCGCGTATTCGTAAATTATACAGGATAACAAGCGTTAATATAGGCAAAACAGGTCTTTCATGCAAATTTCAATCCATTTAATTCAACATTATTCGACATTTTTTCACATTATATATGACGAATATACCTATCCTAATAGAGCCACTTCATGTTATGAAAAAGCTAAACCACAGCAAAAATATCCCCGTTCCCGGCATCTGTCAGTTTTCCAACTTCAACTCATCCATCTGCTTCTGAATCTGAGCGACATCTACCGTTCTTTGAAAACGAACCTCCGAGCGACTGTAACGATCCTGAGTAATGGAAGTCTGTTCAAGCAAATCGCTAAGCAGCTTGCGTAGCTGTAGCATTTTGTCCCGTTCCGCTAGCGCATCGGCGATCGATTGATCACTCGGATCAAAATCGTCTGTTCATTCACAGCTCTTTCTAACTCCTGCAAAAGAGCTTCAGGTTGTTCAGCCGGCTCCTCACCCTCTTGAACTTTAACGACTCGCTCTAGCCGCTGCTTTAGCTGCGCGATTTTACGGGTTAGATCACTTCGCTTCACTAACGCTTCCGCAAGTTTCAGATCTGGATTCCCCCTAAAATTTTCTGATAGCTAGCGAATAAAGCTCGTGTGAAGAGATGCCGTGGTGTTCAGTACAGCTAATCCTCCCAAATCGATGTCTCTAAATGATCTACGAACTTGCGTAATTTACCAGCTAGCTTGCGGTTAATGGTTCCATCCTGATACATTTGCTGCACCTTATCCCGCTGCTCTTGAATGGCTTTCAGCTTCATTTCAAGCTTTTGATCATCAACAAGCCCATCCTTTGTCCAGCCTTTCCCTTGCTCCAGACGAGAAATTAACTGCTCATAACTGCATGCAACCTTCTCAGCTGCACTTCGGTTGTTCTCGTTCTTACAGACATTAATAGCAGCTATAGCAGCATGGGCCATGGCAATTTTCGCTTCTCTAGCACACTCAGCCTGTTGCAGCATTTGTTGGCTAGCTTCCCCTTCATTCTGACCTGAGAACATTCCCGCAAACAGTCGTCTGATCTCGGTAATCGATATTCTGATTTGTGAATTTAGACTTCTGGCTAGAAAGACCTCACTATGATCCAAGAATTCTCCCAGCTTCTGAGCCACTGAGGCGGGAATCTCATTGTTCTCTAGCAATCGGTTCAGTTCTTTACGTTCAGCTTGCAGACCCACAATCCTCGCTTCAACACCCAGTCGGCGGAAGTTCTCGAGTGCTGGATCATTCGATTGGTCCTCACGGTTTAGACTATAAACCTTTTCTCTAAATTCACTCAAAGCCGGTTGTGCGGATTCCTTACTTTCTTCTGTCATCATACTTTGCAGCATGGTCAAACCGGCAGCAATAACTTTAGACTTGGCCGCCTGCTCGACTCCTGTCTCACCTGATTCAGCAACTGGCTCTTCTTTACCTGCTAGAATTGGCAAAAAGATACTAGCGATCAGCAGCGACATTAGAATAACACCTGCGGCGATAAAGATGATTAAATCACGCTCAGGAAATGGCGATCCATCCCCAAGAAAAAAGGGAATCGAGAACGCACCGGCTAAGGTAACCGCTCCACGCACTCCTGAAATCGTGAGGATTAATAGTGACTTAACAGATGATTTCTCCATTTTCCGCAGACGAGATCCTACTAAAGAGAACACATACACCCATACAAACCGTAGTACAAACAGCAGCAAAGTAATGGCTAATACATAACCTACAACTATAAGATTATCCACGGCCGTATCACGGTAGATCACTTCAATAACATCTGGAATAGATAAGCCAAGAATAAGAAAGACCAGGCCATTCAATATATAGAGCAGAACAGACCATGTACTAGCGGATACCAGTTGTAGCTTATACTGCGGAGATACGGCACGGTCCTTCTCAACCGCATGAATAATTCCCCCTGCAACCACTGCCAAAATGCCAGATACCCCTATCTCTTCACTGATCAAATAAATAATAAAAGGAGTTAGGATTTGCAGCAGCACATGCACTGTGATATCCTCCATCCCCAGTCTGCGAATAATTACGCTTAGCCGAATCAGAAGAAAAGCCAATAATGCCCCAACGATCAACCCGCCTGCCGCAATAACTACAAAGCTAATGGAGGCTTTCGGTAAAGAAAACATACCCGTAACTGCTGCAGCAATGGCAAAGTTAAAGGCAACAAGCCCGGAAGCATCATTCATTAATGATTCGCCCTCTAGAATGCGGTGAATACTCTTAGGAAGATGTACTCTACCAGCGATTGCGCTGACCGCGACCGCATCTGTAGGTGACAAGATCGCTGCCAGAGCAAATGCAGCTGCTAGCGGGATCGTTGGAATCATCCAGTTGATCGAATATCCAGCAATAAGCACCGTAGCAAAAACCAATCCCAGCGCTAGCATTAATATCGGACCCCGTAAGTTCCATAATTCATTTCTTGGCGTCCGTTTCCCATCATTGAACAAAAGCGGTGCAATAAACAATACGAAAAACAGCTCTGGTTCCAATGTCATATGTATTCCCAAAGGCATTAACACAACCATTACACCCAGACCAATTTGAATTAACGGTATTGGCACAAAGGGAATAAATCGGTTTATGATGTTGGAAATTGCGATAAGGCCCAGTAGGACGAGTACAACTAGAAAAGTCTCCAAACCACATCAACTCCCTTTTTTATTTGGTTATTATATCGTAAAGCTTCGGGTAAGGGAAAAATATAGAAATAGAAGTTCTCAACAATAATGTCCCCTAGAAATTACACAAAAAATACATCAGATATATATTGACAAAAATATTTATTTATGTTATAATAATAAATTACGCTATTGAAATTACATTTTATTTTAAGTATTATATGCATTAGCCTAACGGCATCGCTCTTATCATCAATCATGGAGGGATCTTATGCATATTGCTAGTGGAATAGAAATGTTAGAGATTACAGCACAGGTTATGGGCGGGAGTGACACGATTTACCCCACGCTGCTCTGGGATCAAAATTCTGCTGTACTCGTAGACACTGGATTTCCGGGCCTGCTCCCAAAATTCAAAGAAGCTCTAAAAGAAACCCATGTGCCTTGGGAACAACTGCGCACCGTAATCATCACACATCAAGATCTAGATCACATCGGGAGCTTACCTGATTTACTGTCAGAAGAATGTCTAGAACTGACAGTTCTGGCTCATGAAATCGAGCAGCCTTATATTGAAGGAGAGCGAATGCTCCTTAAACACACCCCTGAAGCTTTAGCTGCGGCAGAAGCCATGATCCCCCCTCATGTACCAGAGGAATGGCGCCGCGCTTTCCTATCCGTGTTATCTCATCCCCCTAAAGGAAGAGTAGATCGAACCATAGTGGATGGGGATATACTGCCTCTTGCCGGTGGAATTACGATTATCCATACACCAGGACATAGCCCTGGACATCTGAGTCTATACCATCATGATAGCCGTACGCTAATTGCCGCGGATGCTCTTACCGTTCAAGGCGATGAGCTGCACGGCCCCACTCCTTCGGCAACGCCTGACATGAAGCAAGCTTTAATCTCTCTGAGAAAGTTCGCCGAGTATGAGATTGAAACGGTCATTTGCTATCATGGCGGAATTTATCGCGGAAACGCAAACAAACGGATTGCTGAAATTGCGGAAGCAAGAGAATAGACTGATGCAAGAAAGCAGAGCCCTTATCTGGCTCTGCTTTCTTTTTATATATAGTCCTTACTCGTTATACTCACTTATGATTCCGAAACAACTGTAAACCGTTCACGAATATGCTGCGGCTGTTCAATTTCATCTACA
The DNA here is from genome assembly GCF_000758545.1 of Paenibacillus sp. FSL H7-0737. Taxonomy (NCBI): domain Bacteria; kingdom Bacillati; phylum Bacillota; class Bacilli; order Caryophanales; family Paenibacillaceae; genus Paenibacillus; species Paenibacillus sp. FSL H7-0737. The sequence continues at coordinate 2,640,923 of NZ_CP009279.1, read as the reverse complement.
ATAGCAATCGCATAATCTTCATAGCTGACATAGCTCTCACCTTTGGAATTCACAAGCAGATGATCTTTGCCTTTCACATAAGAACCCGTTCTTGTCCCAATTGCAAAATTAGCGGATGGACTAACGAAGGTCCAAGACAGCGAGTCTGTACCTTGCAGGATCTCCAGGTTCTTCCCTTGATTCGTAGCCGTTGGCTTGATAAAGTCAGGGAAATCAGGGGTATCTACCACTTTAAGCGTCTTAGCTTCATCTACGTATAAACTTCCCGCACCTCCAACTACAATCAATCTTGTATTAGGGGCATCCTTTAATGCTTCAATAAGCACATTTCCGGCATCCACATGCAGATGCTCTTGTCCAAATGGTGCTCCAAAAGCATTCACAACAACATCAAAACCCTTCAAATCTTCAGCGGTAAGTGCAAATACATCCTTTTCGATGACCTTTGCCTTACGATTTGCAACTTTCGATGCATCCCGTACAATGGCTGTAACTTCATGGCCTCTATCTAGCGCTTCCTGAGTGATTCGGCTTCCGGCTTTTCCACTTGCTCCTACAACTGCGATTTTCATATTATTTCCTCCTGTATATGTTTACGATGTTTTTACTTTAGTATTTATATCAAGGAGATCCTGAACGATGCTTCTGTCGATATCGAGATCAAACTTTCTCCCCCAAAAGCATTCTGTACCCGTACTAGTGATCCGGTCATAATCTTCTATCGTTAGTGTTCTTGGATAATCCGGTCCTGTTTCCCAGTCTGTATACCTCTTAATTTCACTCCGTACATTGTTCTTAAACCCACTATTCAAAATAATCGTATGGAAGAAGATTTCATCTCCACATAATGTGTTCTTAAAAAATCTAACATACTCTGGAGAAGTAGAAGTAAACTCCATGATGTATTCCATACATTCACCTGTAATAGACATCCAGTTAGAGCCTTTATACAGCGATTTTGGCAGAACACCCAACCTTCTATGCAAGAATGGAACGTTCATTACTGCTTTAATATACCTCATTCTAATGGCAGCCATACGCCTGGTTCTTGAGATCAGGAATCTAGGATAATAAACCGACACCCGCTCATAACATCCCCACGTTTCAGAAGTATTCGGTAATTGCTGATGCTTCACAAATTCGTTCCCCTGATTCTTCTTAAAGAAATCAAGAATAACTTCGTTGGAAGCTAAGGGCAGATCCTGACCACTTATGATGTGTATATAATTGAATTTCCCATGTTCTTTGATCAGCGCAAAACACTTCAAAACACATTCAATCTGACTGTAATGTCCCCACCTTACATCAATAGGCTCTTTCACAAAATGAATATCGTTACGATGAGTAATATCACCTTCAATACCACTCTTCTGATCGACATGTAGGAAAAACTCGACGGAGTCATTAGTTAAACTATCGATTAGCATATTGATCTGCTCAGGATTTTTGTGACAAAGGATCACATACGCCATTTTGAATGATTCCAACAACCTTCACCCTTCCGCCCATCTTTTTCCAAATATTATAAAATAAATGGACAAAAATGGATAGTTCTTTCTATCCAGAAAAAGGTGAATTCGATTGGTGATTAGTTATTTCGTATGACTTTTCACTATAAGTCTGATTCCAATGTTCCATGGATCTTTGAATGTAGGGGCTCCAATCTCTTCAACAACGGTGTAACCCGCCTGCTTAACACGCTCCACTACAGACGTACGCTCCTCTTCATTCGGAAGAAGTAAGGTGAAATAATCAATTCCTACTGCATCAGCAGGTGCCACAGGTGCGCCTTGCCCTGCCCATATATTCAATCCAATGTGGTGATGATACCCACCTGCTGAGATAAACATTGCCGCACTGCCATAATTAGCTACTTGATCAAAACCAAGCAAACCAACGTAGAACTCCTTCGCCTTAGTTAAATTACCCACATGAAAGTGTACATGTCCGATCACCGTTCCAGCTGGCAGCCCGTTCCATTGTAAACCTTCAGAAGCCGCCAACAAACCATCTACATCCACTGGGTCCGTTGTCATCATTACATGCCCTTCCGCATCATACTTCCATGTATCCCTAGGACGATCTCTATAAATTTCGATTCCGTTGTTATCCGGGTCCTGAATATACAGTGCTTCACTCACCAAATGATCTCCCTGACCCACTTCAATTCCCGACGCGATCAAATTGCGTACAACGAGTCCCAAGCTAGGACGATCCGGAACAAGGATAGCAAAATGATACAATCCAGCCACTGAGTTCGGACGAAGAACCTTTGCATTCTCAATCTCCCGCAGAATCAATAACACATTATGACCGTCAGCAGTCATTTCCACCTCACGGCCAGATTGCCGCAAGACACTTAACCCCACCACGTCCTGATAAAAGGTGAGCGAACGCTCTAAATTACTTACTCTAATTTGTACCAGACCAATCTCTACGTCCGGATGAAGTGTTGTTTTAGTTGTCATTATATTTCCTCCCACTATTCCTGTAACTTGATCAGTTACAAATTAACTATCTTTAGTATAGTTACCTTCTATATGTTTGTCAATTACCAACAAAAAAATCATGCTGACTGATTCACAGCCAAACATGATTCATAAGAACACCTCATCCTTAGGAGTGCCATTCCTGTAAATATTCAGATACACTGGATTCAAGAAGTCCAATTAAGTCTTCATCCATATACTTATAATCATCTGATATATTCAAACAAATTATTCTTTTGCCGATTACTCCGTCTCTGAATTTATCTTGAATTCTTCGAACATGCTTCTTCTCCATCACAAAAATAACATCCGCCCAGCCCACATGCCCTTCAGAAAGTTTGATTCTGGCATGATCCTCTGTTCCAGCAGATCTCACTTCATGACCATCAATTCCTTGAAATATCTTCTCCGCAGTTAAACTCCGCCAGCGATTCTGGCTGCAGACAAACAGTAGTTTAATAGAGAGCACCTTCCTTATCCGATTAATACCTTATTTCGTTTGTCGGTTTAGATAAACCCTCCTATTTAAGGAGGCATCCGAAACCCATGTTGTTAATAAGTCTTTGTTAAAAAGATATTCATTACCAACTCTGATATAAGGGAACATAGTCCCTTCAAAAATGCCCGATCTACTTAAATTCTCATGCTCCGTTTTAATAATATTCATCACTTGATCTTCAGTCAGATTTAAGTATAAGGCCGTCTCTTTAATATCCATCAAAAGCTTATCTGCCGTTACTATGGATGGAGTCTGGTCTTGATCAACTACCAACTCTTTATCGCCATTAGTTATTGAACATCCAATAATAAATGAAATCCCTAGAATAAGACTCGCCACGATAATTGAGATTTGATTAGACTTCATTGATCACCTCCACCGTACACTTCATGAAGAGGTCTGTAGCTTGGATGTTCTTCGATTTGCGTAACGACAACACCTTGCTCTGAGTCCATCACACGGTAGGCTTTAGCTTCTTCTCTGGTCGACATCACCTTATATTCATTATCCTTGTAGATGATGGCACAGTTATTATCCACTGCGATTCCGAGCAAACCTCCGTCTTTTACCATACGCGAAAAATCCTCAACCCGAATATTCTCATTATAATGCGGACAATGAATACCTGGCAGAATCCCCATCGCTTCAAGCTTAATATACTGCCAGTTCCCTTGGTCGTCGAACGCTTCAGAGTCACTATGCCCATATTCAAACCAGCAAATGGAACCTGCACTCAGCCCTGCCAAAATAGTCCCCGAGTTGTACGCTTCTTTTAGAAGAGCATCTACGCCGGTATTTTTCCAAATCTCCAGCATCTTTCGGGTATTACCACCACCAACATAAATCAGATCAGCGGATATAATTAACTCTGCGATTTCTTCATGGGTATAGGTTTGGCTCACAAGCAATAAATGACTTGTTTCACATCCTAGAATCTCGCCGTACACTTTGTTGAACGTATCACAATAACCTGGTGCATCACTACTAGCTGTTGGAATAAATAACGCTTTCGGATTAGCTTTCTGGGTTAACTTCACAACTTCACGATCCATTTCAAGCGTTTCTAAATCGATTAGCTCTCCCCCACCGATTACCACGATAGTCCCCATAATCTCCCCTACTTTCACTAGGATCTGTTTTCTCCCTTTCCGTATTCCTCTGCAAGAATGCTGTAAATCTCCAAATCAATGAGCCCTTTACCTGACCATACATGGGCTTGTCTTAACGTCCCCTCTTTCATAAAGCCACTTTTCAAAAGGACCCGCTTGGACCGCTCATTAAAAGGCATGACTTCAGCTTGGATTCGATTGACCTCTGCCGTCTCAAATAAATATTTTTTCACCATTTCAACGGCCTGAGTTGCAATCCCTTTTCCCCAATAAGACTCCGCCAAAAAATAACCAATCGTGACCATATCCACTTTTTGATTAAAATCCATAGCTTCGATGATACCTAGCAGTATGTACGGATTATTTTTACGGAAAATTCCCCACTTCACTCTTAACCCTTTATTAAAATCACGTTCGAAATGTCCGATCATATTCTTTACTGTATCTTTATTATGTTTCGGAATAATTCCGCAGTACTCAAACACTTGATCATTGCTATAAATTCCAAATACCTCTTCAAGGTTACTAACTTCAATTTTTTTCAGTGTTAGTTGTTCAGTTTCTAAAGTAGGGAATTGCTCAAATACATGACTAAGCTTCAATTCGTTCCCTCCGTTACTTTTTGATGTTGTGAATCAAGGTTACCGCTCGAAAGCTCATCTTCTATCCCCGCGCATTCCCTCTATACTGCGCAGTTCTAAGCTCTCGAATATAGGGCTCTGTAGCTGGCATAACTGCATCTATGGCTTGTTGAATGGCTAACTCAATATCATAAGGAACTCTTACAAATTGTATATTCAAAGATGCTGTTGTCAGGCCTCCATACTCCCCCTCCAAAATCACATAAGATGCCTGAGTGACATCTAGAGGATTCCCCACACTGCCAACATTAAATAAAGTCTTCCCTTCTAAATGTTGTATAAAAGCATTGTGAATGTCCCCATAGCCTACGATATCCGCTTGTCGCTTCTCCTGGCAGAGATCAGAACAACCAAACATAGATAACCGCTTCTCATAATCGTCCCAAGGCTGAATCCGTTCATAATAGCTTCGCGGTGAAGCATGAAATAATCGGATAAACTTACCACTCATCATAAACTCAATCGAGAACGGTAATGTACCTAAATAAGCAAGGCGGTCTTTCCCTAACAAATTCCGACTCCACCGGGCCATTTCAAAATCAACATCCTGATTCATTAAATCATCCCAGTTTCCCATAACACTGATTTCACAATTGTTCTTAATGATATCAGCGGCTAGATCTGAATTTGGTCCTTTACCAACAATATCACCTAGGCAAAATATCCTGCTAATTCCACGCTGCTTAATATCCTCTAATACGGCTGTCAAAGCCGGGATATTTCCATGAATATCTGAGATTAATGCGATTTGTTCCACTGTAAATCCTCCGTTCATTTTCCACTTCAGCATATTAGAGTTTCCCTATATGAAGTATTATCTGTTTTCTGCCTTCTAAATACAGATTCTATGATTACGCCCTACTTCCCTTCTTTAAGTCACTACTCTCCTGACCCGAGCCATTCGGAGCCTCTTGATATGTTTCCAATAAAAAAAGACCACAATCACGTTAGCACATGTTGTGGTCTTCATTCTACGTTGCGATATGGAGTGGTTATATTTCAGGCATTTCATTCACAATCTGCTCCAAAGTAACCTCCTGAAGGACATTCTCCATCGCCTTTTGCGCGAGCGAGAATACCGGTACAATGGCGCTGGCTATATTTTTGCCGACTGGACAATCGGGATTAGGGTGCTCATGAACTGAGAACAACGAATCCTCTTCCACCGCGTTTACTGCCTTATAAATCTGAAGTAGTGTAATCTCAGCGCTACTACGTGAAAGTGAGGCTCCTGCGACTCCGGGGCGGGCCGTTACCAGTCCTGCTTTTTGCAACATACTAGTTAGCCGGCGGATAACTACAGGGTTGGTGTTCACACTACCAGCTATCCACTCCGAGGTACTTTTACCCTCTTTATTACTGTCGATTAACGTTAATATATGAATGGCTACCGCAAATCGGGTGCTGATGTTCACTATAAATCTCTCCTTTTGCCATACTACCGGGCTAGCAACAAGTGCATTAATCAGATGCAACAATAATAGTTACATTTTATGCATTTGTCAAACACTTAAGGAGATGCACTTCAGGATCTTAATTAGTGAATATTATGCTTTTTGAAATTACCACCCTTAACTTCTGCTACATCATATACTACAACAAAAGCGTTAGGGTCAATTTCATGAATGATTTCCTTGATTTTGCTTTCTTCCAGACGGTTAATTACACAGGTAATTTCTTTGAACTGTTCATTGGAGTAACCACCGTATGCATCAGTATAGGTTGCCCCACGTCCCAATCGGTCACGAATCGTTTCCACCATAATTTCCGGTTGAACGGTGATGATTTTGAAAGTTTTAGATCCGCTCAAACCTTCCTCAACGATATGAATCACTTTAGAAGCAATAAAATAAGCAAGTGCAGATAGAATCGCCCCTTGTAGACCAAATGCAGTTGAAACAACAATAAAGACAAACATGTTTAGGAATAAGATTAGATCACTTGTCCCAAAAGGTATTTTTCGTGAAAGCAATACAGCCAACATGTCGATCCCATCTAACGCTCCACCATTACGTAACGCTAAACCCATACCAAAACCGATGATAATCCCGCCTACAACAGTAATTAATAATGTATCTCCTTCAATAATCGTTGGCACATGGTGCATTAGGCTTGTACCAATGGCTAGTGAGGCAATACCGATAATGGAATAAATAGCAAAGCTTTTACCAATTTGCTTATATCCTAACCAAACAAATGGGATGTTAATTATAACAATTAGCAGCCCTAACGGTAATCCAAACAGCTGTGAGCCAACGATACTTAGGCCTGTTACACCACCATCTGAAACATTGTTAGGTATTAATACGGATTCCAGGCCATATGAAGTTATAAGTGCCCCTATAATAATTAATATGACTTTTGAAAATATCTTCAGCTTATTTGATTTTTGATGCTGTCTTATTCCATGCATTCCATTTCCCCACTTCAAATTAGTTTTTTATATCACTGCAAGTGAAAAACATCCACTGGACAAAAGCCGACAAAAAACAGTCTATAATAAATGTCACCACTTTGGCAAATCAGACGCCGCTAGTATGATATCTATTATTTTACCCATATGACTTAAAATAATCTTATCGTTCCATAAAAAATGAAAAAACCAGACTACGAAAATTCGTAATCTGGTAATCTCCTCTATCACACCTTCATGTATTCGTTATACAATTCCTCAAAAGTATCGTATCTTTCAACTTTCCTTCCCACCTTATTATATTCTTCCAGATATTCATCCATGACCTGCAGGAACTGCTCTTTAAATAAATGCAGATGATCTGAATCAAAATACTGCATAATATCAAACTTTTTTGTTCCTCTTGATTCTGTCATTTCATCAAGAAAATTTTGTATGCCCATGGCTGCATAATAAGCATAAGATTTATCATTTAATTCCACACTTGCTATAACCTTATTGCGGCAGTTACACCATAATTCCTCAAAGGTGCCACCAAGATTATCATAGGTAGGGATAGGCTGAATCACAAAATCCTTATACATTTTATTATATAAATCATTGACGCTTTCTAAAAATCTATATGATGCACTTCTGATTTCAATAATTGTCTTCGCATCGATCACAGCCATATATATATTTTCAAAATCATCAGGAACATAACGATACGTAGCTATTTCCTCCAGATATCTCTTAAGTCCCCTTTTAAAATAGGTATTGTTCAAATGTGTTAGAGCATTTACCGAATTGTATACAACTTCGCATGAAGCATACCTCACTGCTCCGATATCTTCAGAAAGTAATGTATTCGTATATTCTTTTTTTGCTATGTCTATATTCTTTTTCGCTCTACTAATACATTCATTCCCTATAGGCTTAGCCAAAGCATCGAGAGCTCTTTGTTTATATAAGTTTAGCTTTTCCAGATATTCGGGTTTCGCACAATATAACAGCTCTAAATCTATCAGACACGAAATCATTGGGCTCTCAAGATTCGCTTGATCTTCTATCCTTGTTTCCCATGGCGTACAATAGATGTCGTATCCAACATCCTCAAGAATAAAACACGAAGATATTCCCCAGCCTTGGGCCGTGTTATTAATTATAATTAGATCAAGATCGCTTTTTTCATGAAAATCTCCGGTACTGAAAGAACCTGTAAGCCCAATGATTGCAATGTCATCAGGAAAATCTCTCTTAGCACGTTCAATAACCATACTAATTAGTCTGTCATTTTTATTTAGAATTTTTTGTCTAATATCAGCATCCATATCCAATTCTCCTCTTACTCCATTTTAATTCCATTGTATATGGATATAGCTCCAGTAAGTATTCCGACTTTATATATATTCAATCTATACCAAGAAAATTTCATCTAAAGGTCTTCCGTCACAAGGATTAAAATCAATCCCTAAAATCTTTGCCATCGTAGGAGCTATATCTACCATTTTGAGATCCCCTATAGGAAAATCACTTTTCACCTTATTCCCTGAGATCACCAAGTTGCATCTATAATCCTCTTTATCGGGAGAGTAGCCATGCGTAGCATATTTAATCCCTTGTTTGTCCAAATCAACAATCGTAGGTTCATCCATGCTCTCATCAAAACAATAGCCTCTCCTAGCTTCAAGCATATATTTAGTAGATGGGCCCACATGAAGTTGATTCAGCTGCTCTCTAGTATATATTTCCTCTATACCTGAAGCGTCATCATCCATATATTCCTGAATAACAGCTAACGCTAATTGTTCAGCTTCTTCATCACCTTCTTTAATATGCAGATAAGCGGATCCGCCCCCACACTGAAAGTAAGCTCTCCACTTCATTTCGCCGTTCTCTTCATAGATCAACCCTTTTTCCTGCAAAAGGTTGTTCAAATGCACTTTATACCGAACATTGAACTGGCCATGGTCACCCAAAACTAAAAAAACCGTGTCATCCTTTATCCCGGCTTCATCCACTGCTTGCATAACATCACCTAATCGCTTATCCATACGTGTGATTACCCGCTTCACTTCATCGCTGTCAGTACCGTAGACATGCTTGGCGTCATCCAGATCAATCAAATGCATCATAAGAAGATTAGGCTTTTTACGCTTAATCGTTTCCATCGCACACTTTGTCGTGAAGTCATCCAGATAAGGCTGTTCAATTCCTTTTCGAAGCCGTCCATATTTCAGCTCCATTTCAATGCAATATAACGGGCTCCCGCTTTTTAACACCTTCAGTGCCTGATTTTCGTTGTTGATGGCTCTGATTTCAGGGATATTATATTGGATTGAGGATTTCCCTGATACCGGCCAGAGGATTCCTGCGGTACTCATGTTATGCTCGCGCGCAGCATCATAAATCGTGGGCACCTTTATCGCATTTCTGAACCAGAACCAGCTTTGCTCCTTTTCCTTCACAAACGACTGAAATGGATTGTTATGGTGGATACCATGCTTATCTGGATATACACCGGTTGCTATCGTAGTGTGTACCACATAAGTGAGCGTGGGATATACACTTTTTAATTGATTACTATGCGCTCCGTTCTTAATCAATTTCGATAGGTTTGGAAGACGGCTGGCCATTTCCCATTGGTCTTCTGAAAAGGCATCGTAAGAGATGACAATCAGATGTTTGGCCATTGCCGTTTGTTCTTCGCTTGACTTCATAGGATAAGTCCCTTCGGTTCATCTTGTTCAAGCTTCTCTTTTGGTAAAGTTATAAATACGAAGAATCCAATAATAAATAGTGGGATAATCGCTAAAATACTAAATTTAGCGTTGCCTGTTAGGGTAGTTGTTAATGACATTACAGCAGGACCCACAATCGCCGCAAACTTGCCAAAGATATTGTAAAAGCCAAAGAATTCATTGGATTTTTCCTTAGGAATAATCTTCGCATAATAAGATCTGCTAAGCGCTTGAATCCCTCCCTGGGCAGATCCAATTAGCGCTCCCAGAATAAATATATGCCACACTGAAGTAATAAAGTAAGCCGCGATACAAGAAATGATATATGTAAAAATCCCCACGATGATCATTGTTCTAGCTGAGTATTTTTTGGCAAGATTACCGTACAGGATAGCACACGGAAATGCGATGATCTGGATAACTAATAAGATCCCCAGTAAAGTAAAGGTATCAAAAGCATCCGCACCCAGTACCGATGTGGCATATGGCACTACCATTTTAATAATCGTATCTACCCCATCAATATAGAGAAAGTAGGCGATCAAGAATACAAATACTACTTTATGCTGTCTGACATTTTTAAACGTGTCTCCCAGTCTTTTAAAGCTATTAATGACCGGTTTGGGTTCAGGTTCTATGTAATATCTTTGCTGCACATCCTTGATCATAGGCATGGTCAGCAGTCCCCACCAAAGGGCAGTGATTATAAATCCAATCTGATAGCCGATTGATTTATCCATCCCCATAAACAGAATCAGCAGTAGGCTGATACCGAATGGAATAACGCTGGCGATATATCCAAAAGCAAACCCTTTTGAGGATACCTTATCCATCCTTTCATCCGTGGTTACATCCACCAGAAAAGAATCATAAAAAATATTGGCCCCGGCAAATCCTATGACTGACAAAATATAAAATACAATCAATAACTGCCACTGCCCACTCGCAGGTGCAACGAAAGCCAGCGAAGCAGTAGCTATCACGCCGATCAATGAGAAAAATATGAAGAAGCGTTTTTTCTTATCCTTATAATCTGCCATCGTCCCTAAAATCGGGCTAAGGATGGCCACCAGAATACTCGCTATGGAATTAAAATACCCCAAATCCATGCTGTTGTTAACATTCGAAAACATCCCAAATACAATAGGCAGTAAAGCCGTTGTAACCGCCATCGAATACGCCGAATTTCCACAGTCATATAAAATCCATGATTTTTCCTCTTTACTTAATTTCATCTAACAGCCACCTTTTCACCTAGTTCCTTCTGTTATATCACTTAAGCATATGTGGCATGTTAAATGCATGTAAAACTACACTTCATAATTCCACTGGAGAGCTGATCCTCATGTCCTCTCCTGTATTGTCAAACTTTTAAGGACCTCAGCAACCTGTAGAGCATACTTTTTACTCAAACGTGACTTACCAAGATTACTCTTCACAATCTTAATCATTCGGGTATCTCGGCTCTTAGCGAATTTCTCCAGCATGGCAAAGCCCGCTTCAGGTTCACTCGCCACAAATACACTTAAGCTGTATTCAAGCCCCTTAGATAATACACGAAAATGCTCAGCGTCCTCATATTGCACTTCCCCACTACCCATATTTTCCATGATTCGAGTAGCCAACTGAAGACAATAAAGCGTATTCTCTTTCTCTTTTAAAAGAGGAGGATGCGCTAACGCTGCTACAAAAGCTCTTTGTTCAAGCCCGTTCGCACCCTCCTCCCACATCTCGATCAACTGCCTGATAAGGGCAAAACCATCCTCCCCTATACTTTGCAGCGCCATAGCAGACGCTTCACGCATCCTCCATCTGGAGTCGTTCATAGCTGTCTTAATGATGCTCTGAATCACAATTCGCTGCTCTTCTTCAGCGTAGCTGTAATAAGCGCCCAGCGCTCTAACCGCACAAAACGGCAGAAACTCACGGGGATCATTCACCCCAGCTTCTGCCTCTGTAAGATTAGCCCATGAATTAAGAAACTCCCAGTCTGTTTCCGTTAGTTTAGGATGGGCAAAATGTTTGGCAAAATTGCCTGATAGCTCCAAATTCACTCGTGGTCCGGGAAGATTACTCTCCTTCATCAGTAAATCTCTAAGCTGTACCCACTGCTCCTTATCGCTTACCCATTGCTGAAACAGCATATCAACCATTTTTTGTCCAGCCATCTCTGGTCCCTCCGGTATTTACCTTTAGATTTGAACAATCCCCTGCATCTCGTATGGATAATCAATCTGCTTTTTCACCGAATTCATTGCTGCTTCTCCAGCCAAGTGTGTAATCAGATATAACCCCAGATCAATAGAAGTGGAAACTCCACCACCTGTAATCACATTACCATCATGCACGATACGGCTCTCCACAACTTCTACACAGTAAGGTTTTAGTAATTCATAGGCAGATGGATGGGTAGTAGCTTTCTTCCCTCCTAGCAGCCCCGCAGCCCCAAGCAGCAGTGAGCCTGTGCAGACAGATACCTTATAAGGAACATTGTGAGCACCAGCAATCCACGAGACAAAACCTTCATCATAACGAAGTTTCCGTGTCCCCATCCCTCCAGGTACAAATACCATGTCATACTCCGAAAGCTCTGGCAGCACTTTTCCAGCTTTAACTGTGAAACCTAACTCATCCGTCACTTCCTCCGACGCTGCACATATATCCCAAGACAAATTTTTGCCGATTTCAAATTGCCCCAATCGATAAATAACATCATAGAACCCCGCAAAATCTAAGAACGTAATCCCGTCAAAAAGTATAAAGGCGATTTTCAATTTCGCACTCTCCTCTTTATGGCTTGGTTAGGATAATAGGCTCACCTTTAGTCACAATAATCGTATGTTCAAACTGTGCTACCCGGCCATTGTCTACGACACTCAGTGTCCATCCATCCGACTGCTGCTCCACGTAATCTGCTCCAGTAGAAAGGAAGGGTTCAACCGTAATCACCTGTCCCTCTTTTAACACTGTAGTCACTCTTGGATTGTAGAAAGGTAAGATTTCAAAAGGCTTCTCATGGAGTGATTTGCCAATCCCGTGGCTGCACAGATTACGTACCACTCTATAGCCGCGTTTCCGAGCTTCGAGTTCCATCATTCTGCCAATCTCATTGACCTTCATCCCTGCTCTCAGATGATTGATCACGCTCATCATAGTTTCCTCTGCACTCTGGCATAGTCGAAGAATGTCATCATTATAAGGTGGTAGTTGAAACGAAACTCCGGCGTCCCCATAATAACCATTCAGTTCAGCAGATACATCAATATTGATCAAATCACCCGCATTAATCACTCTAGGACCAGGAATCCCATGAGCAACCTCTTCATTCACACTGATGCAGGTGCTGCCTGGAAAATTATACGTTATCATTGGGGCTGAAGATGCTCCGAATTCCGCTAGAATTTCAGCTCCAATCTTATCAAGCTCCGCTGTTGTCATACCTGGAGTTACTTTCTTTTTCATCTCGGCGATGGTATGTCCTACTACTCTCCCTATGGCTTTTAGCCCTTCTAAATCTTGTATGGTATCACTCGTCATCTATCACACATTCCTCTCACTTCTGGTATGAATCACTTGTCTAACTTCTGAAATGCACTTCCATTCCACTGGAAAATATCTTCCATCTGTTTACCCGCTACATTATCGTAATAACTTCTCTTGAAGCTATGATCATCCACTTTATCAAGCTTTATCGAATACCCCTTTGGACTGCTGATAAATAAATCAGAGCCGAGTTTGATCCCTAATTCCTCTATAACGTTATTTTTTCTAAGCGTAAATAGCTTGTAGAAGTAACCGTTACTGGATCCGTACTGACCAATCGTAAAATCCGGATCGCCGTCGCCATTATAGTCCTCAAACTGAATTTGAAAAAAATCATTAAATATTATGGGATCCTCAAAATGTTCACTGAGTGGAAAGCTATTCAAAGTTCTCCCTTGATTATCGATAAGCGCAAGCCCAAATTTGCCACTCCAATTTCTTCCCATCAACGGACCTGGTATCGTCCAATCCTCACTGTAGGTTCCATCTAAAAGCTGCAGATTCAAGAATCCAGTTCTATTAGTTAAGGGATAGAGATCATTATGTGATATCGTTACTGGCCCTGTAACCTTAACAGAAGACTCCAGCGACTCCGTCTGTTCTATGTTCGCCTGATCTGCTGTTCCATAGATGAGTTGTCTTATTTGATCTGCGTTCTTCACCGGAATCGAGTAGCCCTGACCACTATTCTCAGCTGTAGTAAATAAACCTTTATAGCCAAGTTCATTACCTATTGCTATGTAATAATCCTCCGAGTAGCCATCACCATAAACAAGCTCCATATCGAAATCAGGAGCCCAATCTAGCTCACCTGATAATTTTACACTCTTGTTCATAGCCTCCGAAAGCGCCTTAATCAGAGCGGAGTCCTTCAGTATTAGGGTCTCAAAATGTTCGGGTCGATCAACTTGGTTCTGATCACTAGTTGTTACAGGAGTTAAAGACACTCCGGCGATCCACCTTGCATTGATGAAGCCCACCTCATTCTTACACCCGCTTAAAAGAGCAACCAAGAACAAGGGTACAACCCATAGTAATTTCCTAATGCGAACCACCTCCAAGAAAAGAAACATAACCCAATTATAACAGCGTCCATAAATTTAAAGAAATCGACTTTCCGAACCGTTACAAGCATAAACGCCTTCGATAAGGATAATTTATAGCATGGAGCATATAAATTCTTATATTTTTAAAAAAAGACTACAACCTGCTCCTTTAATGAGTGGTTCTAGTCTTATAAAATCAAGTAAATATGTAGTGATATGATCAGACGATTAAGCTTGAATTGCGCTAACCGTCTTAAGCCAAGCCTCTGCAATAAGTGCATGGCCCGCAGGTGATGGATGTACTCCATCCGGAGCCCAATAAGCAGGCTCTGCTTTCACGGATGCCGCAGCAAACAGGCCATCCAACGGAACAAGTAATGCACCATATTCACGTACCAATTCACGAACAATGTGAATTTTAGGGTCCAAATCCTGGCGCCAAGTTCTACGATCTTCTGGGACAGGCAACACAAATGGCTCGATTAAGACTAAATTAGCAGCCAGCGAATGCTGCGTGCGTTCGATCAGGTCACGATATGCAGCTTCAAATTGTTCAGGCGTTGTTTCCTGACCAGAATCAAAGCGGCGCCAAGTGTCATTTATCCCAATATATATGGACACCCAAGTCGGCTTCAGATTCAGGCAATCCTTCTCCCAGCGTTCCTGCAAATCTACTGCACGGTTGCCGCTAATTCCACGATTATAGAACGTAAGATTCTTCTCAGGATATAAATGCCCCAGACGAGCGGCGACCATCAATGCATAACCTACACCAAGCGATGAAGCATCATCATAATTACGACCCCAATCCGTTATACTGTCGCCTTGAAACAGAATGACATCGTTTTGTCGGAATAACATCACGTAATCCTCCCCTATTTTCCCCTGTTAATATTAGCCAATATAGTATATCAAAAATGAATACTACGTACTAGGACAATCATTAACAATTCATGGTAGAAACCACTAGAGATCAACAAAAAAACCTGCTCAAATTAGAGCAGGTTTTCCAATAATACAATTAATAAGCTAAGCTAAACAATCCTTTAATGTGTGACAAGTAACGAATATTACTTGCTTCCTTCATCAAGGTTGCAGGCAATCCTTTTAGCGGAGTTGAGCTAGCACCAACGATGGCTACACCGTCTTTACGACCTAAGCTCGCAAGCGTCCCTGAGTTGATCGGACTAAAGGATTCAAATGATTTATCCTTCAAGTATGCATAAAGATTGTACCCGATCAATTCGCCCATTTGCCAAGCGATTTGTGCAGTTGGTGGATATGGACGACCATCTTCGGCAAAGACAACGGCGCTGTCACCAGCAACGAATACGTCTTTGTGTGATGTGGATTGCAAGAATTCATTTACCGTTGCACGACCACGGTTCACTTCAAGACCGGACTCACCAATCAGTGGATTTCCTTGTACGCCGCCAGTCCATACGAAGGTGTTAGCAATAATTTTTTGACCATCTTTCAAGTCAATGACATTATCCGCTACATTCGTAACAGGTAGTCCTGTCAAGAATTGAACACCACGTTTTTCTAAGCTTGCCACTGCGCGTTCGATCAATGCATCTGGCAATACTGGTAAAATCTTAGGGCCTGCTTCAACCAGCATCAGTTTAATTTCTTTAGGATCCACGCCATATTTCTTAGTGAGTGTTGGCAACACATCAGCGATTTCACCAACAAGTTCAACACCTGTTAAGCCACCGCCACCGATTAGGATGCTTGCATCCGCTGGATTTTTAGACTTCGCATATTCACGGATACGCTCATCAATATGACGATGAATTCTGTTAGCATCTGCTGCCGATTTCAAAACCATACTGTATTGCTCAAGACCTGGAATGCCAAAATAAGCCGTAGTGCTTCCAAGACCCACAACTAAAGCATCGTAGGACAATGTCACACCATCAGATAGTGTAATTTGTTTATTTTCAACAGAAAAAGAATTCACCTTTGCAATTTTCAGGTCGATATCTTTACCTGCAAAAAGCTTAGCTAATGGCATAGCAACAGCACCTTCTGCAACACTACCCGCTGCAAGACGATGCAATTCTGTAATAATTTGATGTGTAGGATATTGATTAACGACTGTAATTTTAGCTTCGTCCTTCTTCAGGTACTTGCGTACAGTTAAGGCGCTTAGTAGACCACCATAACCTGCTCCTAGAATGACAATATGTTTAGACATGATGTTTCCTCCGTCCTTACGAATGAGATATAAAAAATATTATTTCTGTTGACTGCGTTCGCCGGCAACTTGAAGATAAGCATTTACGAAACGGAAAAGCTTCTGTGCTTGTGGATCTTTCATCATCTTCATAAGACCAAATACACCGATCACATCGCTATTTTCATTCGCACGATCTTGCGCTTCGATCACTGTAGCTGCCATATTCTTCGCCGAATGCACCACTGGTTCAGCAAGTTCTTTTATTGCACTTACCGTATCACTTTTCAAGACTTCATCCGCAGCAACAGTTTGAACAAAGTCATATGACTTTGTGAGCACGCCGACAAGCTCTGTTAATTTTGGCAACTGTTCCACTAAGACAGTTAACGACTCCTGAACTTCAGGCTTCAATAGCTGCTCTAGAACATTCATTTGTTCTTGAGTGACAGCTAATTTTGGTGATTCTTGCTCAGGTTGTGTTTGAGTGATTGTTTCTGACATATCCGAATCTCCTCTGCAAATAAGCTTTGCTGCTTAATAGTAATAAAAAAATAAAAACTTATAACGCCATATTTCTATTATAGCACTTATCAAGTTATAAATGTCACAAAGTTTTTGATTTTTTCTAAAGTTTTGTGATTTTTATTACATTAAAATAAATTAGTCATAATTTTCGATATTTTTTATACATGCATAGATGATTAAATGCTTATTGTGTAAATTTATTCAAATTCATCTCCGCTTTCAATAAAACCTCGACCATTGCCGGATTGTTCTTTAATGGTAGCAATCTAAAATACAGAGAACGAACGAAATTTTTGGTGTTCACACGAGCAACGTACTGGCCACGGCTTCTCGGCCACCCCCCACATTGCTCCAAGTTGCGAATCCAGTCGACAATAGATTGTTGTGGAAGTAAATGATGATCTATCATTGTAGCTACAATCGTAGCGATCCGTTCATCTTCTTCGTCGCTAAATATGTGCTGATCGTTGTAAAGCATCCTTTGGATGACTGCCAAAACCTCTTCTCTTATTGCAGCATCACTCTCCGAGCAGAGTACCAGTTCATCCAAGGCATCTGCGCCATGGGCTGCAGCATGAGCCCAGCCTTCTTCAGGCATAAATCCTCGTAAATCCTGTTCTTCCTCATAATATCTAATCAGCGCTTCCTTCACATTTGTAAACTCTGCGCTAGCTAAAAAAGCCTGTTCCCTGTGCCGCTGAAGAATCAGCGCAACGATCAGTACCGAAAACGTTCTTGTGAACACAGCCTGATCTTCTTTGCTGCCAATGTGATAGAACAAATGCTGCTCGTCAAGGAGAATCAAAAGTAGTTCACGAAGCTCCGCATCACTAAACCATTGTTTCTCGTTAACCCATTTGTAGAAGGTGGAATAGATCAAGTCATCTCGTAGCTTCGGCTGTGGATCTCCTATGTACTCAAGCATCAATTTCACATAATCCCTTAATTGCTCCCCACTTCTAAGCTCGTAATCGTTCTCTTCAATTCTTTGCAAGTCAATTATCAACTGCTCTCTAGTATCGTTCAACATTCCCACCCTTTCATTAATAAAAGCAATTTAAATTTTTCGTATCCTAATATCCTAATTTACATCCCAATATTTTACAACATAGTAATTATTCTTCGACATTCCAAAGTACTTAGAGAGCTGAATGTAAATGAAGTGAATTTAATCATTGACGAATATAATTAACTGTGCTATTTTGAGTTAGTAACTAATAGTTAGTTCATTTATAAATATCACTTATTTATAATTAACAAGCAAATACATAACATATGGAGGAATAACTCATGAGCGCTTTTACAGATTTGATTGAATCCCGCAGGTCTGCTATGAATTTTGTTGAAGGGGTGAAGATCCCTCAGAATGAACTAGAGGAAATGTTCTCTTACGCCAGATTGGCTCCATCTGCATATAATCTTCAACATGCCAATTATAAAGTGGTTTCTGATGAGAATTTAAAAGATGAGATTCGTAAAGCGGCTTACGGTCAATATAAAATCCACTCCGCCTCAGCGGTAATAGTGGTACTCGGGGATAAGAATGCTTATCTGAAAGCCCCAGAAATCTTCGGAGGACTTAAAGCTTTAGGGGCTATGAGTCAAGAGGATTATGATGCAGAGATAGAAACGATTAACAATGCATACAAAGGAAATGATGCTTTCCAAAGAGATGAGGCTATTCGGAATGCTTCACTCTCTGCCATGCACTTCATGCTGATTGCCAAAGATAAAGGCTGGGATACCTGCCCGATGATCGGCTTTGATCCGGAAGCAATTCAATCCACTTTAAATCTACCCGATCATATGGTACCTGTTATGCTGATCACTATCGGCAAAGACAAGAAACATAAAATCAGACCACGTGGCTATCGTAAACCGGTCAATGAATTCGTTGAATTTATCTGAGGGTTATTGGTAGATATCGATAGATATAACAAAAGCGTTTCATCCGATATTTGAAGTTCGGATGGAACGCTTTTTTACTAAGGATGTGGAGCTTAAATCTTTCTTCACTACTTAGCATACTGAAGAATTGCAATTGCTGCTCGTTCCCGTCGTTCGGCGTTCTCACTAACAAGAGCTTCCTTCAAAATATCGAGCGCCATTGATAATGTCTCTTCATCCACATGCATTCGATTACTCACCGCTTGCTCTGAATCAGAAGAACCTGTAATCCACAGATCCACACGAGCACTAGGCATCGGCCCCTTATACTGTTTGACCACTCCACTATCGCTAAGAAACTCTTTTATCCCTGCGTTTAGATCGGTTATAGGAAGACTTTTCAGCCAAGTTACACCACGTCGATGGCATGTACCGATGTCTGGCGCGTCAAATAATTCATTGTAAAAATAATCGCCAAGATCTCCTAGATGTACCCAATCGCCATCACACACCAGCACATAATCGCCATCCTGCATCGTATGTACAAAGAGTTGAATGGCTTGTATATGTTCTGTAAGCTCCAACTCACTGTATTGGTATGCATGAATCATCCGATCACGGAGCTCCACTTTACTGATGTTCTCCAAATCCCCTATTCCGGGATATCCGATACTCACATAATTATCCTCTAAAAATGCTGTGATTCGTTCGGTCCCAAGCGGCTTTGATCCCATCTGAAACAGATTCATAGATCATTCCTCCAAGTAATTAATATAATATTTTTTCAGCAAAGAGAACTCTTCTTAGCAAGCTCATATGCCTATCCTCCATCCTGCGTCCTCATTGGTGTAATTAAAAAAAGTGTGGACGAAGTCATGTCTACAGGCTGTATCACCAGTGGTCTTTCTTTTCCAGCAAACCTTATTCTAAGCGTATCACTATCGATCGCCCGAAGGATGTCTCTGAAATATTTTCCGTTAAAAGCTACTCGAAAATATTCACCTTCTAGATACTCCAATGGAATCTCCTCTTTTGCCTCACCCACGTCGGCGGTCCTGGATATTAAATGAAGTATACCGGAGGGATATACACCGAGCGTTACACTTTCACCAGCCAATATAGCAATACGTTCAACCACACGCAACAAACGCTCTGTCTTAACGATCATTTCGGATATATATACCTGTGGAATTAAATTATCGACATAGGGATAAGTGCCCTCAAGTAGCGCAGACTGAACCCTCAAGCCATCAGAAATAAATCTGATTTGTTTCTGACCTATCTCGATTTGGATGCTGCTGCCCTCATCATCGTTTATTATTTTTAAAAGATCCTCAAGGGTGCTGCCCGGTATAATGACATTTAAAGGACTTGCTCCGTAATCTTCTACGGTTTCAACAACATGCTGAGCGAGGCGGATGCCATCAGTCGCGACTACGCGAATGTTTTGATTATCTATTTGAAGTGAAACACCTGTGAGCACAGGTCTAGTCTCCAAGGAAGAGACCGCAAAAACCACATGTTTAAATATTTGCTTCAAAAGTGTGTTCTTCATGCGTATCTTTTGGGTGTTTGGATGATCCACGTAATGGATTCTCGGAAATTCTGCAGTGTCCATCCCGCATAAACGAAACTGAATATTGCCCGATTGGATATTTAGAATCAATGTCTCTGCGATTTCCAGCCTAATTAATTCAGGGTCAAGCTTGCGGATGATCTCATAAAAATAACGAGCGGGCACTACGATCTCACCTGGTTTGTGTACAATCATCGAATCCATCTTCACAGGAAGCTTATATTCAATGGTCATTCTTATATTGCTGGCTGTTAAAGTCAGACCCTCCGCTTGCGCCTGAATATGTATTGCGGAAAGAACACGGGAGGAACTATTCGCGGATATAGCTTTTAAGGCTGCTTGTAGTGCAGTGCTAAGAGAATCTTTTGACACATGGATTAGCAAAGACCTCACCTAACTCTCCTTAGATTCCTTTGCAAAATGTGCCTCAATAATGTTCCGAAATACCTGGGAGCGAGATACGTTCTGTTCCTCACAGGCCTGCTCTATCTCCTGCCAGATGTTTTCTGGTAACGTCAAAGATACCTTTTTAGTTATACCGGTGCTTTTTCTGCCAGCCCCTTCCCGAAGACCTCCCCTCGTAAAAAGAAACCCTAACTGCCCATCTTTAGTAGCTACGCCTACCTTAACTTTATCCTTAGAGCTGCTTGTGATATCGCTTGTGATTTTAGAATTGAATTCACTTAAAATTTCATCTCTGTGTTCGTCTTCGAATTTATGATCACTCAATCCTCACACCTCATAATTTGAATTTAGTAACTAAAATCAATAAATCCACTATTTTCATAATACCATACATGCCAATAATCCACCACCATTCTAGACACAAAAAAAAACACCCCATAGATCGGAGTGTGTGGTTAGCTGGGTAAGCGTTCGAAATTGTGATTGTAAGAGTTAAATACCACACTATCTCAAGATATTCTGGTAATTTGGTGTAAGGTCAGACTTTCGTGGGTCTCTCAAATGCTTGAATGATTCTAACTTCACCTTAGGACCAGGAGTGATTCTAAAAGTCATAGTGTCCTCTCCAACGGAAAGATGTGGACCCACTGTAGGGTGTATATTGAGTGTAATTAAGAAATCAAACCGACGAAATCCATTCACTCGCTTTATATCTGTAACATCTACTAAATAAGGATACACTGTAGGAGTTACCGTCAGAAGTGGCGCATAAATCTCAGCCATTTTTTTCTCAATATGGGGTAAAAGGAAGAGCATTAGTGTGTCTTTGTACATGAGCTCGCGGGAATCCTGATCTGGAAGCTTCGGTTCCGATTCAGATCTAAGCGGAGCCTCAGATTGCGGTTGAACTAAGCCATTAGCGGAGCAAGGTTGTTGCCCCAGCAAGAACATACCTGCGATAAGAAGAGGAGCAATCCAGCTTTTTTTCATCAAAATAGCCTCCTTAGGGAACTTTTTATAAATTCCCCAATGAGGCCCTATTTTTATACGCTAAATCTCAATTGTGTTAAAAAGAAAGGGATCTCCCCTAAGATAATTCCTTAGAATCGCTTGCGCATAAGGCTGTTCTGCTTTCAGTCCCTCGGTTTCTCTAGGGTCGGGTGCGTGATGGCAATAATTTTCGATCATAACCATGACCGTAAAATTCTCTAAAGTCTGAAACCACTCCCCATCAAGCTTGGCCACACTTTCGTAACCCTTAATGACCAGTTCTCTTTGTAAAGGATACAACCCTAGAATGGTATGTGCCACATCATAAAGATAATATCCCCAGCCACATCTTCCGAAATCAATCGGTCGAGGTTCACCCTCTTTAAATATGATGTTCCCTTGATGTAAATCACCATGGATAACCCCATAAGTCCTTCTGTTCTTATTTTTATGCTGCTTGCTTAACCAGCCGTATAATTTCTCAGCCGCAGACTGATACAGCACGAACTCATCATCCGAAAGAAAACTATGGTAGTGCAGCTTTAATCGGAGCATTGCTTTTCTAAAGCTATGTTCATCCCACACAGGACGATTAAAGCCTGGAGGTAACTCAAGCTGCTGTGCCGCTTTATGCAGCTTGGCTAATAGAACGCCTTCTTTGTAAATTTGATCTTCGGTAAGTCTTTCGTTCGCATGTTCGCCTTCAACCCAGCGCATTAACGATGCATATATACCATCCTCATTACCTTGCTCCACTTTGAACGTAACAGAACCCGTTCGATCATGAACGCCTTTCGGCAGAGGGACATCGATTTTGCTCTTCAAAAGCTCCAGCCAAGCGATTTCGGAGTTAATTTCTTCTTTAGATCTCCCCGAGTGAAGACGCAGCAAAAAAGTCCCCTCTTTATTAGTCTCTATTACAAAAGTGCAGGTGTCCGATCGTTGGATAAAACGAATCTGTGTCCAATCGAGGTCAAAGTGCCGGAGCGCCATTAAAGCTGCTTGCTTATAATTATTTCTCATCGCAATGGAATGTACACATCAACCTCATCAGGCCACGTAGGATTAGCAAACTGATAGACTTCAATAGCCAGTGCATGAACATACTGCTCTCGCTTCATCGCTTCTACTCTTTCCGTCTCGTGCCCTACAAAGGAAGAAGTAATACTCAAGCCTATTAGCTTCATCTCCGGTAATTCGAGCACTTGGACTACACCTTCATCCATCATGAATAATTCATCCCTTCTATGATTATAAAAAATGAAAATATCTGAAATAAATATTTCTCTTGAAAATAATTTCAGAAAACTAAATAATATAAAGCAGTACTACTTGTCGGATCTATCATCTTAATAAGGGTGGAGCTTCATTACAGACAGAAGAAAGGTTGAACATCGGCACCATGAACGCAATTCCAAACCTCAACAAGGAACCAGCCCGTGTGGAAAAAACACGCAAAGAACCTTTCCCCATCTCTATTCTTTCGCTTACGGTAGGCGCTTTTGCCATTGGAATGACTGAATTTGTCATCATGGGTATTTTACCAAATGTCGCCAAAGATTTACAGGTTAGTATTTCTACTGCAGGTCAGCTCATCACGATGTATGCCCTTGGGGTAGCCGTCGGTGCTCCTATTCTAACCATCCTTACACAACGAATTCCGCAAAAGAAACTGTTATGCCTGCTCATGGTATTATTTATTCTAGGCAACGGAATCTCTGTATTTGCTCCAAACTATACCGTTCTTATGGTTGCTCGTATCATCACAGCTTTAACACACGGGACTTTCTTTGGCGTTGGTGCAGTGATCGCTTCTAATCTGGTCAAGCCCAATAGGCGGGCCGGAGCCGTATCCATTATGATGGCTGGTCTAACGATTGCTAATATCATCGGTGTTCCTTTAGGAACATTTATTGGGCAAAACATGGGCTGGCGCGCCTCATTTGCTGCGATAGCAGTCATGGGCGTCGCTGCACTAATCGGCATTCTTATTTTCATTCCAAAGATTAAACAAGACAAACCTGCTAGTGTAATCCAGCAAATTTCTGCGCTAGCTAATCCTAAACTGCTTCTATTCTTACTGATCGGTGCGCTTGGTAACGCCAGCTTGTTCACGGTGTTCACTTATATAGCGCCACTGCTAATGGAAGTTACCGGCTTTGCCGAGCATAGTGTGACATGGATTCTAGTTCTCTTCGGCTGTGGTGTAACCATCGGGAATATCGTTGGCGGGAAGCTTGCAGATTGGAAGCTGATGCCTTCTATCGTGGGACTTTATTTCGCGGTTAGTGTCATTCTTACGATATTTTCCTTCACAATGCATAGTCCAGTAGCCGCGGTCATCACAATATTCTTCTGGGGTTTGGTATCCTTTGCGGTCATGCCAGGACTACAAATACGGATCATGAGTCTGGCTCAGGCCGCTCCTGCCCTCGCTTCTACAACCAGTCATTCTGCAGGTAATCTCGGAAACGCAACAGGTGCCTTCATCGGCGGATGGGTCATTTCTCATCTTGCGATTACTTCGCTGCCATGGGTCGGTGCCGTTCTGGTAGGACTCGGTCTGGTACTGGGGATTGCTTGTTATGTAGCAGAACGTAAAGAGAAAGTGGCGTAATTTTTATAGGCTTATATTAAAAAACGAGGGTGTCTCCAAAGCGATGAAAATGGCTTAGGGACGCCCTCGTGTTTCATTTTACAAACTATAGCTATCTACTATCTTATGGCTTCATTCTTCTAATGCTCAGCATCTGATTTGCCCCTTTTTGAAATTCATAAGGAACCTCCATTTCCTCCACAGCGAAACCTTGTTGAACCATCTCATCTATAAGGCGATCTAGATGCTCATATCTTTTGCAAGACAGATCAACTAAAGGGAAAATACGAAACTCTCCTCTAGTCACCCGCATAAGTTCATTAACAGTCCTTAGATGAAAATCATAATCCAGCCGATCACTATACATAAATAGGAAATGCGCAGACAATGTCAGATCAAAATCCTCATCATTGAACGGCAGATTAGGTAAAATCACAGGAACATATCGCGCCGGGGTTTGTCTCTGATCCCTGATGTTATCGTTTAAAGCCCTACTCCTCGCTTGTGTCAAATCCTCTATAGACTTGAAGTAGTCCCATACAAAATTGCCCTGTACCTTAACCAGTTCAGACATAGCATGCTCAATATCTTGAACACCTTTATCTTCAAGCTCATCCGCAGAGTAATAATAAGCGATATCCGCAGCAGTCACGTCACTCCCTAACTGATTCGATATCGCTGTAAAAGAGCAGGCACCTGCAGGACAATCCAAAATCCGCCTGCCTACAAGATCCGCTTCTTTCAATTTGAACATCTGTAAATATTCCTCAAAGGTCCTTCCTATAAAAACAATCCTCTCCAACTCAAGCTTTCCCTCTACTCCGCTCATCTCATCTCACCTTTCCTCATCTCGGCTAATACTGCTCGCTTTTTACTTCTGTTTAAATATATGTATAAGATAATCTATAAGAAGTCCTAGAATCAGGAACGACCCAAAATGAATTACATACGTGGGAAATCTGACGCTGATTAATATACTGCTTGCAGCCCATTCCGTATTATTAACATCAACCATCCAGTTTGCAAAGGGCTTCATGAAAATCAGCGTATCTATAATTGGATTAAGTCGTACAAGAATGATGTTTGCGATCTCAATCCCCAAATAATCACCCAGACAGATGATGATACTAATAATCGAAAACCAGAAACTGAATTTTCTCCTTAAAAACATCAAGCACCGCCCTCTCTTTTTTTCCTAATACATACAATTCGTTTAAAATTCAAAATATCCTTGTCGCGGATAGCTCCTGCTTTAAAAAATGATACAATCTGGAGCTCGCCAGCTTCAAGGGATAATCCGAAAGTTTACATAGGATACCGCAGGTCATATCGATAACCTTTCCCTCCAGTTTTCGCACTACCGTTCCTGCAGGGGCCGGATTCAAGACTATCTCAGGGACAAGAGCGACGCCTAAGCCACTTTCCACAAAATATTTTAGAGCCGACATGCTTCCAATCTCCATAGTATCGAACGGTGCACCACCTGATTCCTGTAGCACACTTTCTAATTTTTTGCGATAAGGACAGTTTGCTGCCGTAATAAGTAACCTATGATCCTGTAAATCCTCTGGCGTGATATTCTCCTTGTAAGCTAGCGGATGCTCTTCTGGCATAAGTAACACAAATTCCTCCGTAAATAAGGGTTCAAAATAAAGCTCCTTACCCAGCTCTGGCGCTGAACATACAGCCATATCAATTTCGCCTCGCAAAAGCAGTTCACTGAGTGCAACGGTTCCCGCGATCTCCACGGAGACTTTCACTTTCGGAAACTGCGTCATAAAGCTGCTTAACAGCTGCGGCAAACGATAGCTCGCCGTCGGATCCGTTACCCCTATGCGGAGGTTGCCCGCCTCACCTATCTTCAAATCGACCAAACGGCTCTGCAACCGCTCCATATCCTTAACAATATGTAAGCTCTCTTCATAAAACAATCTGCCAGCTTCACTTAAGCTGATTTGTTTTCCCCGCTCAAGCAGTTGACATCCTAAGTCGGATTCAAGCCTCTGCATTTGCATCGTGACCGTGGATTGGGCATAATTCAATTCCTCTGCTGCACGGTTAAAGCTTCCTGAACTCACAATGGTTTGAAAGGTTTTTATTGTTTTTAGATCCATTCCTGAGCCCTCCACTACTTAATTCAAATAAATTGAACCAAACCTTCAATTAATTCAATTATACGAAATCCAATAATCACTATAGAATACTCTATATCAACAACATACGCCAACCAAAGGAGTGAATAAGGATGGATCTTAACAATAAAGTAGCCTTAGTAACTGGTGGAGGAACTGGAATTGGCAGAGCTGTAAGTCTAGAATTAGCCCGACGCGGAGCCCTTGTTGCAGTGAACTATTCTAGATCCGAGGCGGAAGCTAATGAAACCGTGAATACGATTATGAATCAAGGTGGACAAGCGATAGCAGTACAAGCCGATGTTTCTAAGGATCAGGAAGTGCGAAGTATGGTCCATTCGATTATTCAGCATTTTGGGACGTTAGATCTGCTGGTGAATAACGCCAGTATTACTAAACATATTGCGCTGGGTGATCTGGAAAAAGCAACGGAGGAAGTCTGGGATGAACTCTATGATGTAAATGTGAAAGGAATGTTTTTCTGCGCCAGAGCAGTTGCACCATATATGAACATGAGCGGTTCAGGCACCATCGTCAATCTCGGCAGCATCGCCGGACAAACTGGCTTAGGCTCTTCCCTTCCTTATGCGGTCTCCAAAGCTGCTGTTCATGGCCTCACGAAATCTCTAGCCCATGCGCTAGCTCCAACTATTAGAGTGAACTGTGTCGCACCGGGAGCTGTTGCTACTAGATGGTGGTCTGGTCGAGAAGAACAGATGCATAAATTAGCACCTAATCTGCTGCTCCAGCGTCTATCATCCACTGAGGATATCGCTCAATTCGTCTGCGCGACACTCGAACAGGAAGCAATGACCGGACAGATCATTACGGTAGATAGTGGACAAACGTTGTAACAACTAAACAAATGGCATATCAATTGAAGCGCCGATAGAATAATTAGGGAATTTCTCCCTATAATTCTGATATATCTACTCATCCAAATAGTAATTACGGAAAACCTCCCTATAATTTAGCTGATTTGCTGGAAAATAAAGAAATTCCCCTGATTTTTAGGGAGGAATTCCCTGTTTTCGTTCATTTAAGGATAAAATCGGCTATTTTCAGGGAGTTATTCCCTAATTCCTCTCTAGCTCACACGATCGTCGTTTGGTCTATTTTATAAAGATAGAAGCTGTCCCAAAAGTAGAATTTTCTACTTCTAGGACAGCCTCTATTGCATAAATATTGGTGATTTCTTTAGTTAGGTTCACTACCCCAAATCAAGTTTCCTGACACGTATGCTGGTGTTTTGCTCCAGTCCACATAATTAGTATCCACCGCATTAAAAGAAAAATCTCCGGTTTGAGTGTAATTCGTCCAATCCTCTTTAGACACACGCACCTGAATGTCGATACTCGCACCCGCCGCAAGTGAACCTGCTGCACTTGAGAAACCAACCTCCAGATAATAATCCGCATTTGCTTTAGCTGTTGGCAATTTTACAAATGTTCCTGTTACATACGCGCTTCCCACCTGTGACCAGTCGCAGAAGAAGCTTTGTGCCTTCTCACCATCAATAGTGTAATAATATCTCACTTTCACATCAGAGAGTGTCACAGCACTTGTGCTCGTATTCACCAGCTTAAACTTTGGATTCAACGTATTTCCGGAAGCAGACAATGAACTATTATACATCTGTACTTTCAATGCTGCAGTAGGAGCTACTGTCGTATCCGCAATCGTGACAACCAAGGATTGTGTGGTTCCTGCACTAAACTCAAAGGTAAGCGTAGTGCTTCCCAACGCTTGGGTTGCCAGATACTCTTTCTTGATCGTTACTGTAGAACCACTCACTGTATAATCTGTGCTTGCTACGAGGGTGGCTGTTCCGTTCTTGATTGTGCTGAGCGTGTTTCCATTCAGTGTCAGCGTTACTGCTACGTCGGCCTGATTCGCTGTTTTCTTATCAAAGCTTGCAGTTGTTGGTGTTATCGTGGAGTTACTTACTGGTGTTGTCGTATCCGTCACCGCAACCGCCAATGATTGATTAGCCCCTGCGCTAAAGCTAAACGTCAGCGTGGTCGTTCCTACCGCTTGCGTCGCTAGATACGTTTTTTTAATGGTCACAGTAGATCCACTGACCGTATAATCTGTACCAGTAACCAATGTGGCTGTTCCGTTTTTGATCGTGCTGAGCGTGTTTCCATTCAGCGTCATGGTTACTGCGACGTCGGCCTGATTCGCTGTTTTCTTATCAAAGCTTGCGGTTGTTGGTGTTATCGTGGAGTTACTTACTGGTGTTGTCGTATCCGTCACCGCAACCGCTAAGGATTGCGTCGCTCCTGCGCTAAAGCTGAACGTCAGCGTGGTCGTCCCTACCGCTTGCGTCGCTAGATACGCTTTTTTAATGGTCACAGTAGATCCACTGACCGTGTAATCTGTACCAGTAACCAATGTCGCCGTTCCGTTCTTGATCGTGCTGAGCGTGTTTCCGTTCAACGTCATAGTTACTGCTACGTCGGCCTGATTCGCTGTTTTCTTATCAAAGCTTGCGGTTGTTGGTGTTATCGTGGAGTTACTTACTGGTGTTGTCGTATCCGTCACCGCAACCGCTAAGGATTGCGTCGCTCCTGCGCTAAAGCTGAACGTCAGCGTGGTCGTCCCTACCGCTTGCGTCGCTAGATACGCTTTTTTAATGGTCACAGTAGATCCACTGACCGTGTAATCTGTACCAGTAACCAATGTCGCCGTTCCGTTCTTGATCGTGCTGAGCGTGTTTCCGTTCAACGTCATAGTTACTGCTACGTCGGCCTGATTCGCTGTTTTCTTATCAAAGCTTGCAGTTGTTGGAGTAATGGTTGAGCCTGTAGCTGGTAGATTGACAGGATCAGCATACAATGTGCCTCGGCCATTCGTTCCGAGATATACACGTCCGTAAATTCTTGGGTCACCAGTAATCGCCATATTAATCTTGGCGTATTGGTGGGCATCGTCATTAATACGAACCCAAGTTGCGCCAACATCATCGGAACGGAAGACACCCCGCACGCCATCAATCTTCGCTACCGTGTATAGTGCCATGTAAGTTTGACCCGGCGCAGCCTTTCCATAACCAATGAGATCAGCTTCTTGTACGTTGGTTAACTTCGTGAAGCTCGCACCAGAGTTCGTGGAGTGCCACAAACCATACTTATTCTCAGTCGTATTTCCTCCTGCAAACCAGATGTCACCTTCAATACCTGGTACTGCTTTCATGCTGATCTGAGCTTCATTCGGCTGTAATCCAGCTACATTATTGGTTGGGAAACCTGAAGCTGAAGTGGCAGTAAATGTAGCTCCGCCATCCACACTAACATAGAAGACCCCAGCAAAAAAACCATAAAATTTGTTAGCATTCACTCGGTCAGATGCTACTTTTGCTCCTGCAGGTAATCCGGCGCTTGCTGTCCAAGAGTTACCTGTTGTTTTGGAGTAGTACACACCAATATCCGAGGTGCTCCACAAAATAGAGTTCCCACTTGCAGACACAGCTACTTGTCCATGCCCTACTGTTGTTTTGGTGCCATTTGACGGTTCGGAATTTGGCATGTACCAGTTCACACCACCATCGTTAGAGATACCAATGGATTTCATACTTGGTGTCTTCTCTTTATCTGCACTGCCTACCCGTACCATATAAGATGGACTCAACTCTGCATAATCGATACTCATTGTTGTTGCCCATGAAGGACTGGTCTGGAATTTAGTTGGAGCTACCGACAAATCCTCATGACGGAAACCAGAAACGTCACCAAGTGCAGTGATCAAATGGGAGGTTCCCGTTGGCGGGCTTATCAGTCCGAGCACAGCCGTTTCCTCCACACCCTTGGCCATAACCGAGATATTCACCTTGCCTCCGGTATCCCATGAGGTCAAATTGTTCGAGCCATAAATGGTGGCCCCCGTACCATACATCATCCGGTTAGAGTTGAAAGGATCAATTTCCAGATCGCCCATCATCCAGCCCAGTTTTGGTGAAGGATCAAGAGAGGTCGAAGTCGTTCCGTGATCGAGCCAAGGTGCTGCTGTGATATCCATACTGAACTTATAAGTTCGTTCTGGATAATTGCCCCAGTCCCAAATTCGGCTCCATGTTGCACCACCGTTAGTACTGCGGAAAATCACTTCATCAGGCCACCAAGCGTTTAAACTGGATACCATAACTGTGTTAGGATTCTGTGCATCCACAGCTAAACCACCGAAGCCATACCAATTATCCGTTCCGGTTGAAGGACTGATGTTCGTCCATGCACCGCTTGTTTTATTGTATTTCCAAACCTCACCTTTACTTCCGTCATAAGGACCTACACCATTGCTATAAGTAATATACAGATCGCCTGTAGATGAAAGCACGCCATGATGTGGCAAGTAGCCTGAAGGTTGTCCTGCCAGAGCTGTCCATGTTACGCCTCCATCTGTACTTCGATATACGCTGCTTGCTGTATCGGCAACCCCTACATATATCGTTTGAGTCGCATTGCCAAGTGTTCCTGTGCTCTTATCGAACGTAATCCAGGATAAGCCAACGAGATCATTTCCATAATCCAGTGTCGGATTCTGAATATATGTTCCTACATTCGTAAAGGAGGTTACCTTCGACCAAGTAACACCGGAGTCCGTACTTTTCCAGAGCCCATTGCCACTTCTGGCTCCGAAGAATAAAATATTATTCTTATTCGGGTCAATGACGAGGCGTTCACCCGCAGAGCGGCCCGGCATATTGCCACCTACCTTAAAAGGCAGCGGAGTGGTTTGCCAGGTGTTTCCCCGGTCACTAGAGCGCATGATCTGACCGTTATTATCCCAGGAGTTAGTATAAGTACCCGTTGCCATATAGACTTTATTCGGATCAATAGGATCTGTAGCAAGGGCATCTACACCATTCTTATTCCAATCGACCCAGCCTACGGAGTCACTAATCGAAGTCCAACTAGAGGTAGCCTGATTCCAGCGATAGGCACCCCCGATATCTGTTCTGGCATAAATTAAATTGGGTTCGGACTGATTAAAAATAATTCCGGGTACAAAACCACCGCCTGCTCCCGTTACAACACTCTTCCAATTGTAAGGTTCACTTGCGGCCGCATGAGTAGTAGCTGGGAATGCAGAGAATAAAGAGCCTATCATCGCGCCAAGCAGGATTAACAATCCAGTTTTTCGGATACGATTACGAATCACGTTTTACGCCTCCTACAATTTTATTGGTTTGCTTTTGCTTTCCTCCTACTCTGTATCCCTGCTTCTTCCCTCCCCCCTAAATTCGACTATTTAAATTTTTCTGATAACGCTTTCATTATAATGGTAATGTTTTTCATAATCGATAGAAAATGGTTGTATTTTCATGAAGTTTGTCTCTAAAAATCGTACCATTTTCACACCTTAGATTACATTTCACAAGCATAAATACCTCCCCTAAGAGGAGTGTCAAATCAAAAATCCAGAAACATCCCAAAAAAGCCCTCTCCACCCTAACGGTGAAGAAAGCTACTACTGGTTAATGCGTAAGCACAAATTCATCCAGCATCTTACCATCCACATCATAAGCCTGATAAGTCAAACTATCCTTGGTAACACTAATCCCCGCGAACATTTGCTTGTAGTTTTGAAAATGCACCGCATGATAGAACTGATCTTCTTTTTTCTCATTAAACTTCCCACCAGATGCATTGGTCACCACATATACCGTACCTTTTTTAGCACCTACCGGATTCTCACCTTCAGGAACGATTTTTCCAGCCCGCAAAGGGTAGGATCTGGAGTACTCATGATTATGCCCCTGCAGCACCAGATCGACCTCATATGCATCAAAAATATCCGTCCAATCTTCAACCTTCTTATATGAATTGCCCCCGTATGCCGGACGGTGCATCGCAACAATCTTCCATTCCTTATCCGTGCTCTTCAAATCTTGCTTCAGCCACTCAGCTTGCTTTTTCAAATTGCTCTCCGTATTCAATACAGACACATGTACAGGACCGTAATCGAAGGAATACGAGGTGCCCGCAATAGAACCTTTTGCCCCGTTATCTGGCAGGTTGAAATGAGAAGTAGAGTCCGTCGCATCGTCATCAACCTGATCATGATTTCCCGTAACAGGCATTAAGGGTATCGCAGAAAGCAAGCCTTGCACGTTACCAAAAAATTGATCCCAGCCCGCCGAATCCTCCGGGTCCTCCGTTAAGTCACCATTATGCACAATAAACTTGGCCTCTGGAAAGGTCTGAAAGGCCTTGCTCAATGTCTTCCCCCACAGCTTAAAATCATCCGCCCTCTCCCCTTGAGAATCCGCGACGTTGATAAACGTAACACTATCTAGTCCAACCTCTTCCGTGGTAAATTCCGCAACTGAACTCCATCCTCCCTCAAGCCCGCTGCCCACTCTGTAAGAATATAACGTCCCAGGTTCAAGTCCTGTAACCTCCGCTTTGTGAACACCTCTGGGACCATGGTCCGTTTTGATGGCGCTACTATTTGCTTCTACCCTTAGTACATCCGATTCTACAAAAGAGGACATCTGTCCCTTTACTAACTCCAGAACTCCTGCGGCATTGGAATCGCTAGTATACCAAGTAAACGCACGACTCGTTCCCGCATCTCCCTTAAAGGTAGTAACAAGATCATACGGGGCTGATGATTTCTTGGAGCTCCCGGATTTGGACCACTCCATCCCAACAGCCACCAAGATCAGAACAATCACTACTATCCCTAGGATGATGGCGAATTTATAGTCTTTCATCACGGCTCCTCCTTCATTTTTCTCTCTAGTCTTCTAACTAAGATAGCCTTCCAGAAAGTCAGAAGTCAAATCTATAGATCTATACTTTTGTTAACGCAGTGTAAAACATTCAGCTAACATTCAGTCTATTTTAAGTTAAGCATAAGGTCTGTCTCCTAGAATTAGTTGTGCAAGAAGGTTAGCCAACGACAGAGATAGAGATAGAAACGAGGTGGGAAAATGAGTAACAAGCTTCAATTCCGGCATGAACTAAAATTCTTCATTAACTATCATCAATACCTTGTATTACGCCAACGACTACAGAGTTTGATTGATACAGACCAGCATGCCAATGAGAGTGGCGAATATCATATCCGCAGTTTGTATTTTGACGACATCAACAACTCGGCGCTTGCCGACAAACTCGGAGGTCTCAGAGAACGCGCCAAATATCGTATTCGTATCTACAACATTCAAGACAACATCATTCACTTTGAGAAAAAAATCAAAATGGACGATTATATCGCCAAAATTAAAGAGCCGCTGACCCGTCAAATGTACGACGAGATCATGGCAGGTAACTATGAGGTCCTGAATGTCCCGGACAGTCCACTGTTCATGGAATTATACAATCAGATGCGCCATAACCTTCTTCGGCCGAAGGTCATCGTGGATTATGTTCGCGAGCCCTATGTTTGCCACAACGGCAACGTGCGGATCACGTTCGATAAAGAATTACGTACCGGTCTGCATTCGACGGATATTTTTGATAAGGATTTGCAACCGATTCGGGCGATTGATGAGAACTTTATTATTTTTGAAGTGAAATTCGATGAGTACATTCCGGAATACATTAAGATTGCGCTGCAGTTAGAGGGGCTGAACAGACAGTCCGCTTCAAAATATGTGATCTGCCGCAAATTCTTAAAAACCAACACTTGGGAGGATTATTGATTATGAATGCATCACTAGCAACAATGGCAGCAACCGCAACAACAGATACAACCACAAATACTTTTTCAGATATCATTAAAAACTCGGTGATAGACAACTTTGTCTCCGATATAAGCATCTCGAAAATGCTAATCACGTTAGGTGTGGCTTTTCTGATTGGCTACTTTATTTACCTTCTCTATAAACGTGTATTTAGCGGAGTGTTATACTCCAAAAGCTTCAACGTCTCGCTAATGGGCATGACCATGATTACAGCCACTGTCATTATCGCCATCAACTCTAATCTTGTGCTGTCCCTCGGTATGGTCGGCGCATTGTCCATCGTTCGTTTCAGAACGCCGATCAAAGATCCAACAGATCTGATCTTCTTATTCTGGGCAGCAGTAGCAGGGATTGTAACTGGCGCAGGCTTCTTCACTTTGGCTATTGTGGGTTCAATCATCATAGGTCTAATTCTGTTCCTCTTCATAAAACATTCTTCTATCGAAACACCATACTTGCTAGTCATTAACTGTGATAGCGACGAGAGTGAACGTGAAGTCCACAACCATATCACCAAATCCGTGAAACGCTACAACGTGAAGCAAAAAACAGTATCTGCAAACAATATCGAATTAACACTGGAGCTTCGTCTGGATGATAAAGTAGGTGGCTTTGTCAATACTGTTTCCGACTTAAAGGGCGTTAAAAACGCACTTCTGATCAGCTACAGCGGTGACTATGTATCCTAAACATAATAAGATGAAAGGCGGTGCCCCAGATGAAAGCAAGAGGTAAATCTATCCTGCTGAGTCTTTGTTGCCTGCTGCTGGTCATCGCTGTAGCTGGGTGCCAGAACGCAAGTCCATCGGCAACAAACGAACCTGCAACAGATTCTAAGGATAAGGTAGTCTCGAGCGACGAGAAAAATCTAGACGAGCAGGTCTTTCCAAAAGATAAGGTCGTCGATGTCAAAATCACTTTGGACCCGGATGATTTTCTGGATATGCTGGATAATGCCAGCGCAGAAGAATATAAAACCGCATCGGTTGAGTACAACGGCGTTAAATTCGATAACGTTGCCGTGCGGACCAAAGGAAATCTTAGTCTCAGAAGTGTAGTACAGATGACAGACTCTGATCGGTACAGCTTTAAAATTTCTTTTGATGAATATGTGAACCAGAACTTATTCGGCATCACTAAGATCAACCTAAATAACAATTACAGCGATGCTTCTTATATGCGTGAATTTCTGACCTATGAGCTCGCTGAGAGTGTCGGACTCCCGACGCCGAAATATTCCTTCGTTAATGTATACGTCAACGATGAACTGAAGGGCTTCTACCTCGCGGTGGAACAGATCGGCGACGCATATTTGGAACGCAATTTCGGGAACTCTTACGGCGCACTTTATAAAGGGGAAATGACCGGTCAGGGCAGTGACTTGACTTGGCTTGGTGACGACCCTTCCCTCTATACCGGATTAGTAATGAAGTCGGATAAATCTAACGATAATATTTTGATCGATATGCTGAATGAGCTTAATAACGGCACCGATTATGAAAAATACATCGACGTAGAGGAATCGCTGAAGTATATCGCTCTAAATGCGGTCACGGCAAATATGGACAGTTATTTAGGTGGTAATAAACAAAATTATTACTTATATGAAGACGAAGGCGTCTTCTCGATCCTGCCGTGGGATTATAATATGGCTTTTGGCGGCATGGGCAGCGCAGACGTACTGATTGACGAGCCTACACAAGGCGCGCTGGCTGAACGTCCTCTGATTGCGAAGCTACTTGCTAACGACGAATACAAAGCGAAATATCACGAGATCGTCAGCGAAATGATTAATGGCTATCTAGCTGATGATACGTTCCAAACTAGAATGGATCAGCTGGACATGATGATTTCCAGCTATGTCAAAGCAGATCCTTCTGCTTTCTACACCTTCGAGCAATATGAAGAAGGGATTAAGTCTGTTAAGACCTTCATGTCGAACATGGCTAAAAATATCCAGCAGCAGCTCGACGGAACCATCCCTTCCTCCGGTGACGGATCGGGAAGCGGTATGGGTGGTGGCATGGGCGGCGGCTTTGGTGGTGGTACTAGGAATGGCGCTGGTGCTGGTGCTGGACAAGGCGCGAACGGCTCGGGTAACGGGCAGACTGACGCGGGGGCGGATCAGAGCGCGGGTGGTGCTGCACCGAACGCCGAAAGCGGACAAGCTGCCACGGATGGGCAGGCTCTTCAGGGCGGTGCAGGCGGTGAGCCCGGTGCCATGGGCGGACCGGCTATCCCTGATGCCGGCGCGGGTCCCGGCAGTAACACGCAAGCAACAGCTGGTGGGCAAGCTGCTCAAGGTGGTCAAACCAAAACCGACGGGCAAGCCGCTCAGGGTGCGCAGACCAATACCGATGGGCAAGCCGCTCAAGGTGGATTCACTGGAGGGCCTGGCGGTGCACCGGGTGCCATGGGTGGACCAGCTATCCCTGAAGGTGGAAATGGCCCTGGCGGTGGCGGAATGGGTGGCGGTATGCCTGGTGGCATGGGTGGTAACTTTGGCGGCGGTGCTGGCGCTATGCAGCAAAAAGGCAGCACGAGTGAAGCCATCACTACTGGGGTCGCGATACTTCTCTTACTGCTGACTGCAGTCTTTGTGACCTTCTATAAGCGGAAACGGCTGTAGACAAGTAAAAGTAATCCACAACAAAAAAACATAAAAGAAGCTCCCATCGTTTATCGGCTGGGGCTTCTTTCATGTCCTAAAGATCATATTGCTAAATCTCCACAAAAAAACTGTGAACAGTCTCAAACTTCACTCGAGACAGTTCACAGTTATAAATTCAAACTTTTATCTTATCAAAGTATCCAACTCAGATCACGGAATCCAACGATCTCCGCTTACTCTTTCCGCCCGCGCAATATACTTATAGCCGCTATTAAAAAGGCAAGTAAAGATATCCCGACTGCGATGTAGACCATTGGATTGACACTGTTTGATTTTTCCTCATCTTTCATAATAGCATTATGCTCTTCCATGCTCATGGAATCGCTCTTGACATTGGAACCGTGAGAATGTTCATCCCCACCGGAAGCTTGTACAATTGTAGTAATGGAATGCGGATTCTCTGTTCCAGCCTCACCGGACCATTGCACCAAGCTTCCATCGGCATAGTGCTGATAAGCATCCCATGCAATGTCGCCAGCGGCATCAGGGTTCTTGGCCGTAAAGTAGAAGCGTTGGAATTGCCCCTTCTGAATGCCCTCACCATTAGCTATCCAGCTAACCTTATTCCCCTCAATGGTAACATCCCATCCGGGTGTAGCCTCATATTGTTTAAACTCGGCACCTGCTGGAACTCGTAGATCAACTTGTACAGTTGCCACGTCTTTTTCCGAAGGAACCTTTAATGTATAAGTCTCCCATGCCCCCGTGCTAGATTGTGCTGGTGCCACGGTTACGTGCGCGCTAGCCACTGCTGCGAACAATAACAGTGTTGCTGCAGCTGGTGCGAATAACGTCATTATTTTGCGAGATAATCTGTTCATAGTTAGCCTCTTCTCATCAATAATTATATATCTTCGTCCTTAATTTCCTGCTATACATCTTTCGAAAAATCTCGTTTACGCGAAGCAAGCCCTTGCTCCAAGGCATAACGCGTCAGCTGCGTCCGGTTTTGGAGTTGCAGCTTTTGGAGGATGTTCTTCAAATGGTTTTTTACGGTATGCTCCGAAATCCCCAAGCTCACTGCAATCTCCTTGTTTTTTGATCCAGAAGATACACAGCTTAAAATTTCTTTCTCTCTAGCCGTCAACGACTCCCCTTCATCCGTTACAGAGGGTACGGTGAACTCCTTCAAGATTTGAAAAGCCAGCTCCCGACTAAGCGGTGCTTCTTCATTAACAATGGCCTGCAAATATTGAATCCAGGTGGAAGGTGCCAGATTCTTTAGCAAATACCCCTGTGCTCCTTGCTTTAGCGCTTCGAGGAGGTGGGAAATTTCGTCCGATACGGTAACGATAACGATTTTGACATAAGGATATTCCTGCTTGATCCGGCGAGTCGTCTCCAGCCCGTCCATTTCCGGCATCTGAATATCGATTAGGATGAGATCAGGCATCCACTGGGCTGTGAAAGCGATCGCTTCAGCACCACTCTCCACTACTCCAATGACCTCAAAACTATCATCCATGGACAAAATCTCGCACATCGCCTCACGTGCATGCGCATGGTCATCTACAACTAAAACCCGGTATCGGCTCATGGACTGACTTCCCCTTTCGTAATTTCAACCTGGGTGCCTGTGTCACCAGAAGTCAGCCTAAGCTTCCAGCCCATCCCCTCGACACGTTCCTTCATGATCTGAAGTCCGTAGCTGCCACTCACTTCAAATGGATCATACTGAAATCCTTCTCCATTGTCTGTAACAACTACCCTCCAGTTCTTCTCATCGCCAGCGCCAGTAATTGAAACCAGTCCAGCTCGTGTATGCTTACGAACATTAATGATCGCTTCGCGAATACAGGATAACAATTCTGATTTTTCCGAAGGGGAGAGCGCATCATCTTGCAGGCTCCATTCGAGAGAGGCTTCGATCATAATCTCGTTCGCCATCTGGGCTAGCTGATCTTTTACCGACTGTTCCAATGAAAAAGAACTCTGCTCTGAGACCGGAATCTTCAGATTGGCAATGGCCTGCCGCACATAACGGTTCACCTCATGGACCGTCTTTTTGATCTGATCCACATTTTCCTCACTGACCTCACCATTCTTGCGGCTTGCTTCTA
This sequence comes from Paenibacillus sp. FSL H7-0737, assembly GCF_000758545.1. Lineage (NCBI taxonomy): Bacteria > Bacillati > Bacillota > Bacilli > Caryophanales > Paenibacillaceae > Paenibacillus > Paenibacillus sp. FSL H7-0737. The sequence goes on along the minus strand of NZ_CP009279.1, from coordinate 2,601,749 downwards.
GCCGGTCGATTTTGACAGATAAGAGAAATAAAGATTGCGCCATTCCATCATGCAGTTCTTTGGCAAGTCCTTCCCGAGCCTTCATTGCATCTTTAAGCGCACGTTCCTGCTCCAGCTCCCGCTGATTCCGTTCCATAAGAGAGAACAAAGGGACGAGCAACACAAGACTGACTAAAAACACCAGGACTGGCGTCAAATAGTTCCCCAAATCCATAGAAATATAAGGCATTAGAAACTGGTGACGCACAATCTCCCAGATCCCCACCATTAGCGTTGGCAATAACAGGATCATATACTTTATTTGTTTATACGTTGCCGTCCCCTCCTGCACATCTTATGCTTAACAATATCACCGTCTCATCTAAGCGACATGACTCGATCGGGCTATATAGACCCATTAATGTTACAAATTTAAGTATTTTAAAAGGTGATTGCTGACATTCATAATATCATAAGCAGGCTTTCTTATATTGTAGCAAAAAAAAGATACATCTCACGATGCACCCAATCATTTCTACTTTTACTGCGAAATCCTACCTAAAGTGGTGAAGTATAACGTCCATATTGGATATCCATTTCTTTAAACGAATCTCCCTCTTTTTTCAGAAAAAACGTATTTACTCCCTCTGAGCCCCACCAATTCAGGCCGAGTAATGGGCCCTCTGAGGTATCAGCAGCAAAAAGGATGGAGAACATTTCAGGGATAACCTCTCCGCCATCATCCACCCGCCAGACCGAATATTCATCTCCTTGAATCACCGCTGGATAGTCCATGAAGGTAAATTCATCTTTTTCTTTCCAAACGAGACTAAATAACATATTCTGATCCAGCCTTACGAATTGAACGAGATACAGCTGTCGATCTGTAGATAGGTCTGCCAGCTTCCATATTTTCTGAATTTCACGTTTTTTCGTATCTACAATACGCTGTCGAATACTTTCTTCCACAGTAGATAAAGCTTCTTGACCCTCTAAGGATTCAATAGGCAAAAGCGTATCAACCTTAAAGTCTGTTTGATCCGTCAAATAGTAGGTTTCATCCGGGGTCGCACTTGCTTCTTCCACCGTAAAAAGATAACCCGCCAGATTTACAAAATTATGTGCCATCTCCCGGCCATTGCTGTTCTCTGTTCCATCCTGCCATTTAATAAATTTAACCTTTAACACATTCCCCTGATCACCAATAGCCTCATTTAATTGTGCCATCTCCTGATCCAGCCCTTTTTCATGCCCGGTAACTAGAATATTCCGCCCCTCTGCATCCGCAAAGCCAAAATTCGTCTTCAGCTTCTCAGTATCTAGATAAGCTTCAGTCTTCTGCTTGCTTGGAGTTGGTAATGGCTCTGCGCTTGGAGGAAGCGTTGGTGAAGGCAGTACAGTTTCAGCACTTTGTTCCGGTGTAGACTCAACATGATCGCCATCACTGGTCATAGAGTTGTTGCTGGAACAACCCACCAACATAAGAGCAATAAAGAAACTTACCATAAGCTTATTCATTCTTTTTCCTCCAAACGAAGTTAGAATATTCCCATGCTCAGGTAACGTTCCCCCGCATCAGGTGCAATACATAGCACTCGCTTGCCGGCCCCGAGGCGCCGTGCTTCCTGCAATGCTGTCCATACTGCGGCTCCACCTGATGGTCCAAGCAGAATTCCTTCCTGTGCTGCCAGCATTCTCACGGTATTCAGTGCATCTTCATCCGAAACTTGAACAATTTCATCGTAGACCTTTGTATTCAGAATGGCGGGTATAAAGCCCGGACTGGTTCCAACCAGCTTATGCGGTCCAGGCTTTCCACCGGATAATACTGGTGAGCCCTGCGGCTCAACAACTAGAATGCGAATATCTGGAAGCTGCTCACGCAACACTTCCCCAGTTCCAGTTATCGTACCACCTGTTCCCGAAGAAGCAACGAACACGTCCAGCTTCCCTTCCATTTGCTCCATAATTTCAAGAGCTGTCGTAGTACGGTGAATGTCAGGGTTCGCTTTGTTCTCAAATTGCTGTGGAATAAAGCTGTTTGCCACTTCTTTCCCTAGCGCAATTGCTTTTGCAATAGCTCCCGGCATCCGCTCCGCTGCAGGAGTCAGCACAACTTCAGCGCCATAAGCCTTTAGAATATTGATTCGTTCCTTCGTCATATTGTCAGGCATGACAAGAATCGCTTTATAGCCTTTTGCAGCGGCATTCATAGCCAATCCAATGCCTGTATTTCCGCTTGTCGGCTCTATAATGGTCCCTCCGGGCTTCAGCAGCCCGGCTAGTTCTGCTTGCAGGATCAGATTATAAGCTGCTCTATCCTTTACACTGCCACTGGGATTGAAGCGTTCCAGCTTTACATATAGTTCTGCATCTTGGGGGGTGGTCAACCGATTTAGTCGCACAACCGGTGTATTCCCAATCAGCTCAGTTATATTGTTAACAACTAGTGGTGTCATATATAGTGCCTCCTTCATTACTTTACATACCCTTCATTGTAACTTGAGTGGCACCTCCTGTCGATTCTGGAGCTTGCAAGCTCCCTAAGTTAAAAAGCCGCCTCCCAAATTTATGGGTAGGCGGCTTCATTATAACTGACTACTGATCTACAATTTACGGATTCACGTTAATGGTAAAAGTAGAAGTATTATTCTTAATATTTGTTACCGTGTTCGTAATCTTTAGATTGTTGAAGGTTGCTGAGCCTCTGGCTGGACCTTGACCAGCCTCAGCAGCTTCATTCACCCAGATACCCACTCCGGATTTACTATCAAAAGCATCGCCGCTCTTCTGCGCACCGGTAATTGTAACATTATTAAAGATGGTATCTGTTACAGGGAATTGTGGAGTGGAACCTACATAGTTGGTCTGGAACATGATGCCATGATAGGTCGGATCAATGATATCCACATCATTGACTCGGATACCTTGGAAGACCTTGGAGGCCGAGAATACCCAGATCGCCGGGAAAGTCTGCGCGCCCCAGAAATGCCCACCTGCACGAACAATAGAAATATTCTCAAAATTCGTAGTCGGTGAAGCTCCGAAGCCATTCATCGGATATCCAAAGTCTAAAGAGCTGATTGTAATCCCGGAGTAGCAAAGTGTATCCGCAATATAAATATTACGGAAGGTATTTGCGTATCCACCATAGACAGCTACACCAGCAGCACGCCAAGTCAAGATTGAAGTGAGGTTCTCATAGATGTTATCCTTCATATCTGCACCACCAGAATCAATCGCCGAGAACAATGCAAAGCTATCATCACCTGTTGCCCGTGCTTCAATATTAGACACCAGGTTATTCGTGCTTCCATTAGTCATATTGATACCGTCAGCGAAGGTGTTACGTATACGGGAGTTTTTAATCACCATGTTATCGGTATTGGCTCCCCAGTACATACAGACCTGATGTTCAGTCCAGATGTTGTCGATCGTAATGTTCGCCACATTGGAGAAATCAAATACTTTACCAGGACCGTCGATACGAGAAGTATAGTTTCCGAAATAAGCGAAATTCGCAAAGGTAGATCCATTCGCAGTATCACTGGCTCGGAATCCGACATCGGTATTCTCTTGGTTAGTTGGAGCAATGAACCTTGTATACCAAGGACCCGCACCGATAACCTTCACTGCCTTGCCGTAGACCTGAAACTTGTTAGAGGTCTGATAGTTTCCTGGTGGCAAATATACACCTACGAGATTTCCTGTGGTGTCCATCCGCACTTTATCAAGCGCATTTTGAACATCCTGATGCGTAAAGCCTGCAGGAACAGTGTATTTAGCCGGATCTGGATTAGCAATCGGTGAAACCTGCTCAAGACTGATGAAGTCGATGGCGTATTGAGAAGTGTTAGCGGTATCCTTTTGTAAACGGATCGTACTTCCTGCCGGAATGGTACTATCAAACATAATGTTAGCTTCATCATAAATATGCCGTGGAGAACCTGCGCTTGGCGAATTTCCAGGACTTGTCTCAGAACCGTACAACCATGCATATTTAGAGGTTAAGTTAATAGCTTTGCTAAAGACACCATTAACATAGATGTTAAGCGTAGCATTTGTGCCGTCACCACTCGCTGAATCTGGAATCGAGAAACGAGTAACCAGAGTGTTCGTGCTGGCTTTTGTCGTGAATTCAACATAGCTACCTGTGGTGTTCAGAGTGACTGCTCTTCTGCCTGAAGCCTCACCTGCAGGATCGCCGATGGTCCGGTTGGCTGAAAGCTTTACGGCCCCACCGCCAATAACTCCATCCTCAGCCTCATACATGTCGTAAGGCATGTTCGCACCTCGACCGATGAACAGTGACTGCGTCTGAATATTATTAGCCCGTTTTACAGGCAGCTCATTAGCATCTACTGCAATTTCACTCTTCACAGTATATTTGCCATTTCCTGCAGTCCAATTACCAAGAGCTACAGGCGCTGTGGTCACCCCACTTGCGATCACGCCGTTATAGGAGCCTGTTAGAGTCTTAACCACCGCATTCGTAGTAGCATCTAAAACCGTCAGAGTTATGTTATGCGCACCACTCGCGGAAGCTGCTGTACCTTGATTCTTAATGGCAACTGAGAAGCTTACAGTGTTGCCGCCTGCTGGATTGCCAGGTGTCCAACTGACGGAGGAAGCAACCAGATCAGAACTGGACACTGGAGCAATAATAAGGGAAGCCGGACTAGTAAAACTATTATTCCCCTCATTTGATTCAATCACTGTATTATTCTCATCGACCTTTGCACTTAATGAGTAGGTTGCTGCATCTTTTGCACCCAGGTTAAGAGATACGCTCGTTGATGCGCCAGCAGCTAGAGCACCTACTGGGCTAGTCCCTACAAGGGTAGTACCCAAATAAAAATTCACATTAGTGGCAGCAGATGCTAGAGATCCGATATTCTTAACTGTTGCATTAAGAGTAATGGCATCCGTCTCAATTGGAGAGGTTGGAGTCCATGTAAGAGCAGTCACCGTCAAATCTGGATTCGCAGATGGTGTACCAATTACCTGAAATTCAGCAATTTGTCCAGCACTTGAACCTGAGTTGGTAGTGATCTTTAGCTGCAATTCACTAGCTGTAGCCGTGACCGGAATCGTCACTGTATTACCGGTTGCCGGATTAAAGGTATACACGGTCGCAGGTACAAGACTCGTAAAAGCCGTTGTATTCTGATTATGCCCAAGCACTTGAATGGTCTGAGTACGTGTCGACCACGCCGATGCAGGATTCAGCTTGAGAACAACCGATGTAACATCAGCATTGCTGCCCAAATTAACAGTTAATGTGTTCGGATAACTTCCCCCTGCCCCCTCCCAATAAGTAGTTACATCACCGTCATTCGCATTCGTCTGCACAAAGGTAAAGACCGAGGACGACGCAGTTATACTTTTGTTCACAGCCAAATTTGAACCCGTCCCAGGTGTTGGGGTTACCGTTGGTGTCGGTGTTACTGTCGGTGTTGGTGTTGGCGTTGGTGTTGCCGTTGGTGTTGCCGTTGGTGTTGGGGTTACTGTCGGTGTTGGTGTTGGTGTTGCCGTTGGTGTGGCCGTTGGCATTGGGGTTGACGTTGCTGTTGGTGATGGTGTTGCTGTCGGTGCTGAAGATGGAGTAAGGATCAGGTTGTCCAGATTCACGTTTCCAGTATCACCAGCGTCATATTTATAAGTAATCGTATTAGCACCAGCATTCAAGGCTAGCGTTTCAACCTTTGTGGACCATGTATTCCAGTTGGCCAGATTTAAAAGAGAAGATTGCTTTAATTTCGTCCCATTTACATAAATACTTACCGTTTTTGTGCTGCCTGAAGCATTTGCATATTTTAATGCGGCATCATAGTTTCCAGCAGAGGCAACATTAACACTAAAGGCAGTCGTTGCTCCTTGTGTCAAATAGCCATCTACAAATCCGGTTCCGGTATAACCGGTATGATCTGTATTGACTTTTGCTCCACCGGATAAAGCAGCATTCTCCGCTTCATATCCTGTTGTTGGAAGTGTCGTTGTGCTGCCATAAATCTCAAATTCCGATAACTGTGCTGCTGGCCATCCTGTATTTGCCGTGAAGTTCAATTTAACATATCTAGCACTCGCAGCTGTAAAATTAATGGTCACAGTATTAGATCCGCTTGCTGGATTAAAGGTGTAATTGGCAGAGGCTGCTAAATTAGTGTAAGTAGAATCATCAGAGCTTCCCTCCACCGACAACGTTTGGGTTCTTGTTTCCCAGTTCGTCGGCAGTTTTAGAACAACCTGATTGACACTGCTTACGTCGCCTAAGTCCACTTTAATCCATTGCGGGAATGCGTTACTTACACTCTCCCAATACGTTCCTTGATTGCTGTCATTGGCATTAGTTGCTACATAAACATCGCCAAATGAGCTTGAAGTAATGCTTTTACCTTGGGCTAAATTCCCCGCAGCTAAACTCACCGAGGGGTACAACGCTAATTGACCTACAAACAATATTACAATCAAAAAATACATTACTGCCGACTTACCCGTAATTTTTTTAGAAGCTGCTATCATTAGAGAACCACCTCCCAAAGTTTTGTGAAGCTATGCAGCCAATAAGAATACGCTTTCAAAATAGTATTGTTATAGACATTCGCCTCCTAAAATGGACCTGATAGTTTTCAACGAGACTTAACAATCGTTTTATTATTAGCTGCCTGTCCTCCCGTATCCTTGACTCTGACTTCAATAAGTCACTGATCTATACCCAGAGGTTGACCACAAACTAACTAATAATGGTAATAATATAAGTTATAGGCAGGTGGACGTCGATGGCAATTTCTATGCTTAGTATGTGGGATATTACGTTCAACCAAATAAAAAAAGAAAGCTCCAGAGAGCACTGGGATTCCCCCTCAACTCTCCGAAGCTCGCCTTATACATTAAATCTAGCTACCAGCCCCTGTAGTCCATGAGCCATTAAGTTTAATTCACTTGCAGAGGAAGCAATTTGTTCCACCGAAGCCCTTTGCTCTTGTGAGGCTGCCGACACATGTTGTGTACTCGCTGCAGTCGTTTCTGCAATTGTCGTAACACTTCGAAGCGATTCCACAATCTCTTCCGTAGCTGCTGTTATCTCTTCCACAGCTCCGGATACTTCCTGAACCTGCTCGGCTAGTGAATCTATAGATAACCGAATCTCACCAAAGGAACGTCCAGCCTGCTGAATAATCTCCGTGCCTCCCCTTACTTCACTCATACTACTCATCATAACCTTCATCGCATTATCTGCTTCACTTTGAATCCCGCTCGCCATTTCCGCAATTTGATTAGCGGATTCTGCGGATTGCTCTGCCAGCTTACGAACCTGGTCGGCAACTACAGCGAAGCCTCTCCCTTGCTCACCCGCGCGGGCTGCCTCAATAGTCGCATTTAACGCCAGCATATTCGTTTGCGAAGCGATCCCTTTTATAACTCCTACAGCACCGCCAATTTCCTGTGATCGATTTACAAAGCCTTGGACTTGCTGTGACAAAGAATGTATAGATCGATTAATGGATTCCATCTGCTGACCTGCCGCCAGAAGTGATTCATCTCCGGCAATAGCAAACGACGCAGAACGATGCGAGGCTTCAGAAATATCCTGAACACTGGAGGCAATTTGACCGATTCCAATCGATATTTCTGAAATTGTTATTGTATTGGTCTGTAGATCATTCATCTGTTTAGCAGTTCCCGAAGCTACTTCACCCATAATATCCGATATTCGTTCTGTCGCTCCTGCTGTCACTCCACTATCCGAGGTAAGATTTGTAGAGGAATTCGCGAGACTATTCGCCGATAGCTTCACTTGTTCAATCATCGAGCCCAAATTTTCTGTCATTTTATTAAAATTAAACGCCAGTTCACCTATCTCATCTTTTGACCGGACGTTTAGCTTGCGAGTAAGATCGGCATCTCCATCTGCAATCTCCTTCAGCTGTGTGTTCACATCCCGAAGTGGTTTAATAATTCGTCCAGATATTAATAGTGCAAGAATTAGGGCAAGAACAACCGATAATCCGGTCACACCAAAGCTAGTAATCATAGCGTTATTACGATGGGCTTCTGCTTGACTCTGCCCGTTCTGTATTTCCTCCATGAGCATGCTCTGGAATACAATCTGAGATTCAATCATTGCATCTAAAGATAAATTGGTAAACTTCTTCTGCGCTTCCGGGAAGTTTCCGTCCTTGGCTAAGGCGAAGGCTTCCTTCAAAACGATCAAATAATCATTCCATTTCCCCTTCAGCTCCGTTACACCCTTTAGTTCTTCTTCACTTAATCTAACACTCTCCAGCTCCTTGATGGCATTCTCAATCGATGGGAGCGTCTCTTCGTACTTAGACAGATATGATTTCCGCTCAGCCTCTGTGTTGCTCATCACATAACGAGCCCCTAGCTCATCTGCCGTACGAATTTTATCCGTTAATCCCTGTACAAGCGACAGCTTGTTCCAGTTGCGATTGACCTGATCCGTCAGCATCGTAGCCTTTCCTTGAAACCATGTATTTCCTGCTATTGCCACTAGAAAGACCACAATCACAGCAGTAAATCCCAATATCATTTTTCCGCGGATATTTCTGAACATCGTTGTTCCTCATCTCTATATGTATAGTAGGTTTCTAATTGGTACTTTTATCCTACTATCGTTCCCTTAAGCCACTCTGAATTTGAACTGAATGTTCGCTTAAAAAAACAAAAAGACCTCTACGTCCGGCCCAAGGCTGGAACTAATGGTCTTTAGAGATCTTTTTATTCGTATAAATTTCCGTTCGCCAGCTCCGCGAGCTTCCCTTCGTCCAGTATGCTTAGGCGTCCACGATTTCGTGTAATAATTCCTTCATCAATGAACCGACGCACGATCCGGTTAAGATGCCGATAACTTGTACCTAGCAACTCTGCTGTCTCTATAAGGCTTGAGGTCCGAATCTCCTCCACACGTCGGTCACCGTTTTTATCGGCGAATAAAGACATCAAATAGCTGGCAAATCGATTCTCGACCGGATACAACAGGTTAAGTGCGGAGGCTTGACCGAGCGTATGCAATTTGTGACTAAGTTCCCCTACGAGAAAACGTAACAAAGCTGTATTTTCCTCAAGCTCTCTCAGCAGTAATCTTCTCCCGGCAAAAAGAATCAAGCTCTCACCCACAGACTCCACTTGATTCTTGACAGGAAAGCGATGAAGCAGCTCCACATCCCCAATCACTGATATCGGATTTGTAAACCGCACCAGCATAGATTTGCCGTTCGGCAGCAGTGTCTGAATTTTGAGCTTGCCCTCAACCAATATGAACATCCCATCCAACTGATCGCCTACCAAACACAGCTTCTCTTCATCCGTATAACGTCTCAATTCCATTTTATACGTGACTAGCGGGCTAAAAATTCCGTCCAGACCGTTCTTCACTGCCAAGGCACGGACAGCTTCACGGTCATTTATCGTTTGCATGTGGTGCCCCCTCTATTGTTTGCTCAAATAAGTGTAATTTAGAATACCCCACAAAAAAAGGACATATGTCCTTTTTAATAATATAAGAAAGTATAAGTTTCACACAATACAATATTTCTTATATTTCTCGCTTAACCACTTACCGACCTTATAAGGAAGCCGAAGGCGTTTATGCTTGTAAGGATATCCCAAAACATCTTACATCACAACAGAGTCCACACTATATCGGATCATATTCACTTTCTGATCTTGTAACCAAAATTCTAAATTCCGATGATTGATTTTATCCACATACCCGATAATATCAGCCCCTTGTTCCCCTCTTTTATAATAAGAAGAGCCATAAGCTTCAATCACATCATCTGTAGAAGACCCCACGTGAATACCTCTGGCAGTACTCATCTTCAGATCTGAATAGACGCTAATTAGAATGATTTTATCGTCACCACGCGCTGTGGCTACTGTTGTTTCGTTGTCCAAATGATAATATTGATACCGTTCAATATCATCACGTGGTTTAGGTGCCTGGGTGAGCGATTCGAGACTCTGAAGCAGCTGGATGCCTCCCAGACGTTCCTGCTCTAGATTGCTGCTGGATACGCGAGAGTAATGACTTTGTCTTGGGGCATTGTATAAATAAATATGATAGATCCCATAACTTAAACCTACCGTAATAAAAATGATGATAAATAACCAGCCGTTACTAAATGGCTTCTTTCTCACTTTCCTCTCACCTTCTTCTAACCTTTACTGTGCAAAATACTTCTCCAGCTCACGCTGCGCCTGATATTCCGGGAAATTAAAGGACTGCCACTTCCGCTCTTGCTGAGCACCGTCCCACCATTTGTTTTTCAAAAATTGATCTAGCATCCCGTCTTCCTTACGACTGAACTTAATCAGAGAAGGGATGACTTCCGGTGACAGACCAACCAAATAATCTGCATCCAGCTTACCACTCACCTCATAACGCTCCATATTCTTATTAGCTATAATGACATCCATACCTATATAGTTCATAACAACATAAGAGATCAGACCTAGCACAATATAACATTTAGCCAACGGCAAACGGGGCACTACAATCCGTACAGCTGCAAGAATCAACAGCAAACCCATAAATATCATAAATGCATGAACTATGAAACGAATCGTAGTATATCCATACGCCTCTTCATATAGGGTTAGTCTAGTATAGGCAGAATACAACATGACAGTTGAACAGCCAACTAAGATATACAGCATAATATTAATGACTTTTTGGAGCAGTCCTCCCCTCTTTCCTTCTGATCCCAATGCCAGCATTAGAATCACGAAATTAATCGCGGTCACCATAATTAACTCGAAGAATCCACTACGAGCGTAATCAGCATAGGAACTACCCTCTGGTAACATCCCTTCCCAAGCTCCAAACAAGTAAGAAAATTGGACGAATACGAACAGAACATATACCGTGTTAATGGCTATAAGAATTGTCGTCATAATTACTGGATCAACCTTAAAGGTCACAGGCGCCTGCACAGGTCCGTACTCCCTTGGTTGCACATTCCAGTCATAGACCTTCGAATCTACATAGCCCCATACTAAGCCGAACAATCCCATGCCTATCAGGAGTACCCATAACGTCCGTACAATAATTTCACCAAATGAAATTCGATCCAGCATATTTGGCAGCCATATTAGCACATGATGAAACACACCATCGGCCGAGGCCAGCAGGGTAATCACAACAAGCAGTATCGGTAAAGATATCGCAAGTCCTGTAAACACTTTCCCCAGCACTTGCTTGCGTCCATCCTTCACCTTACTATCACTGCTACTTTTGACGTCCTTGAACACAGTACCCCAGTGGCGAAAGTTCTGGGGAAGCAAATGCTCTAGTGTATCCCAAAGTATTCTGAATTGACTCCAAGAGGGGCGTTTATCACTTAGCAAATAAGTCATATGTAATAAAATCAGCACAGGGATTACTAATAGGTTCAACCCAAAGTAGAAAAGATTATGAAACAACACATAGGTCATCGAGAGTAGAAAAATCGCTCCAAACCAGAAATAACTGAGTTTGGTCAGTTTGCGCATTTTAGCCTTAGCGTAATAAAGCATATAAACATAAAACAGACAAACGAAGATAGGATAAGAAACACCTGGCAACTTTCCGTAGAACAACAACTGATGAACAATCGCCAGTAAGAAGGCAACAATTAAAGCGGCAAGTGATCGATTAAGCTTAAGCTCCGTTTCATCGGTCATGGTAAACACCCCCATATTCTTACTTTCTTATCCTTATTCTAAGTGATAAAATAAGAAAAAAAAGAGAAAGAATTTTTTAATAATTTCCTATTTTCTGAAAGGGACTTAAGCCATGAAGCTGCATAGCCAATATTTAAAGCTGCACTCACAGTTTGGGGGAGTCACAGAAATCTCAGTTACGATGGATGAGCTAGCCTTGACCTTCGGATGTACACACCGCAATGCCATGCATATTGTGAATAAAATGATGCAGCTGGAATGGGTCCAATGGACGCCGAAGCGCGGACGTGGAAGTCGATCCTTATTACAGTTCCTTGTCCCTTCCGAAGAAATTGCGCTTCAATCCATGATGCAGGCTATCAGCCGTAAAGATGTTCACAAAGCTATTGATGGCATCAAGACCCATGCCAGCTCTTCCTCGCTGCAGGATACTTTACAAGGCTGGCTGCTGACCTATTTTGGTCATCATTCCGAAATCCGAAGTGACAAACAGATTGATACCCTGCGGCTTCCCATCACCCAGCAGCTACATACCTTCGACCCGCTTCATATGAATCTATTGGCAGAGTCTTTTGTTTCCAGTCATGTCTTCGACGGATTAGTGAGACGCAGCGGGGAACGGGATAAGATTGTGCCTAGTCTTGCTCATGCCTGGGAAGTGGATGAGAGCCGTACGATTTGGACTTTTTTTCTTCGCAAAGAAGTGCTGTTCCATCATGGAAAAGTACTGACGGCAAAAGATGTAGTCTATTCCTTGGGACGGCTGATGCAAACCTCAAAGCGGACACTCTATAGCTATATTTTCAAAGAAATCCAGCAAGTTATCGCACTAAACCCATCCACCGTTCAAATTACACTTAAACAGCCCAATGAGCTATTCCTCCCTTTCTTGTGTACGAGTAGAGCGGCAATTGTTCCGCGTGATTTAGAAGGAATGGACGAACCTAGCTTTGGCCGCAGACCTGTGGGGACAGGACCATTTAAGGTTGTGGACATGAATGAGGACACTTGTGTGCTGGAGGTTTTTCCTTATTATTTTCTAGGAAGAGCTCATTTAGATCGAGTCGAAATAATGTATGTTCCGTGGGATACTACGTCCGATTCCTCAGATACTGGCTCGGCTTTTCATGTGATTCAGAATCCTTCATCCAACAATTCTTCTTCTTGGAGTCGGATTCATTCAGAGTCCTACATCCGTAAATTTGTTACCTGCAATACACAAAAAAAAGGACCGCTTAGCGACCCCCTTCTTCGGGCAAAGATCGTATCCTGTTTAAAAGAAGAGTCATCGTCTGTAACGCATAAGTCAATGGAAGACTATGAGGTCACCTTGCAAATAACTACCATTCCGCAATATGCTAACGATGCTGAATGTATTGCTGCTAAACTAGAGCGTCAAGGTTATCCGTGTACGGTTGTTTCCGTGTCTCCAGAGGAGTTCAAGGGCCCGATCCGACTGGAGTCCGACCTGATTGTTTTTTCATTATTTCGTGACGAGGATGAACAGCTTCGTTTATTTGATCTATATCTCACTCTTTCCCAGCATATAGAACCGCATACTCGTGCGGATATTGAAGGCTGGCTCTATACCATTGCACGAGAACCTAACCCTGAGGCTAGATCCGAGAGCTTTAGTATGATCGAGAACCGTCTTCTTGAGGAACATCATCTGCACATCTTGTATGAAAAACCCACCCAAACTGCTTATCTCCCCTCGGTCCGAGGCGTAAGCTTCAATAGTCAGGGCTGGGTTGATCTTCGTCATTTGTGGTTCCCGCCGCTGCTCTCCAGGGACAGTACTTCATGATATACGCAATGCCCAGTCGTTTGCAGAATCATCGGAGCCCTTTTCCAATCAAATTGGCAGAAACTGGCTCGTTCCCGATTTCCCTTGCCCAAACAGACAACTGTCCGACATGATGAATTTCATGAGCGATCACATGGCGCATCACTTCACCCCAAGTATCTGTCACGATCCGGCCATCCGCTAGGTGATCCTCAAAAATATTCCGCTCCAAACCCGCATGCCAAGAAAGTACAAAGGGCTCTACATCGGGCCGGAATTTCGCATCTAGTTCTCTTACCTGCTGCAAAGACTTGTAATGTTCGAAATCCTCCTGAAAATCCGGTCTACCTTGCAACACTTGAATCCAGCTCCACTCCACATCAACAATATGAAACAGAGTCTTCAATATGCTGCCTACACCACCAGTACGTGCCCCAAGTAGCTTTTCTTCAGAAATACTCTCACACCACTCGTACCATTGTTCACGAACTATCCAGTTATATTGAAAGAATGTTTGCAGATCAAGACCTCCTTTTAATGGGAACTTAGATGTTTCCGGTACCCTTCCACCTTCTCATCTCTATACCCTAACGATTCATAAAAAATATGCGCTTCCTTACGCTTCTCTCCAGAGACTAAAATGATATAAAAGCAATCTCTCTCGTGAGCCATTTCTTCAATGGCAAGCATTAGTTTTTTACCCACACCTTGACGACGGGCCCGCGATGAAACTACTACATTCTCAATTACCATAAACGGTTTGCAATCTCCTACCAGGTCATGACAGACAATCCCCATCAAAGACCCCATCAACTCCCCGTCCACAAAAGCGCCCAACAATATGTACCGACGATCTGCCTTAATTACTTTAAATACTTCTTCTAGTTTATTAAGATCCGATGGTTGATCCATCAGCTCCTGATATAAATCACCAAGTTCATGGAGAGACTCCAATTCTATTTCTTTAATAACGACCATAAATGTTCAACCTGCTTTCTTTAATTTAAGAATCTTTTTCATATATGCTCCACTATTTACGTACCTTCAGTTCAAATTCATCCTTCTGCCCATCCCACTCTACAACAACCTTAATAATCGAGTCCTCGTGTTCAAACGCCCCGCTTCCACCTCTTTCGGACTTCAGCTCACTTTTTCTTACTCCCTCGACATCTTCTAAGGTTTTACTTCCTCCACCTGATGTTCCCTTGAAGCTATATTTAAATGAATTAATCTTATCAAGATCCGTTTGCTCACCTTTATATTTAAGCTCAAATGTAGATTGCTGCGAGGTTTCATAATCTGGTCTCTCACCCTTTTTATCGATGAACTTCTCTGTTGCCTTTTGAACATATTCAGCCGACCATACTTTTCCTTCTCCTGTAAATGTGTAATTGTGTTTATAGGTAGTTGTATTGCAGGCAGCAAGAAGAACTATGATTATTCCAGACAGCATCAGTGCGGATAGCCTCTTAATGATTATAGATCCCTCCCGATTCTGATAAAAAGCGAATAGTAACTGTTGTCCCCTTACCTTTAGAGCTATTATAATAAATTTCCCCACCATATTTTTCTACAATATTAAAGCAAATCATTAACCCTAAACCGGTTCCATTACTTTTTAATGAATAAAAAGGCGTGCCCAGCGACTTAACCTCAGCCTCGGACATCCCACTTCCTTCATCGGTGATCATGATCTCGATAAAATTATTATTTCTATTTGCTATGACTGAGACGGATTTCCCTACATCCGAGGCTTCTAGCGCATTTTTTATAATATTAATGAGTAACTGCTTAAACTCAATTTTATTAATGGAAATAAAACAATCTTCCTCTACCTTTATATCGATTTGGTTATCAGATAGCATGGCATAGGAATGAAGCAGACCCGTAACACTTTGAAGAACATCCTTCACATCTACTTTCTCTAGTCTTTGATCTCCATTCGGTTTGGATAGGGTAAGAAATTGAGAGATAATCTGTTCTACTGTGTTTAATTCATCAATCATTAAGTTGAACTTACTTTTTTTAGAATCATCAAATGAATCGTCCTCTTTGAACAATTGCAAAAAACCTCTAACCACGGTTATAGGATTTCGTATTTCATGTGCAACAGCAGCTGTTAATTGTCCTACCATCTTTAACCGCTCGGATTGCTGTAATTGTTCATAATACAGTTGCTGCTTTTTCATCCGTTTAAATGATAGATGGAAAATGAAAAATAATAATGCTTGAACAGCTATTATATTTATAATGTTGCCTATAATGTCATGATGTAAGTAACTATATAATGCACCTTTATCAATGAAGATGACATAACTAAAAGTAATTACCATCAATATTCCATTTATAATAAAGGAAAAGTAGAACAATTTTAAATCGAAAAATAGTATAGAAAGTGCAGGAATAAGGCAAATCAAAATATAGGTGGTCCAAGTTTGAGGATATAAAAAGAAAAGCGTATAGAAGTACGCAAATCCAAAAAGAATGATGATCTTTCTAAAGGTATATGTCTCATACTTAGGATAGATCCATAAACTAATGGATAGAATTATCACGCACAAAAAATGTACCATATATCCAAAATTAATCCCATTCAACTCTGTTGTAGACAGTATTAATCCAGATATCATAAGGGTAATGTTTAATATCATTACAATGTAATAGATTTTTCGATTCACCTGACTGTAAAACTCTTTCATGAATTCACCACTTCTATATTAATTTAACCCTTTTTTGGATACTACCCTCTCTAGAGGCAAAATTTAAGGGCACCCACTTGGATGCCCTTTCTACATCTCATACATTATTGTAATTATATCAGCCACTTTACTAAAATGGGAATAAATACTTTTAGCCCTAATTATGATAAGCCTCTCAGTTATGTGTCAATCTATAAAAAATAGACTGCTCTCTCACTAAGCAAAGCAGTCCATTTATAGTATCGCTTTTATTCCATATCCTTATCAATATCCTTAGGGATCCGGCGGGCTACATCCGTTGCAATAGCTGCATGGATCACTGCCAGACGCACTAACTCTACCACTTTTTCGTTAAAAATACTTGGGATTACGTATTGCTCATTAACCTCATCCGGATGAACGACTGAAGCAATCGCTTTTGCCGCGGCTAGCTTCATTTCAAGGTTCACTGTTTTTGCTCTGCAATCCAGTGCGCCACGGAAGATACCCGGAAAACACAGCACATTGTTGATCTGATTCGGATAGTCACTTCTACCTGTCGCTAACACGCGAACAAAAGGCTCGGCCAATTCTGGTTCAATCTCCGGTGTCGGATTAGCCATTGCAAACACAATGTTATCGCTGGCCATACTCTTGAGATGATCGACGGATAGAATCCCACCACGTGACACCCCAATAAAGACATCTGCTCCCTGAATAACCTCCGTCAGTCCACCTTCAATACCTTCCGGGTTAGTTGCATCAGCAAGCTTCCGCCATTCCTGATTATCATACTGAAGATCTTTTCTAAGAACACCTTCACGATCAACCGCGTAGATTTTGCGAGCTCCTGCCGCCAGAAGCATATTACAGATGGACACACCAGCCGCACCTATACCCACAACGACAATTCGAACATCTTCGATAGATTTATTTACTACTTTAAGCGCATTCAAAAGACCTGCCAAAACTACAACAGATGTACCGTGCTGATCATCATGAAATACCGGAATATCCAGCTCTTCGGCAAGCCGACGTTCAATCTCGAAACAGCGCGGAGAACTGATATCTTCTAAGTTGATTCCCCCAAATCCAGGAGATACTGCTTTAACGATATTAATGATTTCATCTGAATCTTTAGTATTTAAGCATAGTGGAAAAGCATCGATGTTCGCTAATTGCTTAAACAGCATAGCCTTACCTTCCATGACAGGCATAGCCGCTTCCGGTCCAATATCCCCTAGTCCAAGCACAGCCGTTCCGTCTGTAACGACGGCTACTGTATTCCGCTTCATCGTCAAAGAATAGGCTTTGTTCGGATCTTCGGCAATCGCCGTACACACTCGGGCAACTCCCGGGGTATATACCAGCGATAAATCCTCCCGATTTTTGATTGGCATTTTAGGTGTGATTTCAATCTTCCCGCCTAGATGAGCTAGAAATGTTCGATCTGACACATTAATTACTTTGACCCCTGGCATCTTCGATAGTATAGACATCATTTCTCCATTCGAGGCATCTTGCACGTTTATTGTTATATCTCGAGTTGTTACATCCTTACCTGCACGAATCACGTCAATAGCAACGATATCTCCACCTGCAGTGGCAATTCCTGAAGCAACATCACCAAAAGAAGCAACCGATTTCCGAATTTCGAGCCTGACAATCATCGTTGTTGCAATAGCCATGAATTAGCCTCTCTTTCTTCAACCCTAAGATTTCAAATACACTATACTATACCATTTAAACAAACTTTCTTCCTATTGAATAGATCACCTTAGTATTTTTCTTAAGATAGTATTCCCTTCGGCACCCGGACCAAATACATCAGGGATTGTAGCGACGGGCACAAAGCCGTTTTTACCGTAAAAAGCAATCACATCATAATCTTCTGCATAGGTCAGCATAAGTAAACAGTAAGCTCCCTTGCTCTTAACAACTTCTTCTACATGCTGTAGTAAAATACCTCCTATTCCTTTTCTGCGATGATCTTTACACACTCCAATATCTAGGACTTCGGCTCTTGCTCCAAGCGCGGGAATGCCGATCGGTGCCTCCTCATGCAGAACGGCAACAATACCAAAAGCATCGTCTTGTTCATTCTCATGATAAGCATAAAACAATGCCCCCCGCTGAAAATGTGATTGTATGCGGCGTCTCAGCCACTGCTCATGGTTAGGATTGTTTCTATCCAGATGGATATGTTCAACCTCAGCTAAGAGGTCCAAATACGGTTCGATCTCATGTTCACGAATTAACTTTATAATAGACATTTCAACAATTCTCCCTTAAAAACAAGTTATATACCAGCAGTCTGAACTTAACACGTCCACTGTACAAATAACATGTAGAGTTCGATTATAATGTTACAATACACAATGAAAGAGTCCTACACTACGTCTAACTTGCGTTATATCATAGACAATGACAAGTTGACTGATCAGAATAAATAATATATACATGTCTTACCTATAACGTAGTTGAAGGAGCTTACACTTATGACAGAATCATTTCAAGCATTAGTTGTCGACAAAACAGAATCATCATTCTCCGTCGCTGTTAAGCCGGTTACCTTAGAAGAACTACCCGCAGGAGAAGTTGTAATTAAGGTTGCATACTCCAGTGTGAATTATAAAGACGGATTAGCCAGTATCCCTAACGGAAAAATTGTAAGATCATACCCTTTTATTCCAGGCATCGACTTATCCGGTACTGTGGTGTCTTCTACAGACGAGCGGTTTCATGAAGGACAGCAAGTTATCGCTACAGGGTATGGTATGGGTGTATCTCACTTTGGAGGATATAGCGAATATACACGAATTCCTGCCGCTTGGATCACCCCACTGCCGGAAGGACTTACACTAAGAGAAGCTATGATTTATGGTACAGCTGGACTAACTGCAGCCTTGTCCATTCAAGCTCTGGAAGACAATGACTTAGCACCAGACAAAGGCAAAGTACTCGTAACGGGAGCGACCGGTGGTGTGGGTGGATCGGCTATCGCTATGCTAAGCACAAAAGGCTATAGCGTAGTGGCCAGCACTGGTAATACAGAAGCTAACGAATATTTGAAAACTCTTGGCGCGGAGGAAGTCATTTCACGCGAGGAGGTTACGGGCGGATCTAGCAAACCATTAGAAAAGCAACTATGGCAAGGTGCTGTTGATTCCGTTGGTGGAAACTCACTTGCTTCGATTTTGAGTAAAATCTCCTACAGAGGTTCTGTTGCTGCAAGCGGCCTGACCGGTGGCACTTCTGTTCCAACAACCGTCCTTCCCTTTATTCTTCGAGGGGTTAACCTGCTCGGTATTGATTCCGTAGAGTGTCCTGCTGAGCTACGCGAAAAGGTGTGGACACGGATGGCGACTGATTTGAAGCCTGCACAGCTTGAGAACCTTGTAGATCGTGAAGTAACCTTGAATGAACTGCCACAAGCATTGGAAGATATTCTGCAAGGAAACACACGAGGCAGAGTGCTTGTCCGTTTATCTTAAGCCCTAACAAGAAAACCTCCCGGGAGATTTAATCTCAGGAGGTTTTTTGTTGTTACTCTTGATTATTTGAATATTGATAATTCGGCTGTTGTTGTACATAAGGCTGTTGGCGATAGTGCTGTTCATAGCCTTGAGTGTAGTATCCTTGCATTGGGTAAGGCTGATAATTAAATGCTTGCGTCGCTGGAGGCATTTGTGAAGATATAGGGATGGGCTGAGCTTGCATATGAGCATATGGCTGCATGTTTGGATGCATGTTAGGTTGCATATTTGGTTTCATATTTGCATGCATATTCATATTGGGAGCCATATTCGGGGCCATATTATTGACTCCCTTTACTTTATCTTCTTCACAGCAGTCGGCAGGTGGGCCGATAAAGGTGCCAGGTTTAATAGGAGCTAACGCTTCCTTTACCAATGCTTCATTCAAACAGTAAGTATGGGCCAATACATTTGCCGGAGTTTTGCTCAAAATATCCGAACCTAAGATAACCTCAGGAATAGGTGCGTCAAAAATGGCAAGCAGATGTGTATTATCGACAGTAGCTACTTCATAATGCCACCAGCCTTGCGGCACATTCGCCACTTGACCTGGACATATTGGGAAATGAAGAAGTTCATTTGTAAACGGATTGAGTATAGACACTACTGCTGAACCGCAGATACAATAGACAAGCTCTGCCGCATTTTGATGATAATGAGGCTCCACCACATTCGATTTGCTAAGAAAAATATCAAGGAGTGAGGTATTCTCCAGTGTGTTCAGCTGCTTAACCGACAGCAAATTAATGTAGTTGTTGGCATCCTTTTTAAAGAGAGTATTAGTGTTCACATCGAAAGTAAATTGTGTATCAGGGGACGTATAATCCATGTATGAAGTCACTGTTTATTCCTACCCTTCTGTTCCCGTAAATTTTTGATTTCCTAGAACAACATATGCGTTTGCCTATGCCTAGGTGCCGGAGATTCACTGACTCCAATAAAAATTCATCTTTCTCTGTCAATCGGGGCATCCTCTATAATGTTAAATTCTCACACTATACAGGAGGCAAAGTATGAAATCGATTCACATTAAAATAGTATTTGCGTTATGCATCTCTATCTTCACCATTATGGGGTTGCAGCCTTTGAATCAACACCCCGCGGTTGCAGCCGCTAACCACAAATCCTCTACCAAACAGACTCCATTAACCTTTGTTCTGATCCATGGGTCTTGGGCTACAGCAGGTTTTTGGGATGAAACAGCCGCAGAGCTTCGTAAGTTAGGGCACACCGTCTACACACCGGAATATGCAGGACATGGCGCGGATAAGAATAATAATGTAACACATGAGCAAATCACAAAGTCCGTTGTCGACTATATCAAACAAAAAGACTTGAAGGATTTTATTCTGCTCGGACATAGCTTTGGCGGATCAGTCATTCAAACAGTTTCCCAGCAAGTACCTGATCGGATCAAACGGATCGTGTTCTTTGATGCCTTCGCTCCGCTTGACGGACAAAGTGTGGCAGATCAATTTCCTGCTGAGTCACTTAAATCCTTTGAACAGCTAAGAGACGCTTCCGGTAATAACACCATCACGCTCCCTTTCCCGCTCTTCCGGGATACCTTCGTCAACACTGCCAGTCTTGCGCAAGCACAAGCCTTTTATAAACAAGCTCCGCCTGAACCAGCTACCCCACTGTTTGAAAAGCTGGATCTCAAGAAATTCTACAGTCTCCAAATCCCTAAAAGTTATCTTTATTTGACGGAAGACACGGCTATCCCACAAGGTCCATATGGGTTTCACCCGACTCAATCCAGTCATTTGGGCGTTTTCCGCTTCATCGAGGGCAAAGGTGATCATATGACCACTGTCCGAACCGAGCCAAAAATGATGGCGGAATTGATGGTCAAGGCGGGTAGAGATTAGTCGCGTAATAGCGGAATAATGCATTCAGTCAGTAAAAAAGAGCAAGCGTACGGGAATGTTCCCTACTACGCTTGCTCTTTTTACAATTCTCCGCATGTCATTTAAGGATTCGGCTTCACTCCGGTAATCACCCAGCTATTATGATCTTTAACAAGTGAGATCGTCAGTAGCATGGATGGTTCCGGACCATTTGAAGTCGCGGAATCTATGCGCATTTCTATGACCTCTGAATTCGGGTTAATTACTGTTTCTTTAGTAACCTCGTACTTTGTGATCCATGGGCTGGATACACCAGTTACCCAGTTCAGTTCAACAAACTGTGGATACATAACCTTTTTGAGTTCTTTGGAAAAGATCGAATATTGAATCGACGCATTCCTGTGCTGTAAACCGAACCCGTATAACTCAGCCGCTTGAAATGCTGTTGGTAATATGATTCGTTTAGACTCCGGGGCTGGCAAAGGCATGGCTGAGAGCAGCTTTCCATTAGACTGAATCACCGTTCCGTTATCAGGTGCACCTATTGCGATACCTGGCAGAAGCAATACGCCTGCGATCAGGGTAGCCGCCAATTTCTTTTTACTAATCAGAATCACCTCATAAAAAGCTTTTTCACCTCATGTGATTTGAATTCTAATTATTCCCCGTTATCGCTAACTTTTATGTAACCAAAATGCCAACAAAAAAAGCGACCGTGACAATAACGGAATCGCTTGTGAGAAATAGAAATCTATTATCGTTCTACCGATTGTTTAAGCCGTTGATCAGGCGTGAAAAAGAGTCGGTAGCTCAGTACACTTAGCAGTATACTTGTTATGGCCGCAGAAGCGGTGAATGAGAACACAATCAGAATCTGGTAGCGAACAGCGATTACTGGATCAGCGCCAGCAATAATCATACCTGTCATCATACCTGGAAGCTGGACAAGTCCTACTGTCTTCATTCCGTCGATGGTAGGGATCATGCTGAATTTCACAGATCTTTTTCTAACTTCATGGATCGCTTGTGGAACCGTTGCACCGAGTGACAGCAAGGTTTCGATTTCTCCTTTGCTCTGCTGTATTTCGTGCTTGATATGGTTAATGAACAAACCCGAGACAACCATAGCGCTACCAATGGTCATGCCACTAATGGGAATGATATATTGTGGGGTCGCCTCAATAATATGTAAGCCGAGCAGAATCCCCATCATAAGGAGCTCCATAGTAGCGATCGCAAGTCCAATTCTCCAGACTAATCCACGTAGACCTTTTCCTCTTTTCGCTGCATTCCATGCGGCTACACTTATCATGAAGATTATTATCAAAATAACATAGATCATCTGATCGGTTTTAAAAATAAATTGCAGTACATATCCGACCGCAAGTAATTGAATTGCCGACCTTATAGTGCCTACAATAATATCTTTTTCTAGTCCGAGCTTTTGCCATACCGAGACCAACATCGTCCCTAACACAAACAGAAGCGTGAAACTCAGTGCAGTATAACTCATAAGAATGACGCTCCTTCTAACGGTCGAATAAATCTCTTTGCCAAGTCTTCCGCAGATTCAGCAAAAAAAGATTCACTCAAGTGTTGTTCCAGCTTACCATTCCCCATAAACCATGTAGTAGTGCTTATTCGGCTAGCCTGCTTAAGGTCATGGGTCACCCAAATCATTGAAGTCCCTTCTTCTTTATGCCACTGTTCTAGTAGATCCTCTACCCTTTGAGTGCTGTCAATGTCTAGTGATGCAGTGATTTCATCGAGCAGTAGAACATTAGGTCGCACAAGTAATGACCGAATCAGGGATATCCGCTGCTTTTCACCGCCAGAGCAATCTGCTGCTTTTTTACTCAAATCCAATTGTTCCAGCCCTAGTTGTTCCAATAGCCGCTGCACTAATTTATGGTCATATGGTCTGTCATGCAGCTTGCTGACGGTTCTTAGGTTATCCTCCACACTGCCAGGCAACATAACCGCTTGTTGAGCCACAAACCCGATTTTCATTCTCCACAGCCTTGAATCCATATTTTTGAATGAAGTGCCCTTGATAAGCATATCCCCTTCATCTGGAGCATCCAGCAGAGCCATTATCCTAAGTAGTGTGCTTTTACCTTGACCCGAGGCACCGATCAGAGCGATTCGGTCCGATTCAGATATTTCAGCGGAGATGTCAGAGAATAGATATTTCAAAGCTTGTTCGCTGCTTTTCCAGTTCAATTTTGCAAGTCTTTGAATTTCAAAAATACTGCTCAATGCTTTACCTCCTATTGCCAAACGAAAAAATATCATACCATTTCGTATTATAGCATTTTAGCTGCATAAAAAAAGAGAAAGGCATCTCCCCCATGAGACATGCCTTTCCCATATATTAATTAATTTATTGATTAAACCGAGCTGTAACGAACACCGCAGGTGAATTCCAGTAGATCGTTACCTCATTCGTAGAATAACTAAGTTCATGATCGGCAAAGCACTGAGCGGCTGGTTTTCCTTGTAAATGTTCTACTACATATTCATCATGAAGCCCACGATCTGGCCCCCCAGATACAAGACCCGGCACAGGATCAACCACATGGTCACCAACAGATGGACGATGATGCGGATACATCACTGGATGATCGCCAAATCCGGTAACATAACTGATATCCAGTACGTTACGACCCATCAGATAGTGCAAATGATCTAGCGCACAGTCTGCAAAGCTCGAATCTCCACTAAAATATTCAGCCACTAGCAGCAGCATAGCATTGTTCATTACTAGCATATTGCTACCCCAAATATAGTCTTCCTCTTTTAAGGAGATCCTATAACCATCCTCACTACTATGTTCAGATAAACGTCCAGCTTCAGCTAGAAGTCCTTCTCTTAAGGAAGCATACAAAGCACGGTCTGCTAGATCTTCACCATTTAATAGATATGCAAGTGTGCCGTAGCCCCCCATATCTGCCCAGCCTAGACTGTATTTTGAAAAAGACAACTGCACCAGTTGCAGAACAGCTTGATGGTATTCTTCTTTCCCCGTCGTACGATAGAGCTCCGCAGCTGCCCAATACCGCTCATCCTTGTCGTTCCCATCTCCATATTCACCGGTGCTAATTTCTGGCGGATTTATAAACCCTGGCGCATCTGGGTGTTGAACAAGCCATTCCCAAGCTAGTGTTGCGGCATCCAGACATTTCTTCGCATAGGCTGAGTCAAAGGGCACATATATCCGCGCTGCCATGGCCATGACTCCAGCAAAATCTCCAGTGGCGGTTGCTGACACCGGTGAGAAATATAGATCTGCTGTATCAGCCTCTGGCATCACATCCAAATCTGGAAAGCTCAGCGTAGTCAGCTTATGATACACTCCACCTGTTCTATAGTCTTGCATTTTGAATAACCAATCCAGCTCCACTTTGCATTCCAGCAATATATCTGGAGTTATCCCCCCACTTTCAGGAATCGGGATAGCGCTTACAAAAGCAGATGGATATAACTCATAAGCTAGTAATAGATCAGCGATGGCCTTGGCTCCGGGTCCACTATATTTACCATAATCACCTGCATCATGCCAGCCTCCAGAACAATCTAGCCGACGCTCCGTTTCACCATATACAATTCCCTCTGCTGTATGACATGCCTTATGCTTCCAATCTCCAGCATACTCTTCAGTCAACTCAACCCCGCAACGATAATAATAAAAGGCCTTCAACAAGCCCTGTTGAAGCTCGTGATAAGGTTTATCTGAGATTATAAATGATGCCGAAGCTATCCCCACACCTTGCTCAATCCGGTATCTGCCCACTGCATGAACCTCAGAAAAGTCACCTGTTTGTACAGTTACTCCGCTTGCCTCATCAAATCTGGGAGTACCTGTCTGCCCTTCGAATACAACATTTCCATGATCAACATCAACAACCTGAAAGTCATGTCCAGCACCAGTAAACACTGCAATCTTTTCTCCACCCACCGGATATCCGATTTGATTTACAGTAATGGTTCGGAGTCTACGCTCACTCATCTTCATTCTCCTTCATATCAATTTGATGAAGCCAATGATTACAAGTCTCTCTTTCAAGTTGAGAATACTCTATTCTAGTTGTACGTGGCAATGATAACTACAATATAAAAAACCTAGAGTTAACCTGAAACGGTAACTCTAGGTGATATAATTAGATTATTTGTCTCCAAGCAGCTTAATAAAGTTAGCTGGAAGTGTGAATTGCTGATTGTGAATCACTATACGGCGAAGCTCCTCAAAGGAACTAAGATCATCATCTTCATCGTCGTCTTTGATTTCCTTAATGTCCCGATGCAGTCGCTCCATTTGCAGATCAAGTGCATGAGCGGCATCCGCTGCATTTTTCAATTCACGCGTCATACTCTCTGGTACTGACTTATTATATTTATAGAAAATTTTATGTTCGAGACTTGCCCAGAAATCCATAGCAATGGTACGAATTTGTACCTCAACGCACACTAACTCCTGACGATCTGACATAAATACAGGTACCTGAATCAGCAAATGCAAACTTTGATAGCCGTTAGGCTTGGGATTCTTAATATAATCCTTCACTTCAAGAACCGTTAAGTCGTCCTGCTTCTGAAGCATTTCACTAACATGATAAATATCTGAGATAAAAGAACAGGTAATTCGTAGACCTGCAATGTCTTTAATACAATTTCTCACAGAATCTAGAGATAATTCTCCATTTTTGCGGAGCATTTTGTTCATAATACTCTCGGGAGACTTGATTCTCGATTTGGTATGTTCAATAGGACTGTAATCGTGAAGAGACTGAAACTCCTGTTTGAGGATCTCAATCTTCGTCTCCATCTCATCAAGCGCAAATTTATAAATCAACATAAACCGGGTGATCTCGTGCTTAAGCTTCTTAAATTGTTCGATTTGATTCTCGGGGGTCATTATCCATTTCTCCTCTTGTAGCTTTTCTCTATATTTATCATAGCCAATCCACTAGTGAAATTCAAATTCAGCGAGCGAATGTGAGGTTATTCAAAGTTAATTTGATTCAAATCCCATATTTCAAATGGGGTATTAACCTACCCATATTCTACCACAACCAATGATTAGCAGAAAAAGAGCTCCCTCTCGGCAGCCCTTTCATCTGTTACAGTAACTGTTCTTTAGTTAAGCTGTTTCCACTTTTGCTCCAACGCTTGAGGGACATAGCTTTCTAATTTTTTTAATAGTTCCAAGGGTTCTTGATCTATATTTAACAAGCTAAGATGCGAAGCGTTAGAAAATCCCTCGTTAATGCTGTGTTGAATTAGATTCATCAGAGGATCAAAATAATTCCTGATATTTAAAACCCCTACCGGTTTCTTATGTATACCGATTTGTGACCAGCACAAAACCTCAAACAGCTCTTCATACGTTCCAAAACCGCCGGGTAAAGCAATAAACCCATCCGCCAATTCTCCCATTTTTGCTTTACGTCCATGCATATCGTCCACTTCTATCAGCTGCGTTAATTCTCTATGTACCATCTCTCCATTAAACAATCCCCTAGGCATAACTCCGATCACCTCACCTCCACCGTTCAAAACAGCATTGGCGACTTCACCCATTAATCCAATTTTTGACCCCCCGTAAATTAAGCGATAATCGTTCATAGCCATGTAGTTTCCAAGTTCAACAGCTTTGACTTTATATTCCTCATGCACCCCTAAATTCGATCCTGCAAAAACACAAATTGATTTCAAATCCTCATCTCCAAACTATATATTGATAATATCCGACATCTAATATACTATATGTTGGAGAATAAATCATATAAAAGATTAAGGAGAGCTACATAATATGGAGATCAATGAAGTGCAGAAATGGATTAAAAGTTATTATGGACAAAGAGGCTGGACCGATTATGGTCCTTTTATACGGGTTGGATTTCTTATGGAAGAGACAGGTGAGGTTGCACGGGCAGTACGATCCTATGAAATCGGAAGAGATCGCCCAGATGAATCTACCCCTCCACCAGAGCAACTGAAACAAGACTTGATTGAGGAAATTGGTGATGTGCTAGGCAATATAGCCTTGTTAGCCGATTTGTATGGTATCACTTTAGAAGAGGCATTTACTGCACATAAGGAAAAATTAGTTAAACGCTTTAATTCCTAAGGAGAAGTAGAAAAAGGGCTACAATCGGCATCACCGTATTGTAACCCTTCTTTATCTAACTATTTAAGCCTCGTTAACTATTACTGCCAAATGTATGATTCGAAATAGCATTAATTATTGTTTCCCAATCATCAGGGTGAACTTCGTGACCCGTTCCTTCTAGGGTTAGTAGCGACGCATTAGGAATTTCATCGGCAAGCGCCAGACCATGCTCCAAGGGAAGTACGCTATCTTCTGTACCGTGGATAACTAAGGTAGAAACTATGATATTTTTCGCCTTCCCCTCGTAGTCATCCACTCCTGTAAGAAGCGAATGATTAAACATGCTGAGCAAGTTGTTTGCACGTTTTATTTCCATCCTAACTTGTTTATACGCTCTTTTCTCATCGAATTTATGTTTTGATCCACAGAGTATGCTGGAACCGGAAACCAAGTAATCTGCGACCGCTTCTTCATCTGACCAATCCAGACTAGCTCCATTTGCATGAAAAGCGAGGATCCTCTCATCCATTGGAGGTAAGTTCCGGTCATTATCATCAGATTCAAAAATGCTAGATGCGACCAATGTTAAGGTTAGAACCTTTTGGGGATGACGTATAGCAAGGACTTGTGCAATCATTCCACCTAAGGACATCCCAACGATATTTGCCTGTTCTATATTATAAGCGTCAAGTAACCCAGCAGCATCATCGGCCATATCAATTACCGTATAATTAGAACTCCCAGGCTCATATACAACAGAACGTCCCACATCCCGGTTATCATACCTTATAACATATCGTCCTGTATCTGCTAATCGTTGACAAAACTCCTCATCCCAATAAACCATTGAACAAGTGGCACCCATAATTAGTAATATTGCAGGATTGCTAGGGTCTCCAAAACTATCCGAACATATATCAATTCCGTTTACTTTAAATATCTTTTCGCTCATTGTTTATTCCTCATTTCATTCGAATTTGGTAATCAAAGAATGCACACTTAAATAAGACCCGTCACATTTTGAAATAAATGGATGTTGGTGTCATTGAATTGCACCTCGAATTAACGCAAACGAATGAACTTGATAATCACGATAAGCACTCTCCTACTTCATATTAAAGGGTTGTTAACCCAATTTCGATTATAACATAAAAAGACTATCCTCTGATTTTGAATCAGGAGATAGCCTTTCCATTTATCCAGACAAAACTATTCGTTAAATAAATACTTCCTCAACGGTCAAATTTCGCTCCTTGGATAAATCCCTAAACGTAGTTTCATCTACTTTCACTAACGGTTTAAAAATATCCAAAGGGTTGTTCATAATAATCGTACCTTGCTCTCCGTTGCTAAGCTGAACACTTTTACCTACGAAGTTCGGCAGTAAATGTCCAATCAAAGCTTGTACCGCATTTCCATTCAGCTTGCCAAAGCCCAGCTCATGCACCTTGCGCAGAACGGTAATCAGCCCTTGTTTGGGTTGATTCACTCTTGCAGAGGTCATCCCAACATAGGCATTAGCAACAGCCACAATCAGTGTATACGGGTGCAGGTCCGCCTTACGAAGCATATTAGGATAACCAGTCCCATCCTCGAATTCATGATGCTGAAGCGCCACCAGAGCGGTCTTCTCGTCATTCATAGATTTAAGAATAATATCGTATCCATACGAAGTGTGACGCTTTAGTTCTTCAGTTTCCTCAGGGGTTAAGATCCCCGTCTTATTTAAGATAGATGGGTCGATCTGACTTTTTCCTATGTCGTGTAAATACCCTGCCCGGCTAATCTCGTAGCGTTCTTCTTTGGTATAACCTAACCAAGTCGCTATGTAAAATGATAGCAGTCCCACCTGTAATGAATGATTGTATGTACCAACGTCTTCTCGTTCAAGCAACAGCAATAAGGAAACTACATCCTTATGTTCATCCATTTTTTCCAGCAAGGGCTGCAACGTAAGATCAACATCTGACTGCGTGAAACTGCCCTTGCTGAGTGCTTCTAGAAAAATAGATTCATAGTTTTGGATTGCTAGATCAAAGTTTCCATTTAAGCTTTGCTCCAGATTCGTTCCCTCATTATCCATCGCAATGCTGCGAGGTTCAATATCGACATAATCGATACGATGTCTCATCAGGAGGGTGATTTCTTCTTGGTAAACAATTGTCCCTTTTGGGAGCACGTGTAAACCAACACTATTAAAAGTGTCCAACATAAGACAATCGCCATGTTTGAGATCCGTGACATGAGCTTTCAAAATTCTGCACCCTTCCTATCAATAGGTATATTTTACCTTAAGGATAGCTAAATTATTCCAAAGTCACAATATGGTTAAAGTCTCATTAACACTATCAATTAGTTCAAAAGACCCCCGCAACATCACCTAAAAAGGAATACTAAAGTCCGCTATCACTTTTCCAATCAACTGATCCTTCGCTACAAAAGGAGTAGCCCAGAGATGAGCATCGTAGCTTATATTCCGGTTATCTCCGAGAAAAAAGTAATGGTCCGACGGAACCGTAACGGGTCCAAAAGTATAATTCATCCGCTCATTAAGATAGGGTTCATTGATCTCCGTTCCATTTCTGTAAAGGGCCCCATCTTTAATTTCAATGGTATCACCTGGCAACCCTATCAACCGCTTTACATATCTTTTATTCTCATCACCTGCTACCGGAGGCGTAAACACGACGATATCTCCATGATCGAGTGTCGTCATCCATAACATTTTTTCAACGATTAGACGGTCATTAATTTCAATTGTAGGAATCATAGAGCCAGTAGGAACCCTCATGGCTTCAGCAACATAAGTTCTTACAAACAAAGATAGGACCACTGCGATAGCAACACTAGGCAAATATTGTTTGATAAATTTCAACATAATTGCTCACCTCATATTCATTTTATAAACTCTTTGATCGGTGCAGAAGCTTTTTTCGCTCGTTCATATTCAGTTCATATTGTCGTCATGTATAGTTCATCTTCATCGGGTAAGCTTCCTTTAGCAATTCGTTAAGGTACTAAAATAAAGCGATTAGAACAGGAGAAGATACGAGTGAAACCAGAAGAAGAGGTTATTAAAAAAAGGATGAATAAACCGCTTAAAATTATACTTATTTCCATAGGGGCTTTAGCTACTGCAATAGTACTTTTTCTAGTGACTGTTTTTGTCGCTAATATTTTCCTCAATAAATCGGACCAAGCTAAAATAAAACCCTATGGTCAGTCTGTAAGCGTCGATGGTAAAAATATGAACGTTTTGATTCAAGGAAAGGGTGAAGAGACAGTCGTGCTCTTACCTGGTTATGGAACGGTGGCACCGGGACTTGATTTTAAGCTGTTAATAGATGAACTATCTCCATTTTACAAAGTTGTCGTGATTGAGCCTTTCGGTTATGGATTAAGTGATAGAACTGAAAAAGAGCGAACCACAGAAAACATTGTGAGTGAAATTCATGAAGCTGTAAAGCAGCTTAATATTGACCGTTATATTCTAATGGCACACTCTATTTCCGGTATGTACAGTTTGAATTATGTGAACAAATATCCAAACGAAGTGAGTGCATTTGTCGGGATTGATAATAGTATTGCAACGGAAGACAGGATAGGTGTTAAAATACCAACAGGAAAATTAAAACTACTTAGAGAATCAGGCTTGGGCAGATTGTTATTTAAATCAAGTGGAAATCCCTATGCTGAATTGCCGTTTGATGATGAAACTAAAGAACAATTGAGATTGCTTACGCTTAGAAACACTTATAATTACACTAACTTAAATGAAGTGGAACATATGTCTTCTAATTATAAAGGGGCTCTAAATTCAACTTTTCCAAAGGATCTCCCCCTTTTGCTCTTTGTTCAAGGGGATGATACTCTCTTAAAAGATTGGATATCATTGCATGAAGAGCAAGTCAAAAATTCCGTACAAGGAAAATTGGTAAAACTTGATGCAGGACATTATCTGCACCATACCAAATCAAAAGAAATCGCCGAAAATTTTAAGACATTTATGAAAGAAATAAAATAAGTATAGATTGTATCGCTCAGATTGTCTAAAGCGTTTCACCTATTCTCCATGCTGCTGCATCATGTGCAAGCTTCCTTGCATTTCATGCCGCAGCATTTTTTTTTCTTATTCATAATCGTTAATATTTACGTACCCACACTTCTAAAACCGCTCAATAATGCGATTCATTTCCCCATCTACGTCCATCAAAGTATTCTTAGGTATATGAATGACCAACAAACCGCCAAAGATCTGTTCACATTTCCCATCATTCTCTGTAATCCGTTGTTTAAAAGCAGAAATGGCTGCTGAATCAACAGCCTCTTTACTGAGGAGCCAAGCGTACCTTTTGAAATGAGATTTCTGTACAGTTTCCTGATAGTAATAGATCCCTAGCTCTTCTTTCACCCGTATAATATCACCCATTGTAACACTTGGATTAAAGATCGGCGTCTCTTCGATGCGGTATTTATCTTTACCGACTGGAGTAACATCAAGGATTTCTATTTCACGGCCTGCTGGATCGAAGCAAATATGTAGTCCTGACGAATCTAGCATCAGCACACCTCAATTCTATTCAAAATCTGATCTTGATGATTCTAAATAACACAAAACACAATAAATACATTAAGCTTGTAATCCCGAACAACCTGAAGATTCCCGGCGTTAAAAACATATATAAACTGTATGGAAAACTCCAAATAAAGGCGAGAAGCATGAGAAGGCTTCTGTTTAAAGAGACACCTATCGCAAGTAATCCGGCAGGCAACACCAGCATTACCATACTTATTATAATACTGGATTGATTCGTAACCTCAGCATACGGATTAATGAATATAAATATAAACCATAAAAAAACGGTCATCAAACTGGATACATATCCAATGAGTTTAATGATTGTTAAGTTTATGGATTGCTCCATTCCATCACCTCAATTCTTTCGCAATAATTCTCTCCAGCCATTTCCACGGGAGCAGCGTTTTGCCTAAGATCAAGATCCGGGTGCCTTTGCCGATAGGATACCGAAGCCTCGGTGACTTCATTTCAGTAATACGACCGATGAGATCTGCCACTTGCTTTGGATCAGGTGCAGTTTCAGCGGTATGCTTGGAATATCGTAGCACAGCGTCCAGACGGTCTCTATAAGGAGAATCCTCGACTTGACGAATTTGTGCCATTCCTTTTCCCCAAATCGGAGTACGGAAGGAGCCAGGTTCAATTAATACTACACGTATTCCATAAGGAGACATTTCATGACGCAGACTTTCACTGAATCCTTCTACTGCAAATTTGGAAGCTGCATATGGAGCATACCCCGGAAACCCGGACAACCCGCTTATACTCCCCACGTTAATAATCGTACCACTTTTCTGTTCTCGCATAACTGGCAGCACAGCTTTTGTGACCGCGACTAATCCGAAAAAATTCGTCTCCATTTGCTGACGCCATTCTTCCATGGATATCTCTTCTATGAAGCCGCCTATAGCAAAGCCTGCATTATTTACCAAAACATCAATTCTTCCGAATGTTTCATGTACTGAGGTTATAGTCGCCTGTATAGAATCACTATCGGTAACATCCATGGTCATAAAATGAAGCTGCTTCAAGAGTCCTGCTTGCTCTGCCTGCTGTTCAAGCTCGCCTTTACGACTCAAATCGCGCATGGTTGCTACAACTTTGAATCCCTGTCCTGCTAGTTTAAGGGCTGTGAGCAGTCCAAATCCACTAGAGGTTCCGGTTATTAAGGCCACTCGATCATGCATTCGATCTAGATGTGAATTCATCTTTGACTCTCCTTATGTTTCATTATTTCAAAAAGCAAACAAACGTTCTTTTTCGGATTGACTATCCATTAATTTCAAGTTATAGTAAGTGTATCATTTATATTTCTGCGGGAGAAGCACCTCGCAAGATAGGCATTCATGCCTATCTTGGAGGTGCTTTTTTTGCGCACATAGACTAATTAAGGAGCTGAAATGAATGTTTATTCACAATTTTAGTTATTTAAAGAGGTTTGTCCAATTAATCCTAGTAGTAGCTCTCCTCAACATCAACCTTACATTAGCTTCTGCAGGTACAGACTGGGATTCAGCCTTAGATGACATTAACGGTCTCCATGGTAATTATACCTCGCTTCAAGTAGCCCTCAAGTCCGATAGCTCAAAAATTCAAATGCTACGTAAGCAGAACAATGAAACTCTGAAATCTATTCACTCTGTCATAGAGTCAACAGATAAGGTTCTGCTGAGTCGTTTATCATCTGAAGCAACGTCGGCTCAGAAGAAACATGCTCCTCTACTGGACCAATACAGCACACTCAGTAAGCAGTCTACCGCAGCCAAGAAAGCTAAGGACTTTAAGACAGCCACTCTCCTGGATCTAAGACGCAATAAGCTCAAAGCTGCGGTAAAACTTGCTAGAACTGAAATTAAGGCCAAGACAGACGCTTTGGCAACTGCCCGCAAGCAAACAGCTGCCAAGATCAAGCCTATCAAAGATGCTCTGGCACCAATCACAGCTCTGAAGAAGCAAATCACCGCCGAGAACAAGAATATCGCTGTAGCGCAGAAAGTTCGTTCAGAAGCAGATAAACAATATAAATCGGCTGTAAAACAAGGGGATGCAATTAAGGCAGTATCAGAAATGAAAATATCCTATGAGCAAATGAAACGAATTCATGACATGCATCAGAATATTTACAGCTGGGAGCAGAAGATCTCCTTAGCTCTACGATCTGCAGAGTCTAAGCTTCCATAAGGATTCGTTCCCACCGGCTCATATCAGCTTCACTAACATACTAATTAGTTGGGCTGCAGGCACAATTAGGAGCTGAGCAAATATAGTACCTATAAATCGCGAACCCATCAATACCACATATATTTTTCCTAGCTGATCACGGTATTCTACATTTTCAGTGGCTTTATGGGTAATAAGACCAAGCTGTGGGTCGATAAATATGGTCAGCAGTATAGTCGCCATTCCGTTAATCAATCCTGAGGCTTGAGAAGCAGTCGTGCTATATTGAGGCATTAGATGAGCAGCATACAAAGATGATATGACCCCTACGGTGTAAAAGGCTGTAACAAAAACATTCATAACAATAAAACGTTTAGGAATCCCCAGGTATCTGAAGTTATATAGATTCACTTTTGGTTTTCTTATGTATTTTCTAGTATTTTTTAACTGCCCGATCGTTACGCTCGTAAGCAGCTTGGGAATAGAACCTTCGATTTCAAGCTTTGAGATGATTCTCCCAAACAAGCCTACAAAAGTAGGGAATATAGCAATGGCAATTAATGTCCCTAATGAAGAAGCTAACAATATAATTCTCAAGTAATTAAGAAGTGGGAAATCAGAATGTATTTTGGCATAATCTACGAATTTAGCCGTCAGTGGAGCTTGAATCATGTTTGCAGTTCTTGACACGAGAACAATAATGCCTGTCAGAGACAAAGCAATAGCTATCTTGTTCAGCTTCACCCCGGCGTATCTTACCGAATAAGATAAGGTTTCTGCTGTATGAATAATCATTGTAAGCAAGCATACTACAATCAAGCTATTTACCATTTTTAGGTTCATCTCCATTAAAAGCTATTTATCTATTCGGTGCAGTTTTGGGCGAAAGTATTGATCCAGTCCGTAAGAAAGCGTAATTCCAACGGTATATCGAACAAGGTCAATCCATAGGAATCCCTTTCCGAGAATCAACCCACCGAGTATGGTAGCACGGATGCTGTTGATCCACTCTGCTTGATACAGTTGGCTAAATTCTATGCCGAAACTAAACATCAGGCTCCACATAAAAGCGATCCACAGCTTCCGGTTCACTAGCAGTACACGAAACATAAAGTAAACCATGCTGCCCCAAAGCGCATCTCCAAAATGTCTCGTTACAAACAAAGGTAGCTGTTCCGAGAATGCTCTAGAGCATAACCCCAGTACAATAACAATTAAGCAGATGCATCCATAAATAACTCTTTCTTTTAAAGCATTGACTCTCATTTCCATCCTCTATCCTGCGTCTGACTTGAAATTTATGCTTGATATAATATTAATCATCACGATATAAAACGGATAAATAATCATGGCCCCTATTATGATTAACCCCGTTACCGGAACTGGTTTATCCGCAGCTTCTGTAATCGGGAACCATGCTGCGAATAAATTAATAAACAGAACCAAATAGGGAAACCACAGGATCGTAGTGAAATATATGGATTTTTTACCGCTCAAATATTTTCTTGTCATCCAAACAAACCCCATAGAAAAAAATATAAACATCACAAATATGAAAATAAGCTGCAAGTTATTCACTTTATCCAGCTCCAAGCCAGAAATTCTACTAATACGATAAATATTTACTAGTAGCTCTATTACGACAAACAACATAAAGGCATAAAGTACGCTTAACGAATTCAGCTTAATAAAATACTTCATTTGCTCAGTACTTCGGGGTTCCACATTCGTTCCACACTAGTAAGCTCTAATTCATCAAATTCCAGCCTATAAATATCTGGTTTCGAAGTCTGTTCAAAGAACTCATAACCATACTCTTTATTGAAGTAATTCAGGATAATGGTCATGATATTCCCGTGGGTACCTAGTGCTATTTTGCCGCCTTTATTTTGCTGGATCAATTGCTTCATGATGGGGATCGCACGCTCTTGCGCTTCCTGAGTACTCTCACCATTTGGCATTTTATATTGTAAGTCTGTGAATGATGTCTGGATACCCTGAAGAAATTCTTGTTCACTGATCTCGATTTCAACGTTTGCGATGGCTCTTTCTCTAAGTTCCTCATACAGCTCAATTTCTTGATCCGATGCCTCAGCCAAATACTTAATCGTATCTATGGCTCGTCTATAAGGACTAGAAACAAAATGTGTGATCTCTTCCTCCGCCAACAGTTCTTTAATTCTATATGCGTCCTCATGCCCTTTATCAGATAATCCTCGTTCTCTCTCATCCCCAAGCACAAAAGGTGATACTGCGTGCCTAATCATATAAATAAAAGTCTTCATGAGTTACTCCTCTCCAGCTCATTCAAATATCGTTTTTGCCACTTCGCGGTCTTTCTTGAAAATCTCCACTGGATAGGGAATGGCCATCTCGGGCAGCTCACTCTCTTTAAAGAACTTAAATTCTTCGACTTCTCCATCCATTGCTCTCAGCGTTCCACGGATGATAGAACACTCAAATACGATGACTGTATATTCCACCTGGTCTCCATTGTTATATTCGTATCTATATTTCCCTCCACCAAAAACCCCAAGAATGGAAGTAGGATGCACCATTAATCCAGTCTCTTCATATACTTCTCTGCGCAAAGTTCTTCCCGGCCGTTCCCCTGGCTCGATAGCGCCTGCTGGCAATCCCCACAAGGACTCTTCAGGTTTTCGAATAAATAGAATTTCATCTTCTTTATTTCTTATTACTGCAGCTACGGAAGGCATCATTAATAACTCTGAACCCACTTTTCCTCGGATCTCCTGATAATACTCAGACATCGGCACGCTATTCATCCATCCTCTCACACCGTTTTGTAGAACATCATCCTATTTTCCTCCGGCTTCCCAAAAACCCACATTATGTATATATTAGACATCACTGTGATGGAATCCTTTAGATTCGGTAATATGCTTAGCGTGGAACAAAAAAAGCTTCCGAACGGCTCAATACTTTCTGAGGTCCGGAAGCAGTTACAATGAGGTGAGACTTTGAGCTTAATGTTTCCCTTTGTAGCCGGCAAGCTGTACGATCATGATAACAAGAACAAGCAATGAAATGAGCTGGTCAATACTCATCTGCGTCCGCCTCCAATCCCAAATGAAGGATGGCTCTTCGGACGGCATTTCCTCTCCCAAGGACACTGCTTCGTTCCCCTTATACACACTATGTAACATGAGTTCCAATTATTACTTTAAGAATGACTTACCCCTCCATACGAGCAAGTTCTTTTTCCACTTCATCTAGTTGATCTTCGCCGAACACTTTAAAGCCATTTTGCCGTAATAACTCCGTAGTTGTACCTTCTCCTGACATCTTCGTATCCCTAAAAGTACCATCATAAATATAAAGACTACCACAAGAAGGACTATCCTGTTTTAATATTGCTAATGTAACTTGATGTTCTGTAGCCAGCTTCAGCGTTGCTTGAGCACCCTTCATAAAAGGTTCCGTAACATCCACACCTGCACCTGTTACTACCCGCTCACCTTGCCGCTGGGCATCTGGACGAGGCGTTGATAACCCTCCGACTACCTCAGGACAAATGTGGACAAAACGCCCTTCCTCATACCACTTCAAGAAACGAGCATCGAGACACGGTACATCACCATTATCATAACGCACTTTATGTCCTAACAGACATGCGCTTACTAGAATCTTCCCTGTCATCGTAATCTCCACCAGTCCGTCTAGTATTTAATATATGGCTATATTATTTACGACACAAAACTGATATGCAAGATCGAAATGCTTGTCACTGAAATGTTTGTGCTTCATATACAAAAGAATGCTTATTATGTCCATATAGGCATCATTAATCTTGATATTGGGGGGTCTTCTCACTTCTATACCGACTCCAGCAAGTCCACAATAAATCAGCCATAAGATAGAGTCCCACGAAAGGAAATATAATTCCCCAAACATTATAGACTCGTGAATACAAACGCTCCATAAACGGCTGAATCCCATATACACAAGCTACCGATAGCGCCCACCAATATAGGGAGAATTGAAGGCAAATATGCCCTTGCAGTTGATAAGACATCCCTGAATAATCCCACCATTGCTTTTGAAACACAGTTTTTAGCAGCCAACCACTTACGTATTCAACAGCTGAAGGAACGACTAACGCAAGCAGGAGGACAATTGGGAAAGGCAGGGTTAAGTCTCTGGCAATCAG
The DNA here is from genome assembly GCF_000758545.1 of Paenibacillus sp. FSL H7-0737. Taxonomy (NCBI): domain Bacteria; kingdom Bacillati; phylum Bacillota; class Bacilli; order Caryophanales; family Paenibacillaceae; genus Paenibacillus; species Paenibacillus sp. FSL H7-0737. Next base: position 2,563,210 of record NZ_CP009279.1, on the reverse strand, counting down.
TAGAAGCAGTGGTGCAAATCCATACATTGGTTTAAAAGGGCCTTTTAGAAAGCCTTCTTTGCGAAAGCTTCCATTACTATATAAGTTATATGCACCTTCCAATACCCAGCCTAAAAAAGAGTAGATCATAAAATAAAAGAAATATTGGCCTGCCACTGCCATCGCAGAATCTCCGCTTGAAGAAAATAGAGAAGTCATCATGTTTATACACCGCTCCTAGTTGTCATTATTTTCTTAAATATCCATCCGGCCCTATTATGCCTTAATCCTTCAGGAGATATGCGCAACAAAAAAAGACATAACCCAAAGGGTATGTCTTCATTACAAATTATAAAGGGTGAAGCGGATCCTCTATCCATCCACGCTTATGGTTTAAGCCGTTCTTCATGATGCTGAGCCGATATTAGCGACTGATCGTCGTCTTGTTTCTTTAACGTATCCGTTGAAAGTTCACTACGTACGCCAAAGTTTGAACCATACTTTTTCTCAAAGTTGCCTGCAAGGGCCTCACCACGTTTTTGCCGATATCGGCTGTTCTCATTCCGACTACGCATTTCATTTCCTCCCTGCTACAAGAATGGCTGAGATCTGTGAAATTTGCGAAAAGCTACTAAGAATTTGGAGAAAACTCTCTGATGAGGTTGTACTTGAATTCATTATACAATAATTGCTAAAATCATCTCAAGAAAAACAGACTGCCCAATGAAGGACAGCCTATCTTCCGAATCATTTAGTCCAAATCGTTAGGAAGCGGATCAGGATGCGAGGACTCTGCAGGCTTGGCTACCCAATCGTCTGCTTCTGGCTCGATGTCCACACCATTCTCCATCTTCTTAATTTCAGCTAATGAATCGCCGTCTTTATTTTCCTTGTTGCGGATTTCCGCTTCATCTTGAGAATAATCTGACATGTGAAATCCTCCTCAGGTGCTTTGCTTTATTTGTTCCTTAGTTATAGTTACCCGATGGAGTGTTTTGCAAACATAGTTACGATGAATGAATTTAAGGGTACATGATCCAAGCTACAACCGGACCGATACATGAACCGACAATAGCACAAACGGTCATCGCTACGGAGCTCATTGAAACTGACTGTTCACCGTATTCCAGTGCCTTTGCAGTCCCAAGTGCATGAGAACCCGTTCCTAACCCGATCCCAATCCCAACTTCGCTTCGAATCTTAAACAGTTTAATAATGAGAGGACCGCCAATCGCACCTGTAAATCCGGCAATCATTACAAATACGGAGGTTAGCGAGGAGTCCCCACCTAAACCATTTGAGATTTGTATCGCCACAGGTGTTGTGATCGATTTTGGCAAAATGGACAGAACATACAATTTAGAGAATCCTAGACCAGCCGCCAAAAGCAGACCACTAAACATCCCTAATAACAGACCTGCAATCGCCCCCCCTAGGATGGCTGGAAGATTCTCAACTAACACATTACGTTGTTTATACAATGGGTAGGCTAGCGCCACTACAGCAGGACCGAGTAACTGATTGATCCACTGACCGCCTATCATATATGTATCATACGGAATATGAAAATATAGAAGTATTGCTACAACAAGGACAGTTGCTGTTAACGCGGGAATCAGTACAGGAAACCGAAAACGTCTATAAATTACGGACATCATCAAATAAATAGCAACATTAAGCAGGACAATTCCTGTCGCGATAAAAAACATTATAATTCCTTCCCCTTTTCGCTTAAGCTCTTGCTGCTCCAGCCCGCCTTGCTCTTTCCTTTCAAGGTTGAAAGCCATTGACTCGTATGTGCTGCTGCTGCAATTGTGAGGACGCTGCTAACGATAAGAATCAAGATTAAGAGCAAACCTCTTCCACTAAAAATATCCATATGCTTCACGATCCCAGCCGTCGCTGGAATAAAAAATAACGGAAGATAAGCTAATATTGTTGTTGCACCATCTTCAATCCACTTCACTGGTACAACCTTGAATAGCAATAAAACAAAGAGCAGCAGTAATCCGACGATACTCCCAGAAACGGGAAGTTGCAGCTGCTTTTGCAGGAAGTCTCCAGCCAAGTAGAACAAATAAAGCAGGAACACTTGGATAATTATGCGAATGATTTTCATGATGCAGGATCCCTTCATTATTAAATTAACTCGATAAAGCTTAAAATGGGTCACCTCAATAAGAGTATCAGAGTTTTCATGAAAATTTCAATTACTTTTCGAATCTTGTAAGAATTAAACAAAAATAACCTGCATGATCTCCAAGACACTGGAGACTTTGCAGGTTTCATTATTTTCGTTATGCAGCTCAAAAATGAGATTCCAGCTTAGTTAAACCCACTGAACGACTTGCCCTGCGCTTTGTCTTGTTTTTCCACGTGGTTCATTCAAACGATACCCAAAGGCTACCATGCAGGAGATTCCAAAATGTTCGGCATCCATAATCCCCTCTTCGGCAAGAACTTGCTCTATCTTCGCCTTATCGAAACCTTCCATTGGGCAAGAATCGATTCCGATTAAAGCGGCTGATGTCATCATATTACCAAGGGCTATATAAGTCTGACGGCAGCTCCATTCGAACATTGCACGCTCATTCTCCATCAATCCGAAATCAACCTTTAAGAACTTATCGAACATATTACCTTTCCCCTCCATCACTTCTGGAGGTAGCTCCTGCACATGCTCCATGATCCCTTTAATATAATCTGAATCAGCAGCCATATCTTTAGGAAGACGTGAGAGAATCAATACAAAATGACTTGCGGTTGACAATTGCTTTTGTGCTCCCCAGGCATGAGCACGTAATTTCTCACGTATTTCCGGACTTTGTACTACGACAAAACGCCAAGGCTCGAATCCGAATGAACTTGGTGACAGACGTCCTGTTTCCAGAATAAACTGAAAGTCTGACTCACTAATTTTTTTATGACTATCAAATTCTTTAGTTGCATGTCTGAACTGGTAAGCAGACAGGATTTCATTCTTGTTTAATGATAAAGTATCCATATTTAACACTCCTTTTATTTGCTTAGAATCAACGGCCCATTTGACTGTTTGCCGTTCTCATGCTTAATATTAGAATATATATCACTTCTTTAAAAGTACGCACATTAATGTTATGTAGTATACAAAATGATACTATGGGAGTTGAACGGCTATGCGTGATCGAAAAGGTGGATTCGGAGATTTCCCAGGAGGCAATAAGGAAGCTTGCCCTGTGGAATTTACGCTCGATGTTATAGGAGGAAAATGGAAGGGGATTCTCATCTATCACTTGATGGATGGAACGAAACGCTTTAACGAATTTCGCCGAATATGCCCAGGAATCACTCAACGCATGTTAACCTTGCAGCTTAGAGAGCTGGAAGAAGATGGAGTTGTTCACCGTGAGGTCTACCATCAGGTTCCCCCGAAAGTCGAATACTCGTTAACTGAATTTGGCAAGACACTGACCCCTATTATTAAACTCATGAAAGACTGGGGAGAGGTTTACAAAACAAAACAGCTTTCCGCAGAAAGCTGTCCAGAAGGTATGGATATTACGGTGTAGCTTAAAGCTGCACCTTTTATTTTTCAAAAAATGCCTCGGCCTTTTCCTTATGTTCGTTGGTTACCTGACCAGATATCGCTTTAATGCCTGCTGCAATGATCGCTGCATCATCTGTAAATCCAAGGCCGAGAATCGCATCGGGTATCGCATCAATCGGGGAGATGAAATAAGCCAACGCTCCGAAGGCAATTCCTTTTGCCCATAAAGGGGTCTTTGCGTCGACTGCGCAATAATACATCGCAATAGCATCTTTAGTAAATGGGATCTTTCCTGCGAACTTTTTAGTTTTAGTCCAAAAATTCCGCGTCACCATCTCCTCGTTCTCTTTACTGTATGGAAACTTCTCTGCTGTGAGTTCCGCAGTGATCTTATCATCATCTTTCTTCATTAGATTTTCCCTCCGCAAGGTTCATATGAAGTACATACAGTCAGTATACCCTCAGCTATTATTTATATCTTTAAGATAAACTATAGCTCGTTCTATGAAACTTACACAATATCATTTAATTTCTTTGATCTTATTCAAATCACTGCTGCATAACGCTTCAAGATTCTTAAAGATTCGCTCGGCATCCCAATCCCACCACTTAAGCGCTTCTAGATGTTCGATCAATTCATCATCAAAACGTTTTCTAATTACTTTACATGGATTTCCTCCAGCCACACTATAAGCCGGAATATCTTTCACAACTGTTGAATTGGCCGCGATGACGGCCCCATTCCCAATATGTACACCCGGCATAACCGTAACATTCTGCCCTATCCACACATCGTTGCCGATCACCGTATCTCCTTTTAAGGGTAGCTCTGATAGTTCTGGAACCGCATGCTCCCAGCCATTAGACATGATATTAAAAGGGTAGGTCGTAACAGAATTCATTCGATGGTTCGCACCATTCATGACAAATTCAATACCTTTGGCAATCGCACAGAATTTCCCAATAATAAGCTTGTCTCCAATAAAATCATAATGATGAGTCACATGCTCCTCAAACTTTTCCGCACCGTCTATATCATCATAGTAAGTATAATCGCCAACCATAATATTGTTCCTTGTAATCACATTTTTAATATAACAGATGCTTTTGATCTGTTCATTCGGATAGAGCGAATTCGGATTCGGTCCATATTTCTCCATAATATCGCCTCCCTCTCTTTTGATAAAACATAGCAGAGATCACAGATCTTTTCAAATAAGTACGAATCATGAACATAAAAAGCGGCTACCGTGTGGTAACCGCCATTACAAGTACTTTATCGCTTTGATAAAACATCTACTTCGTATTGCTTCACATCGCTCAGCCAACTTTCTCGGACAGGCACACCATTCGTCGCACAATAATAATCCCAAATAGCTCCGAACGGATAAGATTTCAATTCCTCTACCAATGCAAGTCTAGTAGTATAATCCCCATCCAGTTCAATTTGCTTCAATAGCTCTATCGGTTCCAGCATCGCACGTAGCAGGGCTTTGATTGTGTTACGTGTTCCGATCACCCAAGCGGCAATGTGATTAATACTTCCGTCAAAGAAATCGAGTCCAATATGAGTTCTTTCTAGGAATTGACCTCTAACTAGTTCACGAGCTATCTCCAGCAGTTCATCATCCATAGTCACCACATGATCACTATCCCAGCGTACTGGACGGCTAACATGCAGCAACAATTGATCACCAAACAGCAGCCAAGAGGATAATTTATTCGAGATGGTCTCGGTCGGATGGAAATGCCCAGCATCGAAGCAAACCGCTTTGCCCCGACTTAGTGCATAACCCATATAAAATTCATGCGAACCTACCACATAACTTTCTGAGCCAATTCCGAACAGCTTGCTTTCTACAGCATCAATGTTATATTGCTGCTCGATCTCCTCGCTGAAGATCTCGTCCAGTGATTGCTGAAGTCGCGCTCTCGGTGACAGACGGTCGATCGGTGTATCTTTATATCCATCTGGAACCCAGAAGTTGGTTACACAAGGCTGACCTAGTGCCTGACCGAAAGATTCGGAGATTCGACGTGAAGCCTTGCAATGAGCAATCCAGAAATTGCGGATTTCAGGATCCGAGTGGCTTAGTGTAAAGCCATCATTAGCTTTTTCATGAGAGAAGCAAGTGGGATTGAAATCTAATCCAAGTCCCTGCTCCTTAGCCCAGTTCACCCATCTTTCAAAATGCTTAGGCTCTAGCGCATCAAGATCTACAGTTTCTTCCGTATCGGCATAAATAGCATGTAAATTAACTTTATGACGTCCAGGGATAAGTGCTAGTGCTTGCTCCAAATCACGGCGCAGCTCCTCCGGATTTCTTGCTCGCCCCGGGTAACTGCCCGTGACCGCGATCCCGCCACTTAGCTCCTTTTCCTTATTCAGGAAGCCCTTTACATCGTCTCCTTGCCAGCAGTGCAATGAAATTTTGATTGCTGCAAGCTGCTCTAATACTTTATCTACGTCAATACCATGCTGTGCGTAGAGCTTTTTCGCTTCATTATAGCTCGTCTGAATGCTCTTTAAGCTTTCTGTACTCTGCTCCATGCTTGAGCCTCCTGATCTTGTCTTAGTGATTTCATTTAGGGGTATTTTTCCCCTTCTTTTGCTCGTTTTCCGCTTTTTGTGCTCAATGAGGGGGGATTTATACTCTTCTTTTACTCGTTTTCCGCTATTTACGCTCAATGTGGGGGATTTTTACCCCTCTTTTGCTCGTTTTCCGTTATTTACGCTCAATGAGGGGGATTTATACCCTTCTTTTACTCGTTTTCTGCTTTTTGCGCTCAATGTGGGGCATTTATACCCTTCTTTTGCTCGTTTTCCGCTTTTTGCGCTCAATGAGGGGCATTTATACCCTTCTTTTGATCTTTTTCCGTTATTTACGCTCAATGAGGGGGATTTATACCCTTCTTTTGCTCGTTTTCCGTTATTTACGCTCAATGAGGGGGATTTATACCCTTCTTTTGCTCGTTTTCCGCTTTTTTCGATCAATGAGGGGGATTTATACCCTTCTTTTGCTCGTTTTCCGCTTTTTGTGCTCAATGAGGGGGGATTTATACCCTTCTTTTGCTCGTTTTCCGCTTTTTGCGCTCAATGAGGGGGATTTATACCCCTCTTTTGCTCGTTTTCCGCTTTTTGCGCTCAATGAGGGGGATTTATACCCTTCTTTTACTCGTTTTCCGCTATTTACGCTCAATGTGGGGTATTTATACTTTTCTTTTGCTCATCCATAGCTATTTAATAGTCATCCCATATATTCTCGGTTACTTTATTAGTTACTCTTAAACGATCTGCAGTCGAACAAACTCAGCTAATGCCGCGGTTTTTAGGGAAGAGTCCATCTCTTGTGGAATATAGATTGTTACATCAAATGAACGATATATAATTTCTCTTGCTTCTTTAATATCTGTGACTGTACCCACGCTGATCATTTGCATAACTACGTTACCTAATGCGGTGGACTCCGTTGGACCAGCGTAAATCTCCATCTCTAGCAAATCGGCCGCAATCTGGCATAGCAATCCGTTGTTCGCCCCACCACCTACGATATGCAGCCGCTCCCATTTTTCACCGGTCAATAGCTGAAGATCCTGAACGTAGAAATAATAAGAAAGAGCAAGACTGTCAAACACACATCTGGCAATCTCCCCTGGTGTCTTTGGAACCAACTGTCCGACTTCCGCACAATAGCTCTGTATCGCGCTAACCATGTTGGATGGATTCATGAATCGTTCATCATTGCAGTAGATGATGGATCTAAAAGGAATTTCTTGCGCTGCCAATTCTACCAGTTCGCCGAAGCTGTATTGACCACCATATTCCTCACGAACCTTTTGGATCAGCCACATCCCCATAATGTTCTTAAGAAAACGGAACGAACCGAAGGCTCCCCATTCGTTTGTATAATTGCGCTCCATCGCTTCTGGACTTGTAATGGCTGAAGCTCGTTCCACCCCGATGAGGGACCAAGTACCACTACTGAGAAATCCCCATTTGTCGCTACTTGCAGGAACGCCTAGTACAGCTGATGCTGTATCATGTGTGGCAACTGCTATGAACTCACAATCTGGAAGATCACCCCGTGCCACCAAGTCATCAGTCAATCCGCCAATTCGTTCCCCAGGTTCCGTTAAGGGAGGAAACTGCTCTTTTGAAAGACCAAGCAGTGCCAGTAAATCAGTATCATAATCCCGAGTTTGCAGATTCAGCAGACCCGTGGTTGAAGCATTCGTGACTTCACTAATTCTTCGTCCCGTAAGCCGATAGTAGAGATAATCAGGGACTAACAGGATTGAATATGCTGCTTCAAGATCTACCTGATCATGCACAAACAGCTGGTACAACGTATTAATCGGGAGAACTTGTATCCCCGTCTTTCGGTAAACGCTTTCAGTTGATATATTGCGATGTAGGCTTTGTACCGCTCCATCTGTTCTGGAATCACGATAAGAAAAAACTTCATGAATTCGTGTACCCTTCTGATCTAGAAGTACGTAATCCACGGCCCAAGTATCAATTCCGACGGTACAATGCTCAATTCCTTTTGACTTCGCCTTCTGTAAGCCTTTTACAATTTCAGCAAATAAATAATCGACGTCCCAATAAAGATTACCATTCTTCTCAGAGAACCCATTACTAAAACGGTGAATTTCTGTTAATGATAAGGTTCCTTCCGGTTCTTGCAAGGTTCCGCAAACGACTCTCCCACTAGAGGCTCCAATATCAATAGCAATATGATTCTGACCCTGTTTATGCGCCCCAGCATTCATTCTTAAACAACACTCCTTATCTCCTCATCAGCCTACCAGCAAGGCGAATACGATTCCAGGGCCATGCACACCTATCGTCAGATCATTCTCAATATCCGCTGAACGGCTAGGTCCAGAGATAAAGTGAATACCTGCGGGGAGACCCGATTGTCCCGCTTCATCAAAATCAATAAGCACCTCACCCAGACGAGTCTTCAGCCGCTCCAGCGGAATGATGGCAATTAATGCGGTTGGCAACAGACTGACAGAGCGCCCTTTATCCGCAGAAGATAACACTGTAATAGAGCCTGTATAAGCAACTGCATAATCCGCGATCACAATCCCAATATCGGCTTCCGCCGCCCTAACTTTCCATGCTTCTTGCATATCCGTATTCCAGACAGATACCCGCGAATCTACAAGTTCTTCTTCTAGCCGAAGTGCCGCAAGCTCAGCTACATTTTGCCGGAGAATATAACGGGCGAGCATATCACTCGCTTTATTGACGATAAAAGCTTTAGCTTCATCCATCGTTGCCATGCGAAACACATGTCCACCTGCACTTTGAAAATTCGCAGTAAATTGATCGATTCGTTCTTCTGGACTCCACTGGAACTCTTGCCAATAATCTGGAGCACCGCGAAAAGGATGTAACGGAGCCGCAGTCGTTCTTGGCCGCTTCAGGCGACGAGCGATATCGTTCATGAATGCCTGCTGTTTCTCACGAGAATCATGGTCCATACGCTCCAGCCATTCTCTGTGCGTTTCCTCAGTCATATCCGGGCTCTCCTTTCAGTTCTTCCGCCTTCCGCTTCGCTAATAAATCTTCCATCCGCTTCTGTATCGACGGGTCCATCTCGCGACTATTTTTGTCTAACTCCTCCTGCAGCTCTTTCCAACTCTCGCGGAAGGATTCATCTGCCAGCTTCGGAGCGATCCGGTAGTTATTCCAGCCTTTCAGCGGCCCAAGCTTTGACGGAATTCCGCCGTCTCTCACAAGTAGCTTTTGTCCGATTCTGCCTACTTTCATCACACTACTGAATCGCTGTGACTTCGCCATAATCGCACCAAAACCTTTCATGCCAAGACCTTCCGCTTTGTCTCCATAACCTCTCTCTACCTTACGTCGCCGTAAATAGATAAGCATATCATGCAGAGGGATTTTGACTGGACAAGCTTCATAACACGCACCGCATAGACTCGATGCACCTGCGATATCATCCCATTGATCTACATTTTTGTTCAGTGCTGGGGTCAACACTGCTCCGATCGGTCCGCTATAAGTTCCACCATAGGCATGACCGCCAATATGACGATAGACAGGGCAGGCATTCAGACAAGCTCCACAGCGGATGCAGTTCAGTAGCTCCTGAAATTCTGGATCGCCGAGCTGCTCAGATCGACCATTATCAAGGATAATAATATGTTGCTCTTCCGGTCCGTCCCCATCATCCTTTCTACGGGGTCCTGAAATACCGGACATATACACTGTTAGCTTCTGGCCAGTTGCTGAACGAGGTAATAACGTAGCCATCACCTCAAGGTCGCTCCAAGAAGGAATAATCCGCTCCATCCCCATCAAAGTGATTTGCGTCTTTGGCAAGGTGGTGACCATGCGAGCATTGCCCTCATTCTCAAATAGCACCATGGAACCTGTCTCTGCAATCGCAAAATTGCATCCCGTCATCCCAATATCCGCTTCTAGGAATTTCTCCCGTAACTTGCGCCGTACAAATCCTGCAAGGATTGTAGTCTCAGGCAAAAGCTCCTCCCCTGCCTCCTTGGACAACAGCTCAGCAATCTGATAGCGGTTCTTATGGATGGCTGGGATAATGATATGAGACGGAGTTTCTCCGGCAAGCTGGATAATATATTCGCCAAGATCTGTTTCAATCGTCTCTACGTCAATGGATTCAAGAGCCGTATTCAAATGCAGCTCCTCAGTCACCATCGATTTTGATTTGACCACGGAAGCCGCTTGTTTTCGCTGTGCAATCTCTAAAGCAATCTTCACTGCCTCTTCACCCGTTGCCGCAAAATGAATATGCGTGCCGTACGCTCTTGCATTGTCCGCAAATAGATTTAAGTAATAATCTAGATGAGCGATCGTATGCAGGCGAATTTGCCGCCCACGTTCACGCCATTCTTCCCAGTGTCCATGATCGTTCGCTGCTTTTTGTTTCCCGTCACGCAGCCTTTCCGTGGTAAAGCGAACCGCTTTGCGCAAAAAATCATTATTCAGCGCCAAGTCGGCACGCTCTTTTACCGTAGCTGGCTTCACATGATTCGATTCCGATTTAGTCTGAGCGGCATTCTGACTCATTGTCCACTCACCCCCTCATACAGTAGCTCTGCTAAATGCATGACTCGGACCGGTTTGTGGCGATAACGCAAATTCCCAGCAATATTCATGAGACAGCCCATATCCAGACCCGTTAAGACTTCTGCTTCCGACTCCAGCACATGATCTGACTTCTCGGTGACCATCGCCCCGGAGATATCAGACATCTTCACGGCAAAGGTTCCACCAAACCCACAACAGTCCTCAGCAAAAGGTAGTGGCACTAGCTCCATTGCCTTCACATTCTGCATAAGTAACATAGGCTCATCACGAATCCCCAGAATCCGAGTGCCATGACAGGAAGGATGATAGGTAACTTTATGCGGAAAAACGGCCCCTAGATCCGTTACGCCAAGCACCTGTACCATGAACTGGCTGAACTCATAGGATTTACGCTGCAAATTCTGCGCCTTGACCAAATTAATCGGATCATCCTGAAACAGTTTCGGGTAATGATGAAGCATCCCGGTGCAAGACCCGGAAGGAGCAATGACAAAGTCACTGTCTTCGAAAGCCTGCAAAATCGTAAGTGCAGCTTGACGTGCCTCATTCCAATAGCCACTATTGTACGCAGGCTGTCCGCAGCAGGTCTGCACTTCGGGAAAATCCAGCTGTACGCCATATCTGGCAAGCAGACGTGCCATCGCTTCTCCGACCTTCGGGTACACAGCATCACTGATGCAAGTAATAAACATCGATACCTTCATGTCTTCACCTCCTGCAATACTATTTTCTACACGGTTGTTATTGCGATGTTCAGCTCCTGTAGCTGCTTTAGCTGTTCTGTGGCAGGGCTGTAATCCGTTATCACAACATCCAATTCACTAGTCGTGGCAACATGTGTGAACGCTTGAATTCCGAATTTGCTGGAGTCACAAAGTAGGATCACCTGCTCTGCGATAGAAATCATCTTTCGCTTCACCATCGCTTGCAGCTCATTCGATTCACTGGCGCCGCGTTCGAGATGAAATCCTTTGCAGGAAAAAAACATCTTATCCACGTGATACAACTCAAGCGAACGCTCGGCTAAATGACCAACAAAGGACATCGATCTGCGGCTCAGTTGACCGCCAGTTGAGATCACATCTATTCGTTCCTTCCCACTTAACTCCGCAGCTACCCTAATAGAATTAGTCAGTACAGTTAGTGGCATATCCGGCAAATGTGAGGCCATATACCATGCAGTTGTGCTAGCATCCAGCAAAATCCGATCTCCCGGCTTTATCATCATCACTGCTTCACGAGCAATCTGCTGCTTCTCCGCTGCGTTCATAATTTCACGTTCAGCATATGGCGTCTCTGGCTGACGATCACGTAGACTAACTGCACCGCCGTGCGAGCGTAGCAGCCTCCCCGCCTTTTCCAAGCGATCAAGATCCCGGCGGATGGTCTCCTCCGTCACTTGGCATAATGTACTCAGTTCCGAGACACGAATGCTGCCACGTTCATTCACTAGTTCTACGATTCTTTCATATCTGTCTGCAATCAGCATGGCTTCCCTCCGTTATATCTATCTATATTCCATCTTCCACTTATCTAGTAAAAGCTGCCGGCACTCCACCGTCAATCGTCAGCATGCAGCCCGTAGTCTTCTCTGACTTGGATGAAGCGAAAAAGGCCACCCCTTCAGCAATATCACGTGGATAAATATTTACAAGCAGTGTTGTGCGTTTACGATAATGTTCCTCCAGTTGATCCGGCTCAATCCCGTAAGCAGCAGCCCGTTCATTCCGCCAGTTCGAATTCCAAATCGCTGAGCCTTGTAGAATGGCATCCGGCAAAATGGTATTGGCGCGAATACCGAACTCTCCACCTTCAGCTGCAATACAGCGAGCCAAATGTGCTTCGAGTGCTTTGGCAGAACTGTAAGCCGATACGCTTTTTCCAGCAAATACAGAGTTCTTAGAGCCAATAAATACCATGCTACCGCCGATCTTTTGCTCCTTCATCATCTTGAAGGCTTCACGTGCAACGAGGAAATATCCAGTTCCTAGCACGGAAATGTTCAAGTTCCACTCTTTTAATGAAGTCTCATCAAAAGGACTGGAAGTCGCAAGTCCAGCATTATTAACAATAATATCTACTCCGCCATAAAAAAGTGCTGTATCTGCATAAGCTGCGGTAACTTGCTCCTCCTGCGTTACATCCATTTTAACAGCGAACGCACGATTCTCACCGTATTTATCGTTAATCTCCCCGGCAATTTTCTGTGCGCCCTCCAGATTGAGATCTGCCAGCACAACATGCGCCCCTTCGGACACTAGTCGACGAGCGGTTTCGCTCCCGATTCCTCCTGCGCCACCAGTAATGAACGCAACCTTACGCGAGAATTCTGCTTCTGCTGGTGCCAGCGACAATTTATATAATTCCAAAGGCCAATATTCCACATTGTACGATTCATTCTCACTTAGAGAGACGAAGTCTCCCAATGCGGTAGCTCCGCGCATAACAGCAATCGCCCGGTGATACAAGGCGCCGCTAATTTTAGAGTTGCTCCAGCTTTTGCCGGTGTTGATCATTCCCACTCCGGGAATTAGAATCACACGCGGTGCGGCTTCGAACATTACATCTCCCTCATGCTTATTGCGATCGAAGTACGCTTCGTACTGCTCTTTATATGCGGTAATCGCTTCGTTCAGCTTCGTCTTCAAACCATCAATATCACTGGCATTTGGTTCCCAATTCACAAAAAGTGGCAGCATTTTGGTATGTACCAAATGATCCGGACAAGCTGCACCTACACTGGATAATTTCTCCGAGTTAACTCCACCTACAAAACGCAGCACATCCTCTGCATCATCGAAGGTCAGTATCATTTTGCGCTCATCACTGACTGCGCCTCTAATCAATGGCATCACTGCAGCTGCTACAGCCCGCCGCTCTTCTTCAGGAAGCGCTTCCGATTTGCGACCTCCGAACAGATTCTCATCTTCAATTCTATCTTGGATGTAACGCTCTGCTTCATTAATGATAGAGATCGTCTTCGCGTAACAAGCTTCCGGCGTATCCCCCCAAGTCACGAGGCCATGCTTCTCCATCAACACCAATTCTGCTTGAGGATTAGCAAGTACGCCTTCAGCGATCATTTTGGATAAAGTGAACCCAGGACGAATGTAAGGCACCCATACGAAACGATCCCCATAGATTTCCCGCGCAATATCTTTACCGTTATGAGCACAGCATAAGCTGATAATCGCATCTGGATGCGTATGATCTACATGTTTGAATGGTAAAAAAGCATGCAGCAGCGTCTCAATTGAAGCACGCGGATGCTTAGGATCAATCATACAATTCGCGAGGTAAGCCACCATTTCCTCATCAGGCATTTCCTCCCGATCAAACAAAGGCGCAATATCCTCAAGCCGCAATCCGGTAAAATTGCCTGCTTTCATCGTAGCTAGGTCAGAGCCGCTACCCTTCACCCACATGACTTCAACCTCACGACCACGGAAATCTAATTCTATAGTTTTACTAGAGGTATTCCCTCCTCCAAAATTACAGACTCTACGATCTTCACCCAACAGATTGGAGCGATAGACCAGTGCATCCAGACCTCCGTTGATGACTTTTCCCCGTGCAGAATCCCATAAACTTTGTACCATTTGTGAATACCTCCGTTTTTGAATGTTTATTTTTTTGTTTATTTTTGTTTGTTTTGATTTTAATCTATTTGTTTGTGTTTGAATAGAGCGTTTTCAACAAAATTTAAAATTTATTTCACAAGTTAGACGAATCCTCCTTGGATGAACTGAAATTCCATTGTGAAAAAACAAAAAAAAGAGTTGCCAATTAGCAACTCCTTCACCCCCACTATTCAGCACCGACTCGACTCATAAACTAATCCAGTAGTTACATTTCCCATCCTCGATACCGCTAAGTATTCCTCTGTTCGCTTCAATAACCTTTCTCGAAGATACATTGTTCGGCTCACAAGTCAGCATGACCTTATCAATCCCCAGATCCGCAGCTTTTTTTAACAACTCTGCTAAAAAAATCTTGCCAAAGCCCTTTCCTCGCTCACTAGGCCTGATGCTATATCCGATGTGTCCACCTGATTTTCTTAATTGATCATTTAAGGAATGTCTTAGCTTTCCAACACCAACAGGATAAGAGTCAATCAGTAACCAATAGTTGGTTTGCGGGACATAGTTTGGTAGGAGATTATCGCCTCTTGAGAGTGCTATCCGATCTCTGATGAAATCAGGAAATTCACTGTAAGCCAAATCAAACCCATTGTTAACGAATCCATTCTCCCCAGGGCCGATCTCCATAATCATTTCAAAAATATCGCGTCCATCTGACAAACTAGCTTCCTTTAGCTCAATCAACATCATAATCCCCCCTAGAACACAAATTGCTTACCATATCAAAAAATTTTACTGCAAAAAAGAGCCCTCTGCATTATTTAATTGCACTTTCTACAACTAAAATTAACTTCAGCACGTCTGTCTATCGTTAAGTGTACTTTGTGCAACTAAATTCCCCCAATTAAGCTGTATCCGCTGATTTCCAGAGATATAGTTGTACAAAGTACATCTATATCACAATAACCGGAGTAAAGTAGCTGTTTAGTTGTATTAAATACACTTATCTGCTCCCGCCCTCTTTTTCACAGTAATGTTTCTATTTCTATCTCCTCCTTGCGGACTCTCGTAGTATACTAATTGGAATAAGATGTAGATGTTTTATTTTGGATAAGGAGGTTTGAGATGGTAAATAGCTTCAAGAATGTAAAAGCGCAAGAACGAGTGTGGCACTCCTATGAGCAGATGATTGAGCAGTGGCCCATTCCGCTTGAGGAGATTGATGTTCCAACCACATATGGACTGACGCATTGTATCCTTGCTGGTCAAAAGAGTAATCCACCTTTACTACTGTTTCATGGTGTTGGTGATAACTCGGCGGTCATGTGGATCTTAAATATCGAGGAGTTATCGAAGCATTTTTATTGCATCGCGATTGATACTTTGGGTGGACCCGGAAAAAGCATACCTAACGAGCAGTTTAACAAACAGAAGTTTGAGCAAGTAAAATGGATTAATGAAATAGCGACGTATCTGAATATAGACGTCTTTAATATTGCGGGTGTGTCCAATGGCGCCTATATTGCTTTTAATTATGCGACCGAGCAACCGGACAAAGTGAACCGTGTCGTTTGTTTGGAGGGCGGGATGGTCACTGCACCGATTAAAGCCATGATCCAAACTTTAATGATGATGTTCCCGGAGATTCTGATTCCAACGGATCGCAATTTACTGAAAGTTCTGAAGAAGTTAAGCGCACCTCACTCCCCTTTATTTGACAACCATCCAGCATTAGCTGCTCATCTGATCCTTTTAATGCGCACTCATAATCAGCAAGCCATGTTTGTGCATAAGCTTCATCCATACGATAAAAACGCTGCAGTCGCAGTTAGAGACAAGCTCTATTTTCTAGTTGGAGAACACGCGCTAAAACAATCGAAGGATTTCATAAATATTTTAGAAGATGGAAAGTTCTATTACCAAGTCATCCCCCATGCGGGACACGGGATTAATCATGAGCAACCGGATAGAGTAAACACTGAGATCATCAATTTCCTGATAGACGATAAGGATAAATCACTTGCATCCAGATGAAAGCGCTACTATTATGTTTGTAATTACACATACCTACCCTAGATAAGGAGATGATTTCCATTAGATACGGAACATTAGCGCATACATTTGGTTGTTTACCCCTCAAATCGTTGACAGCAACGCTTCAGAATTATGATATCGATTTTGTTCAACTTGCTTTATCCAAAGCTATTCAGGACATCGATACCTCCACAGGTAAATTAAGTCCAGGCCTCGCAAACTATATTGGCGAACAATTTGACAGAGCAGGTATACGTATCGGAGTGTTAGGCTGTTATATCAATCCCATTCACCCGGATCCTGTTATTCGGAGATTAGAAATAGATCGCTTTAAAGAACATCTACGGTATGCCCGCCAATTCGGCGCCCCTATGGTGGCTACGGAGACGGGCGCACTGACTACTTTCCAAGCACAAGATCCGCTCCATTACGAAGAGATCGGCTGGGATATATTAAGGGCAACTGTACAAGAGCTTGCGGAGGAAGCTGAAAAATGGGGTGTTTTTCTCGGATTGGAGGGGGTCTGCACACATACTCTTTCTACACCAGACAAGATGCACCGCATCTTAGATGAAATCCCCTCTGGCAATATTGGGGTTGTCCTGGATCCATGCAATTTTATTGGTGACGCTGTAGATATGCAGGATCAAATTGTTGATGACGCCTTCAGGTTGTTCGGGGATCGGATCATTTTGGCGCATTTAAAAGACATCTATCAAGATGGAGAGAGAATTTACCACGGTAAAGCTGGTGGAGGGCATTTCCATACCGAAGCTTTCCTGAGCAAACTCCAAAAAGTCAAGCCCATGATCGACCTATCTTTAGAAGATATAACGAACCTCGAGATTAATGAGACCGTTGCTTTACTGAAGAATATTTCTCATATGGAAAAATAACGCTTTTCAAAATTAGCTAAATGGTACCTTTCTATGCGAGTTGAATAAAATAAGAAACAGAACGATTGAGTAACATCGTTTGACGATTAAGCCCTAACTTGGAAGGGACGGGATTACCGATGAGATTCACATTCCCTATTCTGACCTTATCTCATGGTGGAGCTCAACGCATGCTGGTAGAACTCGCCAATGGGCTAACAGCTATGGGGCATCAGGTTACTATCCTCATGCCTGTGGATGGGGTTGTTTCCTATGATGTCCGCTCCACCTTAATCCGTTCCACACATATGGAGCTTCAAGAACAGGACTATCCCATAGGCGATGTTATTGTTTCTAATTTCCATACGACAGTCCCTACCTCTCAAGCAGCTAGCAATCAAGGAAAAGGAATTCATGTAAGATTGTCATTATGTTATGAACCCCCCTTTTTACCAGATAGTTCGCTGTCGTTCCCTTCTTATCATGTCACAGAGCATCTAATTGTTTTATCGCATTGGCAGCAGGAGCTGATTCGTTTAAATCATGGGATCACAGGAAAAATCGTGCCCATTGGCATTAGCTCCTCCTTCAAGAATATGAATATCCGTTACAGTCTTCAGGAGCCTTTAAACATAACAGCTATATTAAGAAAAGCAGAACGTGGATTCTCATGGCACCGTGAGCAAGACTATCTTATAGAGCAGCTGGATCACGTGAAAAATCAATGTCCCAATGTAAATATTAACTTTATCAGTCCGCCCGACGAGTTCAATACTTCAGAAGTTCTCCAAAGAATGAAAGCTACTGGCAAATATCGATTCTTCACACCTGCTAATGATGAGGAGCTCTGTTACCATTACAACGGTGCAGATATCTTTGTTAGTTCTAGTATTTTTGATACGGGTTCTTTGCCGGGGCTTGAAGCCATGCGGTGTGGCGCAGCACTCGTCTGTGTTTATTCAGGCGGAAATATGGAATACGCAAATCACGAGAAGAATTGCCTGCTCTCCTATCGGTACGAGAATCGGCTTGGTGAAGATGTCATCCGCCTAATTCGAGACCCAAACTTAAGAACTAAATTAGCCGTACAAGGTGAAAGATCTTCCCTCAAATGGACATGGGCAAATAGTGTCAGGTTATTTGAGCAAGCGGTTAGGGACTTCTTGTTAAAAACTAGACGATCTTAAAATAGTGAAGCTACTCTCTCTTACGATAGTTGCCTGGTGAGACGCCATAACGTTCCCGAAATACCCTGTGGAAATAGGTGTAGCTTCCAAACCCCGTCTCCTCTGCTATTCGCTCTAAGGTATAATTGGTGTTGTCCATTAATCGAAGTGCCATAGCAAGCCGAATTTGCCCAGCATATTGCATAATAGAGTAGCCGAATTGAATTTTGAATACATGTACGGCCCTCGTTACACTAATTCCGGCATGGGCAGCTACATCCTTTAGCCTGATTTCTGATGTAGCATGCTCCTCTACATAACTCTTCATCTTAAGCCCGTGTAACAGTGAGGCTGATGATGATGCAGGTGCTTCTTCCATTGCCCGATCTAACAGCAGACATAGCGCTTTAAACAGCGCCTCAAGTATTTCAGAGCTACCCCCATCTAGTCTTCTATTCTCCAGATCAAGCTGTTGCCATATACTTTGCAGCTTGCCATCATCCGCAATTCTAACCTTCTTCGGTCTTTCGCGCAGGTTCCACCACTGATCCACCCATTCCCCTGTACACATTACAAAATAGTCCACACTATGTCCCAGCGGACTCTTCTTTTCCCCGATTCTCAGATCATATATATCTTGAGGCTTAAATAATAACAGATCACCAGGCACCACGGATACCATGTCCCCATCGATCAGTACTTCACACTCCCCTTCTGCTTGCAGCCTGATGATATAGGTATCCAGCCCACTGCGATATAATTGCCGAAAAGGCTGAGTATGGCGAATAAAGCCGCATAGGCTTATTTGGACACTATTAGTTTTTATAGCATTCACTCCTCTTCTCTAAGTAGTCGATGACCAGATCGTTGAGGTTCTTAGCCATATTGTTTCTTCAAAGAGCAGTGAATCTCCTTCTATAATAAAGACAGAATTTATATGTACAGGAGGTTACCAACCACTATGAGTAAAATTGTCCGCGTCATTCAAACAGCAAAAGAAACTACCGACCGTCTGACAGAAAAAGACCCTCTGATCTTCCTCCCCGATACATCAGGCGTCGAATCAGAGCTCATCAATATTTATGATGATCTGGAGTATCAGGAAATGGAAGGTTTCGGTGGTGCACTTACCGAGGCTTCTGCTGTTACCATCGCTAAACTAAGTGAAGCTAAACAAAAAGAAATCATCGACGCTTATTTTGATCCTGAGCACGGAATTGGGTATACTCTTTGCCGCTCGCATATCCAGAGCTGTGACTTCTCACTCGGCAACTATGCTTATGTAGAAGAAGGCGATGCAGAGCTCCGATCGTTCGATATTTCCAGAGATCAAGAGTCAATTATCCCCCTAATCAAAAATGCTGCAACAGCTGTTGGTGAAGATTTCCGTTTGTTCTCCTCTCCTTGGAGTCCGCCAGCTTTTATGAAAACGAACGGTCAAATGAACGGTGGTGGAGCTCTTAAGCCTGAATACCGTGAGGCTTGGGCCAACATGTTCGTAAAATATATTCAGGCTTACGCAGCTGAAGGCATCGATATTTGGGCTGTTAGTGTTCAGAATGAAGCGAAGGCTGTTCAAATCTGGGATTCTTGCCTTTATACTGCCGAAGAAGAAAAAGATTTTGTTCGTGATTACTTGGGACCTGCCTTGGAACAAGCCGGTTTGGCTCATGTAAAGGTTATGATCTGGGATCATAACAAGGAGCGCGTGTATGATCGTGCCAAGGTTGCTTTTGAAGATCAAGAAGCTTCCAAATACATTTGGGGAATTTGCTTCCACTGGTACTCCGGAGATCACTTCGAAGCCCTATCGGCCGTTCATGATCGCTTCCCAGACAAGAAGCTGTTCTTCAGTGAAGGCTGCCAAGAAGGTGGCGTTCATCTCGGCTCATGGAACACAGGCGAACGTTACGGCCACGATATCATTGGTAACCTGAACAACTGGATGTCAAGCTGGACGGACTGGAATATTGTCTTGGACGAGCAAGGGGGCCCTAACCATGTAGGTAACTACTGCGATGCTCCAATTATTGGCGATACGAAAAACGATGAAATTATATTTGAGAGCTCCTTCTATTACATCGGGCATTTCAGTAAATACATTCGCCCAGGTGCTAAACGAATTGGGCACTCTAAATATACTGATAAGCTTGAAACAACGGCTTTCCGTAACCCAGATGGCACCATTGCTGTTATCGTTATGAACCGCACGGAACAAGAGCTTCCTTTCACCCTGCGCTTCCATAACAACTTGGCTGAGAACATGATTCCGGCTCATGCCATTCAAACCCTGCTAATAAAGTAAAAAGAATAAGGAGGTTCTCTTTATGCCACTCGCATAGAGAGAACCTCCTTTGTTTAAATAAGTGAAATAGGATGTTACAGCCTAGCCGTCAGTATTTCACATAATACTCTATTCTACATTCACATAACGACTGTAAGCATCGGTACGAATTTTAACCAGCTTCTCCAGTCCCATTCCCCGCAGCTGTTTCACATAATCAGCCCAGCCCTCGTCAATTTTACCTGTAATTATAAACTGAGCACGCATTGTATTGACATAACTATCGATGTCCGTAGTCAAAGTCGGCAGCAGCTGAAACTCTTCAGCGGTGTACATTACATCAGGGAAAGGTGGCGTTGTATAATCGCTTCCCAGCTTATCGAGCTGCAGCTTCAGTCCATCTCCGGTTTTTGGGTTTAGAAAGATGGATTTTTCAAACTCTGGACTGACATATTTCGGCCCGAAATCCCGGAGTGATTGATCCCAATACCAGGCATCAGCACTGGTACCCATCGGTGGGTCCATCAATGTATAAGAACCGTTAATATTTTTCTTAATAACGGTGTCTATCGCTCCCCAGAAATTTTGAATGCTTGCTTCATTGGTGTAGAACTGATCAGCCCAGCGGGCAGCAATCTCTGGGTATTTGCAAGAAGTGGAAATTAGCAGCTCGTTGCGCTCCAGATTCATTCCATACGGATTTCCTATGGTGTAGCGCTTACCATCCGGTCCTGCAATCGGAGGAATCGTGATATATTGATCACTCCATTTGCCAAATACGGCATCCGGCGTCCACTGATACGAGAATCCTACGATAGGAGCATCCGGATTAAGAAACTTGGCTGATCTCATCGTTTCATCTTGCGTGAATAATTCTTTATCAAGCAAACCTTCGACAAACAATTTATGCTCCCATTTGAGCCCTTCTTTGTACGCCTCTGAAACAGGGTAATATACCGCATTTCCGTCCTGGACGACCATAAAGTTATTGTTCAGATCCGTGATTCCGAAAGGACTGATAAGATCATTACTTACTTCGATAACAGGTATCTCATCCAGCCTTCCATTCCCATTAGGGTCACGTTCTTTAAATGCTTTTAGCACGTTGTATAAATCATCAATCGTATCGGGAATCTTCAATCCCAATTTATCCAGCCAGGTTTTGTTAATCACGGGTTGGCGTGAGCTTTTAGGACGTAAAGGTAATCTTGCAGGCAAAGAGTAGATTTTCCCATCAGGAAAAGCACTGATTTTTTTCAATTCAGGCTCTTCCTGCATGGCTGCTTTGAGGTTAGGCATATAGCTTTCGATATAGTCATCAAGCGGCCTGAATAAGCTTAAATTATTGACGATATCCGAATCTCCGAAGGTCTCACTCCCTAAAATGATATCTGGAAGTGTACCGCTTGCCAGCATAATGGACTTCCGCTCACTCCAATCATTAGCAGACATCACCTGCCATTCGATTTTGACATTCGTATTTTTTTCCAAATCCTTCAGCCATTGATTCTGGATAAAGTTATCTCCCATGCTTCCCCACCGAACCGTTAGAACCTTCAGCGTCATGGGCTTATCCACGATTGGCAAACCTTCTTTATGAAATTGACCCGGATCAGATTCAACAGAGTTTACCCCTTTATCCCCTTTACAGGCTGTAAGGCTAGCAAGCAACGTTGTAACTAGAAGAATGACGGTGATTGTTCTATTGATACTGTTTTTGGGTTGCTTTTTCATTACGGTCTTGCTCCCTCACAAATGTTAGTTGAAAAGTAGAAGAGCTTATTCCTTCACTGCGCCGATCATTACCCCTTGGTTAAAGTATTTTTGCACAAATGGGTATACACACATAATTGGAACAGTTGCTACGATAATAACCGAATACCGCATCATATTTGCGAGCCGTAACGCGATTTGTGCGGCTTCTCCGGTCCCCATACCAGACTGCATCTGATTGGTAATCAGAATATTTCGCAGGATCAGCTGCAAAGGATACATATTAGGATTTTTCAAATAAATCAAGGCATTAAAATATGAATTCCAATAACCTACAGCGATCCATAAACCTAACACTGCAATAATAGCCTTCGACAACGGTAGAACTATCTGTGCAAAATAACGGAGATTGCCACATCCATCAATTTGCGCTGCTTCCCATAAATCGCCCGGAATACTAGTCTGGAAAAAAGTTCGTGCCACTATGATATTAAAAACTCCAACTGCGAAAGGAAGTACCATTACCAAGAAAGTATCATAGAGATGGAAATCACGAACCGTTAAAAAAGTAGGAATCAACCCCCCGTTAAAGAACATTGTAAATATGAAAAACAGCGAAATGTATTTCCGCCCCACAAGGTCCTTTCTTGATAACGCATAGGCAGCTGAAATATTAACTACTAAACCGATTGCAGTCCCAACCACCGTGTACAGGATGGTATTCCAATACCCGATCCAAATATTCTCATGACGAAGCAGCTCTTTATAACCATCAAAGGTAAACCCTTTAGGAAATAGCCAAACTTGACCTCCAGCAACCGCAGAAGGATCACTAAACGAAGCAATGACGATAAAATACAGCGGATAGATCAGGATGATTAGAAAAATTGCTGATATAACGTACATCACAATTTCCATTATAGTATCTGAGGAGCGATTCTTCTTTATTTTTCCTACATTTCCTTTAGTCGCCGTCTCTAAGCCTCCCATTTCAATGCTCCTCCCTTCTACCACAAGCTATTTTCGCTTAACTTTTTAGAAATCTGATTGACCATGATCAATAAAATAAAATTAATGACCGTGTTGAACAGGTTGATCGCCGACGAAAAGCTATACTGACTGCTGAGCAGACCAATTTTGTAGACATAAGTAGACAGAATTTCACTTGAAGTGATGTTCAAGTCATTTTGCATTAAGTACACCTTTTCAAATCCAACCCCTAGCAGTCCCCCGACCCGCAGGATAAGCAATGTTATCGCTGTTGGCATCAGCATCGGAATATCGATGTAACGAATTTTATGCATCCGACTTGCGCCGTCTACGGTTGCAGCCTCATACAAACTAGGATCAACAGCAGAGAGAGCAGCGATAAAGATAATGCTGTCCCAGCCGACATGCTGCCACACATCCGACCAGACGTACACACTGCTGAATAATCCGGCAGAGCCCATTAGATCAGGAGCTTCTTTTCCAAAAAGACTATATACATTGCCCAGTAGGCCGGTGCTAGGTGAGAACAGAATCATCATTAAGCCCACCATAACTACGGTTGAGATAAAATGTGGCATATAGGATACCGTCTGAAAAAACCGTCTGAAACGGTTTGGTCTCATCTGGTTAACCATCAGCGCAAGTATAATCGGAATCGGAAACGTAATCAGACTGTACACACTGATGATTAGCGTATTTTTGATCGTGGCAGAAAATTGATAGGAATTAAAAAACTTCTCGAAGTATTTGAATCCGGCCCATGGACTTCCGCCTATTCCTAACGCCGGGCTATAATCCTTAAAGGCAATGAGCACCCCATACATGGGTTTATATGCGAATAATAACGTAAGGACTACTGCAGGAAAAAGCAACGTATATAAACCCCAGTTTTGTTTGATTTGTCCGAGTTTCCGACTCAAATGAATTGGATCAGATTTCATAACATCCCCTCCTTATTAAAAATAGAGAATGCTACCCCACAAATTTATGTAGGGCAGCACCTTTTTCGAAAGACGAATAGGTTATTTCACACTCATATAACGACTGTAAGCATCTGTGCGAATCTTAACTAACTTTTCAAGCCCCATTTTATTAAGCTGTTTGACATAATCATCCCAGCCTTCGTCAATTCCGCCTTTGCTAATAAATTGAGCGCGCATTGTATTCACATAACCGTCGATATCCGTGGTCAAGGTTGGCAGCTCCTCGAACTCATCGGAGGTGTACATAACGTTAGGGAAAGGCTCTGTTACAAATTCACTACCCAGCTTATCCAGCTGCAGCTTCAGTCCATCTCCACTTTCAGGATTAAGAACGATTTTCTGTTCAAAGGACGGGCTCACATATTTCGGTCCGAAATCTCGAAGAGACTGATCCCAATACCAGGCATCTGCGCTGGTTCCAGCTGGTGGATCCATCAATGTATAGGTGCTGTCATCATTCTTCTTAATTACAGTTCCAATCGCACCCCAAAAATTCTGAATGCTCGCTTCGTTCGTGTAGAACTGATCTGCCCAACGCGCAGCAACCTCTGGATACTTACTCGAAGTAGTAATCAGCAGTTCATTACGGTTAAGACTCATCCCAATTGGATTACCGATTGTATAACGCTTACCATCCGGTCCGGCAATCGGTGGAATCGTCACATATTGATCGCTCCATTTACCAAACACAGCGTCCGGGGTCCACTGATACGTAAAGCCTACGATTGGAGCATCCGGATTTTGGAACTTCGCCGATCTCATCGTATCATCCTGAGTGAATACCTCTTTATCTAATAAACCTTCCGCATACAATTTATTTTCCCATTTAAGGCCTTCTTTGAACTCCTCCGAAACAGGGAAATAGATCGCTTTTCCGTCCTTGATGATCATATTGTTGTTATTCAAGTCGGCAATTCCGAAAGGACTGATCAAGTCATTCCCAATTTCAATAAAAGGAATCTCATCTTGTTTGCCATTTCCGTTTGGATCTTGTTCTTTGAAAGCTTTAAGTACGTTGTATAACTCATCAATCGTTTCAGGAGCCTTCAGGCCCAATTTATCGAGCCAAGTTTTGTTAATCACAGGCTGACGAGAGCTTTTTGGACGCGATGGAAGTCTTGTTGGCAGTGAATAGATTTTCCCGTCAGGAAAAGTGCTGATTTTTTTCAACTCAGGCGTTTCTTCCATGGCCGCTTTAAGATTTGGCATATTTTTTTCAATATAATCATCTAACGGCCGGAAAAAGCTTAGATTATTAACGATATCAGAATCTCCGAAGGTTTGATTTCCGAGGATAATGTCTGGAAGCGTACCGCTAGCCAGCAGAATGGACTTCTGTTCGGCCCAGTCATTGGAGGACATCACTTGCCATTCGATTTTGACATTTGTATTTTTCTCCAGATCCTTCAGCCATTGGTTCTGCGTAAACGTGTCTCCCATGCTTCCCCAACGTACGGTCAGCACCTTGAGTGTTACAGGCTCATTAACAATTGGCAGACCTTCTTTGTTGTAACTGCTCGTCTCACTAGTTGCAGCATTATTCCCGTCTTTTCCACCGCAGCCAGCAATACCAAATACCATAGCCGCCGCCAGCAGACCCACAGTCCATTTCTTTGCCGTCTTTTTCTTACTGTGTTGACTCATCCTCTTAATCCCCCATTTCAATTAATCAAAGATTATCTGAATAGCTTAATCATAACGTCTTATTT
The DNA here is from genome assembly GCF_000758545.1 of Paenibacillus sp. FSL H7-0737. Lineage (NCBI taxonomy): Bacteria > Bacillati > Bacillota > Bacilli > Caryophanales > Paenibacillaceae > Paenibacillus > Paenibacillus sp. FSL H7-0737. Next base: position 2,537,274 of record NZ_CP009279.1, on the reverse strand, counting down.
TTTCGTATTCCGGACCCTTTAAGACGGTTATCCAGACCTTTGAATCCGCTTACAAAAAACACAAAATCAAAAGCCTTCGCTTGAAGGGACTTAATAACAGTATCCCGACTTCTGTATGTGCTTTCCGGACTTTGCGGTAAATCGCTAGTGAGTTCTCCTGTATTTTTCCTGCAGAGGTCTTATAATGATTTTATGAACAAAAAAACAGCGAAGCACAAAACCTACCCCATTCGTCATTATATAAAAGTCATGATGGCAGTCTCGTTCACAGTCCTCATTCTGGATTTAGCGATCAGCATTACTTCCATTTCTATCGTTAAGCAACAGTCCACTCGAAATTTACAGGATACTGCGGCACTCTACATTAATCGTATCAATCATGATTTCGCTTACATTAATCACTATATGGGCTGGACGCTTGGGAACGATGAGAGCTTGCTTGCGATGAATACTTACGGGGTCAACAGTATCGAGTTCTTGAAGGCAAATGATAATCTGCATAAACGCTTTACCGAGCTGCAAAAAAACTACGGACATGAGTACAACTTTTTCTACTATTTGAAAAATGAGAACTACTTTTTAAATTGTGCACCGATCAGTGTGACCTATACGGATTACAGGCAGCTCAAAACGAAGATTATTTCTTATATTGATGATAAGGAGATGTATGAGAAGTTTTATTCCAAATGGACGCCAATCCTTGTTAACAACCACTACTACGTGATTAATATCGTTCCCTATTACAATCGTTATTTAATTGGACTGATCTCCGCCGATAATCTGATCCGTCCTCTACGCCAAATTAATTTGGGTGCCAATGGTTATGTTTCTCTCGTAGATGAGAATGAACAGCCTTTATCGAGTCCCATATCGAACAGCGGAAAGCTGATAACGGAAGAGGGAGGCTTCTCAAATCTTTTGCAATCGCGTACAACAATCAACAGCGCCTTCTCAGACACCACCTTTAGCACTAAAATGGTCATTAAATATGGCATATTCGAAAAAATCATCATTGCTCAGCTGCTTATAATGTTACTCTTCTTCATTGTCACTTCCACTTTATGCATCGTCCTGCTGTTTTTCAAGAAAAGAGTACTAGGCCCGATTCAAAGCTTCTCTGAGAACCTTGCTTTCATTAATGAGGCTGGGCAACCCGCAGATTTCAAAAGCAGTGAGATTATAGAGCTGGAACAAGCAAACACACAGTTTAAAGATTTAGTTGATCAAATCAAAACCTTCAAAATCGCTATGTACGAGCAGGAACTGGAGAAGCAGCGGATACAACTGGATTATATGAAGCTACAGATCAAGCCCCACTTTTTCTTAAATTGCCTGACTAGCATCTATAGCATGGCCCAAATTGAAATGTATAAAGAAATTGAGAATATGACGTTATCTACGTCGAAATATTTCCGTTATATTTTTCAAAATGGTGAGAATTTTGTCCGGCTGGAGGATGAAATTGAACATGTCCGAACCTATCTAGAGATTCAAAAGCAACGATATCAGGATGCATTTATTTACAATATTGAGCAAGAGGATCAGGCAAGCTGTGTGGAAATCCCGCCATTAGTGCTGCAAACCTTCATTGAAAATTCTATTAAATATGCGATTTCACGAGAACATGAAGTAGAGATCAGGCTTACAGTCCAGCGATTACGGATTGAAGAGGAAGACATGCTCGTTATCCAGCTCACCGACACCGGTCCCGGTTTTCCACCGCAAGTGTTAGAGAAGCTTAATCTTGGTGAGCCCTTGGATCAAAGCAACGGTATGCAGATCGGTATTATGAATACGCTTAAACGGCTGGAATATCTCTATTTAAAAAGAGCAACTATCACCTTTTCCAATTTGGAGAGCGGCGGCGCTAGTGTAATCTTATCTCTTCCGGAGCTTCCTAAAAAAATCTAAATGAATGGAGAGCTAACTATGAATGTACTGCTTGTTGATGATGACTTTTATGTTATTGCTGCATTGCAAAAGAGAATAGATTGGGAATCGTTACACATTGATACTGTCTATACAGCAAATAATGTCGCTCAGGCACGTGAAATAATAGAAAAGCATTCTATTCAAATTCTAATTTCGGATATTGAAATGCCTCAGGGCAGCGGATTGGAATTACTGGCATGGATTCGCGAAGGGAATTATAGTATTCAGACTATACTTCTTACTAATTATGCGGATTTCAACTATGCCCAGAAAGCGATTGAATTGCAAAGCTTTGAATATTTTCTGAAGCCCATCGAATTTGATAAGCTGATGCTGATTATCCATAAGGCTGTCACACAGGCTAAAGAGCAGCAAAGAAATGAAAAAGCCATTCAAGGCGGTTACTTTTGGCAAAAAAACCAAGCGAAGATTCTCGAGCATTTTTGGCGTAAGTTGGTTAGTGGAAGCACATCATTTCCGATTAAATTAGCGGACATCACCCTTGCCATTGAGGAACAGAACCTCTCCTATCAAATGAGTGACACTCTGCAGCCTTTAATCTTTAACCTATTTCCTTACAACGGCAGTATGGGAAAAGAAGAGAAGGATCTTTTTGATTTTGCTCTGCTGAACGTATTATATGAATTGTTACAGAGTCCTTGCTTTACCATCGAGAGTATTCTGGAATATAAAGATTATAATTGGATCGCCATATTAAAATGGAATCAGACACCCGACACGTCCTTGCTTGAAGAATTATGCTCTTCCTTTATTCAAAAGGCGATTCCTTATTTAAAATGCGACGTCTGCTGCAATATTGGTTTATACGATAAACTGAATCATGTGGGGAATGTTCTGAAACAATCGCTTCGCATGGATGAGGAAATTACGAGATGCAGAAATCAGACTTTTTTAGTGGAAGCCTATCTCTATCAAAATAAAACTGGCTATACGCCACCGGATCTTGTCTATTTGGAAGAGCTGCTGAACCAGAATCAGTTTACTACTTTTCTTGAGGAAGTTACGAAATCTCTAAGGGTTATGCTTAACAATAGAACTCTGGAGACCTCTGTCCTTAGCTTGTTCCGCTTAGATATTGTTCAGCTAGTCTATTCATTTCTCAACCTCAAAGGGATACGGTCACACAAACTATACTCCGGCAAAACTAACGATAAATTATCCTTGCACTCTCTGAACTCGATCGAGGATATGGAAGAATATCTTAAATATCTAGTGACTACAGCGATGAAATACCGTGAGTTTGCCGCACAGACCAAATCCGTCGCGGAGGAAATCAAACAATACATTCATTCGCATTACGGTGATGATCTGACACGAAATGATTTGGCCGAAATTGTCTACCTCAATCCTGATTATCTGGCAAGAATATTCAAACGAGAAACTGGTGTTTCATTAGGCAGCTACGTCATCCAAGTTAGAATCGCGGCTGCAAAGCATCTATTGGAAACCACAAATATGTCTGTTTATACTGTCGCAAACAAGGTTGGCTATAACAACTACTCCTATTTCTCTAAGCTGTTCAAACAAGAGGTTGGACTCCCTCCCAACGATTACAAAAAAGAACAACAATACAATCCAGCATATTAAAAAGAGGGTGTCTTAACGACGAAAACCCCCAGAGTCAAAATCATGACTACTGGGGGCATTTTTGTTAAGCTTGAATCGCTACATATTTGTCGCCAAGCAGATTTTTAAAATAAGTGCGGTTATATAACATGCTAGGATGGGACGGATAAAAGTTCAACGCCGTTTCATTATGATGATTCGCTAACTCGTGTTGGCCAAGGCGATCATAACAGAGTGCCAATTGGAGATGCGGCAGCCAGGTATAAAAAATCCCATTTTTCATCCCCATCGAATCGTTATCCCGTGGCAGCTGTATCGCAAGCTCATACCAGTATGTTGCTGGGTGCAATTGACCCTTTTCCAATAGAAGGGCCCCAAGTCGGCAGCAGAACTCTGAACGTGGTTTATCGTACTGTAACGTTCTGCATAATGCTTCATATGCACCGTCTTTATCCCCCAGCCGTTCCCGGCATTCGGCAAGCCTTAAGCAAGCTTGAAAATTATCTTCTATCCAGCCCTGTCCACCCGCCAAAAACAGCTCGTAGTATTTGCAAGCCTCTTCATTTATAGCATGATCCCTTAATTCATTCGCATAATAATACTGATCCCTTGGAGAGAATGCTTCACCCTCGGCCACTCTTTTTTGGTAAATCCGCAAATTACGGTCTGTATATTCCTTATCCTTCTCATGGGTAATACAGACATCGCTACTAAAGGAAGGGCCACTTACCTCTAGATATTCATGTACTGGGCCAATCCATTGAAAATTGCAGCTCCGGCGAACTAGCCGATTCCGACGCAAGCTAGCTGTGACATTCCCCGCCTCGTCAAAAGCCAAATTATACTGCATGTTCACGCTGTGAAAATGCCCTGGCAGAATCTCCTTTAGCTTTTTAAACAGAATCTGATCCGCTTCCTTTATATAGTCATCCGCATCCAGCCACAAAATATACTCCTGAGTAGCTTTACTGAAGGCAAAATTACGTGCGGCACTAAAGTTATCGATCCATTCAAAATCGTAAATCACAGCTCCGTAGGACATTGCGATCTCTTTAGTCTTATCCGTCGAGCCTGTATCCACGATAACCACTTCATCTACAAGATTTGCAACGCTAGACAAACATTTATGCAGGCTTTTTTCTTCATTTCGTACAATCATACATAAACTAATCGTGACCATACTCGCCCTCCTAAGCGTTTTGTTTAAAATTTCTTTCTATATTGATATGCAGGGTTAGTGAAATGGAATCCTACACTTGCTTTTTAGAAAGACTTAGGTGCTATTTTTTGTTATAATCAATGCAATGCGTTGTTTATAAATTCAGACATATATAAAGGGGACGTTACCATGACTCAAATTATTAAAACTCTAACTATTGCAGGCAGCGACTCCAGTGGTGGCGCAGGCATCCAAGCGGATCTAAAAACATTTGAAGAGTATGGTACCTACGGCTTTAGTGCCTTGACAACTATCGTTACAATGGACCCGGACAACGGCTGGCACCATAATGTTTATCCAATTGACGCCTCCATTGTTGCTGAGCAGCTAAAAACTATTTTCGCAGGTGGTCCAGTAAATGCCATGAAGACAGGTATGCTGGGAAGTGTTGAAATTGTGCGTGTTGCTGAGCAAGCGATCAAAGAAAATCTACAGACCAATGTAGTGATTGATCCGGTCATGGTCTGCAAGGGTGAAGATGAAGTCTTGAACCCAGACAGCGCGGAGGCTATTCGTGATTTACTGCTGCCACTTGCCACTGTGGTTACACCAAATCTGTTTGAAGCTGGCGTTCTTTCAGGTCTTGGCAAACTTTCTACCCTAGAGGATATGAAAGAAGCTGCTCGTCTGATTCATAAGCTCGGAGCAAGTAATGTCGTGGTTAAAGGCGGCAAAGCACTCGGGGGCGATCAAGCGATTGATGTCTTCTTCGACGGTGCTGAGTACACCGTATTTCAAACAGCCAAAATCGAGCCTGCTCACAATCATGGGGCTGGATGTACCTTTGCCGCTGCCATTACAGGCGGTTTAGCTAACGGTCTGTCCGTTCATGAAGCTGTAGCAAAAGCTAAAGATTTTGTCTCCGCTGCCATTCGCAATGGCTTTGCGTTCAATGAATATGTGGGTCCTGTATTTCATGGTGGCTATCGTTTAGAACGTTAGAACCCTAAGCTACAGATCCTGAAACAAAAATGGCAGTCCAGATGCTGTATTTCAGCACTGAACTGCCATTTTTTTATTGGGTGAGTATAATTACTTAAACCCTGGAAAATCAGCCAGATCGGAAAGACGGATGAAAAATACAATAATTGCTAACACGCCAAGCAGGATAATCGGAAACGTCTCTTTGAACGAATCTTTTTCGCGTATATGAACCAGAATTCCGCCGATAGCTGTAACGCCAAGTATAAGTGCGCCTGCTGCTGCCCAGCTAGGCTCCCAGTAGCCAACAACCAATACTGCCGCTGCCACAATCTCAACTAGACCCGTTACTACTCGAAACCATTGTGGTAAACGCCATTTTTTAAAGTTATCCACGTGCATTTTTGAACCCGCTACTTTTCCCGACCCTGCCATAACGAAAGCAAGTATCAACAAGCTTTGTAATACGATGGATACAATATTCATGATCATCACTCCCTAAAATAATTTGCAACTATAATAAGCACATATTAAAGTACATGAACCCACTGCTAAACAATAGATGTTACTTACGCTACTCCGCTTTGTTTATTCCCCCTTGCTATTATATGTGCTCACCTCAAGCACAATACCTACAAAATAAAATTGCAGTGCCGACTGCAACTCACTTTATTATAGTAGCTTAATAAATATTTTACCAGTACCTTTTTTATTGAAAATTAAAATATTAAGAAAAAAACTCTACCCGCTCCATCACATTAGTAATCGTATATTGGCGTAAATATTGAATGGTCCGTTGTTCTGTCTCCTGGAGAATTTTTTCAAGCTCTACATCGAGCAAAGCACTTGCTCCACAGGCCATATCCACTTCTAACTCCTCCGTCGTTGTACTAACTGCTTCATAAATCTCTCCCAGTGTAATCTCATCGGCAGATTTCAGAAGAACGTACCCGCCTTCTCTTCCACCTTTGGACTCCACGATTCCCGCAGTTGCCAAAGACTGCATCACTCTACGCATAAAGGTCGCGTGTGAATTGACTTGGCTTGCAATCATTGCACTAGATAAAATGCTTCCGCTTTTAGCCAGCCAAACGATGGAATGTACCGCTATTTTAAAACGGGGAGGTCCGATGTTCACTCCGCGATTAGCTGTACTCATGCCCCATCTCCCCTTTCAACTGCAATTATATAAAGCACATTATAGAGTATAACAAGGGATGGAGCAAACCAACGAGGGCACATCCCATTGGAAATTGCCCTGTAATATTTAGTATTTCTCCGATCAACTATTCAAAACCAGTAAATTTAATACTTTGTTTATGCTTACGTCTATTCTGATCATTCCACGAGAGAACGACTTCCAGTTCTTTTGCCCCATTCATTATAAAAAAATGGCTAAAGCTAACCGTCTCATTCGGCTGCATAGCATAGCTAAATGGATCTACTAAGATGATTTGCTCCTGATTAGGATCCTGCATTGGTCGGTACAACTCAAACGTTACATCTATGGTATCTTCACTTAAGTTAGTGACTAATAGCTCGTAGCTCTTATATTTTTCCGGCTGTGGCGAAGGCAGTTTACTTTTATGAAGCTCCACCGCCCATTTGGGTGTTTCATTCTTTAAGGGTAAAACACTTGTAACAGCAAAAATACTAGAACCACCAGTAATCATTAAACACAGAACTAGCAGTGTCAGTAAAAGCTTTCTATTCAATGCTCATATCTCCTCGCTATAGGTATGCGTTTAAGATTCACGAACACTGATTTTTTATGCGTTTTTCGGCAAAAAAAAGTACTCGAATCAAAATTCGAGCACTTCATACACACATTATTTTATTAAAATAGATAAGGCACTTTTAGAGGCCAAACGGAACGATAAACCATCCTTGCCCTGCAATTTCACAGCTACATTCTCGTCCTTTTCACTATCGTTGAACAGAACAACCGCAATGGAGTGATCTGTATTCTTAAAAGCTACGGAACGAATCACTTCTTGATTAGTGGAAACGTCAATACGCACAGCCTTAGGACGTATGAATTTGCTGAAATGTGCCAGTGCATAGTAGTCCAACGTATACGTAAGTTCTTTAGTCTCTTGGTTGACCGTCACCACACCGCGACAAGTACTTTTGCCAAAGCCCGGTACAGTTGGACCGTTCTTCTCATCTAAGGCCATATTCCACAAGACAAAGGATTTACTATGGTTTCTGAGAATATCAATCCCTGTTCTCATGACATTCGAGAAGGCTTGTTCAAACGGAGGAATCCATTCCCCACCAGAACCTTCTGTAAAATGCACTTCTTTATCCGCGAAAGCTTTTAGAACCTCTGATTGTGCTGACGCATTCCCGCCATACCAGTGCCAAGCTACACCGTCCACTTCATCTTTCGCATAATCCAGCACCGTTAGTGGATAATCTGGACGGTCCCAGTTGTGATCGTAGCAAAGAATTTTTGTGTTGATGTTGTGCTTCACGAAGCTAGGCTTGAGATAGTTTTTAATGAAATCTCTTTGCGCTTCAGGCAGCATTAACATACTTGGATAGTGCTTTGGTTCAAACAGAGGCTCGTTCTGCGGTGTTACTGCATAAGTTGGCAGACCGTGCTTTTCAAAGGCTTGAATGTATCGTACAAAATAATCGGCATAAGCCTGGTAATGTTCATGTTTAAGCTCACCAGCAATCATAGATCCGCTAGTCTTCATCCAGCCTGGTGCACTCCAAGGTGAAGCCATCAGCTTGATCTCAGGATTAAGCTCCAATGCTTGTTGTAACAAAGGGATAATATCAGCTTCATCATGTGCGATGGAGAAATGAGTTAATTCTGTATCCGTTTCCTGAGCAGGCATATCGTCATAGCTATAAATATCTCTAGCATAATCCGATGCTCCCATTGGATTTCTTAATACGGACAAGCCAATTCCATCTTGGGAATCAAAAAGCTTGCTCATGACTTCTTTTTTCTGTTCATTATTCAGGACTTGGTTAATCAAGTAGGCGGATGAATCCGTAAAGGATGCCCCAAAGCCATCCATTTCCTGAAAGGTTTGATTCTCATCGAGGTTTACAGTAGTGACCGGCTCATCTGAAGCCATTGGAGTCAATTGTTCTAGCGTTTGCTCTACGAACAATTCATTTTCCCCTGTAGATTGATAAATTTTAAGTTTTGTCATGTTGTTTCCCTCCACTTTTCTATATATTTTGCTATGTTTCTGTATGATAAGGCCCCGGTAAAGGGGCCCCATCCAGCCTTTTACTTATTTAAGACCTAATTTTTCTTTGTTGCTCTTCATTTTTTCAGTGCGAATTTCTGCGATCTTATCCCAGTTGTTATCCTTCAAGAATGATTTGTAAGCAGCCAAGGTGCTATCAAATGTTGCTTCATCCTTAGCACGAATCATACTCACAAGCGTAGTGTTCCAATTTGTATCGATTGCAGATAGGCTACGAGCTTCAGGCGTTCCTTGAGCCGGGTTGATATTTTCAAGAATAAAGTGTGGTTTCAGCTTTCCTTTACCCCACTCTTGCATTTGTTTAATAGAATCTGCGAATGCGTCATTACTTAGAGCTTTATCGCGGTCATGTCCAAAGAACATAAATTCGCCCATCCGGTAATCCTTTTTAAATTTATCGGCATTATTCAATTGAAGATCTTTGATTTCAGGTAAAAATTCAATTTTACCCGCTTCGTTAACCTTATAGGTTTCCCCTTCAATACCATAGTTCATAAGCTTTTGTCCTTCTTCACTCAATAGATAAGTGTAGATCTGAATCGCTTTGGCAGGGTCTTTAGCCTTTTTAGTGACATAGGTAATCATCCAGCCTGTAATTCCTGACTGATTCAACGTTGGCTCATGTCCAACTGTGCTTTGCGGTCCATCAATAGCGATATATTCTTTGTCTGGATTTTCTGTCATGAAGATTTGCAGGTTACCACTTTGTTGAGGTGTTCCATCGAGCATCAGCGTTGCATATTTACCGGATTTCAATTTTTCTTCAAAAGCCGTCCCGTCATCTGCAAAGCTGTCATCGCTGATGTCACCATTTCTGTAGACTTCATTTAATGTTTTCAACCAAGTCAGATAATCCTCATCTAGGTTACGGTTGTAGAATTCACCATTTTCGGTTTCCATCGGTACGCCGATGAAATCCTGAAGAACATCTCCCAAAGAACCAGTGCCTGTGCCAATAGAGTTAAAACCAAAAGGAATCATTGCCGGGAATTGCTTTTTGATTTGCTGCATAACACTCTTGAATTCTTCAGGAGTTCCAATGCTTGGTTTTCCTATCGCTTCGTAAACATCCTTGCGGATTACAAATGCCGTTTTAGCAGGAATGTTACCGCTGTCAAAATCGTTTTGCGTATTAGAATAGTTAGGATAGCCATAAGTCTTACCGTCTGCTAATTGGAACCAGTTCATCGTATCTTTTGCTGCTACTTTATTGAAATAAGGATCATATTTATCCGCCAGATCATTCAAAGGCAATGCCCAAGTTGCGGCTTTTTGTACCACTGGTGAGTTCGAATCAAAGATAGTCAGCATATCCGGCATTTCGCCACCGGCAAAAATAGTATTTAACTTCGTGTCGTCCCCAGTAATGAATTTAATATTGATGTTCAGGTCCTCTTTAATCTTTTTAGTAACGAGGTCCTTACCAAAGTCTGTGTTCCACCAATCCGCATTTACATACCAAGTGAGATCCGTAGTTTCTTCTTTTTTATCAAGCTTCCAAGCTGGTGTTTCTGGGTCAATTGTATATCGCCCTTCAATGGATCTTAATTCTTTGCTGGAGTTATCAGAACTACCCTTCGATCCACAACCCGTAAATACCAATACAACAGCCATAAGCGCAGTACAAAGTTTGAGTCCTTTTTTCCCAAATGCTTTGTTCATCCCTTGTTTCCCCCTAAAAAAGTTTTGGTAGTAACGGAAGTGTAGATCTGATAGTACAAGCTACACTTCCGATGGATCATTTCGTACATAAGTGTTTGCTATAAAACCCCTCCAATCTTTCTATTCTTTCACCGCCCCCATCATCATTCCTGAAATAAAGTACCTCTGTAATATTGGATACATCACAACAATCGGCAAAGTTGTAATGACAATTGTTGCTAGTTGAACCCCTTTAGTAGTAGTTTCGATAATCGCAGATCCGCCGACATTTTGCATGGATTGCGTTTGCGACTGAACGATAATTTCATAGAGCTTCATCTGCAGCGGATAGAGTGCTTGATCGGTAATGTATAATTTGGTGGTCATAAAGTCATTCCACTGCCCAACCCCGTTAAATAACGCGATCGTAGCCATAGCCGGCATGGAAAGAGGGATAAAAATCTTCAGGAATATACGCCAGTCACCTGCACCATCGATTTTGGCTGACTCTTCAAGTGAATCCGGTACGTTTCTAAAGAAGTTCATTAGAATAACTACGTCATAATAACTGAACAAAGCCGGGATAATATAAACCCAAAAGCTGTTCAATAGACCGAGTGATTTAATCAATAAATACGTTGGAATCATACCACCTGAGAAGAACATGGTGATTACACCCATGGCAACGTATAGCTTGCGGCCACGTATGTATTTTTTACTCAAGCCATAACCGATCATCGCGCAAAAGAATACGTGGGTAATGACACCGATGAACGTTTTGGCAATGGAGACTAGAAAGGCTAATCCTATCGTCTCGTCATTAAATACTGCGCGGTAATTCTCTAAGGAGAAATCAGTAGACCAGAATATAAATCCACCTTCCGCGAGCGCCTTACCTGAGCTTAAGGAGGATATGACCACATTCCATAAAGGAACAACGATAATTACAGTACAGATACAGAGTAAAATAATATTTATAGTGTTAAAGATTCGACTGTCGAGATCTTCTTTAGCTACCGTACGATTCACAAAAATGCCTCCTTCTACAGAACTGATTGATTATCATTTAATTTGCTGGACACTTTGTTGGCACTAATCAGTAGGATCACAGAAACAATGGAGACACCTAAACCAACAGCAGTAGCATAAGAGAAGTCACCTTGCGTCATACCCATACGATACACATAAGAATTGATTACCTCTGCTTTGGCACGGTTCTGAGAATTCATCAAGACCAATGTTTGATCCAGATTCGATCCTAATAAACCGCTTACAGTCAGAATCAGATTTAAACTGATAATTGGCTTCATATTAGGTAGGGTAATATTCCAAATTTGTCTCATACGACTTGCCCCATCTATTTTGGCAGCTTCATAATAAGTAGGATCAATTTTGGACATGATGGCTAAGTATAAAATTGTTCCCCAACCTGCCTCTTTCCAAATATCCGATAACGTTGCAATCCACCAATACTTGTTCGCATCAAGCAAGATATTTACCGGTTTCGAAATGATCCCCAAATTGAGCAGGATTTCGTTAAACATACCGGAGGAAGAGAACCAAGCAATCAACATCCCGCCCAGAACGATCCAGGACAAAAAGTGTGGTAAATAAGAGATTGTCTGTACTATTTTCTTAAAGCGTCCACCGCTTAATTCATAAATCATGACGGATAGAATAATTGGAATAACAAAACCTATAGCTAATTTCAGAAAGCTGATCCCCAAGGTATTGACTACAGCATCCCAAAAATATTTGTCTGATAAAATAATTCTGAAATTATCAAGCCCCACCCATGGTGCAGAATCGAGCGTGTCTATTACGGTGTAGCTCTTAAAAGCAATCGTTAATCCGTAAATAGGAATGAAACAAAAGATAATCATAAAAATGATTCCCGGGATGACCATGGACTGAATCTCCCATTGCCTCTTATAATCAATCACAAATTCTTTGACCCTCTGTCCCATAGGTTTCTTACTGTTCATTGGATTCTTCCCGTTCACTGGCACTACGGCTAATTTATCCACGTTTTTCTTCTCCCCTCCAAATCATGATCCCCATAACAATAAAAACGTTTTTATTTCTTTTTAAAAAAAACCTCCTAAAAGCAATAAAATTATCAAGCATAAACGCCTTCAGTGTCCTTATCAGGACGATATACTTTCTTATATTTAAAAAATGATCGGATACTATCTTGTTGCCCTTCTTGAAAGCGTTAGTACCGATCAATCTTCACTTGAGTAGAACCACGTACAATTAGCTCACCTGGCAATTTCATCATTTCGCCCTGTTCCTTCTTCTGAATCATGCGAACCAGGTGATTTATGGATAGAATACCTTGTCTGGCAATTTGATTTCTTACCGTCGTTAATGGCGGTGAGAAATACTGCGCGATATCAATATCGTCAAACCCCATAACGCTTATATCCAACGGGACTTCATATCCATTCGATTTCAAAGCTTGAATACATCCAATGGCACTCAAATCATTCCCCGCTAAAAAAGCATCAGGCATTTTTTCAGGACTTAAATGAACTAGAGACTTTATAGCGTTATAGGTACTCTCTTCCTCAAAATATCCTTGGATAATATACTCTTCGTTCGTCGGAAGCTGATATTGACGCAAGGCGGCCAAGTATCCTTCTTTCCGCTGAACACTGTCATACATCTCATCTACACCAGATATGTAAGCAATTTTCTTGTGTCCCAGACTGATTAAATATTTAGTTGCTTCGTAAGCAGATTCAAACGAATTAAAGATTACGCTTCCCATCGTTTCATTCTTAAGTGGTCGATCCAGAAACACAGCCTTGATCTTGTCTTTTACCATTGCGGCAATTTCTTCTTCATCTATTCTCAGCTCTTCATAGATAATGACACCATCCACACGTCGACCTAGAATATTGCTCATAATTACTTGTTTATCCTTTGTAACAAATACATTTAATCCATAACCTAACCGATCACATTCACGAGACATGGACTCCACCAGCTTATAGAAGTACGGGCCCGCTACACTTGTCGTGAAAAAACCTAGCATTTTAGTTTTTCCGTTCCTTAGGAGCTTGCCATTTAGGTTTGGAACATAATTTAATTGCTTCGCAACCTTAAGCACATGTGATTTGGTCTCCGGATTTAATACATCAACGTCATTTAGTGCGTTGGAAACTGTAGAAATGGACACTCCAGCCTCTCTAGCAACGTCTTTGATAGTTACCTTTTCCATAACGATTCAATCTTCCTTTACAAATAAAAACGTTTTTATAAATTTAAATTATCATAAAAACGTTTTCATTACAATATGTTTTTTTTATTTTTATTAATTCTCTATTTCGTATCATTCACAATATCTGATTAGCAGATTCCCCGAGATCCTGATAATTTAATCTGCAGGCAGTTCGTAGACAGTGAGCAATACTTATATGTCCCTCCATCCACACGTCTCATTTTAGAGTTAATCAGGCCTGCTTTTTGTAGCTTGGCAACATGGGTGCTAACCATCGCACTACTTATATAGAGCTCGGCAGCCAGTTCTTTAATATGCATCTCTTTTCGGTCTAGTAGTTCGATAATCCTTAACCTGACTTCACTTGCAAGTGCTTCATAGACTCGAAGCGATTCTGAATCTGTAGTTAAGTGCATTTTATTGTCTCCTATGCCTTTGAATTAGTATTTTTATGTATTCACAAATCAGTTCCTTAGTTAACAATAATATTAATCATTAATTTAACATAAGCGAGATAAGTATGGATGCAGTGTAGCTACTACCTGTGATTATATTCAAGCTAAGAAAAAGAGCAAGAAGAAAATTAAAGTTCGAAGATGTATACCCACTAGAAGAACACTGGTCGTGGCTGCTGTCTCATTACATTACTAAAACATGTGAACCGTGTAAAGATGGTCTGCGTCGGCCAGCTATTAATGATATTGCACCTATCATGACCGAGAATATCCTAGAATGTGATCGTCTATGGGTGAACAGCTATACAACCGGACATAAACGCCCCTTTGAACCTTTTTAACACTAAGGATTCAGAGGGGCGTTTTTAGTTTTTATTTTATTCTAAAAATCGTTACGGATTGTTTAGGGAACTCATAAGAAAAACTGCTGCCCATCGTCGTAAAATTGGTTTGCTTAGGGGAGACAAACTCTTTATTCTCGAAGTTATTTTCATCCTCAAGCTGGTAATCTGATAGTTCATATACGTCGATGGACAAGTCCTTTTTTGCCATCTCTTCTAATATAATCTCAGCAGAAACGCTGTTCTCTTGTACATTCACTGTCTTAAGAATGATATCCCCTGTGGAATCCTCCACACTTGCTGTGTAATAAAGCGGTTCGATGACCGGAAGTTTGTCCTCCGTCTCATTGATCAGCTCTCCGTTAATATAAGTACGAATATGTCTGCCTGATACTTCTAGCATCAGATTGTATTCTACGTCTGTTTCAACTCTAAACATAGAATGTGTAAGCACAGAGTTTCTCCCGTTAATAATTGATGCCACAATGGAATCCTGATTCTGCCAGCCACCTAGTTCCCAATACAAATGACTCTGATCATCTGCTTTACCAAAATAGAACACAAACCCTTTATTCCCTGCGGTTCTAGTAGCCTTAAAATTCAAGGTATAGCTCTCCCACTCCGTCTCTCCAAGCTCTAGTGTTCGTTTGGCCGTTCCGTTCTGAGCAGGATCAAGCAGGTTTGATACTTCTTCTGACAACTCAGAATACGTCTTCACTTCTCCCGTAACATTGTTGACCAGTGTGATTTCTGAATATCGAGCAGCGGATGCATCCACACCCAAGCTAATCGCTCCTGTGATCGCTTCAACTTTGCGTTCCTCAGGTACTGTGAAGCCGTTCGCTTTTATCTCCAGTAGCTGATCTCCCTGATGGTTCATGAATAGCTTTTGAACATAGTAGTTCGCAGTTCCGTACACTTCATAATTATTAAACCAGATTAGATCCGGCTTCCAGTTGATATAATCCACATTGCAGAGCATAGGAGCATAACATGCCAAACCAACTGCATGAGCGTTGTTCTGAAGTCCCGTCATAAAAGCTGCTTCCACTAATGCGTTATAATAGGTATTGCCCCATGAAGCATATTCACCTAAGAATACTTTCGGTTCATCCGCCTTAAAGTCATCATAACGATGATGATTCGCCAGGAACCATTCAGGTGTACAGTAATAATGCTCGTCTACAAGATCAGACTTATTCTCTTTTGCAGATGTCCAGCCCCGCTCATATTCCTTACCAGCGGAGAATGGACCGCTCGAATTAATGACCTTAATATCCGGATATTTCTCTTTAATGGCTTGATGAAAGTATGGATATCTCTCGAAAAAGGGTGCACCTACCTCTTCATTGCCGATGCCGATATACTCTAGCCCAAAAGGTTCCGGGTGACCAAGGTTCGCACGTATCCTTCCCCACTTCGATGAAATGTCCCCATTGGCAAAGTCGATCAAATCCAGTGCATCCTCAACCCAGGGCATTAATTCACCCAGCGGCACCATACGTTTATGATGCGGATCGTAGCCGCCCGGAAGAACGGGAATCGGCTTAGCTCCAATATCCTCACAGAACTGAAAATATTCAAAGTATCCTAACCCAAGCGTCTGATTGTAAGACCAGTTATTCCGCCTTGCCGGCCTTTGTGCCACATCCCCTATTGTATTCTTCCATCTGTACATAGAATCTCTGTCATCTGGATTTAAGGAACCGTCATGTACCAGACAACCTCCCGGAAACCGCATGAATTTAGGCTTTAAGTCGGCGAGTAACAGTGAAATATCTTCACGCATGCCCCCAGGTCTGTTCATAAAGGTCTTCTCCGGAAACAGAGAAACCATGTCCAGATATACCCTCCCGCTGCCTTTGGTAACGATTACAAGACGTGAACTAGTATCTGTAGCCTTAGACTTAATAACTGCTTCGTATCGAGTCCATTCGGAGTGATTCACAGCGATTTCCGCTTCACCATGAATGATACCATTTGTACTTTCAATGGATATGATAAGGGGTACGTCAAAGCTTGTCTCCCGACGAGCATATACCGAGAACTTATAATTCTCGCCCTCTTTTACCGGAATACCACTATTGAATCCCAGATTCATTAACCCAACGCCGTCACCTTCAGCCACAACATCAATGGCTACATAATGTGGATTACGATCATTCAAGGGCTCGCTATCTTCCACGGTGATTACAGTTTTCCCATCTCCACGTTCTACAGGCTCCCAAGCCATTAACGCATGATAATCGGCCCGATCGATCGGATCAAATTCAAAGGATCGATTCTGAACTAGCTCAGCATAAAGTCCACCATCTGCCGCATGATTTAAATCCTCAAAGAAGATTCCAAATAAATCACCTAATGCTGCACCACGCTTCTGTGTATGTATTGTCAGAGTTCCTTCTGTCTTCATTCTTTCATCACTCCCTTGTAAAATTCAGTTTAGTTTATATTTATATTACTTAGTTCATATCTATATAAATAATTATAGTGAGTTCACTTCACATTCGTCAATTCAGATGCTTTGAATGTACAACAAAAAAGCCGATATCGTATGAGAATCCATACAACATCGGCCTTTATAACACAGGTCCATTTATACCTACTCATTTATTTAGCAGTCATTTGCCCTACTAAGAACTCAACAAAATCAGTTGATTTGTTCTTATCTTCATCTTCTCCAAACACCCCAATGATCATCTTCCGTGAATGAATTGGAAGGTCTGTAGCAAATTTCGTATCTGTGATATCTACGCCTGTGATCCATTCTTCACCGTTCTCCGTATTTTTTATACGTTTCAAACGAATATCATCTAGAGGAAGTCCCGCTGATTTAACAAACGGCTCTAGATTCTTAAGTCCCTGCTGTTGTCCGATCCAATCAAAAGTAGCATCATCCAAAATAAGAATATTCGGACGATCCGCCGCCAGCATCGCCATCGCGCGCTGGATATAAGTCATGTCTAACGCGCCTCCACCTTCTCCACCTGTTGAGGGAAGGTATACGACTTCCGTCTTTACCCGCTTCCAAGCTGGATAACGATTGACGATCTCTTGTTTAAGCTCTTCATCCTTACCTGATGGATCTTGAGATTCATAATTTCCTAGGAACATGATAGTTACATCCACTGGCGGGAGTGAAGCTTCATATTTTTTGGCTTGATATTGATTATAAAGAGCGTTACCTCCAAAGATTAGCACTAACAGCACAACGATAGATACAAATGTATGGACTTTGTATAGCCTAAAAAAATTCTCCGATTTACGCGCTATGCCGGAAAATGCTCCCCATTTCTCTAGCCGCTTGTCCTCTGCCTCCTGAATTTCCTGCTGATCTAAGCCGTCTAAGATCGTTTTGTAAGCCAGAAATTCTTCTTCATAGGCTGCAGCCTCAGTTTCTGAGGAATTTGATTTACGGCGTTTCAAGTGCAAATCAAACTTTTTATTCAGTTCCTCCCGGGTAATGTCTACAGGCAAGTCCAAACGTTCGTATGCCTCTTTTAACTTCTCATTCAAATTGATGACTCCTTCCTGATGCTTTGCTAGATATCTGATCGTAAATTTGGTTCTATGTATTGAATTAGATTGGACATACACATATTGCAAAAAAATGAGCGAATTCGTGAAAAATACAATATATGAACTCAATTAAACTATATCATGGAGTGCTAGACGCTAACAAGTTAGCGTTTATCATAGGGCTTAGAGGCATTCTATTACTCTAGTCCAAACCATGCAGCTGTTTAAATTGCTCTGGACTCATTCCAGTCAACCGCTTAAACACTAGACAAAAGTAGCTGGCATTTTCGAAGCCCACTAACTGAGCAATTTCATACATTTTTTTATCTCGTTCATTGAACATTAGCTGTTTACTCAAGTTAATACGTTGCTTGTTGATATAGGTTACAGGTCGATCATGAATTGTTTTTTGAAAAAGCCTGCATAAATACTGTGGCGACACTGCAATAACCTCCGCAAGTTCCTTTAATGGGAGGGTCCTATGAAGATTCCTTTCTATATGTCGCAACACCGGTTTAATTCGCTCCAATTCAAGAGCCTCGTTTAGAGGAGAAACTAGGTTGCTTTTTAAATCCAGTAGCAGCGCGTATAGTTGTTTGGATCGTTCCAGATTCGTTTCCAGTTCATTACTATCTGACAAGTTGAGCATTTCTTTTAAAGGATTTAGCCACTTATCCTCCTTCAACCTTGCAGGGCCTGATTCGCGGATTCCTGCGTACAGCA
The DNA here is from genome assembly GCF_000758545.1 of Paenibacillus sp. FSL H7-0737. Classification (NCBI taxonomy): domain Bacteria; kingdom Bacillati; phylum Bacillota; class Bacilli; order Caryophanales; family Paenibacillaceae; genus Paenibacillus; species Paenibacillus sp. FSL H7-0737. Next base: position 2,518,477 of record NZ_CP009279.1, on the reverse strand, counting down.
GCATTTGACCGGCCTCTCTACCATTAAATGAAATCCATGACAGCTTCCACTTACTGCTGATTGGCGCATACGAATGCGTAATATTCGGGAACAAAAAGAATACATCCCCTGAACCCACAATATATCGTTTCTCCTGAATGACAAGTTCGCCTTTGCCTTCGTGAATCTGATGTATTTGGTAATCCGGAAATCCGGTAGGACGTAAGGTTTCTGCCTGATGCTCCCAAAATCCAATGGTTGTAGCATACAGCGGCAGCATATTCGTATCTTCCGTTTGGCAAAAAATTATTTTACTCTCCATCTGATCACTCGTTTCATATTTTGTTATATTGGATGAAAAATCTTTTATATCTCTTACCATTACTCCAATTTATAATATGAATATAATAACATCACTATTATAAAGGAGATTTACTCATGCGAGCAAAATTTGTTTACCAGCCTCCTGCAAATGGTTATCCAGAATGGAATAATAATCCAGAAATCTTCGAACTAAATCGCTTGGATGCACATGCTTCCATGATCCCTTATAGCAATCTAACGCAAGCCCTGGTGGGAGATAAAGAAACCTCACCATACTACAAAACGCTTAATGGTATTTGGAAGTTCTCTTTTTCCGAAACACCTGATCTACGGGTCGTGGATTTTTATAAAGCTGATTTCGATTGCAGCAATTGGGCTACGATTCCTGTACCTTCTCACTGGCAATTCCATGGGTATGATTACCCGCAATATACGAATGTCCGATATCCTTGGGCGGAATCTGAACCTGATCTCAAGCCACCCTTTGCTCCGACAAAATATAATCCCGTAGGCTCGTACATTCGAACCTTTACTGTACCTGAATCTTGGAACGGTCAACCTGTATACCTTAGCTTTCAGGGGGTTGAATCCGCTTTCTATGTATGGGTAAACGGAGAACGGGTCGGTTACTGTGAAGACACCTTTACACCTTCCGAGTTCGATATTACCCCTTATTTAATTGCTGGTGATAATAAACTAGCTGTCGAGGTCTATCGTTGGTGTGATGCCAGTTGGCTGGAGGATCAAGATTTTTGGAGGCTTAGCGGTATTTTTCGGGAGGTCTATCTGTACACGGCCCCTTCTGTTCATGTTGCTGATTTTTTCGTTAAAACCGAGCTAGATGAAGCTTTCGTACATGCGGATTTAAACGTAGACATCAAAGTAGAGAATTATTTTAACGAGAAACTAAACCCTTATACACTCCAAATGCAGCTATACAATAAAGAGGATCAGCCTGTATGGGAGGCTCCAGTATCTACGTTTACTTCCTTTGATCAAGAGGGTGTTCAGCATTTCAAGCTTTCTGAACATGTAGAAGACCCTTATAAGTGGAGTGCTGAGACACCGTATCTGTATACATTGGTTCTCTCCATGATTGACGATAAAGGAAACACTACTGAAACGGTCAGCTGTAAGGTCGGATTCCGTACCTTTGAGATCAAAGACGGACTTATGAAGATCAACGGCAAAAGAATTGTGCTTAAAGGCGTTAACCGGCACGAGTTCTCTTGTGACACAGGACGTGCGCTATCCAAAGACGACATGATCCGAGATATCAAACTGATGAAAACACATAATATTAATGCGGTTCGGACCTCTCACTACCCGAATCAATCTGTTTGGTATGAGCTTTGTGATGAATACGGACTTTACGTAATCGATGAAACCAATCTGGAAACGCACGGTACTTGGCAGTATGGGCAACAAGGTATACATGAGGGAAATGTACCTGCTAGCAAACCGGAATGGCGGGCCAATGTGATTGACCGTTGCAACTCCATGATGCAAAGAGACAAGAACCATCCTTCGGTTATCATCTGGTCACTGGGGAATGAGTCCTACGGTGGTGATAATTTTATCGCCATGCATGACTATCTCAGAGAAGCTGACCCGACACGACCTGTTCATTATGAAGGAATCTTCCATTGCAGAGAGTCAGAAGCAGCTAGTGATATAGAGTCGACTATGTATGCTAAACCGCACGATGTTGAAAAATATGCGCTAAGTCATCCTCAGAAGCCTTACATCATCTGCGAATACAGCCATGCTATGGGGAATTCTTGCGGTGGATTACACCTATACACCGATATGTTTGACAAGTTCGATGTATTTCAAGGTGCATTTATTTGGGATTGGGTGGATCAGGCTATTCGAACAAAAACATCCGAAGGTGTCCCATATTTAGCATATGGTGGTGATTTTGGTGAGTCGCCACATGATGGAAATTTTAGCGGAAACGGATTACTTTTTGCCGATCGCTCGGTTACTCCAAAGCTATTTGAGGTCAAAAAATGCTATCAAAATATTAAAGTAACTGCTTTAAATATCCGTGAAGGTCTCTTTCAGATTCGTAATAATTTTTTATTTACCGATATTGAACAATACGAATTTAAATGGGAAGTTTCTTTAGACGGAGTAACTGCGCAAGAAGGTTTGCTGCAAATCTCTGCTGCACCAGGAGAAATCGTTGAATGCACTATCCCTTATGAACTGATTTCACATAGAGGTGATCATGAAGCTATTCTGAATCTCTCCTTTATTCAGCGTTCAGAAACTTCTTGGGCTGATGCTGATCACGAAATCGCTTGGGAACAGTTTATTTTATCCCCGCGTATCGTGACAAAGGCTCCAAAGACAACGAATGGAAAGTTACATGTGCAGGAACATGAAGGTGCATTGACCGTACAGGGTGGGAATTTCACTCTAAACTTTAATACAACAACTGGTGAGCTAAACTCATACTATGCTGCCGGTAAAGAACATCTGCTTGAACCCGTAAGACCTAACTTCTGGAGAGCGGTCACGGATAATGATCTTGGCAATGGATTGCCAAAGCGCTGTGCAGTGTGGAAGCAGGCTTCTAATGAGCGGAATCTGTTGAGCATGAAATATAGAACTGAAGGAAATCTCTGTTTCGTTTCCACCACTTACCTTCTGCCAACGAATCCGTACTCCACCCTTCTGATTCAGTATGAGATTCGCCCTGACGGATCTTTAGAGATCCTGCAAGAACTGAATCCGGGTAGTAGCGCTCTGCCAGAAATTCCTGAGTTCGGAATGATGTTCGTGCTTGCTGGAAGACTCGATACCCTTTCATGGTACGGCCGTGGACCCCATGAGAATTATTGGGACAGACAGACTGGAGCACCTCTTGGCCGCTATACGGGCAAAGTCAGTGACCAGTTCAGCCCTTATCTTAGACCGCAGGAGTGCGGCAATAAGACGGATGTCAGATTTGCTTCGATTACAGATGGCAACGACGGATCAGGACTTTATTTTGATAGTGCAATCCCTATGGAGATTAATGCTCTGCCTTGGAAACCCGAGGAATTGGAAGCACATGATCACGTATATAAATTACCAGTCTCGAACAAAAGCGTACTGAGAGTCAACTACAAGCAAATGGGAGTTGGGGGTGACGATAGCTGGGGTGCACCAACCCACGAAGAGTTCACTCTGCCGGCTAATCGCCCATATGCATTCCGTTTCACCCTTTCTCTTCTCTAATTTCATCTATTAAAAAGGCCGTCTCTGGTTGGTTTCTACCAAACAAGACGGCCTTCTTCTATTTATTTCAATCTCACCGACAGAGTTTTGCGTGCTCCTCAATGACTTCTTAGCCTTATCAATCTTTTTTTCTGGCTATCAACTCCAATAACAATAGGCTTGTACAAATCAAATAGCCTTAATGTGTTTTGTCCATTGAGTAAAAGGAGACTTTAATTTATGATAGTTTTCGTCGAGAATGATTATCATTATTGGTGATCGCTACATATTTTAGGGAGGCAATATTATATGAATAAGGTAAGACAACCGTTCGCCGTATTATGTGTACTCTTTCTGATGACCACAATACTACTCGCCTGCGGAAACTCAGGAGAACAACCAGCCAAGAACAATGCGTCGAACGCAGCCGGAAATAATACTTCTGCTACCACTGTACCTTCTCCAGAAACATCCGACAAGGGCACTAATGAAACTGCGGCAACTACTCGCTCCTACACGGATTACATAGGCCATACCGTAGAAATACCTGTTAACCCGAAGCGCGTGATTTATTCAGGAGAAACCTATGGAGATCTACTCGCACTTGGTGTGCAAGCGGTAGGATATCCACTTTCCATGGGTGAGGGTCAGGTTTTCGAAGATCAGCTACAAGGTGTCGAAGATGTAGGGTTCCCTATCAATCTGGAAAAGACGCTGGAACTTCAGCCTGATTTGATTATCTATGCAGGAACTGATGAAGCTGATTTCGAGCAGCTGTCCAAAATCGCACCCACGATAATATTTGACACCTTTGCCCCGCTAAATGAACGGATGCTTGATATCGGTGGAATTCTTGGGAAAACGACCGAAGCAGAGGCATGGCTGGCAAAGTATAAAACGAGTGAAGATGCCATGTGGGAACAATTAAAGGCAGCGGGCATAAAAGAAGGAGAAACAGCTTCGGTCTTTACTTATTATCCTGGTGACAGACTATTTGTTATGGCGACGACCGGACTTTCGCAAGTCCTTTATGGAGAGAATGGTTTCAAGCCAACCCCAGCAATTCAGAAGGTACTTGATGAAGGTATGGGATTTCAGGAAGTATCCATGGAAGTGCTTAAAGAATATGCCGGAGATCGGATTTTCATTCTAACTCCTGTGGCCGATGAAGCCAAGCAATCCACAGCTACTCTATTAAAGAGTCCGATCTGGAAAGGTCTCCCTGCCGTCAAGAACGGATATGTCTATACACAAGATATTATGAAGACTTCAAGTGATGCGACAACAAGAGATTGGCTGCTCGGTGAACTCCCACAGCTTTTGAATATGAAATAATTTTCACCTTCATGAAGCGTTTGGCACTTAGCTGATAGAAAACTGCAAGAAGCATGTCAACAGCTGTTGATATGCTTCTTTATTTTATATACAATGAATTAATTGATAATGATTCTCACCAAATGAACGGAGGCTTCCTCTTGCTGCAAACATTACCCGTCGCTGCACCGCTCCGCTCGTTGCTGTTTCAGCTGACTGATGCGGAACTACATATTCAACCGGCAGGCTCTTGCGCTAAGGCTCTTTCAGCTCACTTTTATAGACTTCTAATATTCACTGGCGGTAGTGGACAGCTGATCCTTAGCGATCAAACCATAACACTGACTACAGATACATGTTATCTCCTATCTCCTGGAACTTCCTATAGCACGGACAATCAAGAGACGACTCTTTATTATTATCTCATCACTTTTACAGCAATTAATAATGCCGAGTTTCCCGAATATTATTCAGAGGAACTCCTTCCGGGTAGGCAGGAACTAATTGTCCACCCGTTCACTAGGGTAATCCGCCTTGCGGAAGATCTGCTTATGAGCAAAAAAAATGCCGATGATGTGCATTTTTTTAAGCAGCAATTAAAATTCCAAGAATTGCTGCTCTTACTCTTTGAGCATAATTATCCTTCCGAGCAGGTGCCAAGTCCCGCGGATTCCGTGGAAAAGACCATCCAATATATGCAAGATCACTATACGGAGAGTATCACCGTGAAGCAACTGGCTGAGCTCGCAGGGATAACATTGTGGCAATATACTCCGATCTTTCAAAAGCTTACCGGAAAAAGACCGCTCGATTACCTGACCGAACTGCGCATTAACCATTCGAAGCGTTTCCTTCTGGAATCCTCTGAACCGCTGCGTGAGATTGCTCGTCTGGTTGGCTTCTCCGATGAATATTATTTTAGTCGCCGGTTTCGTCAAAAGACTGGAATTACACCCGGACAATATGCGCATCAGCAAGGTCGGAAGCTTACTGTGGAAGACTGGACTGGCCATGTGGTGGATATTCCGGAGCGTCCAAAGCGCATTGTCTACCATGGTGAGACGCTTGGCGATCTGCTCGCATTAGGTATAAAGCCTATCGGAGGAGATGAGGTCTTTGCATGGAACAGAGTCTATAAACATCGACTTAAGAAGCTCTCTAACGTTGGCTTTCCTCTGGATCCGAAGCTTACCGCTTCATTACATCCTGACCTAATTATTATAGCTAATTCAGATGATAAGGCCTATCGAGCAGTCGTCGACATCGCCCCGACACTTACCTTTGATTCATTTGCTCCACTTGAACACCGTATGCGGACACTTGGAAGCTGGTTGGGTAAGCAGCACGAAGCAGAAGCATGGCTGGATTCATTCGCAGCAAAAAATGCTGCCATGTGGCAGCAGCTTTATATGAATACTCTTCGACCTGGAGAAACAGCTTCTGCATTGATTTATGACCATGGAAATCATCTATATGCTATGGGAATGTCCGGTTTGTCTACTGCTATCTATGCCCCTAACGGTTTACAGCCCACAGATGAGATCAAAGCGATTCTCGATGGAGAGTTAGGATTTGCAGAGGTCGATCCAGCAAGGCTGCCTTTCTACGCCGGAGATCATATCTTTATGCTTATTCCGGAACGTCAAGACTCGCGAGTTGCTATGGAGAAACTACTAGACAGCTCACTATGGAAGAATATACCCGCTGTACGTAAGGGGCAAGCTTATCTGCTTGACGGAAGCAAATGGAACTATGGAGATGCTTTAACACGTGAAAAGCTTCTAACGCTGTTGCCTAAGCTGCTTGGAGGAGGCTAATCAATCAGCTCTTTTAATAAAAATCCTGACCATGATGCTCAGAAGACTCAAATGAAATAGAAGTCCCACCATAAAGTATGCAAGCACAATAAAACCACTAGAAGCTTCTATAACAAAAAATAACTTGGCAGGCCAATAGGTAGGAATCCACGCCCCGATAAATTGCCATGGTGATGGAACAAAATAAGCTACGATTGGTCCTGCTATAAACAGACCACCGATCTTTGATAAAGCTAATCCTTCTACCTTATTTGCAGCGAAAGAAGCTAGGAATAATGCAAAACAAGGGGCTTCAAATGCTAATAGTATAAGGATGTATATATGCTCTAATTGGAAGCTAGATAAGCCGGAGACTATAAAAAATAGCGATGAAAGAAATGTACAGAGAAGAGATGGAAGAACTAGACGATACACCATGTACCCTCTGCGCATTAATGGTGTAACCGCGTAATAAGAGATGACATTCTCATCTCTTTCATCAAGCATTAAAAGACCTGTCATCATACCGGTTAGCATGGGAAAGGTCATGACTAAGAAAATCGCAGCAAAGCTCCTATATTTATATAAATCGAAAGTATAACCGTTCGTAAGCCAATCGGCTATCATTGGAAATCCAAATCTTGAGACGACTAGAAGTGCTAAAGGAGCAAAGATGCCGACCATAAGCACTGGGTCCAAACCAGTATGCCGGATATCGCTTATAAAAAGCATACGATACTTCTTCATTTTCTTGCTCCTCCCTTACCTATGCGCATCATTACATGATTTTCGAAGGACATTTTTGCCCATACGTATATCACAACATTCCATAGCAGTAATATCGATATGGAGTAGATGTAATTGCCAAATGACATAGCCGAGGTTCCCGAACTCAACAAGCGAAGTGTTCCTTCCGTAGGAAGCCATAAAAAAAGTTTGGAGTTCCACACCTTAAAATAACCAAGCAATGGAAGTATAAAAGGCAATGCGAATACTTGTGATAGTAGAATGAAACCATTAATTGTCTGACAACGAGCCACAACTCCAATCGACAATAACGTCATAAAGCTTGACGTTAGAATGATTCCAGTAGAAAAGCCAAACGGGGATTGCGGAATCCCGCTTGCTACTACATGAATAACCCAAGCGGCTAACAGGGATAGTACAGACAATGAGCCTGCTTTTGAAAGCAAATATTCTCTAACACGAATCGGAGTAACAAATAAAGGATCATGGATGCCCTGGTCTCTTTCCAGCAGCACAATCCCCCCTGCGAGAATAAGCCCTAAAGCACTCGGATCACTAAAGGTCAATAACAACATCGTTTGTTCTCGATAATGATCAGGAATAAGATGCAGCAATACCAAATAAAACGCACAGATAATGACGTAGATCCAATAAAACCCATGCCTCCATTGAAACCGGATGTCAAAGGCAAACGCAGATCTGAATCTCATGTTAACTGCCTCCCAGTTACGTCAATAAATATTTGCTCCAAAGACGCCTCCTGCGAATGAATGGTTTCTATTGGATGTTCACGAACAAGCTTTAAGAAATATTCATTCTCCCCTATATCATCAAGTGAGAATTCCTCATTTCTAACTTCATTATGATGGCGGTATTCCAGCCGCACTCGTTTTTTTCCATTTAGAAGCTTAAGCTCCCGAGGAGAATCAATCAACTTAATCTGACCGTCTACAATAAAAGCGACCCTGTCGCAGAGCTCCTCAGCGGCTTGCATATTATGTGTTGTAATAATTACAGTTGTCCCATTTGCCTTTTTTTCCAGGATTAAATCCTTCATTCGTTTCGCATTAACGGGGTCGAGCCCGGAAGTGGGTTCATCCAGAAATAGAATTTGCGGGTTATTTAAGAGTGCTCTACAGAAATTCAGCCGCATCTTCATCCCCTTCGATAACTGGGAGACCTTCAAATTTGCAGCTTCAGTGAGATTTACTTGCTCCAGGAGAAACCTCGGTTCCGCTGTTCTCCCTGAATACAGAGAGCGAAATAGCTGCAAATTTTCCAGCGCAGTAAACTTCGAATAGAAATTTGGAAACTCAAAAGCTACCCCTATTCGCTCAAAATACTCCGGTCCGGTATTTCTTATTTCCTTGCCCATTACGTTAACGCTGCCGAGATAATTTTTTAAGACTCCAATTAGTATTTTTTGTGTTGTGCTTTTACCCGCTCCCGAAGGACCGAGAAAACCAAACACTTCTCCTTGAGGTATGGAAAAGTTAAGTCCACTAAGGGTTGGCTCTTTTATTTTTGGGTAGGTAAAATGAAGCTCCTTCACTTCGATCATTTCATACTCCCCCAGTCATATTATCTTTCAAAGAAGTCATCCCCTCAGCCAGAACCCCTATCAAAAGCTCTATAGTTGCCTGATAGCGTTCATCACCGATCTCTTCCTTATGCAAAGACAGAAGGACTACAGAGCGAATCATGCTTACGATTAATTCCGGGTCAATCCCAACCATGATACCTTCGGCTTGCCATGATTGAATGAAAGGAATAAAAAAGTCTTTATCCTCTGTAAAATTTTGTTCCAACAACTCATTAGGTAACTTTCTTAATAGCTGCTCCATTTCGCTTCTTACGAACATCTGGCGGACGATCGGACTCTCTTCCATAATGCGGAAAGATTTCAGTAAAAATAATCTGATTTCTTCCTTATTTACAGGCACGCCTACGCTAAATGAATCGAACATTGTACTACGAATTCGTTGTTCCTCTTCAAGCAATATGTGATAGAACAATTCCTCTTTCGATCCAAAGAACATGTAAAACGAACCTTGCGCAATCCCGGCAGCTTTTGTTAATTCTTCAACACTAGTTTTTTTAATGCCATGTACTTCAAAACAGCGGCGACCTTCTGTCAACAATTTATGTTTAATCCATTCTCTTTCTTGTTCTGTGAATTTCTTAGGCATACATCTCAACTCGCTTTTATGGTTTTATGAATAATTTTATTTTATATTCACAAGTTAACCCGCCAACCATATTTTGTCAATCTATTTCTCTGTAAGCGCCAAATTAGCTTGAAAAATCTATGCTATAATCATGCAGTAACACGAAATGGACTAATGGGTGGGAATACACAAATGAAATTGGAACGTTTGATTTCTATGATCTACAAGCTGTTGAACCACGAAGTTTTATCTGCCTCCAAGCTGGCTGAAGAGTTTCAGGTTTCCCAGAGAACTATCTATAGGGATATCGATGTCATTTGTGCCGCAGGCATCCCGGTCGTATCGTATCAGGGAACTAAAGGCGGATATGGCATCATGGACGGATATAAAATGGATAAAAGCCTGCTCCGTTCTTATGATGTCACTTCTTTGATTACCGTGCTGAACAGTCTCTCTTCCGTGTTTGAAGACGAACAAGCGCAAGGAACCATTGAACGGCTGCAAACGATTGGAACAGAACAACAGACTTCTAGTCTAGCGGTGGATTTTGAAACACGTCGTATGGATCCCGATGCACTTTCTCTTTTACGTACGGCTATTACGGAACGAAATATCGTCCGTTTTGATTACATCAATGTAAAAAACGAACGCACAGCCCGTAATATGGAACCAGTAAAGCTTCATTTTAAATATAGCAACTGGTACATCTATGGTTATTGCCAGGAACGACAGGATTATCGAGAGTTCCGGCTATCCCGGATGATGAATTTGCTTCTGACACAGAATACCTTTCATTCCCAACATGAGGTACCCATAGAGGCCGTTTGTTCAAACAGGGTCGATCAGGTTGAGGAAGTCGTGATCCGGGTGGGACCTGAGGCTTTGGCAGAAGCGCTGGATCAATTTCACCAGGTAGATAAGGAATTTCATACCGATGAGAGCATGACGATGCGAATTCCTGTGTATAAACCATTGGAAGCCCGCTGGCTATGGTCAATTCTGCTAAGTTTCGGCAGCGGCGCTGAAGTCCTCGAGCCTCTTGCACTGCGAGGTATCTTAAAAAAGCAGTTGCAAAATACCCTAAATCTTTATGAAGAAGTATGACAGTCTGCTGTCATACTTCTTCTTTTATATTAACAACAGCTACAAAATAATCTATCACAACTCAAAAGGAGATCATACAATGACCAATCATCCAGTAGAAATGTTTAATTACCACATTTGGGCGAACCAAACGATCTTGGGAAGAATCAAGGAACTCTCTCCCTCTGTGCTAAATCAAGAAGTGAATAGCTCTTTTCCCACCATCGCTCATGCCCTTAGCCATATCTATGCGGTGGATACGATGTGGTATCTGGTTTTAACAGGCACTGGTATGCCTGAGGCTTTTCAAAAAAGTATCCCGCTAAATATGAGCATTCTAGATTCGGTTGATGAATACGCTAATCTTTTTGCCCAGCTATCTGAACAATACAAAGAATGGATACAAAACCAAACCGATTTGGAGCAGACTATTCTACTTGATAACCCATTCGCTGGAATCCGGCAAACACGTCTATCAGAAATTGTGCTGCATACCGCCAATCACGGGACTTATCATAGAGGTAATATATCTACTATGTTACGTCAGTTAGGACACGCTTCTACCATGAACGACTATTCCCTTTTTTGGTATCAGATGCCTGCGGAAGCTATTTAATTTATGCAGATTGAAAATCTAATTAAAGTGAAATCGAGAGAACATTTAAGAGCTTGGCTTCAGGAAAATTGTAAGACTGAAAAATCTTGTTGGGTACTCGTAAGTATGACGCCAACCCCAGAAACATTGCTATATTTGGATGTGGTTGAGGAATGTTTGTGCTTTGGATGGATCGATGGAGTGAAAAAGAAAGTTTCTGAAACGGAGCTGGCGCAGCGACTGTCTCCCAGAAGCAAACGAAGCTCTTGGACAGAATTAAATAAAGAACGTGTCCGCCGCCTCGAAAAACTGGGGTTAATGAGTGACGAAGGAAGAAAGTTACTTCCCGATATGAATCTCGCTTCTTTTAAAGTCGATAGGGTTATAGAACAAAGGTTAAAAGAGGAGCAGCAGGTATTTGAGAACTTCTTAACCTTTCCCGCTCTTTATAAAAGAGTCAGGATCGACACGATACAAAGCAATACACATCAACCAGAATTATTTAAGCGTAAATTAGATAAATTTATAAAAAACACTAAAGAAAATAAAATGTACGGTCAATGGCATGATCATGGACGGCTTCTAAATTATTAAACTGCTAGATCATAAGAATGCTTTGTAACTCTTGCAGATTGATTAATAAAGATGAGAAACCCAGTCATTCTCATGACCTTGGGTTTCTCTTTTTATATTTAAATATGGAAAAATAGCATAATGAACGACTTCCAGCTTACTTGAGCTCAGCGTTCAGCCTCTCAATCAACTCTAGCAATTGCAGTGGCTCACTAACTGTATACGTCGGACGCTCAGACTCATCTGCCGGCTCATGGGAATAACGGGGCGTCCAGCTCTGAAAAATGCTGGTGATGCCTAGCGCATTGGCCCCTTTCATGTCACGGCTAAGATTGTTGCCAATCATAACGGTACGGGAGAAATCCGCTTCAGACAAATCAAGCGCCCCAATAGCTGCCTTGAACATGCGCGGGCTTGGCTTGACTGCTTTGATATTCTCGGAAATAATCATGGCGCTGAAATAATCGCTTAGTCCATGCTGCTTAAATACATTTTTGAAGGATTGCGCATCACCGTCTGCAACCAGAGCAAGCGTGTATCCTCTCTCATGCAGGGTCTGAATCGTGATATCTGCTCCCGGAATCAGATCCGCACTCCGTACGATTCCTTCTTCATCCCTAATTTCAGTCGATTCATCAACAATGGTATCTCCGCTGTCAAAAAAGATAATTAACCTTTTCTCGTCCATGTTCTCAATAACCGTCCTCTTTATTTAATGGGTGAGTTGCCTGTGGATTCTCGGATCACCAGTTCAGGCTGCAATACAATTCTTTGCTTGATATCATCTGTATGATCCAGACTGCCGATCAGCAAATCAAATGCCATCTTCACCATCTGATTCATCGGTTGAGCAATAGTTGTTAACGTTGGATTCGTCACGGTTGACAAAATGGTATCGTCAAAACCAATGATAGAGAGCTGTTCCGGTACAGATATTCCCTCTTCCTTCGCAGCCTGGAGTGCGCCGATGGCAAGCAAGTCGTTGCAACAAAATAATGCTGTCGGACGCTCCACGCCGCGGAGAATCTCGGATGCTACCCGTTTACCGTCTTTGATATTCGACTCACACGCAAAGATATTCTTCGGGTCCAGTGAAATTCCAGCCTCAAATAATCCAAAGCGGAAACCCCTGACCCGCTCAAAGCTGCTGCTTACATTGAAATCCTCGGACAAAACCGCCATCTTGCGATGACCTTTTTCAAGCAAATGTTCAGCGGCAATAGCGCCTCCTTTGAAGTCATCGTTCAATACACGGTGGACAGCTATGTCTGCGGTCTCCCGCGCAATCATAACAATGGGGAAGGATTTCTCTACATGCAGCGCCAAGATATCCGCATTTCCCACACCTGTTCCGATCAGAATACCGTCAACATTTTTTTGCTCCAACAGCCGAATGTATTTCTCTACGCGTTCATCTTTGTTATCTGTGCTGCACACAATAACACTATACCCCTCGGAGTGTGCCAGATCCTCTACGGTTCTAGCTATCTCGGAAAAAAAGGGATTCGAGACATCTGGAATAAGAAGACCAATGGTATAGGTCTTCTTCCCCATTAGTGCCGAAGCAATGACACTGGGCTGATATTGCAGCCGCTTCATCACCTCAAGGATTTCATCTCGCTTCTTGTTGCTTACTTTTCCTTTACCGTTAATCGCATTGGAGACGGTAGCAATTGATACGCCCGCTTCCCTGGCAACATCATATATCGTGGTCGTTTTCATGGCATTAACCTCATTATAAATATTAAGTGGATCGGAGTCTTTGCATCCTCCCTTCACATAAGTTAAGCGCTTAACCTAATGTTACTATGACGACAGCAATAAATTCAATTCATTTTTCTTGGAGGTTTAGATACTTCGTCTTCTGCCGCTCAATGCTAGGCTTGGTGAATACGCCGGAACACACAAAGAAGTGCCCCGAAGCCATGAATTGTATGGCTTCGGGGCACTCTCTTTTTTCCAAATGGATATCTGATTTAAAATGGATTAAAGCCCCTCAGCCAGAATCCGTTTCAAAAACATCCCTGTATAAGATTCCTGTACTTCAGCGACCTGCTCCGGTGTGCCTTCAGCTACAAGCTTACCTCCAACTGTGCCCCCTTCAGGGCCAATGTCGATCACCCAGTCAGACTCCCGAATCAGTTCTAAGCTGTGCTCCACAACAACAACCGTATTTCCCGTATCTACCAATTTGCTCAATAAGGTATGAAGTTGCTTGATGTCTGACGGATGTAGACCTGTCGTTGGTTCATCGAGCAAATAGAGCGTATGATTTTTAGATGGCTTGCTCAGCGCTTTGGCCAGCCTGATCCGTTGTCCCTCGCCGCCTGATAAGGTTTTGACAGATTGTCCCCATTTAAGGTATCCAAGACCCACCTCACATAACGTCTCAATAATACCGGCCATTTTGGCCTCCGACTTAAGAATTGGCAAGCTTTCCTGTATAGACATGTCCAACAGATCTGAGATTGAGAAGCCATCATACTTCACCTGTAAGACCTCATCCGTAAACCGTCTTCCTTTGCAGGCGTGACACTTTACTTCTAGATCAGGCAGAAAGTTCATGTCTACGGACAATACACCAAGTCCCTGACAGGTTTCGCACCGTCCCCCCGGTGTGTTAAAGGAGAAATGCTTGGAGGTCAGTTTTCTTTTCTTCGCCTCTGGCAAAGCCGCAAATAACTGACGCAGATGTGTAAATACATCGGTATAGGTCGCTACATTAGAACGCTGCATCCTACCCATGGGTGATTGGTCAAAGATCACAATACTCCCGACTTCACCTAAACCCGTAATCTCCTTACAGCCTGTTTGTTCATGACCATTAGAGCTTCCTTGCGCAAGGATATCAAATATAAGCGTGGACTTACCCGAACCCGAAACCCCTGTTACAGATACAAGACAACCAAGTGGAATGGAGACTTCTTGAATATCAATATTCCGGTACTGTGCCTGCCGGATAGTGATCTGCTTTCCGTTCCCTTTTCGGCGAATACGTGTGGGAACTTCGAGACGCTCTTCTCTGAGATAAGCTCCTGTAACCGAAAGCTCGCTTGCCATCAAATCTTCTAAACTACCTTCACCAACAACGATTCCACCATGCAGTCCAGCACCTGGACCCATATCAATAATATGATCCGCAGCACGCATCATCTCAATATCATGTTCAATAACGAGCACAGTATTCCCAAGATCACGCAGCTCCTGAAGCACACGAATAAGGCCAACTGTATCCCGAGGATGTAGTCCCGTCGTCGGTTCATCCAGAATGTATAACACACCGGTCAACCCTGAACCCAGCAGTGATGCTAGACGCAGGCGCTGTGCTTCCCCGCCAGATAAAGAGACTGTCTGCCGGTTCATGGAAAGATAACCTAGGCCAACATCGATAATCCGCTTTAGTCTAGTAGGCATATCATGAAGGATCGGTTCAAGTAGATGTAGACCTTCGGCAGGCAGTGCCGCCTCCAGTCCTTTCGTCCACTCATATACCTCACTAAGCGACCAGTCGGATACATCTATGATCGATGCGTCAGCTACTCGAACTAGACGAACTTCTTTTTTCAGGCGAGCTCCTAGGCATTCCGGGCATTGCTGCTCATGAAAAAATCCGCCATCTTTCTCCTGCGCACCAGCCTCCCCTTCCTTCTCCTTATACCGCCGCCACAAACCGGGTATAACACCTTCAAACTTCGTCCCTTGGATTGGCTTAATATTAGGGAAATGGCGTTTAAAAGCTTCACTCTCCACACCGTAGTAGAGCAAATCACGCTGAATCTCACCGTAATCCTTCAACGGTTGATCCGGGTCAAACACAAATCCGAAATGTTTTCCCGCCGCTACTAATATCCGCATCTGTATATCCCGATGAACGCCATTCAGAGAAGCTACTCCCCCCTCTTTCATACTAAGCTCTGGATTAAATACCGCTGCTTCATTTATAGTCGCCACAGACCCAAGTCCACCACAAGCTTCACATGCCCCTTCCGGCTTATTGAAGGAAAAATGTGACATGCCAAGTTTCTCAAGATCAGCTCCGCAATGCGGACAGCCCATCGACTGACCTTCCATTTCCTCGTCTTCTTCTATTAGTAGCCCCCTCGCTTCAAAAGAAGGTGGTATGCTACCCTTGCAAGAAGGGCAAATCCGCTCCCCTAATCTAGAAAAAATAAACCTGACAAAGGTATAAATGTCAGTTACAGTCCCTACTGTCGAGCGTGGATTACGATTCGTAACATGCTGTCCAACGCTAATGGATGGAGACAGTCCAGCAATGGACTCGACCTTTGGTTTACTGATCGTATCTGAAGTCATGCCCATGGAATCTAAATACTGTCTTTGGCATTCCCGCTGAAGTGTATCCATAGCTAACGTCGATTTTCCTGATCCCGAAGGTCCCGTCAGAACAACAAGCTTATACTTAGGAATCGTGAGCGAGACATTCTTCAGATTGTTCTCTCGTGCACCTTTAATAACAATAGCTTCTTTCACCATGATTCCCCTCTCAATTAAAGCAATCACACCTAGATATATCTCTTATCCATAACCATTTACGAATGCTGTCATACTACTTTTTTTGCAAAAGTATGCTTAATTCGATAGAATGTATTTGTAAAATAACACATTTTAAAATAACTTCATAATCAAATATCTCGATTGACGAGATATAAAGATTTTAAAAGGGGCGTTATCCTTTGTCAAGCCATGAACAAGCACAACCTACACCAGAGCAAGAACAATTCACCTTACTCATGCGTGGTCTGGGAACCCGAACGGTGGTATACCAGCAAAACGTAGCCGCCTCTCTTGGGTTATACAATAATGATTTTTTGTCTGTGGATATCCTGCGTGAAAAAGGCCCCATTACCGCTGGAGAGCTGTCCAAACTAACTGGACTTGCCACAGGTAGCGTTACTGCATTAATAGATCGTCTCGAAAAAAACGGATACGTTCGCAGACAAAATGACCCTAATGATCGCCGTAAAGTAATTATTGTCCCGTTGTATGAAAATAAAGAAGATGTCATTGACACGTACATGCCACTTCATACCGCTATGGTTAAATTGGCTGCTTCCTATACGGATGAAGAACTTGCCCTCATTTCACAATTTTTAGGCAAAGCCAGCACCGTTCTAGACGAGCAGATTGATCATCTCAGTTCCCCAACGCGTAGTAAGTCTTCTTCTTAAAGCTCATAGTTATAAACTTAAAAGGACGATAACCAAAGAGTCGAATGACTTTTGGTTATCGTCCTTTTGTTAAATTATAAGAAAAAAATAAGTTAATTCTATCTCCGAATACCAATCGTTACAATTTCGCATGGACCGATCTGTAAGGCCGAACTACCTTTCTCTTCGCTAGAGAGTGGGTTGCTCTCCTCTTCCAGGATCGACGTCTTATAGAAATACTCCTGCGGTATCGTTGAACGGATGGTCAGGTCGGTACTTTGCTGACTCATGTTGTACCAGCGAAGCAGCAGGTCTCCAGTCTGCTCGTTCATTTTTAGAGAGGAAAATGCGAGCTCCTGACTCTCCCATTCGAATGGAGTATACACCGGAGCAATCGCTCCTTCATGTACATCAGTCTGACATGCGACCCAAGGAATCTGGAATTGATAAGCTTCAGCAAAAGCACCTGAGGTTATACCATCTCCTGTGTGTGGGATTAGCTCCATACCTACAACATGCTCTCCGAGACATTGCGCTTCTGGAGTTGGGAACAAACCCCAGTCTCCCAATTCGCCCACACTGCGGAGTAATGTAATCGCAATGGTGTTACGACCATCTCTTAGCACTTCATATTCATTTAATCCAAAGTTAGCGACGGTTAGACCGGCTGTTTCATTACTGATATCAACAAAGGCCTGCTGATGCTGCGTGTTACTCGGATTCATCCATTCTGTAGCTGGCTCAATATTCCGCTCCGCAACCTCAAACATCGAATCCACATGATGTGTGACGGCGTTCAAATCTGTCGGAAATAACACACGAATCCGGTGATCTTTGGCTTTATTGTCTATCGTCGTTTCGATATGCAACCCTTTCCCGCCCCGCTCCAAGCTAATTACGGTACGAAGTTTAAGAATGACTGTGTCACTACTGCGCTGCGCTTTCCGCTCGGGGTAGTACACAAGGGCACGCTGTTCCTCGTCCAGCTTATTATCTGCTGAGGCTGGAATCTCCCAGTCATGCTTAATTTCCACAGACGCTCGATAAGGTGTATTTTCCAAAACGCAAATATTCGCCTGTAGTCCCTTGGTCGTTAAAGCTTGTTCACCCTCTGGCTGTTTATACATGTATTCATTCCCGATATCACCTGTGTTCTCATACACACCAAGATCCCGGTAGGTCATGCCACTGGCTTTGTCACTTAGCGTAAATGAACCATTATCATGGATCACTACTTTGATGGCCTCATTCTCCAACACCCGATCCCCTTGAAGCAAAGATTCAGGAGCTATAGGCAACCCTGCGTTAGCACGACGAACCCACGCATATGCACGAAGACCCAGCGCCGGAACTTGCACAGCTTCAAAGGTAAGTCTTACTCGGCGGCACATATAGGGCTGGCGGAATTTATCGTCAGGCAAATCATAACCAAACTGAAGACCCAAATCCTCCATCTGGCATGTAATGGTATTCCCTTGATCGTCTACTAATTCACGACCGTTTAAGTCAATATCTTTCATACGGCTGGCCGTTTCTTCTAGAGAGAAACCCTCTCTCAAATATAGACGTGCCGCATCAATTTCTATGCTCACTGTACCCGTGCGTCTCCACCCTGTCATATTCATGACTACTAACGGAAGCACTTCTTCACCATATGCTGCAAAACCGGACGTATTCACAGCTTCAGCGATCATGCGCTTACTATCATCAACAATGGTCTCTGCTACATGACGGCTTTTATCAAACCGGGTTACCATTTCGCGATGTACCTCATCCACGCTGCAGCCACAAATGCTGTCGTGAGGATGGTTCTGCATTAACGTCTTCCAGGCATAGGTGAACAGATGATGAGGGTAATCTTTGCCCAATACATGTGCGAATGAAGCGAGTGGCTCAGCCACCTTTTCAAGCAAGACTTGCCCTTCCTGATTCATCTGTTTCAAATAGACACGAGCAGATGCAGTATTCACTAACGTCCCCCATCCGTCAGTGTGCTGGCTCCGCAGTTCGCCCTTTACGGTCGACAAGTTGTTGTGATCCATTACATCTTCTACAGCTTTAAGGTAATCAGGGAAGTTGGAATGGATAAATTCCATATCTGGATATAACCGCTTCGCAGTTTCAATAGCCTCCGGCAAATCCAGTTGAGCCGGTTGATGATCGCAGCCGTTCATGAATAACAACTCGCCTGTAGAGGCAAATTTCCGAGCATCTGCTAACTTCTTCTCCCAAAACTCTTTTGCCTCCGCTTCATTCACTGGCACTTCGTTTCCGTTCGAATACCAATTCGCAAATAGAATTCCAAGCACTTTCGATCCATCCGGACCTTCCCATATCAGCTCGGAGAACGAAGATTCATATCCACCGTCCGATACTGTATTGTTGAATCCAGTCGGCTTTACACCTCTTCCAAAAAAGGCATTATTGATGCCTGATTGCTTCATTAATTGTGGAGTCTGACCCACTAGACCAAAGGTGTCCGGAAAATAACCGATCTTAGAAGGTTCACCGTAACGCTTCGAATCCTGATGACCAATCTGCATATTACGTACATTTGCCTCTCCGCTGGTAAGGAAAGCATCTTGCAGAATATACCAAGGTCCAATCAGAAGACGACCTTCCGTAATATGTTTTTGTAGACGATCTTGATTCTCGGGGCGAACTTGAAGATAATCTTCCAGAATGATTGTCTGTCCGTCAAGATAAAAACTCTTAAATTCACCATCCTCATCCAATCGATCCAGCAATTCATCGACCAGTTTAATCAGGCGTACATGATGCTTCTCATATGGAAGATACCATTCCCGGTCCCAGTGAGTATGAGAAATAATATGGGCAGTCTGAGGTTTAATAGATTTATTTGAGCTATCCAATGTGAAGACCTCCTTATATGCAATACGTACTCTCTACTAAGATCCTTAATGTAGTAGATGTGGATAAGTTATATGGATTTCAACTTCCTGCTGGCGATACACGCCAAGAAGATCACCTTTATAGTCCGTAGCAAACAGGACTGAACGTTCCTGTTCCAACAAGAACGCGTAGGTTCGGCCAGTGGCTGAATCCTTCACCTCGATTTTCGCATCCTGAGCAAATTCCGATACGAAGGTGAAGAGAGCTCCTGTAGCAAAGCTCAATTTCCGTCCGTAGATACCTACTAAGTCCCCTCCGCTAATCCACTCCAAGTCACACTCCACATGAGCAGCATGGAGCGCGTAGCGATACAGTGCAGACGTAGTATCACTTCGGTCGCTCAATTCAACCGGCAGTGGACTCCATAGGAGTCGACCCTTGCCAAGCGGGATGTTTATGACTGAGTCTATAGTAGAGCTTCCGCTTCCGCCGGATTCGTGAATCATCATTTCCTTCGATACCTCAGCAATCCGTCGGTGACCGAAGGAGACGGGGAGTTCTTGGCCTTGAAGGCTAAGCACTTCTTCACGGCGCACATTACGCAATTCACGCTTGCCAAGAATATCACTTAAACGCTCTGAAGAACGCCAGTAAGCATCAATGTCGAGCGGGCCTGTAGCAAGCAATACCGCACCTGTCTCTTCGACGATGTGTAACAACCTTTCCATCGCTGCATCATCGAAGTTATGCGCGCTTGGCAGTATAATAAGCTTCACAGGATGGTTCTCCAAATCATCTAGGTGGTATTCAGAAGCCCCTCTGAAAGGCATCTTTATATCATATGAAAGAATACGGGTAAGCTCTGTTGTAGCAGCGAAAGCCAGCTTCCGGTTAGAGAAATCATTCGAATACGGAAACACCACAGCGATCTCTTCCAGTTTCCGATCTCCAAATACGTCACGAATGCCTTCTATAAACTTCCCGAAGTCATAAGAGACATCCGCCTCTGGCTTTTCGGTTCCATCTGCTCTCAATGCTCCGATATGGGACTCATTCGCATTATCCATATAGAAGTTCGTATTCCAAATCCAGTGTATGGCCCCCGCACCAGCAGTTCCAAACGCATAGGCATATTTGCGTTCGAGAAGATTTCGCAGCTCTAGCTCCGAACGTTTGGCTCGTCCATCAGGAGTTTCTACATACATGACGCCAGTCTCTTGAATTAGGTTTGGCTTATTAGGTGTCTTGGCAAAGATGCCGTCCCACACCAGATAATCATTAAACCACCAGGAATGTACAGTGGTGTAATCCACCGCCTCCTCGTAGAAGAACGGCGAAGGTCGCTGTGCCCCTAGCCCTTCATCCTGACCGACCGTAACCATCTGATCTGGACATTGCTCCTTAATGGCGTCAGATAACTGCTTCACCCAGCGGTTATGCATATCCATGGAGAACAAGCAATAATCAAGCCAACGCGTCCCTCTTTTAGCACTGTGCATATCCTGTACATCGAAGTTCATCTCTTTCGCTTCTGGCAGCCCTGCCGATTCAAAGTCAGGAAGCTGTGCGGGTGTCATATTCCAACGTTCCTGTAGTACTTCGATTTCCCCATGTCTATGTCGAAGCCATTCTATGAAAGCTTGTTGCTCGAAGCGATCATGACATGAACTCGGACCATCCGAGAAAATCCGTGCCGGATCAAACATCGATGGTTCATTAATAAGATCCCAATCTACATTCGAAGACGCTTTATGACGAGATACAATAGAACGAATGAACCGCTTCTGAGCCTCAACACTTTGTGGGTCCAAATAAGGATTCACCCCACCCCACGTTTCCGGTGTGAAGGAGAAGAACGTGAAAGTCACCTGAAGATCATGCTTCTTGGCCGTCATGATAAAGGCATCAATCGCTCGCAGTACCTCTTCTGAAACATGACCATCGTCTTGCATCAC
The DNA here is from genome assembly GCF_000758545.1 of Paenibacillus sp. FSL H7-0737. Classification (NCBI taxonomy): domain Bacteria; kingdom Bacillati; phylum Bacillota; class Bacilli; order Caryophanales; family Paenibacillaceae; genus Paenibacillus; species Paenibacillus sp. FSL H7-0737. The sequence continues at coordinate 2,496,715 of NZ_CP009279.1, read as the reverse complement.
GTTACGATAAGCAGTCCAGATTCCTGTTCGGATCCAGTTAATCCCTGCCTTCCGCATTTGACCCATATCGCGATCCCATACCCCAACGTTCGGTAGAAATAGAAATTTCCGTGCCACATCACTCGTCATATAAGTCATCCCCACAACAGGTAGCGGACGCCCATCTTTTATGAAATAATCTCTTCCACTCGTTACCGGTTCACCTGCTGCCAGAAGTTCAGGGGCATGCCCCCAGAACCCTTGACGTAGAATACGGACCTCACCATCACTGGCTTCCGCTTCGCAGATCACTTGGAACAGACCACTCCTAATTTCCAGAGGAATAGGCACCCGAACGATGTTAAGCTCAGCATTAGCCTTCATCTCCAAACAATCGGACCAACGCAAGGAGGGATCGGATTCATGCTCAACATTCATTGTTAACTTCCAATTGTCTTCATTTCGCAAAGAAGGTTGTACCCGCTCAAGCTGCTGAATCTGAAGTGTCAGAGAAGCCCGTTCTCCTGACTCATATGACGCGTAATTTGGCTTAACCCACATTTCCGTTACACCCTTACTACAGAAACGAACCCACTCAGACATCGCGGACAGCCCTTTTTCCTTCCATAAAGAAGCCGTTGCAGCCGTATTTACGAACAGCCAGCGTGAGCCTGCAAATAAACCAATCGTATTCTCCCAAAGAACTACTGGAGCAGCAGTTTCCCGCCCCTCATGCGTAATTCCCTTCAAAAGCGGGTAAATCCGTGTGCTCATCGGACCTGCTGACCCCATTTGATGGGGTAAATCACTCGTCTTCGTCGTATGTGGCACAAGGTTCCATGTCTCTTCACTCGCTATAAAAAGAGCTTCTTGCCCCTTAAGCAGAGGAATGACATCTGATGCAAGCAAGGACTGGTTGCGAGAACAATCAACACGCAGTACCTCATGAATAGACAGCTCTTGATGATAAGAGGTCTGCTCCGCTTCCACATGCCATTGTTCATTTTTCCACCGAACGGGTTGTTTGAAGGGGGCACCTCCAATGCTGATCAGTCCACCACCTCTTTGCAAATATCCAAGAATGTCTATCCATGCCGCTTTTGGAAAATAGGGTGCATGCAGATTAATGAAACATCCACCTTCGGTTTCCTTAAGCGTTGCTGCAAGCTGATTCGCATTCACGATCATACCGAACTCACGCATGGATTTAATCGCGTCACTAGGAATCGAATTGGAAATTGGGAAATCAGAATCATAGAATATGATTACAGGTCTGCTCATAGTAGTCCTTCCTTCATAGTTTTGTAGACTAGTTGGGAGAACAGACTATTGGACCATGCAAACCATTTTCTAGTGAATATATTCGGGTCATCGACATGAAATCCTTCATGCATAAAACCAGTCCCCGCATCCGTTGCCTCTAGCATCGCAAGCATGTCCAGCTTCTCTTCCTTCGTGGAAGCCGTCAAACCTTGCATAGACAATGCCATATGCCAGATATAATCTTTCGGAGTATGTGGACTGCCAATCCCTTTCGCTGCTGTTCCTTCGAAGTAAAAAGGATTCTCCTTGCTCAGCGCAAATCGCCGTGTATTCTGATAAATCTCATCATCTGCTGTAACATAGCCGAGATAAGGAATCGACATGAGCCCCGGTGTTCCCGCATCATCCATCAAGCAGTAGTTGCCGTAGCCGTCGGTCTCATAGGCGTAGATTGGTCCGAACCTCGGATGACGATAAATACCATACAGCTTGATTCCATGATCAATGTCCGCTTCTAATGCTTTAAGCTCTTTTAGAAATTCAAGATCACGGAATACCCATTCTGCGAATTCCTGCATATGACGTAATGCAACAACGGCGAACATATTCCCCGGGATATTGTAATGGAAGTCGCAAGCATCATCGCTTGATCGGAACCCGGACCAGACCATCCCCGTGTAATTTACAGGCATACCAAGACCGTTGTTGCGTAACGTATCTTCAGGTATTCCATTATTACGCATAAAGCTGTAAGGAGATAATTCAGCATGGCGCTGCTCAGTTTTAAATAAGTTGTATATTTTGACCATTGCTGCCTTAAATCCGGCGTCGAATATATCAGTCTTCCCCGTTTCTTTCCAATAGGCATAAGCCAGACGCATAGAAAAACAGAGAGAATCGATCTCGAATTTACGTTCCCACACCCAAGGGGACATTTCCGTAATATCGCTAGTGCTCCAATGCCAGTCATTCGCTGTTTCGTTAAACGCATTGGCATACGGATCAATATGTATATACTGAATATGTCGTTTAATTAGACCGCTAATGATACGTTGAAGATCCGGATCATTCTTCGCAAATGGCACATAGTGTATAACCTGCTCCACAGAATCTCGCAACCAGGAAGCAGGGATATCACCAGTAATGATGAATGTTGTTCCATCATCCATGAGCTTAGTCGTTGTCTCAAGTGTATTCGGGAAGCAGTTCTTGAAGAGCTGCAATAGTTTAGGCCGATGCGCTAATTTCTCCTCTGCTTCGTTCAATACTTCTTGAATCGATTGTGGAAGCGGAAGCTTCGGCATTGAGATGGTTGGCAGTCTGAATTGTTCCATATTCCCACTCCTCTTGATAAAAATGAGTATAGATAGAGAGACGGGCAGCATAGCTGCCCGTCTCCACTAATCCTATTTGTGTTACCTTTAGATTAATCGTAGGCGTGTTACGTTCAAAGCTTATTTCTTTGTCTGGTTCCACTCATCAAGTTGCTTTTGAACTTCAGCAATGACTTTTTCCAGTCCAGCTTCTTTAAATTTCTTGGTTGCTTTTGGCAGATATGTTTTAGGATCAACAGAACCTGTGTATAGAGCTGGCATAAATTCTTTAGTTACGTTGTTGATGGCCGCTACTTCTGTTTTTACAGGTGTAGGATCAAATGCAAAACCGAAGGTAGGAGCTTCTTTTGACGAATCATTAAACTTCTTGAAAGCATCCCATTTATCAGCAGGGTCATCAGCATGCAGATAAGTCAGTAACATATTTCCAAGCGTGAAGCCTGGCATTGCATAGCTATCTTGCATAGCTGGCAGATCTTCAATGACATTGTCGGAGATTTTCTTGTAATGAGTGCCTTCAATACCATAGTTGAGCAAATTGCGTAAGTACTTATCTGTATTCAAAAGATTCAAGAACATCATAGCCCGTTCAGGATCACCTGAGGTTACGGAAATAGCGTGCATCGAACCTGCGGCGGACTGTGTATACACATAAGGCTCATGCATAGGCGAAGTTACAATTTCATAACCTGCTGAACGAGACCAACCTTTTTCTGCATAAGGCTGTGTAATTTCGCGATCGGCAAACCATTTACCGGTCTTAATGTTATCAATACCTTCAAGTGTTGCAACGTCTGGGCGTAAGTAACCTGCTGTGTAAAGTCTGCGCATCGTATCTAACGATGTTGCAAGTTCAGGTGTCTCCAGAATATTAACAACCTTGCCATCTGTGGAATCCATATAGACCCCGATAGGTAACTCATCACCTAGTACATAGTCAAATGGCATGAATGGTTTAAAGCCTTTAGGAACAGCTAGCGGTGTAATATCCGCAGGCTCATTCTCTTTAATCGTTTTAAGAAGTGGCTCTAGATCATCTAATGTACGAATATTGGAAATGTCCATGTTGTATTTATCAACATATTTCTTATTGAAGCGCCATACCCATTGCTGTCCAAGCTCCTTATTTACAGGAACACCATAGATCTCACCTTTAATCTTAGTTCCTTCTAAGAAACGTGGGTCCAAAACCTCTTTCGTTTCCTTTCCATACTTATCTAGCAGATCGTTCAGACCCAAGAAGGTACCGTTAGCTGCGTTACGGCGGAAATCATTTGTCCAAGAAGAGGTAAAGGCAATGTCATAAGGCTCACCAGAAGCGGTAATGACTTGCATCTTCTTATCGTAATCACCCCAATCGAACATCGTAATGTTCAACGTCGCATTAATTTTTTCTTGGGTATATTTATTAACTTCTTTTAATACAAGATCCAAATCCTTTTGAGGTCCACCAATTAAATACATCTTCAGCTCATATGGCTTTAATTCCGATGTACTCCCTGCTGAATTCCCTGCTGCTGCTGAATTGTTTGTTTCTTTAGCAGCATTTGTATTATTATTCGAACCACATCCAGCAAGAAGGCCAGAGAAAAGCATTGTTCCAGCAAGAGCGAGCGTTAAACTTTTTTTCACTTTCATTTCTATTTTCCCCCTTTAGTTTAATTAACTCTTTATTTATATCGACTCCTGTTCTAGCGATTCGAATAAATACATCTTAGTAGTGTTACTCTTTTAAAGAGCCCACAGTTAAGCCTTTTACAAAATACTTTTGGAAGAAGGGATACGCTAGTGCTATAGGCAAGGTCGCCAGTACAACCATCGCCATACGAACGGTTTCTGTCGGCAAGGTCGCAGCAATCTCAAAGCTTGATCCCATCTGCATGCTGTTCTGGATAACAAACTCCATATTATTCTGAATTCGCATCAGCATCGCTTGGAGCGGTACAAGACTCGCATCATCTATATACAGCAGCGCATTAAACCAATCATTCCAATAGCCCAGCGTACAGAACAATCCAATCGTTGCAATCCCCGGTAATGAGATCGGAAGTACAATTTGCAGGAATGTCCGAAACTCCCCTGAACCGTCGATTTTGGCTGCCTCAATGAGTGCATCAGGCACTGAAGTCTGGAAGAAGGTCCGCATCACTAGGATGAAAAAGGCATTCATCGCTATTGGCAATATCAAAGCCCATATCGTGTTGTACAAATGTAAAAACTGTGTGGCCACAATATAGTTTGGAACCATTCCGCCTGAGAATAACATCGTGAAGAAGGCGAAGAAGCTGAAAAAATTACGATAGCGAAATGATCTTCGAGAAAGAACATAGGCGTAAGTTGTAATTAGAAATAAGCTAATGAGCGTACCTAGTACAGTAACAAGTAAGGTAACTCCAAAGGAACGAAATAACTGATCACCTGTGTTAAAAACAAACTGATACGCCGCCATACTAAATTTTTCTGGAATTAAGCTAAATCCATTTAAAGCGAGTACTTTCTCATCTGTAAAAGAAATGGCTATGACAAACAAGAACGGAAACACACAGGTAAAGGCGAAAACTCCAATCACAATATTGAGTACCACATTCCAAAAAGGAGTAATGGCGTTGTTGTCGACTTCTTTCGGCTTACGTTTGAATACTTCCATAACGTCAATTGACTCCTTTCTAGAATATCGCGTTTTCTTTGCTGATCTTTTTCACAATAGAATTCGTTACAATTACCATGATAAATCCAACGATCGATTGATATAGACCCGCTGCTGTACTCATCCCTAGGTTTCCTGTCGTACTCATGCTTCGATAGATATAAGTATCGATAACATTCGTTACGGAGTATAGAACACCGGAATCCCGAGGTATTTGATAGAATAGACCGAAGTCAGATCTAAAAATACCACCTATCGCTAGAATAGTTAGCGTTACCATTAAAGGCTTAAGCAAAGGAAGTGTAATAAACTTAATTTGCTGCCATTTGCTGGCCCCATCAATCATTGCCGCTTCATAGTAGGACTTGTCGATACCCGCTATAGCCGCTAAGTAAACAACACTTGAATAACCAATTGATTTCCAAATTCCCATGAAAATTAGGATATATGGCCAAAAACGAGTATCACCATACCAGGAAACAGGATCGCCTCCGAAGTAAACAATCACTTGATTCAAGATCCCTTTATCTACACTTAGGAAGCTGAATGTAAAGAAACTAATAATAACCCAAGAAAGAAAATAAGGCATAAACATCGCCGTTTGATAAACTTTGGCCATCCGTTTGTTCACTAGTTCGTTCAAGGTGATTGCAATGCCCACCGCAAGAACTAAACCGAGAGAGATCAACGCCACGTTATACAGTATCGTATTTCTTGTAATAATATAGGCGTCCTCTGTCGAGAACAAAAAGTTGAAATTTTCAAGGCCAACCCACTTACTATTTAAAACGCTTGCAAAGAATCCGTCCCGATGAATCTTGAAATCCTTAAATGCAATAATGGTTCCGAACATCGGTAAGTAACAAAAGATTAGGAACCATATTGTCCCTGGTAATACCATAAACCACAGTACTTTATCCTTATTTAAGCTTTTGAAAAATGCAGACACTATTCCACATCCCCCTTCTCTATCCCCAAACAATCCCCGTAATACCCTTTCGATCTTATTTCCTTGCCCCTTTAACTATCTTTAATTCTGCGCTATAAAAGCGGTTTCATAAAGTTGAAAAACTCCAGAATGATATGTAAAAATTAAAGATCGCAAGAAAAAACGACCTCCGTGAGGCTTGAAAATCCTTAAGATTTGAACAAAAAAAAGGAAATATTCCCGTGACCAACGTTCGTGAACCCTCCACTTGAACGTGATACCCGGGAACATTTCCTAAATCCTACGCCTTTTCTTTTTTATACATATTTCGAAGTTCTGTTGGAGATATGCCTACTGATTTTTTGAACTGGCGATAAAAATACGCTGGATCTAGATACCCTACTTCAGCTGCAATTTCATTGGTTAATAACGTAGTTTGAAGCAGCAGTTGTCTTGCTTTTTCAATTCGGAATTGATTCACATAATCAGAGAAGCTTCGCCCCATCTCCTTCTGAAATAGCTGTCCCAAGTAAGTAGGATGCATATTCATTCGCTGACTAAGCGTCTTCAGAGATAGTTCTTCTCTATAATGTTTGCTCACTTGATCCACCATATATCTCATATTCGGACTGAGTTCCTCACTCACTAGCGATAATTGGTCCAGCGTTTCATTCACACTTTCCTGCACATGATGAAGCAACTGCTCGATGGTATGGATACGTAGCAAAGGATTAAACACAGCACTGAAGTTACAGTTCTTCTCCATATTCTTAGCGATCAACATTAATTCAATCGCCACGTTGTAATTATCAATGCGTGTAATCACACCACATCCGAACAGCTTTTGGAATGTTTCTGCGATAAATTGATTTGCCGCCTCACGCTCGCCAGATAATAATAGTTTAGTAAATGCTTCATAATCAATTTCGAGCTTTTCCTCATGTAACACCATCTTCGACAGTTGGTCTACATCTATAATCGGGTAGCCCGGCAGCATCAGATGATCCACATATAAACTTTTCGCTTTTTTATAACTTTGTGGTACTTCTTGAAAAGTATATTCCTTACTTCCTATCGTAATCCAGACAGATTTTCCTAATTCATGCATAATCTCACATTGCACTTGTTGCAGCATGCAATACATTTCTTCTTTGTTCTCATCTTCAGCCGACTCCGCAACAATAAGAACAAGATCACCTTCCATATCTATAAATACAATAACTGTTCCGCGCTCTGCTACGGACTGCACAGCGATTCGATAACATTCTTCCATAAGTTGATTAGGGTGCAGTTGACCCTCATCCTCCTCATGTTCCGTAATAAGCCGAATCGCAGCCACCGTAAAACATGAACAGTCCAGAGAAATATTTAAGACTTTTGAACGATGCAATAGCTCCTGTCGATCTATATTTCCAGTGACCCAACGATTTAAAATATTGTTACGTAAAACTTGCTGATCCTCCTTCGCATGAAATTGTTCAACATCCTCTTGATTGAGGACCTCAACAATTTGCTCAATGGTCGATTCCAATTCTTTTATGTTAATGGGTTTAAGAATATAATTCTCAATGCCTAGACTCATTCCAGCTTTTAAATACTCAAATTGTTCATAGCCGCTTAAGATAATAAATCTCATTTTTGAATCAAAAGACTTAATTTGTTGAATGAGTTCAAGTCCCGTAAGCTTTGGCATCGTAATATCTGTAATTAATATGTCAATGGCTTCATTATGGCTATGCAAAAATTCTAAAGCTTCTTCCCCATTACTCGCTTGCCCTGCGATTCTTAGTCCATAATCTTCCCATTCGATCACTGAACGTAATCCTTCAAGAATAAGAGGTTCATCATCCACAATAAGTATGTTGTGCATTATTTAATACTCTCCCTTACCACTGGTATATTCATGATGACTGTTGTTCCTACACCGATCTCACTAGCAATCGATAATCCATATTCAATCCCATAATAAAGCTTAATTCGCTCATTCACATTACATAGTCCAAGCGAGGAAGGTGGTGCATCCATTCGCATACTGACTTGAAGTGTTTTTTGAAGTTCCGTTAGCCTGCTGGGAATAATCCCATTTCCGTTATCTCTGATAGCAATTTGAATGCTACCGTCTGATTCAGTTACTTCAATGCGGATTAGGTTATCAGAGCGTTCGGGCCTGAATCCGTGAACAATATAATTTTCAATGACCGGCTGAATCAGCAGTTTAACGATAGAACAATTCATAGCCACTGGACTTATTCGTGACTCGATTTGAAGCTTATCTTTATGCCTAATCTGAAACAGCTCAAGATATAGATTGCAATATTCAATCTCATCAGCGATGGTAACAACCATACTTTTCTTAATCATTGTTCGGAATAACGTAGATAAAATGTAAATCATCTGACCTACATCCTTCGCACCTTGCGAAATAGCCCGCATCCTTATAGCTTCAAGCGTATTATATAAAAAATGCGGATTAATCTGCGATTGAAGAGCAACGAGTTCTGCATTTTTTTGCGTAATTTCTGAAATGTAAACTTTATTAATATACAGCTCTAGTCTTTCACACATATAGTTAAAATTGTTGGCAATGAGCTGCAATTCATCCTCCCGGTTAAGATGAATGCGCGTGCTTAAGTCGCCTTCCTGTAAGCGCTTCATAGATTTGACAATGATCTTCACTTTTTTAGAGAAACGTAAAATTATTCCGTATGTAATGGACATTGCCGCAACAATTAGTGCTGCCGTAATCCCGATAATCCAATTTCGTACTACCACCATTTCTTTATTGACCTGCGACTTCTGAATGATTCCTGCCACAATAAGACCTGAGCTATTCGTTGTATTTAAGTTAACTTTGGATAATCCATCCAGTGCAGTCCAGTTGTCTGAATAAAGACCAGCGATATGCGGATACTGCTGTCCCATATACCTTCCTAAGGAATCATATATGACGTCACCGCTTGGTGTTAGAACCAACACTTGACCATTATTCTCTGTACCTTTCGTACCAAGCCATTTTGAAATAAGTTCAGCATCAAAATCTATAATGAGCATACCGATCGTTTTCAATGAAATCGGATCTTTAAGCTCCCTAGTCATTGTATACAAATTGTTATTGTCTTCCCTTATTTCCTTAAGTAATAATTTTTTCTCATGCGAAACCCAACCATTCTTGGGTATGGGTGATTTCTGCTCCGAAATATCTATATCTCTTTTGTAGAGCTGTCGTGTATTATTTTTATATAAATAATAAAATTCTTTCTCAGTGCTGTATAAGATAACATCAGAAATACCACTTTTCTGATTCAAATACGTTTTGAAGTAAGTATCGAATGTATGGGGTACGAAGCTCCCAATTTCAGCAAACTGATCTAAACGATATTTAAGATAATCTCCATAATCATGTTGCAAAAAGTAGGACAAATCCTCACTTACAGAAGCATCACTATAAATTTGCTGGATGGCCAATTGAATCCCTTCGTACTGCTGATTCATATATAAACTCACGTAATCCAGTACCTCTCGATTAGCATCAACATGTTGACGCGTGATCGTCTGTTCATAGTATTTATAAACGGTAATGGAAGAGGCAATAAGCGTAATAATGATGATGGATGAATATATAGCTAAAATTTTATTAAACAGCTTTTTTCGTAAATGATTTTGATAAAATTTCTTTATATTCAACAAATTCACCTTCCTTCAAAATCTAGCCTTTAGGATTAGAAGCTTAACACCACCTTTCTTTTTGTGCAATGGGAGCGCATTCATTTTTAGATGTAAATCTTTCCTCCTTGCAACCTTTTTCTTTATCATGAGTTTACATCTCGCTAAAAATCGTCTATAGTTGGTTTCTACCCCCCAAACAAACCTGTAATCATCCTATACGTCTTATAATCCTCGTCCCCCATCAAGATAATGGAGGGCTATTACTCATGTTTCTAACCAAACGTAAACTCAACTCCCAACTAAACGAGATTTCCGAATATCGTTACCGGGATCGAATACACATTCCTTTTTTCAATTCTATGATTGACGAACAAGGTGAAATTGCAGCGGAACCACCCGTGGATGGAGAATGGTCTAAGCTACAGGTTGGCGATACCTGGAAAGGCCGCGATTTGTATTTATGGCTAACGACACAGATAGACGTACCCGCCTCTTGGGCAGGACGCAGGGTACTGGGTCGATTTGATTTTGGCGAGACGGGTGCCGGAAACAATTCCGGCTTTGAATCTTTATTCTTTTACAATGGTAAACCCTATCAAGGTGTAGATTCCAATCATACAGAAGTGTTCTTGCCGGATGAAACGGTAGGTACGCAGCTTCCACTTACCTTCCGTTTATGGTCGGGTCTAGAAGGTGGCGGTCCTAAAAAAGATCAAACACATGGCATTCGTATGGCAGAAATTTGTTGGCTGGACGATGCAACGGATGATTTCTACTTTACTGCACTTGCTGTAGTTGAGACGCTGAACGTACTTGATTCAAAAACACCAGAATATACACAGCTGCTAAGTACAGTAGACCGCTCGTTTCTTCTGATTGACTGGTCTCGTCCAGGTTCAGAGGTCTTCTACGCTTCGATCGAGGAAGCTCGTAATTATTTGCGTGATGAAATTAATAAAATGGAAAAGTCTTCCCCAGTTACTGTTACCTGTATTGGTCATACCCATATTGATGTAGCTTGGTTATGGCAATTGAAGCATACCCGTGAGAAATGTGCGCGTTCCTTCTCGACCGTACTCCGTCTGATGGAAATGTTCCCTGACTATACTTTTTTACAGACTCAACCTCAGCTCTATGAATACATCAAAAACGATTATCCAGAAATCTATGAGAAGATTCGTGAACGTGTTGCTGAAGGACGCTGGGAAGCTGGCGGTGGCATGTGGCTCGAGGCAGATTGTAACTTGACCTCAGGTGAGTCTCTTGTCCGTCAATTGCTATATGGTACTCGCTTCTTGCGTAATGAATTTGGTGTTGAATGTGATTATTTATGGCTGCCGGACGTATTTGGCTACAGCTGGTCCTTGCCACAAATTCTAAAAAAATCAGGAATTAATACGTTCATGACCACCAAAATTAGCTGGAATCAATACAACCGCATGCCACATGATACCTTCCAATGGCGTGGTATTGATGGCACTGAAGTATTAACACACTTCATTACAACACCAGAGCCTTGGTCTGAAGAAGATTCTTGGTTCTACACTTATAATGGCCGCATCATTCCTAAGACTGTAAAAGGAATTTGGGATACGTACCGGGATAAAGAAGTGAATCGCAATTTATTACTTTCTTACGGATATGGTGATGGCGGCGGCGGGGTTAACCGCGAAATGCTAGAGATGCGCCGCAGACTCAACGATCTCCCAGGACTACCGAAGATTGAAACAGGAACAGCAGGAGATTACTTCCGTAATCTGCAAGAAACCGTTGCTAATACAGATCGTTATGTCCATGTATGGGATGGTGAGCTTTACTTAGAATATCACCGTGGCACGTACACTAGCCAAGCCTACAATAAGCGGATGAACCGCAAGCTTGAACTGCTATACCGCGAGGCGGAATGGCTAAACGCACTGCAAAGTGTGGTGTCTGAAGATTGGTCGAACTATCGTCAGTCCGATTTAGACGAGGGTTGGAGAATTATTTTGCGTAACCAATTCCATGATATTATTCCTGGTTCTTCAATTCGTGAAGTGTACGAAGACAGTACGATTGAATATGCTCAAGCCGAAGCCATTGGTCAATCTGTATGGGAACAATCTACGAAGGCACTAGTGAACGGAAGTGAAGCCGGTAAATATACCATCTGGAACAATGCTTCTTGGGAATTAACTGAGCTCGTAGAAATTACTATAGAGCCTGGCATGGAAACAGGACATTGGATAAACACAGAAGGTAAACCATTACAAGCTCAGCGTGAAGGTGACCGTTGGATCATTGAAGTGTCCGACATTCCTTCTCTCGGATACACCACCATCTCCTTCGTGGCAGATGTGAATTCTGAGCCACTAAGCACTCCATTCAAGCTGAATGAATCAGGAATTTCAACGCCTCACCTTGAAATAGCGTGGAACGAGCAAGGTCAATTGTCATCCATCTATGATAAACACGAACAGCGTCAAGTATTAGCTAATGGAAGTCACGGTAATGTGTTCCAAGTGTTTGAGGATAAACCATTAGCACATGAAGCTTGGGACATTGACATCTACTATCAGCAAAAAATGCGCGAAGTGATCGACTGCACTAGCATTGAAGTCATAGAAAATGGTTCATTGCGTTGTATTGTGCAATTCACATGGAGCTATATGGATTCCACGATTAAACAGCAAATGATCTTACACGCTGGGCATCGTCGTATCGACTTCGTGACGAACGTAGACTGGCATGAGAAAAAACAGCTAATGAAAGTTGCCTTCCCTGTTGCGATACGAGCTACCGAAGCCACTTATGATATCCAGTTCGGTAATGTTAAGCGTCCAACACACTGGAACACTAGCTGGGATTACGCTAGATTCGAGACTGTGGGTCATCAGTGGGCAGATTTATCAGATCGTGGTTATGGCGTTAGCTTGCTGAATGACTGCAAATATGGCTACGACATCAAGGATAATGTGATGCGTCTATCCCTAATCAAATCCGCAACACACCCTGACCCTGATGCGGATCAAGGCGAACATTCATTCACCTACTCTATCCTGCCTCATACTGGGGATTGGCTACAAGGTGATACCGTCCGTCAAGCCTGGTCCATCAACAATCCACTGCGGAGCACCATGGGGCAAGCTGAAGTAGAAACAAAGTCTATGATTCGTCTTTCTACGAATACGGTTATGGTATCTGCCCTTAAGAAATCTGAAGATGGTCAAAAATTAGTTGTACGTGTTCACGACTATTCCGGAAGCCGCCAGCAGATTGATATGACGAGCGACTTGAACATTATTTCGTGGCAAGAGTGTAATCTAATGGAACGTCCTGAAGGTGAGGTTCACATTGAACCTGTCATTACCTTTGTACTTGAACCTTACGAAATTAGAACATTTGAAATCGAAGTGTAGAATCTAATTAAATGAAGTAACATACAAAATCGGGGTGTCCCTGTAGCCATGTATAAAAGGCTGCGAGGACACCCCGTTTTTCGATTATGATTGTTTATTTTGAATTTAAGTATACACATTGCGCAATGAGTTAACGTAGCGTATACTCCAATTAAGGGAGAGATGTATATGAGAAGAATGGGGAAAATTACGATATTCACATGCATTGGATTATTGAGCCTTGCTTTGATTGCTATTCTTGCGATTAGCGCTTTTGTGATCAAGAGACCGGCCACCGCCACCCCCGTAATCACGGAAGTGAAGCCTTATGAGTGGAATAAAGTCAAGCTGGACGGAAAAGTCATTTCAAGTGATGGATCAGAGTATTTTATCTGGAATAAAAAGGGGGAGACTAATAACTGGATCATCTTCTTTTCCGGGGGAGGGGCCAGTTGGGATGCCCAAAGCGCCGCGCACCCAATCAAGCTAATGAACTTCATTAAAGGTGGAGATACGGGCAACTATTTCCAGAACATCCCCTTCTATATGCTGACATTGCTGAGAGGTATGATGGATACGGATAACCCTGCCAATCCTTTTCATGGATGGAATGTGGTCTACCTTCCCTATTCGACGGGTGATTTCCATATCGGTAACCGTACGGCTGAATATAAAAAAGAGGACGGCAGTACCTTTACAATGCGTTATAACGGCAGCAATAATGTGCGAAGCAGCCTTGATTGGATATATGCCAACGTGGAAAAGCCCGGCAAACTGCTAATTGCAGGTGAAAGTGCTGGTGGATTCGGGTCCGCCTTCTGGGCTCCGGAGATCGCCTCTCATTACAAAGACTCCGAGATCTTCCAATATTCAGACAGTTCCTTCCTGAAATCAGACAAGTGGCCAAATGTTGTGAATAAGGAATGGCAGGCAGACTTCGTTAAGAATTTTGGGTATACCCCTGAAGCGGATATCATCGGGGCAACATTTAAAGCGAACGGTCATCTACTGCCTGCGAATACGGTAATATTGCAATCCTACTCGGTATTTGACGAGATTCTGATCCACTTTCAGAACAACATCAACGATTACAAGGGGCCCAGAGATCAACGCATTATTAATGAATGGTCACAGGAAATGCGGCAATCTGTATCTTCTTTAGCTGCCACTTTACCTAATTATTATTACTATCTGACCGACTATGGGCTAAATGCTAAGACGGGTACAACCCCGCACACTTTTGCAACCAGAGAGACCTTCTTTCAGGCTGAACAAGATGGTGTGAAGCTTCTGAAATGGCTAGGTGATGCAGTCAACCATCAGAAACCCTATTCAGTTGGGAGCAAGTTCCTCATGACGTCGAAGCCAGCTCAGAAATAGCACAGAATTAGCGAAATACTCGCACAAGGCAGGAGAGAAAATTAATGAATTTGCGTGAAAAGCAGATGCAAATGACGAGGGAGATCATTAAGGATACAGCGCTCAGCTTGTTCTGTGCTCAAGGTATTGAGCGCACGGATATGGCTCAAATTGCAGAACAAGCCGGGGTCTCCCGGCGCACTTTGTATCATCATTATAAGGACAAAGAAGAATTAGCCGCTCAAATCTATGTCCTTAACCTGGAGCGGATGTTTGGACAGCTGCTGTTTGATTTTGATTTTGAACAGCCGGTACAATCACTGGAGAACATTCTGGATAAATATTTGGCGCTAAGAGATCATCAGGAATCACTGATCTACTATGATGCCATTTTTGGAGTTTACTACAGCACGCTTTCTAAGAATCCTGCAGAACTGCCTGACTTTAAGAAGGCTATGGAAGGCTGGTATTCGCGACTTATACTGCTTGACACAATAGCAGTGGCTCCGGAGGAAAAAAATAAGTGGTTGAACATTCTGCAGAAGTCCACCCACCTGTATTTCATGTATTTACAAAAAGCCGTTATTATTACGCATCAGCGGGGCGGTGTGGTTACGGAGGAAGACCGGGCAACGGACCGACAATTCAAGGATTTCATTATGCATGGCGTACGGCATTCCCGATGATTAAAAGAGTCTTTTCGTAATAGGTTTCATTTCGGTATAATATACCAATCGGTATTCGTACGGCTCTAGTTATATGGAAGGAGCAATGGCTGAAATGGACATTGGCAAATATGAGAATCTAGTTCCGAATGTTTTTTTGTTCGTCGACCGCAGATCCTTCCCGGATTGGGAGATAACGAGGAGCAAAATTGATTTCCATGACCTTACCTTCATTGTGGAAGGGAAATCGAACTATTTTATTAATGGGGAGAAATTTACGGTTGAAGCTGGTGATATGCTCTATGCCCCTTCCGGAAGTATTCGGGAAGCGCAGACCTTTAAGGAGGCACCCATGCGTTCTTTTGCGTTTAATTTCTTCTGGCAGGGGGAGGACAATCATGTGCAGCTCCCTTTTGAGACCGTAACCAAAAACTGGAGAACTAAAGAGATCCTAGCGGACATCAAAGATTTCTCGCATGTATGGATGGACAAACAGCCTTTTTATAAAATGAAGGCCAGAGCCATTTTTCAACTGATCGTATATCGCCTGTTAAGCATAACCCACCATCAAGAGACACCTCTGATCGATCTGAGAATCCAAAAAGTAATGACCTATATTATGGATCATTATTCGGAGGAAGTTGCGATCAAGGAACTAGCTGATTTGGTTGCTTTAAATCCTGTATATCTTGGCAAGCTGTTCAAGCAAAACACCGGTTCCACCTATAAGGAATTCATAAATAAAGTACGGGTGAACAATGCCGAGATGATTCTGTCCGCAGGTGGCTTCAATGTGTCCGAAGTAGCAGCGCACTGTGGTTATCAAGATGTCGCCTACTTCAGTAATGTTTTCAAAAATATCAAGGGTTATCCTCCGTCATCTGCCTTGAAATAACGGAGGACCCTGAACCATTCGGGGATTCAGCCCTTCAATTAGCTCTAACTATGAATTAGTGCGTCCCCATAGTATAGAAGCTCTCCTCTGGGCCCAAATAGGAATACGGCAGCTCCGCAGCGGACAACACAAGCTTTTGCAGGACCAGGCCCGCATCCAATCCGTAAAAGCGGAGGGTATGGATCCCCTTCGTTAAAGCATGAATGGTGGTCACGGTATGGATATTATTCATAACCGCGCGGCACCACGGTTCATTATCATGATTGCCGCCCGCAAAATCCGTAGGTAAAGCATCCGTAATCACTGCCGTCTGTGCATCGAAGCCTACCGCATATTTTAATCCACTGAACTGTGACAGGTTATTTGTCGGAGCAATATACGCGGTTAAGCTGTAATCTGCATTCTGCTGTACTAAAACCTGATATTCCAGATAAGGCGCATTCTCCGGCTGTTCAAAAGATACCGTATCCGGAAACATTTTAACCGAGGATAAAGAACGCCCATAGTTAGCAATGGTCTTCCATTCCACCCCTGATTGTGCAACACGACTTGAGGTATGCTCCGCTTCAATAGACACTGTATTATGCGTCTCGATAAAGGTCATCGCTGGCACATCCTGAAAGTCAGTCCAGTCCACAGCTACATTCACCTTAACGGTGCCTCCGGCACCAGAGATCGTAATTTCACCCGTCGATATCTCGTGAACTTTTTCCCAATCTACAGAAACCTGTAAGGTCTCCCCAGCCTTGATCCACCCCGATGTTTTCTCAAGCTTGATCCAAGCTGCACTGCTACTTGCCTGATATTCAAAGCCCGCTTCTCCACCGTTGCTGATAGTAATGCAATAGTTTTCTTTTTGCAGATTTGTAAATACCGGAAGCTTTGCCGTCCCCGCAACATACGCTTGCTCCGTACCTTCAACATCAACAATCAATATAGAACCTTTAGCGGGAATCAACGTGCTCACCTCTGGATATTTCCACCCCTCTGCATTCCAGTGAACATACCCGACATGAGGGGAACTCATCATTCCTTGCCATTTTCCTTTTGTATTTCCGCTATTATAAACCTGCTCCAGGTGTTTATCCCTATCGATGGCTTCATGAGTCAGGGTAGCGTAGGTATTGGCCAATACACTGCCTCGTCCAGCATATAGCTCGTTAAGTCCAGCATATATTTGCATTTTGAGCACATTGGCTGATGCAGCAGCAGGGAAATATACAAGCTGGTAGTACGCATCTTTTAATGATTCAGGAATAAGAGCATAGTATTGGTCAGCGGCATTCTCCATCCTAATCGCCTGCTTCAGCACTCTCTGTGCCTCATTGTAATGGATAGGACTGAAGGTTGACGGATAAATAATCTCCGGCTTGCGGCGGCCGTTCATTCGGGTATACTCACTCAGCAATTGCGCGATGCCCAGGCATGTCTCATGTTCCAGTGCATATCCGAACTGCTGCTCTACCCATCGTTTGGTATATTCCTCAGTCCGCTTAATCGCTCCGGTACCCCAAGCTTCAAAATCATAGGCCAATTCCATAAAGTAGGAAATAGGCAATTCCATAGGCTTCAAATCCCCGACGTTCACAATCCATACATCACGGATGCCATAGTCGAATGCCATACACATTTGCTCCCAAACCTTCTCCAGCGGAATCGTGTTTAACCATTCATAGGAATGTGGACCCCCATGATAGTCAAAATGATAGTACATCCCCCACCCTGCACTTCGATCGCGTTCGTGTTCCGTTGGGATTTTGCGGAGATTGCCAAAGTTATCATCTGCCAGCAGGATCGTAACATCATTCAGGACTTCCCAGTCCTTCAAGCCTTCAACCTCAGCAGTGCCATACCAATACTTCTCCACTTCCTTGTATACGGCTAGAATTTGGGGCGAGTGCTCAAGATTATATTTCTTTAATAATTCTTTTTGCGTAAGGATGATATCCTTCAGCAGGTCAATATTCTCCTGGTCGGAGCCCTCCAGCGCAGAATCACTTTCTCCCCGCATCCCTAGTGTGATTAAATTGTCAAAGTCCTGATTCCGTTTGATTCCATCTTCCCAGAAATCCTTAATAGCTTGTTTGTTTCGGGCAAAATCCCATAAGTTACTTGTTCCATATTGGTTGTATACCTTCTGCCATTCACTGCCTGCCCGAAATAAAGGTTCATGATGGGAGGTTCCCATTATAATGCCGTATTCCTGTGCATGCTGGGCGTTGGCGATTGGATTGCTTTTACCGTTAAGGCTGAATTCGGCACTCCACATCGCTGGCCATAAATAATTCCCCTTTAATCGAAGAATTAGTTCAAACACCTTGTCATAGAAATCTTCATTAAAATCACCAAATCTTTGAGTTACCCAAGAGCCCAAGGACGGCCAGTCGTCATTCAAAAAAATCCCTCTGTATTTAACCGAAGGTTCTTTGGAAATCCTGTGTAGCTGGCTATCAGGTAAGATCAAATCTGCTTTTTTCTCTGGTATAACATCTGCCCAATATTTCCACGGACTAACGCCAATTTTTTCAGAGATAGAATAAATCCCGTACATCGTCCCGCGTTTATCGCTTCCCACAATGACGAGTGCCTTGTCCACTCCTGCTGTCGGTTCTTCAACTACCTGAATTTTATAACATTCCCTTTTCCCTTGGATGGCGGACACATCCACTGTCCCCTTCGCAATTAAACGATCAATAAGCTCATTACTTCCGATCGATCCAGCGATTACAACGGTTCCATCCAATGCCTCCAATTGTGTATGTATTTCAGGTTCAACCTCTGTTACCTGTTTAACATCTGCTGCAAAAGACTGAGCCACGCGGCGCAAACCGGCATAATCCTTCCCTTTGGGATCCACGTAAATCTTAGCAGCTTTGCCCTGCTTCACAAGGATTAATTCCTGCGTAGGCATGATTATTCTCCCCTTAAGCATCCTATTTTCGTATGACTAGGCACATTATATAAGTAAGCGATTTCAACTTCCATGTGTAAACTAGCAAGTTTTTGTAATTATTAAATGAAACTTTGTTTATTGGTTGAACAATCTAGATAATTGGTGTTACTGTTAACAGGTATTCCCTTTTAACAGAATCATTTCTTTGCAAGCGCATCCATAGCAAGAGAACCTTATAAAGCGAGGATGATCCATATGGAAAAGAATAACGAACTCATTGCAGGCGAACAGATTGAAGGTCCGAAAGCTCCAAAGGACCCGGCTGATCGTAGAAACGGCTTTTTTGTGCTGTATGAAACAGCAATTGAAGCAACAGCAAGACCTGAAGGAAAACCTTCACAAGAAGTTTATCTGGAAGGCAGCTATCTGATCGATAAGACCAGATTTATAGGCGGCGTCACAGATAAAGCAATTCTGGAGCTTCTGGGGAGCAGTGCAGGATTTCGCAAATTAGTCCACAGTATTGGAGTATCCGTGAGAAGGACTAACGCGCAGGAAGATCCAGTCACTTTTTTATTGCAGCACTGGGGCAAAACTAGTAAATATGAAACCGGAAGTTATTTACGTGTACCCTGCCCCGCCGATGGTTCAGAGGTTATTTTGAAGTTAGCAGATAATCCGGGTTCTGAAGAAGATGATGTGCTCGGAAAATTTGCTTTTGAATTTAATCACGCAGGCGAACTGGCGATTGCGAGTGTTATTTTTTATTTGCATGACGGTTATTCTGTTCCAGAGCTAATCCTTGAACCACCAGTTGCTTTTGAATCGAATGAGTACCAAAAGATCATTACACAATCCTTGCTGCATGCTGGCAATAATAAAAGATTAAAAGCTGCCATGAATAAGGCTATAAAGGGCGAGGAAGTCACGATCGCTTATATTGGAGGTTCCATTACTCAAGGAGCCGGTGCTAAGCCGATACACACGGAATGTTATGCCTATCAGTCGTATTTAAGATTTAAAGACTTATTCGGCACAAATGGTGGCGAGAACATCCATTTTGTGAAGGCTGGGGTCGGCGGAACACCCTCCGAGCTTGGCGTCATCCGCTATGAAAGAGATATTCTTAGAGACGGTTCCGTAACACCAGATATCGTGGTAGTGGAATTTGCGGTAAACGACGAAGGGGATGAAACGAAAGGCAATTGTTTTGAAAGCTTATGCTTAAAAATACTTTCCGCCGATCATCAGCCAGCCGTAATCCTTCTGTTCAGTGTGTTTATGAATGACTGGAACCTGCAGGATCGGCTCTCCCCCATTGGCCGCCATTATAATCTTCCTATGGTTAGTGTAAAGGATGCCGTATCCGAGCAGTTCCGCCTGAGTAAAGCTGAAGGCAACATCATCTCTAAACGGCAATTTTTCTATGATATCTATCATCCGTCAAATGAGGGGCACCGGGTAATGGCTGATTGTCTCGCTTATTTATTCACCGAAACCCATAAATCACTAATGAATGAAGATGAGATCTTATTGGATCAACGACCGGTTATCGGGAATGATTTTACAGGAACCCTCCTGCTGGATCGAAAAAACTATATTGACGCAGGTAAGATCGAAGTAGGCGGATTTTGGGGGATAGATACCGATTTGCAGCGGGTAGAAATGGATGCTGACTCTCACGGTACTCCGGAATTCCCTCATAATTGGATGCATTCAAGAGCGTCTGGAGAAGAAAGCTTCAAGCTGACAATAACGAGTAAAAATCTCATCCTCGTATACAAGGATTCCGGCAGCAGCGAATTCGGCAAGGCAGATATCTTCGTAGACGGCAGCCTTGCAGTTACTGCTGATCCTCACGTGAACAACTGGACACATTGCAATCCGGTAATTCTATATCAAAACGAAGCTAGCAGTGAGCATCAGATAGAAATCAAAATGGTGCCCGAAGATCAGGATAAGTGTTTTACTATACTAGGCTTCGGTTATACCCTTTAATCAGTTGCACCAGTTGCAAGACAGCCCCGATGTATTCTTCATCAGGGCTGTCTTTATTGTATCGCTTGGAATTTTGTCCATTTCCCACTAATATACCGCCAAATAAACAATGCTGCTTTAATCAACCAATCACAATAGACTGCAATCCACGTTGCAAACATATCCATATGAAACCAATATACTAGTGCATAAGCGAACGCAATTCTACAACAAATCATAGTAATCATGCTTACGACCATAGGAAATTTCGCATCTCCTGCCGCCCGAAAAACACTTGGCAGTGCATTTCCAAAAGGCCATATCAGCATCATGACGATCGCATGGCTCCATACGATCATGGTTGCCCATTGCCCCGCTTCCTCTGAAAAATGATACATACGTAGTAGGCTTGGAAACAAAGCTAGACTTACAACAGAACTAACGATCTGTGCCACATAGATCATGCCAATAATCTTCCTTGTATAATACCTAGCCTGAGCACACTCGCCAGCACCCACACATCTCGAAATCACAACAGACATTCCTAATCCAATAGCCATTCCAGGTAACGCTTGCAAGGAAGCGATCGTACTGCCAACTGAATTTGCTGCAATAGCCGCTGTTCCAAATGTGGAGACTAAACTCAATATCAATAACCGTCCAATATAAAACATTCCATTTTCCATTCCATAAGGTACACCAATTCTCATCATCTGCTTGATCATCTTGCCATCAAATTTATGCCGCAAGGTCTTTTTCAGAGATAAGAGATTCTTTGGATTAGATACTAGAACAAGAATACAAACTGCAGCCCCCATTCTGGAAAATAACGTTGGAATAGCGATACCTGCCGTTCCCATGTCAAGTCCATATACCATCAAGGCATTCCCTGCTATATTCACAAGGTTCACAACCAACATTATTTGCATGGGTAGTTTGGAGTTCCCCATCGTTCTGAATACGGCTGCACCTGCATTATAAAGCGCTAAAAAAGGAACTGAAACCCCAACAATTAATAAATAAGTATTCGCGTGTCCATACACTTCAGTTGTAATCGTTCCAAATAAACCATGTAAAATAAATCCTTTCAGTAAATAAATCAAAACCATAATCACTAGCCCCACACTACCAACAAACCAAACTAATTGATTCGCTGCTTCTCTAGCCTGATTCTCCCGCTTACTTCCAAGATATTGACCCACAATTACAGTACCTCCAGTAGCGAGCGCTGCAAATATACTAATCAACAGTAACATCACCATTTCTACTAAAGATACACCCGATACTGCTGACTCCCCAACAGAGGCTACCATGACAGAATTCACCAATCCCATCATAGCTTCTAATAATTGCTCTATCATTAAGGGGAGAAATAATTTCTTTAGTTGTAGATTGGAAAATAATAATGGTTTCGTGATTGCAGTTTCTAGTTTGCTCATATGTTTAACTCCATTTTGTAGTCGTTTTAAGTCACAGAACTCATACTTCCATGGTAGTTTCTAAAGCAATAAATATCTAATGCCTATGATGAATTACGTATCATGCTTAATACGTATCGTTTAATCTGGGAATTCTAGATGTTATTATTAAATGAGGTAACAACAGAGGAGGAATGAACAATCATGGATGTTCGTGTTCTCAGATATTTTTTAACAGTGGCTAAGATAGGCAATATAACAAAAGCAGCAGAAATCCTCCA
Organism: Paenibacillus sp. FSL H7-0737; assembly: GCF_000758545.1. Classification (NCBI taxonomy): domain Bacteria; kingdom Bacillati; phylum Bacillota; class Bacilli; order Caryophanales; family Paenibacillaceae; genus Paenibacillus; species Paenibacillus sp. FSL H7-0737. The sequence goes on along the minus strand of NZ_CP009279.1, from coordinate 2,474,033 downwards.
CATTACCCAGCCCACTCTAAGCAGACAGCTAATGGATCTGGAAGAAGAATTGGATACCCGCTTGTTTATTCGGGGAAAACGGCAGATTACTCTAACAGACAGTGGACTTCTGTTTCAACAGCGAGTAAAAGAGATAGTTTCACTACTAGATAAAACAGAAAGAGATTTGGCAGAACAAAAAGATTTGCTTGGTGGAGTAGTTTCTATCGGATGTGTGGAGTCCACTGTATCCAGGGCGTTGCCGGAGTTATTAGAGGAATTTTCCAATCGACACCCTAGGGTACAATATGAATTGTATAGTGCGGATGGGGATGATATTCGGGAGAAGCTGGACCGAGGTAATATTGACATAGGTATATTATTAGAGCCCATTGAAGCCGCTAAATATGACTATATTCGCTTGCCTTATCAGGAACAGTGGGGAATTCTGATGCGACGAGATGATCTTCTCGCCCAGAAGTCTTCTATTGGTATTCAGGATATTCTTACTTTACCGCTAATCCTACCTCGACGTACCATTGTGCAAAATGAGATTGCAAGCTGGCTTGGGGTCGAGAATGAGAGTCTTCGTATCTTTGCCTCACATAATCTTTTGACAAACGCCATGCTTCTAGTAGAACGAAAGCTTGGCTATGCCATTTGTGTGAGTGGCTCATATTCTATCCGGGAAAGTGAACGTACTTGTTTTGTTCCATTTGAACCTGAACGAACTACAAGTCATGTTTTGGCTTGGAAAAAAAATAATTTATTCAGCTCAGCCACTGCACATTTTATTCAATTTATAAAGGATACCTATAGTGCATAACATACTGAATAACCCGCTTAGTAAGCGGGTTATTGCTGTTATATGGACAGAATTGCTCTCATTCTTGCTCTCCTTACTCCAGCTCGGTCCCTATCCCTTTTTCCCTCGCCTTGTTTACGTAATACACCGCTGTAGCGATATCAAAGACGGCCATCCCCATCGGGCAAAAGAAGATCGGTTCATCTTCGCCGAATTCATCTAGGCTGTGGCGTAAGACAACATCGGTAATCATCTGGGTGTCAGCACGAGTGAGCCCCTGCTCCAAATGAAGCTGCTCAATATCCGTATTCTCACGGCACACTTCATCCCAATCGTCGACGATAATGGCTTTTAACGAAGCTAACGCCTCCGGCTTATAATCGCGCAGTGAAACATTCAACAGAAGACTACCTTTTTCAGGATACAGATCGATATACCGATGTTCGGATACAGTACAAGTAATAAAGATATTCGAATGCTGATAAACGTCCGCCCACGTCTTAGCCACTTCCATCCTATCTCTATAGAGAGATGAGATTCCTGATAAGTCTACTCCCTTGATATCGAAAATCCGGATACGTTCGACTCGATCCCCGTACAAAGCCGTAACCATTTGACAATGAACCTGCCCAATTGGTCCCCAGCCGATAATGCCTAGATGAATCCGCTCCACTGAACGCGCCAGCAAAAAGTAACGAATCATCAGTCCGCTGATGGAAGCCGTCCTAATAATACTGGGAAGCGGAGAGTTCAAGACGGCTGAAGGCTGGCCTGTACTTGGTTCATTCAATACAATGATGCTATGCGCGCGAGGAAGATCAGCCTCAATATTATCTGGGAAGCTAGAAATCCACTTTATCCCTGCCGCGTTCACCTCTCCCCCTACGTAAGCGGGCATTGCAATAATCCGGTTTTGTGGACTCTTATACCTTAGGTAAGGCTTTATCGGCTGCACATAATCACCTGAATCGATGATACCCACAGCAGTCTCTACCGACTCCACAAGAATAGGCCAATCAACACCTACTGCCCGTATATCTCGATCATTTAAGTACAGCATACCGTCACCTCCTTATGAAACATATCGTTTCTTACATCTCAGGGAGATCATCACATTCAGCCAACAGCTCCTGACCGAATTGGTTCTGAATCCATGAGTCAGAATATACGGTATCGAGGTAACGCTCTCCCTTATCATGCAGAATGACTGCGCAGACAGCTCCCGGAGTCAATTCTGGCTCAATCTGCTTAACGGCGGCAATGATTCCCCCGGAGGATGCGCCAGCCAGGATGGATTCGTTCTGTGCCAACATCCGGCAACCTTTTACGATATCCGAATCCGAGACATGCACGATATGGTCGATTATATCTGTTCTGCAGAAAGGTGGCACGATGCCGGCACCAAGTCCCGGGAAGCGCCGCGTACTCTTATTTCCGCCAAAAATCGCGCTTCCCTCTGCATCAACAGCCACGATCTTGGTCCGAAGTCCGTGATCTCTTGCGTATTCCGCAAGACCCCGTATGGTTCCGCATGTACTAACGCTGCAAAATAAATAATCCACTCGTTCAAGATCAGTCACGATTTCTTTCATTGTCGTATGGTAGTGAGCTAAATAATTATTTGCGTTTGCATACTGATTCGGCCAGTAGCTGCCCGGTATTTCCGCCAATAACTGCTGCACACGTTTCAGTCTAGCAGGAAGAAACTCCCCTGTTACGGGATCGGGATTGGCGACATAGTCGATTTTGGCATCCAACGCCTTCAGAATTTGCAGATTCGTTTCCGTGGTTCTAGGATCAATAACGCTGATAAAACGCATCCCCAAATACTTACAAATCATGGCCAAGCTTATCGCCATATTACCAGAGCTCGATTCAATGATGGTGGTTCCAGGGCCTATTGTTCCTTCCTTCCATGCCGCTTGGATCATCCGCAGGGCGGGACGATCTTTGGCGCTTCCCCCCGGGTTCATCAGCTCCATTTTTGCATAGACGTCAAACTCACTTTTATAGAACAAGCTCTTCAGCTTGATTAAGGGTGTATTTCCGATAGTCGACAAAATACCGTCAGTGAAGGCCATCTCTGCGCGATCTTTATCTTTCTGGTAATATAGCTTTTTGTTCTTAACCTTTCCGCTGTCCATCGGCTCGTCTTTGCCTACTATAATGACCTCAATATCGTCCAGCAGATGGTTTCGAATCATCATGCCGATTTCCGGAATGCATTCCCTAATTTCCTCTTTGATCTTCGGGACAATGGTGTTATCCGCAGATTTACTTTTGATATAAACGGTCAGCGCATTCTTCCTCACTTTGACCCGAATGATCGCATCTTCAAGATGTCGGTATACGACCTGTTCGATATCGTACAGGCTTATTTTCTCCCCGTGCTTCAGCTCCCGACCCACCCGTTTGACGATGGAACTAAAGCTCTGCTTCTCCACACCATCTATCATCACAGACCTAAAGTCCCTTACAACATCATAGGTAACGAAACGAATAGCTGGCAGCATTTTGCGAACCATGGAGGTAAGAACAAGAACACTTTCATCATTACTAAGCGGACTTAGTTCTTCGCCAATCTCCTGCGCCCCGACCCCTTCCGCAAAAATCCCATCAGCAAAAATATACCTGCCAAGATCATGTGAATAATAAGCAATCGTGCCTATTTCAATAGAGCCATACGTATCAATGATGTCGCGCGGTTCAAGACCGAACAGACGGGCCATATTCCGCTGCCAACCTAATGAGGCGATTTCCCCAACCAAAATAATCTTTCGGATTCCAAAAGCCCGCGGATCTCTAGTAGCATGTACGATATGATCAAGGATGGAAGGCATTGTGTAGAGTAAGTCAGGCTTGAAGGTTTGAAGCTGTTCAATATGCTGCTCGATCGGCAATTCGAAGGGAATTGAATGATGTTCCAATCCTAACCGCTCAAAAATGGACAGTGCAGTGTTCGCCGCATGCCCAGTACCCATATCCGCCAAAGCGCTAACACATCCGCTTCCCGCAATAAGATCACCGTACAGCCTCGTTTTAATATCTATATAGTGCTTATCGTCTTCCTTAGAGTAAAGTATAGCTTTTCGACGGCCAGTGCTTGTACCCGAAGTCAAATATACGGTCAAAGAAGGATCAAAAGGTTGATTATAATAATAGGTATCTAGCGTTGTCGACGTCATAAGTGGAAGCGTGTCTAAGCTATAATTCGCTCTTTCGCCGCCGATCAGCCCCTTATACCAGGGAAATGCCTCAATTACTTTAAGTAACTTATCCTGCAATTTGTCTTTGTCGAGCAGCATGATGGCCGCCTCCTGTTGACCGCAAGCTGCAGCCCATAGATAAATACCTACCATAATCATATGTAGAGTTCTTTCAGTGTGTTCTACGATTCGGTGGTTGCCCAATCAAAAGCTGAGGCATTTCCGTAATATAGCCTATGGATCTTTTGAGACGGAGGGACAAAATGATGAAGCAGATAAGTCGTATATCCAATAAGCTGACGAAGACAAGGGTGCTGGTTAGAAATCAAGAGTTAAATAAACATGTCCCGCTCACAAAAAAAATGGATAAGAACACTCTCTATGAAATGCTACAAAAATATAAGATGGTGTACATTAAGCCTTGCTGCGGATCTTTAGGACAGGGCGTGATACGGGTTGAACTTACTCGTGCACAATACAGCTATCAGTCCGGTACCCACGTACACAAATTCTCTAATTACGACACGGCATATCGGGCCCTCTTACGAGAAGCCCAAGGGAAGTCCTATTTAGTTCAAAAGGGGATCAGGCTGTTGGTGTACGATGGCCGCCCATTCGATATCCGGGTGATGGTGCAGCGAAATTCTAAAGGTGGGTGGGAAGCAACAGGGGTTGCAGGACGCGTGGCGCATCCTCGCAAAGTAGTTACAAACGGGAGTCAAGGAGGAACGATTTATCCGGTTGAGGAATTATTGAAAGCCTACACAAGCGCAAAGAATTGTACAATATTGATCCGATACCTGAAGCAAATTGGAGTGAAATCCGCCAGACAGCTTAGCACTGTCTATCCCGGCCTTCAGGAAATCGGTGTAGATATTGCCTTAGATCAACGTCACAAGCCATGGATCTTGGAAGTGAATACAGCTCCTGATCCGTGCCCGTTTACTAAGCTGAAAGACACCCGTATGATTGACCGAATTGTCAGATATGCAAAAGTATACGGTCGCACATACAATCTTAAGTGCATGAAATCAAAACAGGGTGTCGTGTGAAGCATAGTAGAATCCATGTGCCGCGGCGAACTGTGAATTTACAAGTCCACAGCTCGCCTTTTGTACGGAGTATAGGGTCTGTGTATTCAGAGGATAGACGAAAAAAGACGAGAAATCCCCTCTTTAAATTTGATTATAAGGGACCTTTCTTTATAACGCTCAGGGGTAAGCTCTGTACTTAACTGGCTATCTTCATGAAACAATTCTTGAAGCTGTTTAGCAACTTGCTCATCATAAACAATTGCATTAACTTCGAAATTGAGTCTAAAGCTCCGGGAATCAATATTCATTGTCCCTACGGACGCTACTTCTTCATCTACCACAATCGTCTTGGCATGCAAGAAACCATTTTCATATAACAGAATTTTCGCTCCATAATTCAATAATTCACCTGCATACGCCCAAGTTGCCCAGTATACAAAAGGGTGATCAGGCTTATTTGGAATCATAATACGTACATCCACACCGGATAGGAGTGCAATTTTACACGCATCCATAAAACTGCTATCTGGAATGAAGTATGGCGTCTGAATATATACACTCCGTTTGGCGTTCAAGATCAGCTTAATATACATATTTTTCAGATGCTCAACTAGCGAGTTAGGACCACTAGACACAATTTGAGCGGGACTTGATCCGGCATGACTTCCAGTAGTAAAGGAAAATTGATCGAAGCTTACCTGCTCGTGTTTCCGGGCATGTTTCCAATCCAGAAGAAACCTGCCTTGAATTTGATTAACGGAACCACCCTTCATTCTAAAATGTGTATCCCGCCAATATCCAAACTTTTTATCTATCCCTAAGTATTCATTTCCCACATTAAATCCACCAATATAAGCAATTTCCCCATCGATGATACATAGTTTTCTATGATTTCGATTATTCATTCGAAAATTTATCGGTCTAAGCAGTGATGGAAAGAATACCTCTACTTCTCCACCAGCAGAAAGTAGTTCTTTAAAGAACTTAAGAGAAAGTCTCTTGGAGCCGATTTCGTCATAGAGAACCCTCACTTTTACTCCTTCTTTGGCTTTTTTAGTTAATTCATCTCTTAATTTTGTCCCTAAATCGTCAGGCTGGATGATGTAATATTGAATGTTGACCTCTTTTTTGGCATTTCTAATATCATTAAATAAAGAGTCAAACTTTTGTTTACCATCGTTAAAAATAGCTATCTCGTTATCTGTTGTCATTAGCGCATTCGATGAAACAAGGTTCATATGAATTAAATCAGCATATTTCGTTAACAAAGCGTTCTGATTCTCGCGTTGATCCTTTAATGTAGCCAATTGATGATCTACAGTTGATTGTAGATATTTACTTTCTTCAGCTGAAAGGCCAAAGAAATTCTTTTTTGCTAAATTACGACCAAGAAAGAGATAAATAATAAAGCCCAAAATGGGAATGAAATAAAAAACCATAAGCCACGCCCACGTATAACCAATATCTCTCCTCTCAAAAAATAAAAAACCAGCAGAGAGCAATATGTTTATAATCATAACAAATGAAAGTATCCACGTGACCAGACTGCCGTTGTCCATAAGGAGTTCCTGCCTTTCTTATCTTTCTATAGATGTCGGTATTTCTAGTTTTGCCAAAAGTCAGTTTATTCATCGTCTGATAAATCAATACTTCTGTAAATGACTAGATAGAGTACTATAGCATAATTGTCCATCTAAGAAAACATTTGATAAAAAACTCAATAATTAAAAGATAAAATCATAAAAATCCACATAAAAACAATAGCCCTAGTGCAGTAGTTCTGCATCAGGGCTATTGTTGTGACTTTTCAATTAGTGTGAGAAATATTCAACCAACTCATTATATATTAAGAACGATTTCTCTCCCAAAATGAGTGACAATGGTTAACGTTCCCTCGCTGAACTTAACTTTCAAATCTTGCTCAGGTGAATGCTTGAGGACCTCATCAGCTTGATCAGCCTGAATATCCAAAGCCCCCTCTGAGGGACAACCATAGACGGCCGAAGCGAGCCAATGAATTCCCGGCTCAAGGGTGCTCGTCAGCATCGGCAGCACCGTTCGAGGGTGAAGCAGGTTCGTATTGGCGTTCGGCCAGACCAACTCACCCTTCCGACAACCTAGCAAATCCTTGATTGCGCTGGTTCCCCAAGCAGTGGAGGCCATCGCACCAGCCACATCGATCTTCGATATCATTTCATTCTCTTGACCAAGTGCGAATCCACCCTCTGCGGTATCCAGCGACCGTCCAGTTTCGACTCGATGAATCCGAATATGCCAAGGAAGTCCGGCGACAACCCAAGTCTGAACCTCGACATTGGCCCACGGTTTCCAGACGGAACGAAGGACGTTGTCTATCATCTCAGACTCTATATTCTGGCGTCGTACCCGGTATAAGTTGTCTCCGACCTCGCTCATCGCAAGCATAGCGTCGAACGCTCCTTGGGAGAGCCCCCATTCAGAGCGGGGCACGCTGAAGCCGAAGCCTGTTGAATACACGAATTTTTCGTATTTGGCCGAGGTGTGGGTATGTTCATTCGTGTATAAATGTCCGCTATTGAAGGCCGCTACATGACCGGAAGCGTGCTCGCGGACGATGACAAGATGTGCAGGCTTCTGAACCATGACAGCCGGAATGGACGGTAGCGGCAGTTCCTCTTCCTTCCAGAACGGATGATCCGCCCCTAGAGCCAGCGGCAAGAAAGTCTTTAACGCCCAATACGGAGATCCGGGGGCATTGTAATTCTCCGCCATGACCAGATTCGGGTAAGTATATCCGATGGTCAGTACGCCATCGGCGTCAACAATCGGCTGACTGAACCACCAACGCAGATTTCGCAGCACCAGACCTTTTACCACACCAGCAGAAAATCCTTCAACATCTGCATAGGCAACGGCGCTCCAAAATGCCGATTGGGCAAAGCGGTAAGTCAAGCTACGTCCATAAGGAAGTGCGGAACCGTCGGGTGCGAACCAGCCGATGAATTCAGCAGCAAACAATCGAGCCCGTTCTTTGAACACACGGGAACGTTCGGAGTCTTCCTGTTCCATCAGCTTTGCGTACAGCAGTGCATAGTAATGAATAGCAAAAGGTACGTAATAATCGCTGTGACCATTAATCCCGTCGCTGTACCAGCCCTCTCCCAAATAGAAATCATCCATGCGCTTTAAATTGCTCTCCAGTTGTCCTGCGTCGTAGGGACGACCGATTTTGCGGAATCCGATATTGACTAGAACGTTAAAGAACAGCCAATTGCAATCATAGCAAGGATGGGCGTTTATTTGATTCAGCCAACGGTATAATTGATCCTGCTCATTCGGAGCAAGCGGCAACCAAATCTGTTCCGGAATGGCTGCCAATGCGAAGCCGAAGACCGCCATTTCGACCAAACGCTGATCGTAGTCCTTCACCTCTCCCCAATATTCTTCATGAGAAGGATCGGTGCCATGCCGAATGCCATCCAGCACGATGTCCCAGAGTTCGCTGTCTCCACCACCAATGAGCAGGGGTACCAGACCCCACAACACCCGCGAGAAACCTTCCATTTCAGCAGTTGCTGCCGAATAGCTCGCCCCTGTTTTGCCAATTTTAAGTCGTGAGCCACCTTTGCTGTAGAACGGCCGAAGTGGATCCGTAAGCTGCTCAAGAGCGATCACCAGATCCTCACGGGTCTTCAGCGGATTACCGCCAATCCGAGAAAATGATTTCTCATTGTTCATCATAATCACCCCTACTCCCAAAAGAACGGTCCTACGGCTTTAATCCGAGCCAGTGCTTCGACATAGAAAAAATCACCGTAGATAAGCGGAACATCTATATTCCGGTCCTCAGGGTAGTTACTTGTACCATGAAGCAGCAACCCTTCCTCGTCCGCATTGTCCCAACTGCCATAATTCTTGTAGAGAGATTCCACTATTCTTATAGCCCCGTTCCGGTACACATGGGACTCCGAATCATCCACCTGGTCGGCTAGCAGCAGCAATCCACTCGCTGCGCAGGAACCAGCGGAGCTATCACGTATCTCGCCGACTTCACCGGGAGCGCGGAAATCCCAATGTGGAACGTGATCATCCGGCAGTCGGGTCAAGAAGAAATGCGCTACCTGCTTGGCTGCATCCAAGTAGCTTTGCTTTCCCGTATGATGATAGGCAAGCGCTAGGCCGTAAATAGCCCAAGCCATGCCGCGTGACCAAGCCGATTCGGGCGCAAAGCCTTGCCCACCAAGCTTCTCCACAACTTCACCCGTATCCGGGTTGAATTTGACGATGTGGTACACGGAGCCGTCCGGTCGGATAAAATGCTCCAGCACAGTATCCATATGCGCCTCTGCGATATGACGATAGCGGGGATCACCCGTTGTCTCGGAAGCCCAAAACAACAGGCTGGTGTTCATGCAGCAGTCGATAATAGCAACTCCGCTGTTGTCCTCCCCTTCACTCCATGGATTCCAAGCCCGAATATAATGCCCTTTCAGATTGAAGCGGGCTGCCAGATAGTTGGCCGCCTTTAATGCCCGAATTCGCGACGCTTCGCTACCCGTTAACTTATAATTTGCCACACTGGTAAGAATCCACATGAAGCCTAAATCGTGATCCAGCTTAACGTAGCCGTCCAGTACCTCGTCGAGTCTCTCTTCGCAGCGCTCTGCGATCATTTTAAGGCTTTCGTCCCCACTTTCAGAATAAAACTGCCAGAGCATTCCCGGCCAGAACCCTGCTGTCCACCAGTTCGGCGCTTCAAGCAAGTATTTACCATCTTGACTCGCGTGTGGAAATTCTGCACCGATCTTTCCACTGTTACATCTTGTCTTTTCAAGTGCCTTGTTCCAAGCTTCATCCAGCCAAGTTGGGTTTTCCGTTATATTCATTTCAAACACCGCCTTCTTAGAATGGTTCACTATTTCTTTCATGATTTATATAAATTGAAAGGTGAATACTAATTTCCCTTCAGAACCGGGCTGAAGAGCATGAAAGTCTAGCGTATGCCAGACCGTATCCCTGCCAAAATGATCCCGGTACTCACGTGCAGTAATCTCTGGCTCAACGATCTGAACATCATAAGTCAGTTCCACTCCGCCTACTCCAGTTCCGGGCAGCAGCACAACACCAGAACGCAGCATTTTCGGACGACGCCAGGTAACGAACCGCTCTGTCCAGCTCACTGACTTACCGTTATACTGGTACTCGTCCATTAACTCCAAGCGAGGATGCTGCCCCTTATACCAAACCATAGAGCGGATCAGGGATTGAAGCTCTTCCACTTCGTATGCCTGAGACAGCTCCAGCTTCAGTTCATCTTTTTCAACCGCAGCCGACGCGTACAGAACTGTAGCACTATGCTTCCTGCCAGCCAGTTGATACTGGCCGCCGATGATCGGAACCGAATGTCCCTGCGAGCCGTTACAATCATATTGATAACGGCCAGCCCTAAAATATTCAGCCGTATACTCTCCACAGCCGAGATCAGCTGCATAGATTTCGCCTCCACCTGACAGAATGAACTGTCCCAGATCATTATGATTATGAGGTTCAGCGTTATGCCCTCCCTTAGCCGCAAAGCCGAACGAACTTCCTCCGGACTGATAACGCGAGACAAGCCATCCCGCATCAGGAAGATAATAACTGGCGGCTCCCCAATCCTGATCCTGTTTCTCATCGCCGGTCCTTCTCCAGATGAGATTTCGAAAAGCCGGAGCCCAGCGGCTGCAGTGATCCTTAGCGTAAGGAGTGCGAAGCACAGGCGGAGGACATTCTACTTCTGGATAGGTATCAGCTAAATAATGGGACAAGCCCATATGTATGTGAATTCGAGGCTCTGAGTCAGAGAAATTGGCGACAAAATTGCCACCGATGAAAACTTTCTGTTGGAACTGAGCGATACTTCGCACTTTGTCCGTTGCAAACCAGTCTACTCTTCCCTCACTTCTAACCCGGAGAAGATCGCTGTAATACGTGAAATAGCCAAATCCGTAGTTCCAGTAACTCAGACCTTCCAGGCAGGCCCCATCATCCCCGAAGCCTTCCAGATAGTAGCTCATGCTGCGCTCTGTCTTCAGCAGGATATTCGTCAGCGCAGCAGGATCATCCAACATCAATAAGGCGGCTGCCCCGATCGACCCTGCGCACACTGCTGCCCAGTTATGACGTGCAGTCTCCCATTCATAAGGACCACATTCAATAAAAGGTCGAAATATTCTCTTTTCTACTTCATGTCTGATTCGGGATCGAAGAAGCAGCGGAAGTCGTTCTCCCAGTAATAGAGAAATTTCGGCAAGGGTAAAAGCGGTCTCCGAGGAGAACAGATCAATAAACTGATCAATATTCTCTGTATTATGATCTGCAGGAAGATGGGCTGGCAGGCACCATGTGTACTCTTCGCATATAGACCATAGGATATTTTCCAGGTTCTCCAGAAGTCTGACATTATCCGGATCAAGCAAGGTCATAAATACATATGTATTCAGCCTTCTTCTCCGTTCGAAATAGACCCGTTCATATTCCAACCTCGAACCTGTGCGCGCAAAAATTGAAAATAGCGTATCCGTCAGCTCTGATATAGGCTGGCTGTCTAATCTTTGAGCCTCCTCGCGGATTTCGCTGATATCTTCCTTTAATGTCTCGGATAATAAGGCTTGTTTCCAAAAAGCATCCGACTCTCCATCAGGATAATACAAGCTCAGATCTGCTGGCTTCATTTCTTGGACAATTCCGAAAAGCTCCTGTCTGTTCATGCTTTTCCCCTCCCTTTGACCGATTAGATCAGATCCCCCTATCTACTCAAGGCATGATCTCTCATAACATCCTCTCCGGCTGCGATTCTTTGTGCTGTCCATTTCAGTTCTGTCCCTGCCCAGAAAGGATCTGAAGGAAGTAACCCCAGAGGAAGAAATACTGAAGCGCATAAATAGAGACTTCCCGTATTGATATAGCTCTCCGCAAGCTCGGGCTGGTAACCATACACCCCCGGACGTAGCCACCCGTCCTCATCCAGCGTCCCTGGAAATCCCATAGTCCGTGTGATTACAGCGGTCAAGGCGCAGCGTACCTGTGCGGGTGATAGCGCATCCTCCAGAAAATGCTGTAGCGCCGCTTGTGATAGCAGCTGAAACGCACCAAAACGGTAAACGATAGAGCGCCCGATAAACGGATACGTTCCGTCCGGCGCAATCATCCGTTCCAGAACAGTTGCGTATCTTTGTGCCCGCTCCAGAATCAATGGCCTCAATGCGGAGTATTGCTCCGAGTCCCGTTCAAAAAGTGTAACCACATCCACAAGCATCGGCTGAATGACAAAGCTATTGTAATGATCCCAGTGAAAGTCCTTGCCATCCCCGTAGATACCATCGCCTTTATACCAATCCATGAACATGTGGATCGCATAACCAACACGCATCCGGTCATATTCTGAATCGCCGAGTATATACAAAGCTGCTTCAACCATTGCGCTAAACAGCAGCCAATTGCTCCCGCTGGGTGCAGTCCGGCGCGTACGCTTCAAGGCTGTTATTAAATTACCTTTGACCCGCTCATTCAGCCGACCGGCAAGCTGCTTCGGTGCACGCACCAACGCATGAGCGAGAAATGCCGCATCGACCAACGGTTGGCCTTCGGACTTAAAATCCATATAGTCAGGTGATGATGGATCAACAGCAGCATCGATGCATTCCAGCATCAATATGACATAACGAGCCCTGAGCTCTTCTTCTTCACCCTCCAGCCCTTCAAGCTCTAGCCATGGGGCCATTCCACAGGCCAACCTGGCGAATGCCTCCAAATGCGCAAACTTGCTCCTGTCACTATGAAACTCGGTGGGCAGCCGTTCCTTTAATTTTCTTTGCGACAAGGCGTCAAGTACTGGGTTCCCGATCTGTAGCATCGTATCCAGCCAATATTTGCGGTGTTTCGTACTATTCATACACCATCCACCCTTTCAATTGCGTCTATTCAGCAGATGCAGATCCGTCCTACTCATATTCAGACCAGCTATATACTTGGTTTATTGCGTAATCTTCTTCTATAGTTTAGTGTTGTATTATTGCAATGTCTTTGCGATTAATGATTATTTATTGCGTTTGTTGCTATTAATCTGAAAGGGGTTATCCGGATGAAACATGCCCAGTATTATCAGCCGTTCGAAGGCGACATACTGGCGGGCATCGGCAATTCACCGATCTCACCCACCAAAGATTTTCATATTCATGATCACTTTGAAATCTTCCTATTTTTAGGCGGCACGGTGAACGGATTTGTGGATCAGTACAGCTATCCGCTTCAACGTGGCAATGTGCTCTTATTCAACAATCACGAGATTCATAAAATTATTAATCTATCTCCGGAGCCTTACGAACGATTAACAATTCATTTCAAAGCTCCACTTGTATATCCCTTCTGCACCGCAACCACAAATCTGCTCGCCTGTTTCCAGAACCGTCAGCCCGGAGAGCAGAATCTCGCTCAAATGGATGAAACACTGCTTGCAGAGTACATGACCCTTGCTTATCGCCTGATTGCAATTTTGGAGAATCCTCAATACGGCAGTGAGGTTCTGGCTTTAACTTATCTGATCCAGATTCTGGTCCTCATTAATGAGCTATATAGCCGTACTAGTTCCACCATACCCAGTATTATTTCATCGCATATTCAATCGGCCATGCGCTATATCGATAACCATCTGCATCTGAATCTGTCGCT